>CAWEZA010000029.1:0-44204 GCA_963813125.1 uncultured delta proteobacterium | reverse complement strand
TCATAATGTAAAGGGAAATCATGGTCCTGATAGCGCGCCAAGCTGTCTTCAGCGGCACTCCGGATCGCGGCAACAAACGATCGCGGAGAGACCCGGCCCCGGCCATCGGCCAAATGGCCTACACTCCAGGTATAAGGCTTGCCCCTGCGCGGCCCCTTACCCATCCATTCACCAGCCAGCGTTGCAAATGAGCTGCGTTGGACGGATTCGTCGCGTCTCAACTTTTCGGGCAAGCGGAATACTCCCTTCACGTTAGGGATCTCCAAGCGGATGCTGGACCCGAGAATTTGGCGGATCTTCTTTCCCGAATCCGCCCACCCATTGATAAGATATTGCCAGAGTAAGCCGTGCAGATCAACGAGCCCCCAAGTTAGATCAATGCGTGTCGAGAGTAATTTTGATGCATCCGGGAAATTTCCGACATTTCGCCCTTCGAATTGGTCTTCACGCAAAAAGACCTTGGCATGAAGGTGGTCGAAAGGTTTGATGTAAAGGATGAAACGCAAGAGATCTCGCACGATCGGATCCATTGTCCGCCAATCATGACTGGTTCGATCTAACGCATCGAAAAGAATCAAACCATGTCGTTTCTTTTTCTTGAAATAATTGTCAGCGCTTTCCATAGATTTGGCGAAAGTTTCCGGATCATTCTTGACGGCAGTGACAGTCTGGTTCCAGGTCTCTGAAGGCTTCTCTTCGTTCAGTAAGGCTCTTGCCCAGCGAGTCCCAACCGCTCGCCAAACATGAAGTGGCGCATGACCTTGCTCAATCAAATACCCAAAAGTTTCCATGTCGGGATAAGATAGTCTATTCGCTTTTTCACCATAGCCGGCAGCAGCATCGAATCGTGGTAATTCGGGTAAGTATTGAGACAAGGATTCTCTAATTTCAGCACTTTGCAGTGCAGCCCACCAAAAACTCTTGCCCACCCCGCGTGAACCGATCACCAAGCTGGTTTCGAGTCCAAGCGCCTTGACGTGCGAAACCGGAAGATAGACCCATTCAAGCTTGGGAAGCGCCCCACTCAATGAGGTATCCGGCGGTAGGGCGTCAATAATGGCCTTCCGAACTCCATCGACGCTCATTTCACTTTTCCTCCCATGGCGTAACTCGAGCTGCTATGCCCTCTATCAAGCTACCGAAAACGGAGGCAACCACTCCGACATCTGCCCAGTTTGTCGCGACGTGAAGGCTTCTCAACGCAGCGAAACCTCGATTCCAGCGGACAACCCAAGGATAATGAGGTGCTGTTTCGTCTGCGAGATCGAAGTTCCAACTGATAATTTCTTCATCCGGTTCGGGCTTCTCTTCGATCTGTGCCGGCAATTCATCGTAAATTTCATCCAAGAAAATATTCCACGCATTCTCACGAAGTGACTGGAAATATTCCGCGGCACCCAGTTCGGGAATCATCGCGGCAACCACCTGCAGCCGCTCACGAATATCACGAACGGCGCCGGTTTTCCGCCAGTGTTCGAAGAGAATCCGGTAGCCATTCCATGTATGGTCTCCATCAATTGCAAACAACAGAATCAAAGAAACACCAAGATCGGTTATGATTGCCGAAGCCACCTCATCGATACCGGCGCGGCTGTCTATTAGGACGACGTCCGGCAACCAACGACGTTCTAGTGCTTGAACAAGGCGTGACAATCGTGCAGGCCAAGGCTCGTTGCTCCCGTCGTTCTCCACCTTTGGCATCCATACGCGGCCCAGTTTGGACACGTATTCACCCGGTTCGACACCGTGTGCCGGGGCAACTAGAATCTCGCCCATTCGAGACAAATCGCTGATAGCGACCAAGTCGTCGAATACCACATCGCCATTGGCCACCAAATCCTCTACCAGCCAATCGACGATACCATAGGCAGGGCGCCGATCCTCGGACAACAGAGAGGAAGACAGCCCGGGCGATTCGAGATCCAGATCAAGGACAAGGACACGCTTGCCCTGTTCTGCCAGGGCCCAAGCGACTGCCGCTAACGCGGTGGAACGTCCGACCCCTCCTTTGATCGAGTAAAAAACGATCCTCGGAACACTCATTAAATCTGGGGCAATCGCCGCCCAATTCCCCTCGGTTGCCAAGCGATCGACTACGTGGATTTGCTCGCAGGACTCGAGAGGAAATGTAGTCTCGCGTTCGAGCATGTATTCGACGTTCGGCTCGAAGAGCACAGCACGACCTGCGGGGTAAGCGTGGGGGCCGAGTTTCATCTCGATTTCGCGAGCTATTGTATCCAGAACGTTTTTCGCTTGAGTGTCCTCCGCGCATTTTTCGTCCACGATGAGACGGATACGACCATTCAAGTCGCGGTTTATAAGAATACTGCCTACTGTCTTTTGCGCATCATGGTGCTGATTGAATATCTCTGCCAAAGCTGAAAGCATGCGGTCGAATATCATGGAATCTCGCGTCATAGCAGTCTTTCCCTTTGAGCCTTGGTGACCAGGGTGTGTACCAATTCGGCGCCTCTACGATGCGCCTCGACAATTGTGCTGTTGAAATTACTGCGATGGGCGTAACGCTGCGAAACATGCCAGTCGCGAAATGGATTGGATACAGGCAAGGCATAATCGCCAGCAAGGCGTCCTGAGCGATAGCTTTCATAACGTGGCCAAATGAAGTTCACATGTTTACGATCATTTTCGCTCACAGGAGTTCCGTCTCCAGTAACCGGCATACCAAACGACACCATTAAGCACTTTAGTCCGCATTCCGCCGCCATCCCGTAAAGGTGGTCAGCATTGGCGAGCCTTGCGTTTTCCAGTAGTTTTTCAGCATCTTCCAAGTTCCGGCTATGAGCATCCAAGAAATCAGTGTTCATTCTGGCCGATCTCTCCTTTTTCCACTTCGTTAAATAGAACGCCCCAGGCTAATCTGTCCTGTCGTGCCGTCATGGCTGTCTCAGGATAATCGTTCTCCACTTATCCTCTCCACTCCGGCCTGTTTCACGGGCAGTCGCACTATGAACGTTGAGCCTTTCCCCGGTTCACTCTCAGCCCTGATTGTTCCGCCATGCCGCTCGGCAATCTTGCGGCATATCGCAAGTCCCATTCCGGCGCCGTCATATACGCTTCGGCCATGTAATCTCCGAAAGGGCTTGAAAATCCTTTCGGAGAACTGCTGGTTAAACCCGATGCCGTTGTCTTCTATGAAAATCTCATAAATCTCCTTTTTGTGAGACTTGCCATAAATTTTGATATGAGGAATCCGATCGCCGCGGAACTTGATAGCGTTGCCAACTAAATGGACCAAGAGTTGCAACATCTGATTTTCGTCACCTTCGATGTCGGGTAAATCCTCGACTTCGACCCGGCAACCCGATTCTACAATCAATGGCTCCAGAGCATTGACAACTCCACGCATCAATGAGTTTAACCCGATCTTCCTAACCGGTCCGGGGGGCGCGGCAACCATCGAAAACTGCAACAGGCCATGCAGAAGGTCTCGCATACGGCTTGCGGAATTGACCGCTCTGGTCAAATATTCCTGACTGGCGGTGTCCAGAGTGTGGGCGCATCTTTTTATAGCCAGATCGCAGAAAGTCTGTATCTTCCGCAGCGGTTCCTGCAGATCGTGGGATGCGGCAAAAGCGAAATCCTGCAATTCCCCATTTATTACCTCAAGCCGTGACGCATATTCTCTCAGTTCTTCTCCAGTGCGCACCCTCTGTTCGGCGAAACGAATCGACGCGATCCCGTGGGAAAGATTTTCAGCGAGATTGCTCAATAAAATCGATTCCTCCTCATCGAAAGCATCCGACTCGAAACTATACAGTGTAAGCGCTCCGATGACATTCCTTTCGACAATGAGAGGCAGCGCAATGGAAGACGCATAGCCTCTGTTTGTCCCTTCCGAACGCCATGGAGTGTAGGCGGGATTTGTTAAAGCGTTTTGTGAAGCAATTATTTTACAGGTACGGATGGCCGTCCCTGTTGGTCCTCTGCCCCTTTCAGTGTCTGCCCATGTAATTTTCGCCTCTTCCAGATAACCATCGTCGTATCCGGCGGACACAATCGGGCGCACGGTCTTGTATTCATCGTCTTCAGCGAAGCCGACCCACGCCATGCAGTACCCGCCTGTATTTACCACTATTTGGCATACCTGCTTGAGTAATTCCGTTTCCTCTGTCTGGCGTACCATTGCCTGATTGCACTCACTAAGGGTCTGAAACGCCCTGTTAGCATTGATCAGTGCGTTATTAGCCTCCGTTAGCTCTTTAGTGCGCTCTTTGACGCGCAATTCCAAATCGTCACGTGATTTGCGAAGTTCTTCCTCCATGAGTTTGCGGTCAGTGATATCTGTTTGGACGCCATCCCACATGGCTCGGCCATCCGGCATGATTCGCGGTCGAGAGTGAAGTCTCATCCAGCGTGTTTGTCCATTGGGTAAGTGCATCGGCACTTCCATGTCGAAATCCGACATCTCGGCAGCGCTTCTTGCCTCAACCTCTAAAAGCCGCTGATAGTATTCCGGTAAAATCT
Source organism: uncultured delta proteobacterium (assembly GCA_963813125.1). Classification (GTDB taxonomy): domain Bacteria; phylum Desulfobacterota; class Syntrophobacteria; order Syntrophobacterales; family Syntrophobacteraceae; genus SbD1. The sequence goes on along the minus strand of CAWEZA010000029.1, from coordinate 39,719 downwards.
GCCGGCGAAAAATGGTTGCATCACTCAATACTTCTTCGGCCCTAACACCGTTTAGCCGCTCTATCCCGGCGCTGAGGTAGTGGAATCGAACACCGCCTTCACTATCATGTGAATACTGATAGAGAGCGCTATCCGGCAAATTGTTTCCTAAAAGGCGCAAACGTTCTTCGCTCTCGCGAAGCGTTGCCTCCATCTTCTTGCTTTCGGTGATATCACGGGCCACATGAATAGCGCCGACCATTTCGCCTTGCTCGTTGAAAAGAGGCGTCGCGCTGACTAGAAAATCACCACCGAGCCTTTCCGCATGAACTTCCGCAGCATGTTCTCCACCATCCCTGAGAGCCAGGGCGTGTGGACAAAACTTCGGCGGCCCAGTGGCGCCGCCATGCACCACTTCGTAGCAATGGAGACCGACGCATTTCCGCGGCTCCGTACCCAGTCGCCGCGCCATCTGTTCGTTGACCTTGACAATGCGATGCTCAGTATCCAATACAGCGATTGCCTCGGGCATCGCGTCAAAAGTTCGTTTCCATTGTTCCTCGCTTTTCTGAATCGAAACAGCCGCTCGTTCCCGCTCGGCGGCAAATGTCGCTCTTTTGTCGGCCTCACGACCGCGTGTTTCCGCCCGGTGAAGCACTGATGTAACAAAAGAAACAAAAATACCGGTCCCAACAAAGATAATCAGCACTGACCAATCGAGAGGATAGGGAACGGGGTTCCACCAGATTATGGCATACAGGGCACAAACCGTGGTTGCCAGCAAGCCGGCAAAGACGCCCCCAAACAAAGCGGCGACAAATACGGCCGGGTAAAATGTCACGAAGGGTCCGCGTGCCCCCGGTCCTCCAAACAATGCAAGACGAACAAGCACCGCGATGGCGACTGCGAGAGCGGAAAGTATGTATCCAAGCCAAACGGGGCGATTCGCCCTGTCCCACCGCATGCTGTTTCCCCATTAATCTGTCTTTAATGAAGCGGACCCGGTTGCGATAATGCTTAAGAATTGGCTTATGTCAACGGCAACTCGATGATAAATTTTGCCCCGCTGCCGGGAATACTCTTCGCAGTAATGCTTCCTCCATGACGTTCGACGATTTTCTTGCAGATCGCGAGCCCCATTCCAGTTCCTTCATACCGGCCGCTCCTGCCATGAAGTCTTTGGAATGGTGCGAAAATCCTGTCGATGTACTCCTCCGCAAAGCCGATTCCGTTATCTTCAACCAGGATTTGAAGTTTGCCGTGGGCTAAACCACTCTTAACATAGACACCTGGCTTCTCATCCTCTTTACAAAACTTCAGTGCGTTGCCGATTAGATTTTGGAACAGTTGCCGCATCTGCGTCGGGTCGGCTTGCAAGGCGGGCAAGTCCCCAACATACACTTTGCCGCCGGTGGTTTGGATTCGGACTTCCAGATCGCAGACTACCTCGGCGACTATCTCTTTAAGATCGACTCTTACGAAAGGGTCGGCTTTCGTCGCAACGCGTGAGTATTCAAGAAGACCCTTGAGCAGGGATTGCATACGGCCAGTGGCATCGAGCATCCTGCTCAAATAGTCGTTTCCGGTCTGCCCAAGCAAATCGCTGTATTTCCGGCTGAGCATGTCGCCAAAGGACGTGACCTTGCGCAGAGGTTCCTGCAAATCATGTGAGGCAATGGATGCAAAGTCCAGAAGGGCTTGGTTGCTCTGCTCAAGTTTTGCCATGAACGTTCTGATCTCGGCGGTGCGTTCTTCGACGCGCAATTCGAGTTCGCTTCTGGATTTGCGAAGTTCGTTTTCCATCTCCTCGCGTTCTGTAATGTCGGTGTTGGTTCCACACCACTGAATCACTTTTCCGTCGACGTCTTTTACCGGCTCCACACGAGTCAGAAACGGCCGAAATTTTCCGTCGGCGCCGCGCAAAGGGAAAACCATATCGAAAGATTTGCCCGTGGCAATCGATTCCTTCCAGCGCACAAGAACACCGGGCAAAACCTCGGGGTCATGGACGATCTGCCAACCCCAGCCCTCCATCTGTTCGGGGGTTGTCCCGGTGTATTCTTTCCAGCGTTGATTGTACCAGTAGATGTATCCATCGGCCTTTGCAAGCCAGGCAAGTTGTGGAATGGAGTCAGCCATTACCCGGAAGCGTTCTTCACCCTCGCGCAGCGCTTCGGTTGTCCTCGATCTGGACAATGCCACGGCAAGATAACCGGCAAGCCTTTCCCATAGGGAGATTATCTCCGTCGAGAACATATTCTGGCGCCTGTCGTTTAGCTGGATGAGCCCCAAACGCTCCTTACCCATGCGCAGAGGAATCAATGCCACCGATTCATATCCTTCTCCGTTGCATCTATTCCTTGTCCGGGTCTGCCGGTCTGCATCACTTGTGGCGGCAAGAAGCCTTGTCGTACTGTTTGTCCAAAAACTTCCGCCCTTCGAAAAAAACGGCTTCGACGGATCGACTCTTTCCAGTATGACGTTTCCGCACATACATTCGATGCGCGGGCAACCGGTGCTGTCGCGGAGAACATTGCCGAAGGCGTCTTTGGAACACAGGCTATTTTCCATGCGAACGAACTCTTCGGGAAAACCGCGCGCCTCGGAGTAGGGAAAATCATCGCCATCTTTTAAACGAATTCCGACAGCCTCACAGCCGGACTGTTTCTGAAAAAACGTCGCGGCGGCCTTTACCAAATCCGATGTCCCGGCGCTCTCGTTGATAAAGTGGAGAAGCTCGGTGGTGATCTCCTTTTCGAGTTCCATCCTCCTTCGCTCGGTAATGTCGCGGGCAATGCTGGAGACTCCCACGATATGCCCCGACGCGTCTCTTATCGGGGATACGGAAAGGGACACGTCGATTACTCCACCACTTTTCTTTCTAAGGCGAGTCTCAAAGAGCTTTACGAACTCCGAGCGACGAATCTTGTCAAGAATTGAAGGAAACTCATTGTGGACATCCAAAGGGGCTAAAATGGAGATGGACTGACCGATGGCCTCCTCGGAACTGTATTCGTACATCGCCTGCGCACCGCGATTCCACGAGAGGATCTCTCCATCCAAAGTCTTGGCGATAATGGCATCATCGGATGACTCCACGATTGCCGCCAAACGAGCCGTGTTCTGCTCGGCGCGCTTCCGTTCGGTGATAACGTCGAATACGGCGACGAAGTACTCGGCTAAAGGGCTGTAGACAGAGATTGAAAACCACTGCCCAAGGGCGTCGACAAAGGTCTCAAATCGCTCGGGGACCCCTGTTTTTGACACTCTTCCGTAAATCTCAAACAGTTCGGGATCGGATTCCCGAATACCGGGAATCACTTCGGATACCTTCTTGCCGGAAACATTTCTCAACCCTGTCAAGGTTTCAAAGGCGGTATTGACTTTGAGGTAGACGAAATCTCCCGGCGTCCCCTCTTCAAAGAGCATCCTGCAGTACGCAAAACCATTGAGCATGTTGTCGAATAAAAAACGATAGTACTTTTCACTTTCCTTCAGCGCCTCCTGCGCCTGGCGCCTTTCGGTGACATCGTGGAAAACCAGCACCACGCCCGAAACGTTGCCGTCGCTGTCTTTGATTGGCGCGGCACTGTCCTCTATCGGGATCTCTTGCCCATCACGGGCTACAAGGGCGGTATGATTGGCTAGACCGACCACATGTCCTTCTCTTAGTACCCTCTCTACAATGTCATCGGCCGGGGCGCGAGTCTTTTCGTTTATAATGCGGAAAATGTTTTGAACCGGCTGCCCTGCTGCTTCTTCATTTGTCCACCCGGTGAGGGCGGCGGCAACGGGATTTATAAAAGTCACCTTGCCCTCGGTGTCGGTGCTCAGCACCGCGTCACCAATACTGGCAAGCGTAACCTTAAACCGCTCACGCTGCTCGCGCATTTTCTCTTCAGCCCGTTCCCGCTCGGCCCATAACCTTGCCTTTTCCTCTGCCCGGTTTGCGCGTGCCCGGGCGCGATGAATGGCTTCCGCCATAAAGGAGATGAGAATTGCGCTGCCGAGAAAAACCAGCATGCTTATCTGATCCGCTCTACTGGCGAAGGCGGACCGGCCAACGGGCTCAAACCAGAAATACTCGGCAAGAGCGGCGGAGACAACTGTTGCCAGCAACCCGGCTGTAAATCCTCCATACAATGACGCGATCGCAACGGCAGGAAAGAAAGTCACGAAGGCCGCGCGGAGTTCGAGAACTCCAAGAAACTTCCATCGTATTGCGGCGGCAAGGATAACGAGGAGTACCGCGACTATGCAGCGAAGCCACAGAGGGTGGGATGTACGGTTAAATCCCATGATCAATCTCCAGGTTGGACATGGCGGCAAAAAACGTTCAGCAACCGGAACCAATGGGCTCCTGCTGCTGAGGGATGCCGGTTTCCAGAAAATCCGGGTTATTTATACCATAGGGGCACGGCCAACCCAATCGTTTTGCGGCGATTATCGATTCAAGACAGGGGACGCGGCGAATGGGTCTCAGGCTGGACTGAAGGACCGGCGGTTATGCCGATGTCCTGTTTGGCTAATATGACAAGGCACAAGTCGATGTTGAGCTGCTGAATATTACCTTCTTTCCCCCGAAAAAAAGAGCCGGCAAAAACTATCCGGCCCCCTCTTTTGTCCAAAAAACTTTGCCCCGACCGGTCATAGCCGCCCGGGGGACACAAATCGGTTAGACAAGTTTCTTGACGTTAACCGCCTGCGGTCCTTTCGGTCCACGTTCCACGTCGAAACTAACCCGATCTCCCTCACTCAAAGAGCGAAATCCATCAGACGAAATGGCACTGTAGTGGACGAAAACGTCTCCCTGATCCTTGGTTTCGATGAAACCATAGCCCTTTTTGTCGTTGAACCATTTCACGCGGCCTTCCGACATCTCTGCAGTTCCTTTCATTTTCCAATTTCCGTTTCCACTTCCTGCGGTTTCGCCTCTTCGAGCAATCCTTGCAGAACCTGACCAGTGGCCGAATGCCCCAACAAACACTCGGCCAAGCACGCTCCCTAGTTTGGTTCCTATAATAGGAATTGGAAAATGTCAAGTCTTTAATGTCAATAAACCAGTACTTTGCAACAAGGCTAGATGACTAATACAGTTCAGGTCACAAGAGCATTAATCGAGGCGGCCTGATACAATAGCAAATACCGGGATCGGCTTTCTTGCGGGCAAGCCGTCCCGGGAGTACATGGCCTCAGGGAAGAACCGGTAGGGTAATTAAAATTCCTGGAGCAGATTATCAGGTGGCCAGATCTTGCAGGGCCTGGGCCAGGGTAGGAAACTTGAAGGAAAAGCCGGCTTCGATCAACTTGTCGGGGATAACCCTCTGACCCTTCACAACTACATTTGACAATTCGCCAAGCAGCATGTTCAAAACAAATGACGGCACGCCGGGTAGCAGTATCGGCCGTCCAAGCGTTCTCGAAAGCACTCTTGCAAATTCAGCATTTCTTACGGGGTGGGGGGCCACGCAGTTTATCGGACCAGACATTGCCCCGTTGCCCAGTATAAAGGAAAATATTTCGAAGAGGTCTTCCATGTGTATCCAGGACATCCACTGCCTGCCGGTGCCAATCGGGCTTCCAACCATCCAGCGGAAGGCGGGAAGCATCATGGAAAGTGCGCCTCCGCCCCTTCCCAGAACGATTCCAAACCTGCACAGAGCCACCCGGACTCCCGCCTGCGCCGCCTTCAGGGCTTCCTCCTCCCATCTCAGGCAAACCTCGGACATGAATTCGGAGCCGTGCGGTCCGTCTTCACCCAGGGCCTCGTCATCCATCCGGCTTCCGTAATAGCCGACGGCCGACCCGTTTATCAAAATCTTTTCTTTTCCGGCGCCCGAAAGTCCATCGACAAGGTTTTGGGTGGAAAGCACACGGCTTTCCATGATGGATTTTCGCGCGGAATCTGTCCAAACGGTGAATATGGAAGTCCCGGCGAGGTTTACCGCCGCATCGCATTCATCGACCCGTTGCTGCCAGTCGCCTGCTTTTCGGGGATCTCCTTCGACGGTTTCCGCCCATGGGACGGATTCCTTTGCCTTCTGAGCGGAACGCGAAAGCACCAGGATCTCGTGCCCATCCTCGGAAAGTCTTCTCGTCACGTATCTTCCAACAAAGCCGGTTCCTCCGGTAACGAATATCTTCATACCTTTTCCCCCGCTTTCAGGATGAATTACGGTTTCTTGTTTTCCCCCGGAGGCTTGCTTTCACCCGGAGGCTTGCTTTCCACTGAACCGAAGACAAACCTGGATATCAGGCTTTCGATATCGATGGGGGCCTGAGTCTCGATGATGACTCCTCCGTTTTTGAGATAAGTATCGGAGGCCCCCGGTGTTATCGAGACATATTTATCCCCGATGATGCCCATCGTCTTGATGCTGGCAATCGAGTCATCTTCCAGTTTCACATCCTTCTTTATGCTCATGATGACCTCGGCGCGGTCGTTTTTTAACCGAATGTCTTTGACCTCGCCGATGGAAACCCCCGCCATCGTCACCTGGGCCTTGGCTTTAAGGCCGGTAACCGTGGAAAACACGGCCTTGATCACATAGCTGTCACTTCTGAAGCCGATGTTGCCAAGAGTAAAAGACAGGTACCCCAGGCAAAACAGTCCAATTATAATGAAAAGACCAACACCGAACTCCAACCCTTTTCGTTCCGCTCCCATTTCGAATTTCCTCGTTTCATCCGTCAGAGCATAATCGAGGTGATCACATAGTCGCTGATAAGCACGGCGATCGATGAAATCACCACGGCACTGGTGGTAGCGCGACCAACCTGCTCGGGGCCGAAAGCGCCCTCGTCCATTCCCGCGTAGTAGCCTTTATAGGTGCATGTCCATGCAATCAGAACGGAAAAGCACACGGACTTTATCAGTCCCATGCGCAGATCGCTCCAGTCCACGCTGGTGGTCAGCCCGGACCAGAACCCCCCGGAGTTTACTCCCAGAAGTCTCACACCTACCAAATACCCCCCGAGAATGCCCACCACATTGCAAAATGAAGTGAGAAGAGGCAGGCTCACCAGGCTCGCAATAAGCCTCGGGGTCACAAGATAGGAGTAAGGGTCGATCGCCATGCATTCAAGGGCGTCTATTTGCTCTTCGATTCTCATAATACCGATTTCGGCGGCCATGGCCGACCCTGCCCTGCCGGTCACCATCAGGGCGGAGAGCACGGGACCCAGTTCGCGTACGAGCGAGAGCCCCACCGCCGAGCCAAGCCACCCTTCGGCGCCAAATCTGCTCAGAGAGTGGTAGCCCTGAAGAGCCAGCACCATCCCGGTGAAAGCCGCGGTAAAGCCAATCACCGCAATGGACCTTGCGCCGATGAAGTGGATCTGCTTTACCGTCGGCCAGAATTTGCCCGGCGGCCGGATAAGACCCCGGAGAGTGTAAATAAGAAACATGCCCAGGCGGCCCGCGGAATATACAAGCTGCAATACATAGGCGCCAAGCAGGCGCACAGGATTTACCATCGGGGCTCTCCTGCGCGGTCTGCCGCGAATATCACCCGGGGCTTGGTCGCAACTGTCACTGTCCCCTCCACTGGTCGCCAAGCAACCGTTCGTAGTAGGCCTCCATGTGCAATTTGTAAGGATCCGCCTCCCGGCTCAAAAACTGGTGAACGCGCGGATCGGGGCTGTTTCTGATATCGTCCGGGTCCCCGGCCGCCAAGACTTTGCCTCCGTCCATCACAACGATCCGGTCAGCGATTTTGAACGCGCTTTCCAGTTCGTGCGTGACTACTACTATCGTCATTCCCCGGGTTTCGCGCAAATTAAGAATCAGCCGGTCGATGTCTGCCGCCGTAATCGGATCCAGGCCCGAGGATGGCTCATCGACAAACAGCATCTCCGGGTCCATTATGAGCGCCCTCGCCAGCCCCGCCCTTTTTTTCATTCCCCCGCTCATCTGTGAGGGCATGTAGTCGCCAAATTCAGCCAGACCGACCATGTTGAGTTTCATGAGCGTCATGATCCGGATGGTTTCCGCGGCCAGACCGGTGTGAACGCGCAAGGGCATGGCGACATTGTCGGTAAGGGAGAGCGAATTGAAAAGAGCCCCGCTCTGAAACAGCACGCCGATCCTTCGCCTGTACTCCATGAGCATCCCTTCGGAAAACGAGCCCAAATCCTTGCCGTCGATACTGATCTCGCCCCGCTGCGTTCTCTTGAGCCCCGTTAGATGGCGGAAAAGGGTTGTTTTCCCGCAGCCGCTCACCCCCATGATGACGGTAACCCGGCTGAGAGGAATGGGAAAAGTTATATCGAACAATACCTGCCGGCTGTTGTAGGAACTGTTCAAACCGCGTATTTCGATTATGTTCTCGGTGGACATGCCCTTTTTGGTTCCCGGTCTTTAACAAAAGAGAATCCCCAATGCCCTCTGCCACCCTTTCAAAAAAAGAGGTGACAATGCGTGCCTGCCTGACGGCGCCCCGCGGGGGCGTTACGCAAAGACGCCCATTATAGAAGACTATTCTTTAATTACAATTTCATAAATTGTCTGCCCCCCTCCCCTCCCTCACATGCCCTTCTTGAGACGCACCGGTCAAATTATTTGTTTCATAGTGAGCCGGTTCTGTGGGATACTTTCCCGGAAATTATACAGAGGAATAAGCCTATGATTATGCCCGACTCACCAGTGATGAAAGCTATTTATGAAAGGCGCAGCGTCCGTCAGTTTCAGGATGCCACCGTATCCCGCGACTTGGTGCTGGAAGCGCTCAAGGCGGCCGGATGGGCGCCTTCGGGGTTGAACAACCAGCCGTGGCGCTTTGCAATTATTCGTGACGCGGAGTGCAGGGAGGCGCTGGCGGCTCTTACCAGGTACTCCTCGACGCTCAAGTCCGCCGCGGTGCTCGTAGTGGTCCTGCTGGACACGCAGACCTCCTATGACCGCACCAAGGATTGCCAGGCCATCGGGGCATGCGTGCAAAACATGCTCCTGGCTTTCCATTCTATGGACCTCGGAGCGGTTTGGATAGGGGAGATCCTCAAAAACGCGGATCGCGTCGTCGAAATCCTCGAACTGCCCGAGCGGTTGGAACTCATGGCCGTCGTTGCCGTCGGCCATCCTGCCCACCACAGCCAGAAATCCCACAGGCAGCCGATAGAGGAATTGATTCTACTAGAAAAATAATTGACCCGAGGGGTCAATCGGGAGGCCTTTTAAGCAGCTATGTTGAAAGGAAAGTCAATCCTTCTCGGTGTAAGCGGCGGGATCGCCGTATACAAGGCCGCTGAACTGGTGCGCCTTCTGGTAAAAGAGGGGGCGTCGGTGCACGTGGTCATGACCTCGGGCGCGCAGCAGTTCGTGACCCCTCTCACTTTCCAGGCGCTTTCGAACAATCCCGTCGGCACAGATCTCTTCAGCATGGAATCGGAGTCGCGGATCTCCCACATCCAGAAGGCAAGGCTCGCGGACCTGGTTGTTCTCGCCCCGGCTACCGCCAATCTCATGGCTAAAATGGCCGCGGGAATCGCCGACGACTACCTGACCACCATTTTGCTCGCAACAACCGCCCCGGTGCTGGTCTGTCCGGCGATGAACGTGAAGATGTGGGAGCACCCCGCAACGCAGCGCAACTTGCGGACCCTTACCGAACTGGGATACAGGATCGAGCCGCCCGGTGTCGGCTCTCTTGCCTGCCAGGAGGAGGGCGCCGGGCGCCTGGCCGATATCGGGGATATCCTCGAAAGCGCCATACGGTTGCTCACGCCCCAAACCCTTGCCGGCAGAAACGTACTGGTGAGCGCCGGCCCCACAAGGGAGCACTTCGACCCGGTCCGTTATTTAAGCAACCCGTCGAGCGGGAAAATGGGCTACGCACTGGCAAGGATTGCCGCAAGGCGGGGCGCCGGGGTCTGCCTGGTCTCCGGCCCGTGTTCTCTCGATGCTCCCGCGCGGGTCGAGCGGATATGTGTAACGAGCGCTCTTGAAATGCACGACGTCATTTTGAAGATGTCCTCCAAACAGGACGCAATCGTCATGACGGCAGCGGTTAGCGACTACCGGCCTTCGGAAACGTCGCCACACAAAATCAAGAAGTCGCCGGAGGGGCTTAATGTGATTTTTGAGCCAAACCCGGACATCCTTGCATCCCTTGGGGCGGCAAAACCCCCGGGGCAGGTGCTGGTAGGCTTTGCCGCCGAAACCGAAAATCTCGCCCAAAACGCCACGAACAAGTTGATACGCAAAAACCTGGACTTAATCGTTGCCAACGACCTCACAAAGGAAGGTGCCGGGTTTGGCTCCGACACAAATGAGGTTAAAATAATCACACGAAGCGGAGAGGCGAGCGATCTTAGCCTCATGACAAAAGATGAAGTGGCCATGCACATCTGGGACAGGGTCGAAAGGCTTCTGTCGGGCGGGGAAAATTGATTCGAAGCGATACGGGAATCGAACTTGCGGATTGTTTCGAACAACTCCGGTGGTATCTTTGGGGCTGCCGGGCGGGGGGCATCCGCGGCTTTGAACACTGCGCCGCTCCAAAACCTGTTGAAGAAACGCATAATGAAGAAAAGCAGGAACAAACGCAGCCGGCGGGTTCTTTCGATCCGATGGAAAAGCTTTCCCAAATAAGCGAAGAGTTGAATGGGTGCACAAGATGCGGGCTTCATTCCGGGCGCACGAACCTGGTGTTCGGGGAAGGCTCGCCTCAAAGCGGCCTGCTCTTTGTCGGTGAAGGGCCGGGAGCTGACGAGGACCGGCTGGGGCGCCCCTTTGTCGGAAGGGCCGGAAAGCTTCTCGACAAAATGATCTTCGCAATCGGCCTCGAGCGCTCCCAGGTCTACATCTGCAACGTCGTGAAGTGTCGTCCGCCGGAAAACCGGACCCCACTGCCCGACGAAGCGGCGGCCTGTTCCCCCTTTCTCATTAGACAGATCGAAGCCCTGGGCCCGAGGGTCATTTGTGCGCTGGGCCTTAGCGCCGCCCAGGCCCTTCTGGGGACAAGCCGGCAGCTTTCACAGCTGCGGGGCGCGGGCCGGTTCTGGCGCGGAATCCCCCTCGTGTGCACCTATCACCCGGCCTATCTGCTCAGGACCCCTACCCGGAAGGCGTCGGCGTGGGAGGACTTAAAAGAGGTCAGGAAGCTCCTTCGATGAGATATAAACTTATCCCCCTTTTGGCCCTTTTTTTGACCGCGACTCTTCTTTTTGTCTGCCGGCCGGCTGAGGCGCGGAAGCCGCACATAAACGTCATCCAGGTCCAGAGCTCGATAAATCCCGGGGTGGAGCAATTCATTCAGTACGCCATCACGCAGTCTCAAAACGACCACGCCCGGTTCCTGGTTATTTTGCTCAACACTCCCGGCGGGCTGATGACTTCCATGCGAGAAATCTGTCAATCGATTCTTAATTCACGGGTTCCGGTCGTCGTATACGTTTCTCCCGCCGGCGCACGGGCCGCCTCAGCCGGAGTCTTCATAACCGAGGCGGCCGATATTGCCGCGATGGCCCCCGGCACCAACATCGGCGCCGCTCACCCCGTTTCCGAGTCCGGGGGGACTTTATCCTCAACGATGAATGAAAAAATCCTGAACGACGCTCTCGCCTTTGCCAGGAGCATCGCCGCCGAACGGGGCAGAAACGCGGAGTGGTTCCAGGAGGCGGTAAGAAAAAGTGTCTCGGCCTCGGCCCAGGAGGCATTCAAACTCAATGTGATAGACCTTGTCGCAAACGATTTGGACTCCCTGCTAAAAAAACTCGACGGGTGGCACCTTCAGCGCGGAGGAGCGACTATCGTTCTAAAGACCGCCGGAGCGCAAGTCCACACCATTTCACCAACCGTGCAGGACAGGCTGCTGCAAGTCGTCGGCAATCCCGACCTCGCCTATCTTCTGCTCATGATAGGCCTGGCCGGTCTCTATTTCGAACTCTCAAGACCCGGGGCAGTCCTTCCGGGTGTAGTCGGCGGGATCTCACTGATTCTGGCCCTCTACGCTTTTCAGACTCTTCCGGTCGACTACGCCGGTTTTCTGATAATCCTTCTCGGGCTTGTCTTTTTCATCCTCGAGGTGAAAATCCTGTCGCACGGACTGTTTAGCCTTGCGGGAGTGGTGTGCGTTGTGCTTGGCTCCGTCATGCTTTTCCGCAACCCTGCCGACCGGGTGGCCTTGTCGGTCCTTCTGCCGACTTCGGCCGCGGTCTCTTTTTTCTTTGCCGCCGTGGCCCGCCTTGCCTTCAAGGCGCAGGCCTCCAAGCCAAGTACGGGCGTTGAGGCCCTTTTGGGGATGACCGGCAAGGCCACCCGGCGCATAGACCCGGAAGGCAAGGTATTCGTAAACGGCGAGTTGTGGAGTGCGATGGCCGAAGAGCGGATCGAAGAGGGGGAAAGCGTCGAAGTGGTGGAAGTTCGGAATTTAAAGTTGAAAGTGAAAAGGATCGATGGTAGGAATTGAAGTTTGGCCATAGCGGAACGAACACTTGCGCTCCAATTGAGAGGAGACTTCCATGTTCTTTAACCTGAGCCTTTCCTTTGTCGCCATTATTATTCTGGTGGTGTTTTTTTTGGCCAATGCCATCCGTATTCTCAATGAATACGAACGAGGGGTGATCTTCAGGCTCGGGCGCATCATTCAGGCAAAGGGGCCCGGCCTTATCCTGCTCATACCCATTCTTGACCGGATGCGCAAAGTAAGCCTGCGGACAATCGCCCAGGAAATCCCCACCCAGGACGTCATCACGAAAGATAATGTTTCTGTAAAGGTGAGCGCGGTGATTTACTTCCGGGTGGTCGACCCCGTTAAAGCGGTCCTCTCGGTTGAAAACTATCTCTACGCCACGGGCCAAATCGCGCAGACGACTTTGCGCACCGTCTGCGGGCACGGGGAACTCGACACTTTGCTCTCCGAGCAGGACAAGATCAATGCGCACATCCAGGAAATCGTAGACAGCCACACCGACCCGTGGGGCATAAAGGTCTCCCTTGTCGAACTCAGGCAGATCGACCTGCCACAGGAAATGCAGCGGGCGATGGCAAAGCAGGCGGAGGCCGAACGCGAGCGCAGAGCCAAGATTATCGCCGCCGAAGGTGAGTTCCAGGCCGCCGGCAAGCTCGCGGCCGCAGCAGACATTTTAGAACAGAAGCCGGTCGCCGTTACGCTCCGCTACCTGCAAACACTTCGCGAGATAGCCACGGAGCGAAACTCGACCACGATCTTTCCGATTCCGATCGATTTATTCAGACCATTCCTCAGAATGGCCGAGATTTTAGAGAAAAAGAGCGAAAAGGAGTAAATAGCAATGGGTAAGAAGGAAAAAGAGAAAAAAGAAAAGCCTCTCGATAAAATGACCGCGAAGGAACTTCGCGAACTCGGTCTGTCCATTGGCGGCATCATTGGCGTCCACGGCATGAACAAGACCGAACTCATAGCCGCGATCAAGCAAGAACGCGGCATCGTCGATGAGGTCAGCAAGAAAAAAATCTTCGATGTCCGGGTGCTCAAAGCGAAGATCAAAGAGGTGAAGGAAAAGCGGTTGAAGGCCCTGGAGGACGGAAACGCAAAGCTTGCGGATTCTTTTCGTCGCAGGATCGGCAACCTGAAGAAAAAAACACGCCGCGCGGCATAACTCTACGTGAAACTCCCAGCCCTGGCTCGTTTTCCATGACCGGGAATAGGCCGGTGGGGGGAGCCAAATCCAATCTCACTCGATTCTTGGAGGCGCAGATGAACGTTGATCCGAAGGTGATTGCGGCCATTTCGTCCGCTGTCGGGCTTTACCTGCAGGCCGAACAGGAGGCTATGCTTGCGCAGGGCCAATCTTTTGGCCGGACCGAGCGTTTCGTGGTTATGCCCAACTCTTTTGCGTTGGCCGGCAGGCAGGCGGCCATGAATATCAGGTGGACCTGGCAGATGCGCTTGCCTCGTTAGCGCTTCGCCTTTGTCCCACAGTCGTCGTTTTTTTTTAAAAGATTTGGAAAGCCTGATTGATACGCCGCGGCCCGGGGCCAAGTTTTGCCCGCGGGTCCGGCAAGCCTGCCACATGCCGCGGACCGGTCCGCGTATTGTCTTGAACGGCCATAAGGAGACGCAAGGAATGGATAAGTCACATTTGCACGGCACTTCGTTAACGGCAATGATGCTCGATGAGACACCGGTCAAGGTGGACAACCCGCTCAAGGTTCAAGACCTTACTTTCCGCGACGGACATCAGTCGCTTTTCGCCACCAGGGGCAGAAACGAAGATCTGCTGCCCATAGCCGAAGAGATGGAAAAAGTCGGGTTCTGGGCTATGGAGGTTTGGGGCGGGGCAACTTTTGACACCATGCACCGGTTCCTCAATGAAGACCCGTGGGAAAGGCCGCGCCTGCTCAAAAAATATCTCAAAAAGACAAAACTCAGCATGCTTCTCCGCGGCCAAAACCTCGTCGGCTACCGCAACTACGCTGACGACATGGCCGAAGCCTTCGTCGAACGCGCGATCGCCAACGGCATTGACGTCTTCCGGACCTTCGACGCCTTGAATGACTATAGAAATTTCGAAACGGTCATAAAGCCCATCAAGAAAAGCGGGATGCATTTCCAGGGCACCATCTGCTACTCGCTTACCGAACCCCGGATGGGCGGCCCCGTATACAACCTCAAATACTACATCGACAAGGCCAAACAACTAGAAGACATGGGGGCCGATACTGTTTGCGTCAAGGACATGGCCGGCCTCATAGCCCCCTACGACGCCTACTACCTCGTTAAAGCGCTAAAGCAGAACGTGAAGGTCCCTGTTCACCTGCACAGCCACTTCACTTCGGGCATGGGAGATTCTCTCGCTTCTAAAGGCGATCGAAGCCGGCGTCGACATAATCGACACCTGCCTTTCGCCCTGGGCCTACCGAAGCTCGCACCCGGCCATCGAACCCCTGGTGATGGCCTTAAGATACACCAACCGCGACACCGGGTTCGATCTAAAACAGCTCGCAAAGTGCAGCGAGTGGTTTGAGAAGATTTCGCCAAAGTACCGGCATCTGCTGGATGACCGCATGTCCACCATAGATATCGGCGTTCTGCTGCACCAGACCCCGGGCGGCATGTTGTCCAACCTGATCAATCAGCTAAGAGAGATGGATGCCTCCGACAGGCTCAACGACGTTTTCAAGGCCCTGCCCCAGGTCCGCAAAGATATGGGCCAGGTCCCCCTGGTTACCCCCACCAGCCAGATAGTGGGCATCCAGGCGGTCAATAACGTCCTTTTCGACACGCCCGAAGAACGATACAAAATGATTTCCGCCCAGAGCAAGGACCTCTTTTTTGGCCTCTACGGATGCACACCCGTCCCCGTGAACCCGGAAATCCAGAAAAAGGCACTGAAGGGCTACCCCAGAGGCGAGACCCCGATCACCGGCCGCCCCGCTGAGTATCTCGAACCCGAGATGCCCAAAAATTTCGAGGATACCAAAGGACTGGCCAAAGACATCGACGATGTCATTCTCTACGGCATGTACCCCATGACCGGAAAGCGATTCCTCAACTGGAAATACGGCAACGAGCCCGTTCCCCCGGAAGTCCGCCCCAAGACCCTCGAGGATTGCGCCCGGGAAGCCGAGTTGGTCAAAAAGGCCAAGGCCGGGCTTCTGGTCGAAAAGCCCCAAAAAGAGGTTCCTCCCAAGGGGCCGGCTACCCGCCAGTTCAATGTTTTTGTCGATGGCGATTATTTTTCGGTCGATGTCGAGGTTGTGGGGGGTACTCCTCTTACCTCTGGAGTTAGCCCGGTTGCACCCGCCGCTCGCCCGGCACAGGCACAGGCCCCGGTACAGGCACAACCCGCTCGCCCCGCGGCCGCGGCTTGCCCCGCGCCCGCGGCGATTGCCGGCGGCTCCAAGCTCGAAGCACCCATGCCCGGCATGGTGATTCGCTACGAAGTAAAAGAGGGCGACACCGTAAAAGAAGGCGACACCATAATGATCCTCGAGGCGATGAAGATGGAAAACTCCATGCTTGCCCAAGTTTCGGGGACAGTTAAACAGGTGCTTTGCAAAGAGGGCCAGTCCGTTCAGAAGGGTGACGTTCTCGCTGTAATTGGGTAGTCTCACCCATGTCCGTAAATCGTGAGGCGGCAAGAAATTGCCGCCTCACGATTCTTGGTGCTTGAACTTGCGGGGGAAGCTCTCAACTTGTATTTTTCACCGCAAGCCAATGGCTTGAAATTGCGCTCAAAACTAAAGATTAACCTCTTGTCTTCAAGGAAATTGTTCTATTCCTGAGCGGAAACTGCTATTGTTTACAGGTTTTTTTAAGATGTTCGTAGGCTTTTTCTGCTGACGGAAGCGCCTTGGCGTCCATTTTTTTTGCTCGCCCGGGCCGGGTTTTAACCAAGGAGAATTGAATGATCCGCTGGAAACGATGGCTTGTTGCCCTCGGGATGTCGATCGTGGCCATTATTGCAGCCATAGTCGCCACCAGCCTTTTTTTCACGGATTTTCTGGTCAATATCTGGTGGTTCGCCTCTCTGGGTCACGAACTTTATTTCTGGCAGCGGGTGCTCTACAAGTATGCCGTTTTCAGCTCTGTCTTCATTTGCTTTTTCCTGATATTTTTCCTCAACTTCCTGGCCGCATCCCGTTTCCTGGGTACATCCCCGGCCTCGAAAACCCGTCCGGTGGACTCGCTTCCCTCCTATCGGCGGTTGCTCCTCGGGTTTCGAACCGGTTCTATGTGGGTCTATACGCCTTTTTCCATGCTCCTTTCCGTGGTGATAGCCCTTCCTCTGTACGAGAGGTGGGAGAGTTTCCTGCTCTACCTGTTTTCTCCCGCGGCAAAGCTTACTGACCCCGTATACGGGAAGAACATCTCCTTTTATCTTTTCGCCTACCCTATTTACAGGCTGCTCCAAAACCGGTTGCTAATAGCTTTCGGCATCCTGCTGATCGCTGTCGCCCTCCTCTACCTGATCGAGAAAAGACTGCTCGACAGGGAAGAAAAACGGATCCCCTCCGGCGCCCGGGTGCACCTCAGCCTCCTTGTCTTCGTGGCATTTCTGATCGAGATGTGGGACTTTGTCCTTCAGCGATACGACCTTTTGTACGGCAGGGGCCACATGCCGCTTTTTTATGGGCCCGGCTACATCGAAATGAACATAACCTGGCCTCTCATCTGGGCCTGTCTCATTTTCCTCGCCGCAACCGCCATATCCTTCGTCTATTTCATGAACACGCGCAAGGGGGGGAAAATTCTCATGGCGATTGGAGTGACCTTCGCCATCGCTCTTGGCCTCAGGTACTCCGCCTTCCCCCTGGCACTTTTCGAATACTACATCGTCAAGCCTAACGAGGCGACGACCGAGCGCCCCTATATAGCCGACAACATCGAGTCGACCCTTTCGGCCTACAACCTCACCAATGTGGAGGTCCGCAACTTCGAGCCCTCACACCAGCTTTCCGAACTCGAATCGATACCCGATATCGAGACGATTCTGAGGAACACCCCGGTATGGGACCGAGACGAGCTTGACGATTTCTACCGGCAACTCGAAGACCTGCGCACCTACTACGATTTCCCCTACGTCTACGTCGATCGCTACACCGTAAACGGTGTGTATCAACAGGTCAATCTCGCCGCCCGGGAACTCAACTGGTCTCTCATCCCGCAACGGGCTCAGAGCTGGATAAACCGGCACCTTTCCTTCACCCACGGCTACGGGGCGGTAATGACCCCGGCCGAGCAGAGCGGCGACGAACCGATGGTCTGGTTTTTACGCGGAATTCCGCCCCTCTCCGATTACGGGTTCCAGGTAGAACAGCCCGGCATCTATTACGGACGCAATTCCAACGACAAATTCGTCATCGCCCCTAACAGCTCCGGTGAACTCGACTACCCCAAGGGGATGCGCAATGTGATGACCGCATACAACGGCAAAGGGGGCGTGCCCGTTGATTCCATTCTCAAACGTTTCGTCTTTGCGCTCCACTTCAAAGACAAGAACATTTTTTTCACGACCAAGATGCTCCCCAATTCCAAGATAATCTTCCGGAACAAACTGAGCGTCATGCTCCATGATATGGTGCCCTACCTTATTTTGGATAATGAACCCTACCTGGTGGTAACAAAAAAAGGACTCTTCTGGATCCAGGATGCCTACACGGTCTCAGACGAATACCCCTACTCCGCCTCAACGGCGACCGGCAAAGGGCAGATCAACTACATCCGTAATTCCGTAAAGATCGTGATCGACGCCTACAACGGAACGGTCGATTTTTATATCTGGGACCCCCGGGACCCCATTGCCGAGGCTTACAACAGGATCTACCCCGGGCTGTTCAAAGACGCTTCCCTTATGGACCGCGACGTCAAGGAGCACGTCCGCTACCCCAAGGATATCTTTGAAACGCAGATGCAGATTTACGCGGAGTATCACATGACCGACCCGGAGGTCTTCTATCAGCGAGAGGACGTCTGGCAGTTTCCCAAGACCTTCGTTGGTGAAAAATCCTCCGAGATCGTACCCTATTACCTGACCCTCAACCTCTTACAGCCGAGCCGGTTCGACTTCCTTTTGCTCCAACCCATGAGCCCGATCGGGCGCGATAACCTCCGCTCCCTTGCCCTGGTCGGCTGCGACGCCCCCTACTACGGGAAGATCATAATCTACAATTTCCCGAAGGGCGAACTCGTCTACGGCCCATCGCAGATTTACGCCCTGATCAATCAAAACCCGACCATATCCCAGCAATTCTCCCTGTGGGACCAAGCGGGCTCAAGAGTCGACAGGGGTAAAATCATCGTTTTACCGGTCGGCAAAATCATACTCTACATCCAGCCGATCTATATCAAGTCCTCTTCGGCTCTCAAGATTCCTGAACTGATGCGGTTGATCGTAAGCCAGGGTCAGGTCGTGACCATGAAAAGGACGCTCGAGGATGCCTACTCCGATCTGGTCAAAAAGATCAAAACCCAGATCGAGCAGCAGGGCAAAAGGTTCAATCCCTCTATCCCGGCTTCCCGCAAATAGTTTTTGCCTCACAGCGTGCGAAGCGTTACAATTAACTCGCATCTTTATTGGGACCCACGGGTGTTTTTGGGCCATAAACGGTTTTCTGGGCTTTTCCTGAGCCTGTCGGCCGTGTCGCAATTCTATTTTTTTTGCATTCTTTGTCCTATCGCCCGTTTTTTCGCTCGTTCCCTTCCGGCTTCCCATTAAACCTTTGCAAAGAGTAGAAGCGGTGGTAAAATTAAAAAGCTTTGCTTCCTTGGCAGTCTCGTGTGGGAGGTTCTATGTTTAAAATCGGCGATTTGGCTGTGTACCCGGCACATGGTGTCGGGAAAATCGAGTCCATCGAGTCGAAGAGTATCGGCGGTAAGAGCCTGGATTTCTATGTGATGAGAATCCTGGAAAATGATATGAAGATTATGATTCCGGTTCCCAACGCTCAAACGGTCGGCTTGAGAGGCCTGATTACCCAGACCGACATTCCCAGGGTGTTCGATATACTTATCAGACGTGAAGTATCGGTAAACGGGGGCACCTGGAACAGGCGCTACCGCGAGTACATGGAAAAGATAAAGACCGGGTCGATTTACGAACTTGCCGAGGTCCTGCGCGATCTGACCGTGCTAAAGGGCGACAAGGAACTCTCCTTCGGCGAAAGGAAGATGCTCGATACGGCCAGAACGCTTCTTCTAAAGGAACTTTCCATAGTTCAGGACGTTACGGAAAGTGAAATCGAACAGTCCATTTTTCAAATTTTAGGATAGCCCGGTTCAGCCGAATCTTTCATCAGCCCCGAGTCCGTTTTCAAGGATTCATCCCCTGAACTGGCAGTCTATTGCTTCTACCCGCATATTGTTAGGAGAGAGGGGGTGAGAAATGTGAAATGGGGTTGGTTCACTCTGAAACTGTTCCTGATCGCGGTTTGTGCCTCTGGAGGCTATCTTATCGGGTTCAGCCTGAACGGTCAGAGCGCAGTGCATTATTGGTGGGCTCCGTGGGCCGGAGGCGTTGGAGGCTTCGTTGTGGGCCTTGCCGGGCTCAGCGTCGAAAAACTCATAAATCATATCCCGCTAAAGCTCCTTGCGGGCGGAACCATCGGTTTGGTCCTCGGCCTTTCCATCGCCAAGTACATCGGCGTGGGATTCGCCTCGATGCAAAACACCACGATCAGCGTTGTCATCTATATTATCTTATCTTGCATTTTTGGCTATATCGGGATGGTGTTAGGCAGCATCAAGGTCGAGGAAGTGCGTTTCCCCAACTGGCCGCTTTTTGGCCGCGGAATGCGTACCAACCCGATGACAAAGGTTCTCGATACGAGCGTTATAATCGACGGGCGTATTGCGGACATAGTTGAGACCGGCTTCATTGGCGGCGTACTGGTGATCCCCGAATTCGTTTTGCAGGAACTCCAGCACATTGCCGACAGCCAGGACCCTACAAGAAGGGTGCGCGGGCGGCGCGGACTGGACGTCATCAAGCGCCTTCAGCTCGAAAAACTGGTTGAAGTTCAAATCGACAGGCAGGACTTTGCGAACCTGAGCGAAGTCGATGCCAAACTCGTAGCCCTGGCATTGAGGCTAAACGCCAAAGTGGTCACCAACGATTACAATCTCTCGAAAGTGGCCGAGGTCCAGGGAATCCAGGTCCTTAACATCAACCAGTTGGCCAATGCTTTGAAACCGGTTGTTTTGCCCGGCGAGGTGCTAAGGCTTCTTATCCTCAAGGAAGGCAAGGAGCAGGGACAGGGCATAGCTTATCTCGAAGACGGCACCATGGTGGTGGTGGAAAACGCGAGCAAGCTCCTGGGAAGGGAGGTCGAAGTCTCGGTTACGAGCATACTGCAGACTACGGCCGGCAGGCTTATTTTCACGACACTCAAAGACGGGGAACTCTCCCGGCAGCACTAAGGACACGGTGTGGCCCGGCTCGCCGGCTTTCAAGCCGGCGAGCCGGGCCACACCGGCTACCCCGCGCCAAGAGATCTTAGCACCTCACTGAAGTCTCCATTATCGATACCGGTAAATTCGATGACTTTGCCAATCCGCACCGGCATTATGAAGTGAAGCTTGTCGCCGATGCGCTTCTTGTCGGCGCGAACGGCATCGATTATCGCCTCGGATTTTATCGAAGGCGGAATGCGCACCGGCATTCCCCAAGTTTCGCAAATGCTTTCCAACCGCTGCAAGTCCTCGGCTCGCATTTTTCCGAGCCGCTTTGAGAGCTGCGCTGCCACCACCATGCCGGTCGCAACGCAGTCGCCGTGCCGCAGTCTATAGTCGGTCAGCTTCTCCAGCGCATGCCCCACGGTGTGGCCGAGATTGAGCGAACGCCTTTCGCCCGATTCTTTTTCATCGGCCTGCACGATCCTGGATTTAAGAAGGCAACTCGCCGAAATTACCCTCGACAGCGTGTTCACATCGCGCCTTTTGATGGCGTCGAAGTTGGTTTCCACAAATTTCCACAGCACTTCGTCCCCGATCATTGCCGACTTGATTACTTCCGCCATTCCCTGTCTCAATTCGTCATCGGGCAAAGTGCTGAGGAAGCGCGGGTCGATATACACCTGCCGTGGTTGCTGAAAAGTTCCGAGAAGGTTTTTGCCCTCGGGAAGATCCACACCCGTCTTTCCTCCGATGCCGCTGTCCACCTGCGCCAGAAGAGTCGTCGGGATCTGAAAACAGGGTATGCCCCGCATGTAGATCGAGGCCAAAAAACCGGCCACATCCCCGGTAACGCCCCCGCCCACCGCGATGACCGCACTGTCACGGCCGGCGCCGCTGCTTACCAGGCGCCTGGCAAGAAGCTCGACCGATGAAATACGCTTATCGAATTCCGAGGCCGTAAACAGGATTACCCGACCCTTCCTGTCCATGGGCCAACCCAACCCCTCTACCCTGTCGGCCCACAGCGCCCACACGGCCTCATCCCATATCCAGTAAGCCGAGCGCGTCCCGAGCGCCTTTCCCAGCTCAGCCGGAATCCGCTCCATCATGTCTTCCCCGATAAATATCTCTGATGTGCGGGCAGGGGTTTCCCCCAGTTTTATATCGATTTTCATGTTTGACTCTCCTCCACTTCGGCCTCGATATAATCGGATTCGCTATTGCGAAGAGTCAAGGTAAATCTTCTCACCCGGATCGCCACCGGGTCCATGAGCGGCGCGCGGCCCTGGACACTGAACGGAGTTCCAGGCACCAGCCCCATGTCCCGTATGCGGCGCCCAAGCTCGCCGGATGCGGTAACGCGATGGATGGTTCCCTTCTGCCCTTTTGTCATTTTGCGTAAAGGTACGATCGGCATTAAAATCCTCGACTTATAATTAGGCCTTCCTAACATTTATTCCAAAAAACAACGGCGCTCAGCGCGCCGCTCAATTTCCATTCTATGTGGAGGGAGTAACCAGGATTTTGTCGGACACATCCTCCCCAAGACTCAGGAGTCCCCCGTTCACACGTACGCACCCGGTGCACAAAAGATGCATCTCCGCACCCGGATAAATCCCAAGGGCGGCCATGCGGGCGCATAATCCCCTCTCACCGTGCACGCAGGCGACCTTGAACCTTTTTCCCGTTTTAGCCTTGCACAGGGGCATGGGCATGCATTCGGACTCGGACAACTTAGCGCACCTGCCGGGATGATTGTAGCTGAACATCATGGTCACCTCTATTAGAAATAAGACACTTAATTAGGTATAGCAAACTTTTGATTGTGTCAACGGCTTTTTTATCCCGGGGCAAAGATTTTAAACTCCCCAAACATCTCCAGCCTTCCCCGAAGCGGGCAAATCTCACCGGCTCCGGTAAAATAGGTGGATATATTTCTCAGACTTTGGCATGAAGGTGCTGGCAAACTCCGAAAACATAAAAGAGGTGGATAATGGATATGAGTCGCCTTGCCCGGCAAATCGAATTCCTGGTCGAAATCGACAGGTTGAAGAGCATAGTGCGTCAGTCGCTTTTGATGGACGGCTCCAGGCAGGAGAATTCCGCCGAGCACTCATGGCATCTGGCGGTCCTGGCCATGGTGCTGGCCGAACACTCGAAGGCCCCGGTAAACCTTCTAAAGGTCCTCAAGATGATTCTGGTCCACGATCTCGTTGAAATCGACGCGGGCGACACCTACTGCTACGACGAAGATGGAAACAGGGATAAACCGGAGAGGGAAAAGAAGGCCGCGGACCGGATTTTTAGCCTTTTACCCGCCGGGCAGGCGGAAGAATTGCGCTCTCTTTGGGAGGAATTCGAATCCGCCGGGACCGCCGACGCGCTGTTTGCCGCGTCCCTGGACAGGCTCCAGCCGCTTTTGAACAATTTCAGATCGGGCGGGATCATGTGGCAAAAGCACGGGATTAAAAAAGAGCAGGTTTTTTCGAGAAACAGCTTCATGGCCGATGGTGCGCCGGTCCTGTGGGACCTCGCGGAAAAGATGATCGAAGATGCGATCTCGAAAGGCTGGATCGCAGGATAAGGCAATGGGCTACATGGAAACCATTTCGAGTTCGGGCGGCGCCCGCCGCCTCGATTCCACTCCAGGCCGGACGGTAAAGATTGTCTCCTGGCTCCTCTATGATTTCGCCAACGCCTGGTTTTCGATGGTCGTTCTTACTGCCTATTTCATCTTATATTTCAAGCAGGTCATAGTCGGCCAAAAGGGCTATTCGGATTTCCTGTGGGGCGTGACCATATCCTCGGCCATGGCGGTGTCCGTTCTTCTGGCGCCGATTCTCGGGGCGATAGCTGACGTAAAGGGACGCAAGAAAAGCTTCATGGCAGCTTTTGCGTCTCTATCCATACTGAGCCTTTTTGCCCTCTACTTCACAGGACCAGGCCAGGAAGCACGGGCCATGTTTTTCGTAAGCGCGGGCTATGTGGGCTATACGCTGGCGATGACCTTCTACAATGCGTTCCTTCCGGAAATAGCCCCCACGGGCTCGGTCGAAAAGCTATCCGGGCTCGCCTGGGGGCTGGGATACATCGCCGGGTTCGCAGCCCTTGTCAGTATGATTTTTTTGGTGCCTAACGTACCCGGAGGCAAAATTATCCTGCTGGTGGCCGGGGCGGCCTACGCCATTTTCGCCCTGCCTTCGTTTGTCTTTTTGAAGGACTCGCCAAAACATGGCACAAGTGACAAAAAAACCATAACTGAAGGCTTTGCCAGGCTCTCTGAAACTTTCAAGGAAATTCGCCGGCTAAAAAACATCTTCACTTTTCTTATCGCATATTTTTTCGTAGCCGACGCCATAGCGACCGTGATCGTCTTTTTCTCCTCCTATACGATCTACACGCTCAGGTTCACCGTGACACAAAACGTGATCTTGCTCATGCTGATCCAGCTATCGGCCGCGGCCGGGGCGATGGTGAGCGGAATAGTCGCAAACCGGATCGGGCTGCTCAAAACGATCGTCATAACGATTGTGGTCTGGATACTGGCCCTTTTGGGAATAGTTATCTTCCAGTCCATCTACGACTTCTACGCCCTGTCGGTTTGCGCGGGGTCGGTCCTTGGGGCTACCCAGGCGACGGCGCGGGCCTACATGGCGATCGAAGCCCCCGAGGGCAAAAAGGCGGAGTTTTTCGGCTTCATGACCTTTAGCACCAAGGCGGCGGCGATCTTTGGCCCCCTGCTCTACGGGGCCATATCGGACTTGACGAACAACCCCCGAATATCCGTTCTCTCGCTCGAGGTGCTTTTCATCCTGGGGCTCTTTTTCATGCTCGCGGTCCTTAGAATGGACGCCCGCCATGAGGGACGGAGTCTGTAGGGACCAATGTTATGTGGCGTCCTGAAAGGGCGCCGGATTGCCGGTTCGCGGAATGTAAGCCCGCAAACCGCATCCCGTGGGGGTGCACTCGCCGCGGCGCAGCCGCCCCCGCTCTTTTATCCTTTGCCCCCGGAGTTCAGCCTGTAGCCCACCCCGTAAATCGTTGCTATAATTTCCCTTTCCGGCAAACACCGTCCAATCTTTTTCCTTAGGTTTTTTATGTGCGAGTCGATCGTTCGGTCATAGCCATCGAATTCATATCCCTGCACGGAGTTGATCAGTTCGTTTCGAGAAAAAATCCGGTCGGGGCTGCCCACAAGTACCCGCAGGAGATTGTACTCGCAGGGCGTAAGCCTGAGTTCCACCCCGCCGGCAAGCGCCCGGCGGCTTTCCTCGATAATGACCAGATCCGCCGAACGCAGCGTGGTTCTGGAAACAGGGGCAAGCGAGCGCCTCAATACGGCGTTCACGCGCGCCACCACCTCTCTTGGACTGAAGGGCTTGCAGATATAGTCGTCCGCGCCAAGTTCCAGACCTATAAGCCTGTCTATTTCTTCGACCCGGGCGGTGATCATTATTATCGGAACGCTCGAAAACTGCCTGATCGCACGGCAGACATCCAGGCCGTTCATTTCCGGAATCATGATGTCGAGCAGGATCATATCCGGGGGCTCGAGTTTCACATAAGGCGGGACAGTGTCTCCGCGGGCCAGGCATGAAACCTTGTAGCCGGCGCTCACCAGGTAGTCTCTCAGCACTTCGGCTATCTTGATTTCATCTTCGACCACAAGGACCCGCATGCTCATCACCTGTCTCCTTTTTCGCGGGAGTTCCTGCGCGTTCGGGTTGATCGGACCACGGCCGGGCTCAGGCCCCCGGACCAAAATGGAGAGGGAAACTCATGCCGATTTTAAGCCCCCCGAGGCTGGAATTGGATGCCTCCATCCTGCCCCCGAAACTTTCGGCGATACTCTTGCAAATCGAGAGGCCAAGACCGCTTCCGCCGTTTTCCCTGGTTCTCGCACTGTCTACCCTGTAGAGCCTGTCGAAAAGAAAAGGGAGGGATTTTTCGGGGACACCCGGGCCCGAGTCTTCAAAACTCACGAAAAATTGCTCCTCATCTGGCCCGTACGAAACTTTGAGGACTCCCCGGTCGTCAGAATAGCGCAGGGTATTTTCGAGAAGATTGGAGAAGAGTTGTTTTAGCCGGTCAGAGTCCGCCAGGACCTGGACCGCCCCCCCGACAGGTTCCTGAAGGTCGAGCCTTATATTTCGAAGACCCAGCCGCATACGGTAGCGGTCTATCGTTTCGGTCAAAATCTCCACCGGGTTTACGGGGGCGAACTCGCAGCTGAAAGCCCCGGCCTCGATCATGGAAAGGTCCCGCAGGTCGCCTACTATTCGGCTCAAATGAAGCACTTCATCGTGAAGCGAATCCAACCCCTGCCCTGTCACACTTCTAATTCCGTCCTGCATGGCCTCTATTTCCCCTAGAAGAACAGCCAGGGGCGTCCGAAGTTCGTGAGAGATGTCTACGAGCCATTGCTGCTGGGTCTGCTGGTGTCTTTCGAGAGCTTTCGCCATCGCATTGAACCCGGCCGCAAGCCGGCCAAGCTCATCGTGAGAACTCACACCGATTCGAGTATCGAACCGCCTCAATGCGAGGGCCTTTGTTCCTCTTTCCAGTTCCCTCACGGGGGCAAGCAGATGTCTGGTCAACACGAAGGTTACAAGGCCTGCCAGGATCAGCACGGCCAGGCCGGTAGCAAAAAATGTCTCCGACTGCCGCCTCAAAAATTCTACGTCCAAATAGTGAGTGGGACGCTCGAACTGGCCGAAATCTCTTGAGCCAAGCCACCCGACCACCCGACTGTTGACTTTTACGGGGGTGAGACGGTAGCTGCCCGGCGGGGAAGAGTCCCCCTGCGGAACGAGGGGGCGTTTGTTCGCATCGAACAGTGCTATTGGCGGAAATGGCGGCCGACCGGGAAAAGGACCGGGAGGGGGGCCCTGTCTTCCGGTTGGAAAACCGGGACGGCTTCCCGTTTGAACTCCCCCACCCTCGGGTGGGGGGGAGGAAGTGGCACCCCACCTCCTGGCGGGGGGCCACCCATTTCATCTCCCGGCATTGGACAAACCATGCCCGGTCCGAACCATCTCAAGCTCGTCCAGGTCCCCGGGTCATGGAGGACCGCGTTCCAGTTGCCGCTTCTCCCGTATTCCCGTCCGAGCGCATCGGCGAGCTTTAAGACCCTTTCGGCTTCAACCCCTTCGAGGTATCGCCTGAAATGGCGCTCGCCATAATAGCTGCCGATCAGGAGTATACAGACAATAATCGTCGCGCTGTTAAGCAGAAAAGCAATAAATATCTTGTGCCTTAACTCGAGCTTCATACAAATCCCACCGGCGGCAGTCGCATATCATCGAAAAATGAACCATAGCCTATCTTCATTTCTGGCCTATTAAGCCCTGGAAGTCAATCATCCGTAAACTTCTCCACACTAATTCCACACCCTCTCCATATTTTATCCACAGTTGCCGTCTAGAGTCGGGGCCATGACAAACACATCAACTGAAAGGAGACAATCGTGAAAAAACTGCTGGTGTTCACTATCCTCTTTGCCGCGCTCTTCCTGGGAGCGGGCTATGCCTGCGGCGAACAGACAGTCGCCGCGCCGCCTGCGCCCAAGTTCTTCAGGGGTGGGGGTCCGGCCGCCCTGTTCGGCGACGGACAACACCTTTACGTATTGGCCGGCGGCAAGCTCCTGGAGTACAAACTCCCGGAAATGACCCTCGAGCATTCGCTGGATCTCCCCGTTTGTCCGCCTCCCGGTGTCCAGCGCATGACCAAGGCTCAAGAGCCCCGTGAGCCCATGCTCCCTCCGCCACCCCCACCCCCCCACGGCCTTTGGGCGGCAAACGGCAAGCTCTACGTATTGGCGGGACCGGCTATTTATGTGTACAAAACCGACGGCCTCACGCTCGCAAACACCGTTAAGCTGCCCTGGCCAAAACCGCCGCAAGCCGGCAAATGACGAGGTAGTGTAAATGTATCGTCTGTTGCTGATAGATGATGATGCTGAGTTTTGCGAGAAGATTTCAGACCACCTTGCGGGCGATGGTTTCGAGGTGGTTTTTATGCATGACGCAAAGAGCGCTCTCAGGCATGTTTTGGCTTCGGCCACAGATGAATATGATCTGGTCCTGCTGGGTACTGTTCGGCCCGGAATCGACTCCTGCGAAGTGCTGCGGGCCATTGGTTCGAAGCGGGACACCCCGACAATAATGCTAACGACCGGTAACCGGGTCATGGACTGCGTAGTTGCTCTTGAAAAGGGTGCGGATGATCACATGGTAAAGCCGCTCGATCCCCGTGAATTGCTTGCCAGGACCCGCGCGGTTCTCCGGCGAGCGGGAAAGCTCTCCTCCAAAGATTTGCGGGCGCCGCACCGGTTGGTCCTGGGGGATATCGAACTGGATATGGGAGGCCGCATGGTTTGGCGCAACGGAGAAAAATTGAAGCTGACTTCAGCTGAATTCAGCTTTCTCGAAGTGCTGCTAAGAGAGGCCGGACATGTCGTCTCGCGTGACCGCCTGGCCAGAGCCGCCCTGGGCCGTGACCTCGGAGCATTTGACCGCAGCGTCGACATGCACGTTAGCCGTCTTAGAAAAAAACTCGGCTATGAACACAATGGTATCGAGCGGATCAAAACGGTTCGCGGAGCGGGCTTCGTCTACACCATTCCCGATCAATTCGCATCCTGGTGCGATGACACTCACTCCCTCGAGCGGACCGCAAATCAGACGAACCATTGAAAACCCGCGCGCCATTTGGCGCCAAGCGCGGCAGGGGGCGGGATTTCCCCGCCCCCTGCCTTAAGAGCCGCCATGGTGCGCGACGGATCAAGAATAGACGTTAGTGAAGTTGCCACTTGCGCTTATCATCCCTCCGGAGCCGAGACTCGCGACCAAATCCTTGAGGAATGTCTGCAAATCGGCGGTGGTCGAAGAAGCCGTGCTGCTCGATGTGCTGCTTGTAGAAGCCGTGCTGCTCGATGCGCTGGTCGATGAACCCTTGCCGCCGGCATCGTCTATTGCCGAGACCAGGTTGCTGAAGTCGGCTTTTAGCGTCGCCAGGCTGCTGCTCGTGCTCGTTGACGACGAACTCGAAGTGGAGGAGCCGCTCAACTCGGAAATCAGTTCCTCGATTTTACTCGACAGGTTGGAGTAAGGCGAACTCGTCGTGGAAGTGGTCGAAGAAGAAGAGGAAGAAGCGGTCGAAGAAGAAGAATCTGATTGGGACTTCATTGCTTCGAACAGATCGTGCATCAACTTGCCCAAAGCCTGTGCCGGATTCTCCGTCGACGATGTAGATGTAGAAGATGTGGACGATGTTGAGGACGTCAACGATGTGGACGAAGTCGATGATGTCGATGATGTCGAACTCACACCCGCATCCGGGGGGGGGCCGCCCGGATGCTGGGGCATCGAAATTCCCATCTGGTTTAACGCCTGCATGACGCTTTGCATCAGCGCCCCATCCCCGGAATCCGAGGACCCGCTGCTCGACTGCTGAACGGTGGAACTCGAACTTCCGCTGCCCAACTGATCAGACAAGGAAACCAACTCCGAGTACAACTGACTTGAACCGCTTACTCCCGAAACTGACATGACCTGCTCCTTTTTATTTTGAATGAATCACACCTTTTGCCAAAACGAATATCTGCCCGCGTCATTTCCGTATCGTCAATCCAAACGACACCCCGAATTTCAATGCTGTCTACCTGAAAGCAATGATCGGACTTTCCCAGTAAGACTTTGGTAACATAATGTATATTTAGGTAATGATATGTAACGGCGTCTCAAACGCTTTCTTGGAGCCGTTTTGCTTGCCATGGATTTTATGATTGATGTCAATTTCCGAGCTAAATCCGGGTCGATTTACCCGAGGGCGGCAGCGCGATGACGCTTGCCTCATGGTGATGATTGCAAAAAATGCCTGGTGGGAGGGAAAAATTTTCCAAATCATGCTTTCAGTCGCCGTCAAATTGCATTAGCATTGCGAACGGATTTTTTGAAGAAAGAAGAAGCAACATTGCAGATCAGGAAACTGGGCAAATCGGACCTGCTCGTCCCGGCAGTGGGTATGGGCACATGGCGAACCTTCGACCTTCGAGGCAACAAAGCGATAGCCAATGCCCGTTGCGTGGTGGACAGCGCAATAGATGCGGGCACGGCGTTCTTCGACAGCTCCCCCATGTACGGGGAAGCCGAACGCGTATTGAGTCTGACCCTTAAAGGGCGGCGGGATGCGGTGAAGATTGCGACAAAAGTCTG
Source organism: uncultured delta proteobacterium (assembly GCA_963813125.1). Classification (GTDB taxonomy): domain Bacteria; phylum Desulfobacterota; class Syntrophobacteria; order Syntrophobacterales; family Syntrophobacteraceae; genus SbD1. The sequence goes on along the minus strand of CAWEZA010000029.1, from coordinate 9,709 downwards.
GGCCGACAGCGCCCCGCAGGGATGTGCGCAGTCGAGGCTGTCTCTTTTATATTTCGAAGGCCTGATCGATCTCTATCAAATCCACAATCTCCTCAACTGGCGGGAACACCTCGAGATGATCGAGCGTCTCAAAGAGGAGGGCAAGGTCCTGGCCATTGGGGCAACCCAATACGGCTCGCTTTCCTTGCTTGAACTCCGACGTGTCATGGAGAGCGGCAGGATCGACGCCATTCAGATTCCGTATAACGTCGAGCAGCGGGAAATGGAAAAAGACATCCTGCCCCTGGCCGAAGACCTGGGCCTTGGGGTGGTCATAATGCGGCCATTTGGTGGAGGCGCCCACCTGCGCCGCAAACCTGCCGAAGACGATCTGGCCCCTCTTGCGCCTTTCGGCGTAACGACATGGCCGCAGGCTCTGCTCAAGTGGATTCTGAGCGATCCCCGCTGCCACACGACTATCCCCGCAACGTCCAACAGCCAACATGTGTTGGAAAATGCAGCCGCGGGCAATCCCCCATGGTTTGGCGACGAGGAGCGCCGGTATGTGCTCCGGCTTGCCGAAAAATTGACGTGAGGACCGGTTTCGGGGACCCACTCCGCAAAGAGTTCCCCTGCTCTCAGTTCGAGTGAGACTCCGGCTCTCCCACCTTTACGAGCATCTTGCCCAGGTTTTCGCCTCTAAATAAGCCGATCATTGCTTCGGGAGCATTTTCGATCCCTTCTACAACAGTCTCTTTCCACTTTATCCCGCCCTCGGAAATCCACCGGCTCATATCCAGGTAGAACTGAGCCCGCAGGTGCTCGTAATCCGATACTATAAACCCCTTCAAGGTCAGACGCTTGGCTACCGCTAAAACCAGGTTTGACGGCCCCGGCTCCATGCGGGTCGCGTTGTAGAGCGATATCATGCCGCAAAGCACGATCCTGCCAAGCGGCTTCATGCCGAAGAGCGCGGCTTCCAAGTGTTTTCCGCCCACATTGTCGAAATAAATGTCGATGCCTTCCGGGCACACTTTGCGCAGCGCACGGTTCAGGTCTTCAGCCCTTTTATAGTTAATGGCCGCATCTATCCCCGCCGTTTGCAGGAGCCACTCCACCTTTTCATCCGACCCTGCGCTCCCGACAACGCGGCAGCCCTTTATTCTCGCTATCTGTGAGACAATCGAACCAACCGCCCCGGATGCGGCCGAGACGAACACCGTATCCCCGGCCGAGGGTCTGCCGATCTCCAGTAAACCCGCATAACCGGTCAAACCGGTCATGCCGAGAGGACCGAGGTAGCTCTGTATGGGCGCAAGCCCTGGATCGATCCTGGTGAGATCCGTTCCGTCGGAAACATAGTACTCCCGCCAACCCTTGGACCCCAGCACGTAGTCGCCACGATTAAAACCGGCGAGCCCCGATGAGACGACCTGCCCGACGCACCCGCCCTCCATGGGCTTATCCAGCTCGAAGGGGGCAACATAGCTCTTTGCCTCGCTCATGCGCCCGCGCATGTAAGGGTCGACCGAGATGTAGATATTCCTCACCAGGGCTTGCCCCTCGCCGGTCTGCGGGACCCGGACCTCCGCCAGTTCGAAATCCTCCGCCGAAACCATCCCCGAAGGCCGTTTTTTGAGCCGAATCTCTTTGCTGATTATCTGCTCCATGTCCTTTGTCTCCTTAAACAGGCTGCCCAGAGCAGATCAAAGATAATCATCCACTCTTTTAGATCCCCCTCCGGCAGTATCGGTATGTAGGCAATTTTTCCCGTGCGCCCTCACTTTTTGCAGATTTCTTCCCGCCTGATCGAGGGCAGAATTTCAAAGAGCCCTAAAACCTCGGGGTCCTCGTCGAGCCAGTGGTGCAAAACCCCGAGAAGCGTTGCCGAGTATGGACTGCTTTCCCCCGCCGAGGCAGAGTAATTGACCCACAAACCCGCCTTCTCGTGAACGACCAGCCCCGCCTCTTCGAGCACCTTCAGGTGATTGGAAACCGTTGGCTGGGCAATCCCCAGGGCGGCCTGCACCTCGCAGACGCACATCTTTGGCTTTCGTTGAAGCATCTTGACGATCTTTACCCGGTTGGGATCGGAGAGCGCTTTCATAACCCTTGTGAATTCTTCCATTTTCAGTGCCTCTGTAAGTTTGGTGGGGGGAAATGTTACTTAAGGTATTGACTTTAGTCAAATTTTTTTCTACGCTTTCTCACGGGGCAAGGAGCAGGCGCGGCTAAAACCGGGAAACGTCGGCTTCTCGAAAGAGTTTATGTTGACCAAATCGATTGTTTATATATAATTAAGTGATTTTGCTTTTCCCAAGGCTTCTTGGGGAAAATGCCATGAGTGACTCTCTAATCCCAGTCATTATCTATAGTCCCGTTTTTTCGAAGGGTGGAGAAGAGGTAATGGAATGAGTCCGGTGGATTACATTACGCCGTTTGTCGAAGTCGGTCGCGCGGTTTTTGACGGCGAACGCAACGATTCCGTGATGAACATTATTGCCGAGGCGGTCACCAGCACCCTGTATGTTAAAGGCTGCTTCATCAAAATGAAAGCCTACAAGGGCGATCACATGGAGGTGCTGGGGAGCAACGGCCTCAGTGAGCGCTTCCTGTTCGGCAAGTCCGACTATGGCAGTGATTGGGTGTGCGCCAACCTGCCCGATTCGCTTGTCTGCGTGCCCAGCCTGGACGATTTTGACATCCAGGCGGAAAAAGCCCTGATGACGGACGAAGGAATCCAGTCCTTCACCGTGGTGCCGATCGAGATCAGGCAGGAAATCGTCGCCATGGTTGCGCTCTTTTCCGGCGCGTCGCGCGAATTCACTAAAGATGAGCTTGCCTTTGTCGAAGTCCTGGCGGGCCAGGGAATTCAGTCCATTCTTTGGCAACGCCGCGTGCAATCCATGGTCGAGAAGGAACGGGAGTATTTGCGCAGCTTCCAGGAAGTCAGCAGCGCCATCAATGCAAGCCTTAACATAAGTAAAGTTCTCGAGCTTGTAGTCACAAAAATCACGACCGTTTTGGGCGTAAAAGGCTGCGTGGTCCGCCTGCTCGACCCCAAGAATCAAAATCTTTATGTTGCGCGCAGCCACGGCCTTAGCAAGGAATTCCTTCAAAAAGGGCCGGTCGACGCGCTAAGAAGCATCACGGAGAATATGGCCGGCAAGGTGGTCGTAATCGACGACGTTTTCACCGACCCCCGCCTTCAATACCCTGCCGAAATGGTCGAGGAGGGGGTGAGAAGGCTTATTTCCATCCCGCTGATGATTCGAGGCAAGGTCATAGGCGTTCTCAGGATTTATTCCGGGGATGGACCCAAATTCACCAAGCGGGAAATAGACTTCGCCAATGCCATAGCGCAGCAGTGCGCCTTCGCCATAGAAAACGCCCGTATCTACCAGAGGCTTCACTACGAATACCAGCAACTGCTGGTTGACTTCGGCTACGAAGGAAGCAGCGAGTGATTTCTCACTTAACCAATCCATCGGCCAACGTGCGAGCGAGATAAGGAACAATGGAGCGAAACAATACCCTCTCGATTCAATCCCGTGACAGCGCTTTTATCAGTGAGGTGGAAGCAGAAAGCGGGCAGGATGTAAGCAAATGTTATCAGTGCGGCAACTGCATGGGAAGTTGCGCCTACACCTTCGCCTACGACTACCCGGTTACCCAGATCATGCGCCTTATACAGCTGGGGCAAAAGGACATTGTCCTTAAGTCCAGCGCGATCTGGCTGTGCGCAAACTGCCAGGCCTGCACCACGCGCTGTCCCAACAATATCGACGTGGCACAGGTCATGGAAACGCTTCGCATCATGTCACGCAAAGAGCACACCGTTTCCCTGCCCGATATCCAGGCCTTCTACGACGAATTCCTGAGATCGGTAAAAACTTTCGGGCGTGTCTTTGAAACCGGGTTGTTGCCGGTATATAATTTAAGGGCGAAAAAACCTTTCACCGACATGGACCTTGCCCCTCGCCTCATGATGAAAGGCAAGTTGACCTTTTTCCCGGCAATGGTGAAGAAAAGAAAGAAAATAGCGGAGATTTTCGAGGTTATCAAAAGAGATCGTTTTTCCAAAGACGGAAAAGCCCGCCCCGAACCTCTGAGTGCAAAAACCGACATCTGAGAAGAGAAACCTGTGAAACGCGTAGCCTACTATAAAGGATGTTCCCTGGAAGGGCTGGCGGCCGAGTACGACCGTTCGACCCACGCCGTGTGCGAGGCTTTCGGCATAGAACTGGTCGAAATAGCCGACTGGAACTGTTGCGGCTCAACGCCCGCCCATTCCTACGATCCGCTTCTTTCAGCCGCTCTTGCCGGCCGCAACCTGGCCATCGCAGCCGATCAGGGATGCGATACGGTCATGACCCCGTGTCCGGGGTGCCTCAAATCGCTCAAAGGCGCCCAGGAAACCTGTGAGGACAAGAAGCAGCGAAAGGCCTTTGTGGACTTGGTCGGCAGGGATGTCGACGGTCTAAAGGCCGTTTCACTCCTGCAGCTCCTCTACGAGGAGGTTGGGCCTGAGGCTTTGAAAAAAGCCGTTCGGCGCCCGCTCACCGGCCATGTGATCATTCCCTACTACGGTTGCCTGCTAACGCGGCCCGCCGAGAGGGCCAAGTTCGACGACCCCGAAAACCCGGTCTCCATGGACAGGCTAATCGAGGCCACGGGAGCCACGGTCCCCGATTTTCCATACAAAACCGAGTGCTGCGGGGCGACCTACGGGGTCACCCGAAACGATTTTGTCGGAAAACTGAGCGGGCGGATTCTCGACATGGCCGTGCGCCTTGGGGCCGAAGCCGTTGTCGTGGCGTGTCCGCTGTGCCAGCAAAACCTCGACATGCGCCAGGACCAGATAAACAAGTATGCCAAGAGCGCTTTCCATCTTCCGGTCCCCTATATTTCCCAGGTTATAGGGCTGGCGCTGGGGATGGGACCTAAAATGCTTGGCTTGGACAAATTGTGCGTACCCCCCGACATCCTCTTCGAGCAGCGCCATGCGCAAGACGAGGAGGCCAGGGGGCCGGGTGCTGCGGCATAGCCGGGTCATAACCGGACGGCCGAATTGAAAGCCTCCGTAAAGATTGGCGGATACATTGCGCCAATGACGGGAAAAAAGGACAGCCCCGTAACTTTTCCGCTACAGCGGGGCAGTCTCGATCAAGGATAGGAGATATATGCGTATCGGCGTGTTCGTTTGTAATTGCGGGACCAATATTGCGGGGACTGTAGATACGGCAAAAGTGGCGAGTGAGGCGCTTTCCTTCGCCGATGTCGTCTATGCCACCAATTACATGTACACCTGCTCCGAGCCCGGTCAGCAGGAGATCCAGAGGGCAATCGGCGAGCACGGTCTCCAGGGCGTGGTCGTCGCGGCGTGTTCGCCCAGGATGCACGAACCTACGTTCAGGCGCGCGGTCGAAAAGGCGGGCCTAAACAGGTACATGTTCGAGATGGCCAATATCCGCGAGCACGTGTCGTGGATCGGAACCGACAAAACGGCCAACACCGGCAAGGCTGTGGATCTCGTCCGCATGGCCGTGGCCAAGCTGCGTTTCAATCAGCCGCTCTTTTCTTCCAAAATGCCTGTAAACAAACGGCTCCTTGTCATAGGGGGCGGGGTTGCCGGCATCCAGGCAGCCCTTGACTGCGCGGACGGCGGAATGGACGTGGTGATGGTCGAACGCGAGCAGTACATTGGCGGTAAAATGGCCAAGCTCGACAAGACTTTCCCCACAATCGACTGCTCCTCCTGCATACTCGGCCCCAAAATGGTGGACGTTGCGCAAAAAGATAACATCACCCTTTACGCCGCCTCCGAGATCGAATCCATAAGTGGATACATCGGTAATTTCACGGTCGAGATACGCAAAAAAACCACCTACGTCAACTGGGAAGCCTGCACCGGGTGCGGGGCATGCATGGAAAAGTGCCCGTCCAAGAAGGCCACCGATCACTTTAACGAGGAACTCGGCCAGACCAGGGCAATAAACATCCCCTTCCCCCAGGCGATCCCCAAGAAGGCAGTGATCGATGCCGAGTTCTGCCGCACGCTCAACGGCAAAAAGTGCGGGGTCTGTGCGAAGATATGCCCCGTCAAGGCCATCGATTTCGAAATGAAGGATACGATCGTAACCGAAAAGGTCGGCGCCATTATCGCGGCGACGGGCTACGATCTTTTTGACCAGTCCGCTTACGGCGAATACGGCGCGGGGCGCTATCCGGACGTTATTTCCGGCCTCCAGTACGAACGAATCCTGAGCGCCTCCGGCCCGTTTGGCGGCCACATCCAGCGGCCCTCGGACGGAAAGGAACCAAAAGACATCGTCTTTATCTCCTGCGTAGGCTCGCGAGACGCCTCGGTCGGCCGCCCCTATTGCTCGGGGATATGCTGCATGTATATCGCAAAGCAGGCGATTCTTACCAAGGACCACATTCCCGATTCCAATTCATACGTTTTCTACATGGACATACGTGCTCCCGGGAAAAATTACGACGAATTCGTTCGCCGAGCCCAGGAAGAATACGGCGTGCAATATATCCGCGGCAGGGTGGGCAAGATCTATCCGCGCGGGGACAAGATGGTGGTCCAGGGCGCGGATACGCTGCTCGGGGCCCAGGTGGAAGTCGAGGCCGATCTCGTGGTGCTGGCGACCGGCGTCGAGTCTTCCGCTGGAGCTGGCCGGCTTGCGGAAAAACTCCGCATATCCTACGACCAGTACGGCTTCTTCATGGAAAGCCACCCCAAGCTTCGCCCCGTCGAAACCAATACCGCCGGGGTCTATCTCGCCGGAGCATGCCAGGGCCCCAAGGATATCCCTTCTTCGGTAGCCCAGGGAAGTGCCGCGGCCTCGAAGGTGCAGTCGCTTTTTGCCCACGACACCATCGAAACCAATCCGCAGGTCGCCTTGGTTAACGAAAGAAACTGCATCGCCTGCGGCAAGTGTATCGATGTTTGTCCGTTCGGCGCGATCCAGTGGAAGGAGCTAAGAGGCGGCATCAGGAAGGCGGAAGTTCTCCAGACTGTCTGCCAGGGCTGCGGCGTGTGCAACGCGACGTGTCCGCCCAAGGCCGTCCAGCTGCAGCACGCTACCGACAACCAGATCATTGCCGAGGTTAACGAACTGTGCGCCTGATGCGCGATCAGGCGAGGCCCCGAATTGAAAAAGGAAACAAGAGATGAAAGACTCTAGTCCCCGCTCCTCCGCTCCCGCCGACTCAACGGCGGCTAATTCGCAGGGGATAAAGATAGTAGGGTTTTTGTGCAACTGGTGTTCTTACGGCGGCGCGGATACGGCGGGCGTGTGCCGTTTCAAACAGCCAACCGACCTGCGGGTAGTGCGCATTCCGTGCACCGGCCGAATGGACCCCCTGTTTGTCGCCAAATCGCTCATCTACGGCGTGGACGGGGTGCTTGTCTCCGGCTGCCATCCGAGGGACTGCCATTATGCGGTCGGCAACTTTTATGCCCGCCGGCGCCTGGAAACCCTCAAGGTCTTCCTGCCTTTCATGGGCATCGATACGAGAAGGTTCCGTTATACCTGGGTATCGGCCTCCGAGGGGCAGCAATGGCAAAAGGTTGTGACCGAGTTCTCCGAGCAGATTCATCGGCTGGGTCCAAATCCCGGAGTCAAGCTGCGATCCGGTGACAATTCGAAAGTATCCCTGGGCTGAGATAGAGAGACTGGAAAAAGCAGTGTTAGAAACCGACAGGATGCAACTACACAAACTCGTGGAAGAGGCGCTGCCCGAACTTGAGATGGTGATCGGATGGGGGGAATCGACTGATCCGCTCCAGACGACACCGGTCTTCATTCGTGACGCCAAATCGATATCCAGGCTTGCCTTGGGGCCGTTTTGCTCCCAAAACCTCGCGGGCTACCTGGTAAAACCTCCGGCCCTTCTGCCCGCGGCCGATGGCGCTAAACCCATCGGCATCTGCGTGAAGGGTTGTGACTCCCGCTCGCTGGTCGCGCTCATTCAGGAGAAGTTCATAAGCCGCGACAAGCTGCGTATTTTCGGTATTCCTTGCCGCGGAACGGTGGACTATCGCAAAGTCGCGCGCCTCGTGCCCAATTTTGATGTCAGATCGGCGACCGTCGATGGCGACTTCCTGGTAATCGACGATTCGGGAACCACTCACCGGATCGCACTGGAAGATGTCCTCACCCGTAAATGCCTCGGGTGCCGCTATCCCAATCCGATCATCCATGACGTGCTGATCGGCCAGCCGGTAACGCCCAGGTCGACGAGCATGGAGACCAGCTACCGCGACGTCGACGCCCTCGAAAGCAAACCGATCGAAGAGCGGCTCGCTTTCTGGCAGTCCGAGCTCGACCGGTGCATACGCTGTTATGCCTGCCGAAACGCCTGTCCTCTTTGCGTTTGCCAGGACAAGTGCATCGCTGAGACGCGCGAGCCAAGGTGGCTCACGCAGCGGGTGGGACTGCCGGAAAAGTTCCTGTTCCACTTCATTCATGCCATGCACCTTGCCGGCCGGTGCACCGGGTGCGGCGAATGCGAACGCGTCTGCCCCATGGACATCCCGGTGACCCTTATAAAAGAAAAGCTCAATAAGATAATGGAGGAGTTGCTGGGCTATTCGGCGGGCCTTGACCCTGAGGCCGTCCCCCCGCTTCTCACTTTCAACCCGGGCGATGCGGCAATTTAACGCAGGGGTTTTGAGGAAAAAAGCCGGGTTCAATTTATTGCCCGGAACTTAAAAGAGGTAACCTGATGGCGGTGAAAATATTCATTGCGACCGACCGGTTGGATTCGGTCCTCGAAAAGCTCTCTACAAAGATCGATCTGTTGGTGCCTGCGCCGTTAAAAGACGACAAGTCCGGACCGACGGGATTTGTCCCCTACGAGCCGGGCAAGACCCCCGCATTTGACCGGCAGACCACCATGCCTCTCAAAAAAGCTCTTCTTCCGCAAGTGGAATCGCTCATGCGGTTCGAGTACCGGAAGGACCCGGAAGGGGCTCCCAAAGACAACCCTTGCCGTTGACGACTCCAGGCAGGTGCGCCCAACGCTTGTCTTCGGCGCCCGCTCCTGCGATGTCCGCGCGCTTACAACTCTTGACCGCGTCTTCGCAAACGGCCCTTACGTCGACCCCTATTATGTCGAACGCCGCAAGAACACTCTTTTCGCGACCCTGGTGTGCGGGCGGACAGACTCGAAGTGCTTTTGTTCCTCGGTTGGCGGCGGTCCCGCGGACATGGAAGGAAGCCATCTTCGGATCGTGCGGATCGATGACGGCTATGTCGTCGAGGCCTTGGCCGAGGAAGCGAAGTCTTTTCTGGAAAACCTGGGGGAAGCTCCCGACAAAGCCAGGGAAGCAAAGGCGGCGGAAATAGTCGAGGAAGCCTCCGGACGCCGGGTTGGAGACCTCGACCCCGCGGGAAGCCCCGAGGCTTTCCGCAAGCGTTTCGAGCAGAGTGACTACTGGATGCAAATGACCGCTCAGTGCCTCAGCTGCGGCGTCTGCACCTATGTTTGCCCCACCTGCTATTGCTTTTCGATAACCGACGAAGTCGAAAACCTCAAAGGTGAGCGGTTGCGGCTGGGATTCCTGCATGTTTTATCACTACGCCCTCGAAGCCAGCGGCCACAATCCCCGCCCCAGAAAACTTGAGCGTTACAGGAACCGTGTGGGCCATAAATTGAGCTACATCCCCGAGATACAGCAATACGTAAAGACGCAATGAGTTACCCATAACAT
>CAWEZA010000028.1:0-6795 GCA_963813125.1 uncultured delta proteobacterium | reverse complement strand
ATGGGCGTTCTGATAGTGTGGCTGGGGCTCTACCCGCAGCCGGTCTTCACCGCCGTCGGCCCCTCGATGGAGCACCTCCTCGAAATGTCGGGGCAAACCGCGTCCACACAGCCGGTTGACACCCTTGGGGCCCCGGTTTCGACAGGGTCCGGCGCGGTCCGCGGAGAGGGCCCATGAACCCCCGCAGCCTGTTAGCGATACTCCCCCTGATATGCGTCGGGGCCGGGGCGGTCCTGGTCATGCTGCTCGTGGCCGTGCGCCGCACCTATACGGGCGCAGCGGTCTTGAGCCTCATCGGCCTTGGGGCGGCGCTCGTGACACTCCCGTTTATGGCGAATGCTACTACTCATCGGCTTTTTCTTCTGAGGATCAACGGCTTTACGGTCCTTTACACCGGTCTTCTCGTTTTGGCCGCGGCGGCGGCGATTCTCCTCACGTTCGGCTACTTAAAGAAATATGAGCACAACCGGGAAGAATTCTTTATTTTGATGCTCCTGGCCACCCTGGGGGCGATAGTCCTGGCGGCATCGGATCATTTCGCCACCTTTTTCCTGGGGCTAGAACTGCTGAGCGTCTCGCTCTATGCTCTCATCGCCTATCCCCACACGACCCGGGGCCACATCGAGGCCGCAATCAAATACCTGGTCCCGGCCTCGGTGTCGTCGGCTTTCCTGCTTTTTGGCATGTCTTTGATCTATGCCTGGTTCGGGGCAAATGGAAATCGGCCGCATCGGCCACGATCTTCAGGCCCTTCAGCATCATACCGGCTACCTGTGGATGATCGCCGGGCTTTCGATGATCGTGGTCGCAATCGGCTTCAAGCTCGCGGTCGTGCCTTTTCACCTCTGGACGCCCGACGTCTACCAGGGTGCGCCGGCGCCGGTGACCGGTTTCGTGGCCACCGTATCCAAGGGGGCGGTTGTGGCTATCCTTCTTCGGCTGTTTACGCCCGGGTCCATCCAGACCGGCACCACGCTTTTTTATGTATTCAGCATCATTGCCGCGCTCAGCATGGTGGCCGGCAACCTGCTGGGGCTCCTTCAAAAAAACGTCAAGCGCATCCTGGCCTATTCTTCCATCGCACACCTTGGCTACATCCTCGTAGCTTTTTTGGCGGGCGGGGCAAGGGCGCTCGATTCCGTCACCTTCTACCTGATGACTTATTTCATTGCCACCCTGGGTTCTTTCGGGGTCATCACGGTGCTCTCGAGCCCCGGGCGGGAAATGGAGAACCTTGACGACTACAGGGGGCTTTTCCGGCAAAACCCCTGGCTTGCGGGAGTTTTTGGACTGATGGTGCTGTCCCTGGCGGGATTGCCGCTTACCGCCGGGTTTATCGGAAAGTTCTACCTGGCCCTGGCGGGCATCGGCGCCTCACTCTGGGCACTGGTGATAATCCTGGTTCTCACCAGCACGATAGGCCTATACTACTACCTGCGCATCCTGGCCGCCCTGTTTGTCGGCGTGCCGGAAGGCGAGGCCGTGGGCCAAAGGCCCGCATACTCGTTTCCGGACGCGTTCGTTCTGGCAATTCTAGTTTTTCTGCTCTTTTGGCTCGGAGTGGCGCCGACCCCGATCATCGGTTTGATACAGACGATGGTTCGCTAGCGGGGTTGATTCCGTTGACAGGATTTCCCAAAATCTTAAGTTAATGTCCATCCGGAAACTTCATGGTGGGCAACGCTGCGCTTTTGCCCACCCTACACAGAATAATGAGAGGGAACTGATGGCCATTCCGACTTCCGATGCACTCGTCTTTTTTGGCGCTACCGGGGATCTTGCGTACAAGCAGGTATTTCCCTCGCTTCAGGAGCTGATCCGGGAGGGGTTCGACCTGCCGGTTATCGGGGTATCAATGGACGGCTCCATCGATAAGCTAAGAGAGCGCGCAAGGGATAGCCTCGAAAGCCACGGTATTCTGGACCGGGACGCTTTTCAAAAGCTAAACGATCTGCTTCGCGCGGTCCAGGGGGACTACAACGACCCGGCCACGTTTGAAAAGCTGCGTGGGGAAATCGGGGAATCGCAGAGGCCCCTGCACTACCTGGCCATCCACCCGACGATGTTCGCCAGGGTAGTAGAGGGGCTGGCCAAATCGGGCTGTGTGGCAAACGCCAGGGTGGTGCTCGAAAAACCCTTCGGCCGGGATCTTGCTTCAGCGCAGAAACTCAATAAAATCCTCCACGAACACTTTCCGGAAGAGGCCATATTCCGCATCGACCACTACCTGGGCAAGGAGCCGGTCCAGAACATCCTCTACACCCGGTTCGCCAACCCGGTTTTCGAGCCGATCTGGAACCGCAACTTCGTGCGCACCATTCAGATCACCATGGCGGAAGACTTCGGCGTGGAGGGCCGCGCCAAATTCTACGAGGAGGCCGGCACAATTCGGGACGTTTTGCAAAACCACATGCTGCAGGTCCTCGCGGGACTTACGATGGACCCGCAAGTTGGAGACGACCACGAGGCGATCCGGGACGAAAAGGGGAGGTTGTTCAAAGCCATTCGCCCCCTTGCGCCTGGCGACGTCGTGCGCGGCCAGTTCAACGGGTATCTTTCCGAACCCGGGGTAAGACCCGGTTCAACCGTTGAGACCTTCGCGGCAGTCAAGCTGTCCATCGACAACTGGCGTTGGGCCGGTGTTCCCATCTTCATACGCTGCGGCAAAAAGATGCCGTTGACCGTAACGGAGGTGATAATCGAGTTCAAGCGCCCGCCCAGGGAAACCTTCGGTGAGATCGTGCCGGTCGCCTCCAGCCACATGCGCATACGCATCAGCCCGGATATCACGATCTCCATGGGGCTGAGGGTGAAAAAACCCGGCGAACGGTTGGCGGGGCAAGACGTGGAGTTGACCTTCGTGCGGAGGGCAGGCGAAGACACGCCGGCTTATAAGCGGTTGCTGGGCGATGCCATGCGCGGCTCCTCGGAGCTTTTTGCCCGGCAGGACGGAATCGAGGCCCAATGGCGGGTGGTGGACGGGATCCTTGGAAACGTGACGCCGCTCTATACCTACACGCCGGGGTCCTGGGGGCCTGAAGAGGCCTACCAGCTAATCGGCAGACACGGTCCCTGGCATAACCCCCGTTCCTCCGAGGCCCAATCATGACCGAGACGCAAAAAATCGTGTTCCTTTTCGACGTGGACAATACACTGCTGGATAACGATCACGTGTTGCACGATATGCGCGAGCATCTGGGCAGTCACTTAAGCCCCCAAGCCCGGGACCGGTTTTTCGAGATCCTGGAACAATTGCGCGGAGAACTGGGGTATGCCGATTACCTTGGCGCCATCGAACGGTACCGGCTCGAGGACCTGAGCGACACCAGGGTTCTCGGGGTGTCGAACTGGCTGATGGACTATCCTTTCGCCCAGCGCCTCTACCCAAACGCGATAGACGCCGTTAAACACGTGCGAACATGGGGGGAGCCGGTGATTTTGTCGGACGGCGACGCCGTCTTCCAGCCCCGCAAGGTGGAAAGCTCCGGCCTGTGGGACGTGTTCGAGGGCCGCGTGCTCATCTACGTCCACAAGGAGGAGATGCTCGAAGACGTGGAAAAGCAATATCCCGCCGACCACTACGTGATGATTGACGACAAGCTGCGCCTTCTCACGGCGATAAAAAGGATATGGGAAAAACGGGTTACGACCGTCTTTGTCAAGCAGGGCCACTATGCCGGCGACCCCGGGGTTCTCGACCGGTATCCCGCCGCCGATATCGAGCTGGAGACTATCGGCGGTCTGCTCGACTGCGATATGGCCGCGCTGTTGACAGCGGCGTGACACCAAGTTGGGTTCAAGATCGGGCGGGGATAAACCCCGCCCCTACACAGGAAAGGGCTCTACGCCCTCCAACCGGTGAAATCTTGAACGCAACCTGGTATGAGATACACAAGGAGGGATGCATGCCATCAGGCAGCGACACCGGGATTCATGGGGTGTAATACTTCCCGTTGACCTCGCTTCCGATGATCGCAAATGCGGAACTCGAGCTTTCAAGCGGGTCGGACTTCCAGGAGAAGCCGGCCGAGGGTACTTCCACCCGGGCTTCCAGCCGTGCGGTCGCAAGCCAGCCGGTAAAGCGGAACAACTTTGCCGGATCGTTGTAGGTGACGGGCTTGTCCGTTGCGGTCCATTCGATACGGAACGAAAGCTTTGCCGCCGAGGTTGGCGCATCGTGCGCTGGCCATGCGGGCTGGTCGATGACGGGAACGTTTTTCATTTCCAGCGTTGTCTGCCTGCCGTTTGCGCTCACGGTAAGCGCTCCGTCCGGAATTACCGTCACCCAGTAGAGGTTGTTCGGCGCAATTGGTGAATGGATATCGTGGAACTGGTTTTCCTGGGCCGCCGGCCCATTGAAGAGTGTGAGTCAGGTATGGGTGAACGCGCCCTGCCGCTCTGCCCTTCCAGCCCAGTAGACCCCCCGCATGAGGGAATAATCGGTGGTCTTGGTCCCGAAGGGGATTCGACGCCCACGGTTATCCGTGCCCATCCCGGTGAAGCCGTTGGCCCGGGCGACACTGCCTTTGAAGTGAAAAATGCTCGCCGGCTCCTGACCGGGACCGGGGGCCTGGTTAAAACTCCCGTTCTTGTCTAGCCACGGGATGGCCGCAGGCCATGCGCCGCCGTTTTGCCCGTCTTCTCTTGCCAGGGCTTCGAGCGAAGCCAGCGCGGGCTTTGCCGCCCTCTCAAAAGCCTGCGGGGTTCCAGGGGCGTGGTGCTCGGCGCCATTTGCGGTATTTCCCACCGGGAGCCAGAGTGCGGTCATTCCCGCGGCAACGGCGCCTGCCCCGGTAAGGAGGAAATTCCGCCGGCCGCAGCGGTCCGGGTTCGCAGGGTCTAAAGTTCGGCCTTCGTTTCCTGAACGTGTCATCGTTTGCTCCTTGAGTTTAAATTGGGTTTGCTCGTAGGAGATAGACACCCTCGCGCCCCGCGTCAATTGCCATGACTTGCCGGCGGCAACGGAAACGTTTTAAAAGAGCGGGGGAGCGGCTCCCCCGCGACCCCCCGGTAATGATCACGGTAAATTGGTTCTTCCGGGAATCCCTAGCGGCTTCCAGCCGCGGACGATCCTTGTTCGCGGCTGGAAGCCGCTCCCACGACACAATCGATCTGTCCTCGTCCCACGATCTGGAACAGGCGCTAACTCGACGGGCTTACATCAAGATCAAGGCTGAACCAAATACCCCTGCGGTAATGATTTACGCCCCTTGTAGAGTCCCCTTTTTTCATTTATCTTAGAAAGTTGGCCATCCCCGAGGGGGCTTATCCGGCATTATATTGAGGACGCATGATGAGAGGAGAAGATGCATGAAAGCAAAACAAGGATGGACGGTGCTTTCTTTTTTTACCTGTTTTCTATGGAACGTGGCCCTGCTTGCCGCCATTTATTATGTGGCAAGACAGGTCCTTTCGGAAATGCACCAATGGGTGAATCCCTTCCTTGTCCCGGGGGCCGGGCTTCCTGAAAATGCGCGCTCCGCTTTCGTGAGCATGAACAGGTCGATATCCGGGCTGGAAAAATACCTGGCTCCCGCCGTGTTCGGGGTGGGCGGAGCGACCACGCTTTTCCTGTGGCTTACCATCATGATCCAGGGAAGGCGGTTTGCGGCCCGCACCGCCGGGGAAGCGTCCTCGACGTTTTCCGCAAAGCCCGCCGTTGGTAAAGCAAAAGTAAAACCCGGGGCCGTGCAGTCCGGTCTTTCCGAAGCAGCGCCCCCATCGCTTCAACCCGCCGTTCAAATACTTTCCATTCTTCAACGGGAAGGCCGTCTCATCGATTTTTTACAAGAAGATCTCGGCGCCTACGAAGACTCCCAGATCGGCGCCGCCGTTCGCAACATTCACCAGGGATGCAAAGAAGCTCTCACCGAGCATGTCGAGCTCAAGCCCATTTACGAGGAAGCCGAAGGGGTTGCGGTCACCGTGCCGCCAGGTTTTGATTCCAGCGCCGTCAGGCTTACGGGAAACGTCACCGGCAATCCTCCCTTTAAGGGCGTCCTCAGGCACCGGGGATGGCGCATCGCCCGCATCGAACTCCCCAAAATCACCGCCGGCCGAAAAGAGGACTTAATAGTTGCGCCCGCCGAAGTCGAAGTGGAATAACGGCGAAAGCAAGGAGGCAATCTTGAGCGACCCCAAATACATCATTGGAATAGACCTCGGCACCACTCACTGTGTCCTGGCGTATACGGAAGCCAACACAGAGGAGACCGGCCGGAATACGCCGATTGACGTCTTCGAGTATCCCGCAGATCGTAAACCCGGGCGAGGTCAAGGCCCAGCCCATGCTCCCTTCCTTCCTGCTCCTTCCCGGCCCCCACGACATTCCCCCGGGAGCATGGCCCTTCCCTGGGCATCCGACGTCGAATATGTCTGTGGTGAATTCGCGCGCAAGCGTGGCTCTGAAATCCCGAACCGGTTGGTGTCTTCCGCCAAATCCTGGCTCAGCCACACGGGAGTCGACCGCACCGAACCGATACTTCCCCTGGACGCTCCGGCGGATGTCGAAAAAATTTCACCCGTGGATGCGTCCGCACGGTACCTCGAACACCTGCGTGAGGCCTGGAACGCTGAGTTTGCCAAGGGCGACCCCTCGGCACGCTTCGAAAACCAGGATATCTACCTGACCGTCCCGGCGTCATTCGATGCGGTTGCAAGGGAACTCACCGTCAAGGCGGCCCAATCCGCGGGGCTTTTTTCGATAACGCTTCTGGAAGAACCCCAGGCGGCCTTCTATGCGTGGATAGAAGCCAACCGCGAGGGCTGGCGGAAGGCAGTGCGCATCGGCGAATC
>CAWEZA010000027.1:0-14434 GCA_963813125.1 uncultured delta proteobacterium | reverse complement strand
AATGTATTTCTTTGCCCCGATTGCTTCCGTCAATGGCAACATGGAACTCCGTGGCTTGGGCAAAAGCAATAAATGTGAGGAGTGCTAAAGAAGCGAGTATCAGGTTTTTCATCTTTCTTCCTTTGACGGCGGTCGAACCCGCGCAATGCGCCGCCATTGTAGCGGACGTCGCGCGCCAGTACAAAAGGTATGAACCGCGGTCGTTGACGATGACCCATTCTCAACGCAGGCCTCCCCTTGCTGTCATCCCGAGTCCATCCCAACACCGTCATCCTGAGCCCGGTTTTTGGGCGAAGGACCTGCATTTGCTTATCGCCCTAATTCCCGAACGCAATGCAGGTCCTTCGTCCCGACCAACGGCGTCGGTCCTCAGGATGACGTTCAGGGTAGGATGGCCGATGAAAACTGCACTTCATGATGACGTTCCGGGAAGAGTGGCGACGGAAAACCATTCCTTGATCCCAACTCCCCTGTTCCTTTATCGAAGCAGCCGTATCAGGAAAAGGATCGTTGGCAAGCACTTTATCGGGCCGCACAACGCCTGTCACCGAAAGGCCGTACTTTATCTCCGGGTCCTCCACGGAGTGGCCGCCGACAAGCACCGCGCCCGCTTCGTGCACCGTATCCAGGCCCCCGCGAAGGATTTCCCTTAAAACGGCCTTGTCCATGCTCTTGATGGGAAAGCACACCACGTTCATCGCCGTTAGCGGCCGCCCCCCCATGGCGTAAACGTCGCTTAGCGAATTGGCCGCGGCGATGCGGCCAAAATCATACGGGTCGTTTACAACCGGGGTTATGAAGTCGATTGTCTGGACGAGCGCCATATCGTCAGAGAGACGATACACCCCGGCGTCATCGGAGGTTTCTCTTCCGATCAAAAGATTGGGGTCATTTTCAAGAGGCAACCCCTCGAGTACGTCCGCAAGGTCCCCCGGACCTATCTTTGCCGCTCACCCCGCGGCGCGCACAGTCTTCGTAAGTTCCACAGAAATCCGCTCCACACGATGCTCCTTGGTTACATCACGCTAATGACCTTGTCCGCCACCTGCATCGCCGTCACAATGTCGAGCATGTTGGTCGTCTCGCCGACCTGTTTTTTTTCGAGCAGCCCGAAGTGAGTCAGACAGGTGCCGCAAACCAGGATGCTTACACCTTCTTTCTCCAGGGCCTGAAGGTCGGCCAGGCTGCCTGAGCCTTCCACCGTCAGCCTGACTCCACCGTTGAGAAGGACAAGGCGCCACAGCTCCGGCCCCATTTCCTTCAAAGTACCTATGAAATTCTTGATGAGATTGCGGCCAAGCAGGTCGTCTCCCTTACCCATTATGTCGGTTCCAACGATCACAGCGATCCTGCTCCCGGTATCCTTCGACTCTTCGATGATCTCGCAGGCGGCAGAGGATTCGCCCTTGGTTCCCGTTACCTCGAAAGCGCCTCCCTCCTCCCGCAAACCGATTTCATAACCCATCCTGGATAAAAACCGGCTTACATTTTCCTTCGCCGCCGGATTGTCTACCAGAATGCTCAGCGTGGCAACATCGCCGCAGTCTATCATCTCTTTTACTCTGAGGACCGGGCCCGGACATGCCAACCCACGACAATCAATCACCTGCTCAGCCATTTTCTCTCCTGCCGTTAAATGGAGTTGTTTTCTCAACTATAAAATATAGATCGAACAACTCTATCTTTCAAATAGATACTTCCGATAAACTACTCCCAAGTCCCCCTATCCGTTTTTTTCAGCTCGATGTAGCCGATCTTACCCTTTTCGTTCACAAAAGAGCTAAGAAACCAGCTGACAAGGCTTATCACCAGGGAGCCGAAAACCGCCGCCCAGAAGCCGTAGACATGGAAGCCGGGGACCACTCCCGAGACCATCAACAGGAGAAAGGCATTGATCACGAAGGTAAAAAGACCCAGGGTGAGGATGTTTATCGGCAGGGTAATGATGATCAATACTGGCCGGAACAGGGCGTTTAGCACGCCGAGAAGCATCGCGGCGAAAAAGGCCGAAAAAAAGCCGCTGACATGAATACCCACCCCCAGGTAGGAGGTGAGGATAATCGCAAGTGTGAGCAGAAGCCACCTGACCATAAGACCTTTCACTTTATACCCTCCTTTTTTTAAAAGCTTTTTTTTCACGCGGAGGCGCGGAGGCGCAGAGAAAAATCAAATGCAGCCTCAGCAATCCTCACGATAGTTGTTGGGTCCCCACCTTCACCGCTAATTGCCGTATCCGACCGGATTCTGTGTGGGCCTCGGACAGGAGCCGATCCCAATCGTCAGGCGGATGACCACTCTCCAGCATCTTGCGAAATACCTTGTAGACATCATGGCTACTCTCGTAGGCCCGCCTGGTGTTTTCGTCATTCACCCAGGCGTAGACTATTACTTTGTTCTTGGCGTGGTAGCGGAAGAACAGCCGGTATTGCTGGAAAAACGTGGCACGGAACCAGTGTTTATGGCCCTCTCCAAGGGTGTTGCCCTGTCGGTATTCCGGCCTTGCGGGGTTCTGCGGAATGATATCGAATGCCAACTTGGCAATCGCCGCCAGTCGCCTGGCTCCGTTCTTCCTGGTGAAACCATCCGGGTCTTTTTGCTTGAGCCCCTCGACCTGCCGGGTCAGCGCTTCGAGTTGATCAAGGAACAGCGGATGAGCGAAGATCGTCCAATCGTTGACGACCAGGGGGACGGAGTTGTCCTCGCTCATTCATCATCTTCCGACAAGGCCGCGTCGAGATCAGCCTCAACGCCGCCGACAAGCGACTGAATGCGATCGACCAGACCGGTGCCGACAGCCCGGAGCCTTTCAGGGTGGCTGGCGATATCACGTGTCAGAAAGTCCAGGAACTGCTCGAGCACAGGATCATCACCTTCGGCAGAGGTGGCGCGTGTGAGCACCACTTCGCCGTTCTGGCGCAGGGTGTAGCGAACCTTGTCGCGCTTTTCGAGTTTGAGCGCACGACGGATGCTTTCCGGCACCGTGGTCTGGTAGCGGTCGGTGAGCGTGGATTCGACTTCAAGGGTAGCAGCCATGGGCACTCTCCAGTAAAATAATGCAGATGCACATATTCATAATAATGCAATTGCATTACCAAGTCAAGGCTCTATGCAATGCGGGGCTTTTCTCACGCAGAGGCACCGAGAGAGATAAAATACATCCGGTGCTCTGCGTGAATTTCAGTTTTCAGCAATCCTCACGATAGTTGTTGACGATCCTCCGCAGTCCATCCTTCACCGTTTCCACGCCGAAGTTTATAAGCAGTCCCA
Organism: uncultured delta proteobacterium; assembly: GCA_963813125.1. Classification (GTDB taxonomy): domain Bacteria; phylum Desulfobacterota; class Syntrophobacteria; order Syntrophobacterales; family Syntrophobacteraceae; genus SbD1. Next base: position 11,167 of record CAWEZA010000027.1, on the reverse strand, counting down.
CGGGCAAGTTCAATAGCCGAAGGTATGTAAGTACCTGTTTAGAGTGGACGGGCGCAAGGGATTCGACGGACTTCAGTTCGACAACCACGCGATCTTCGATCAGCAGGTCAACACGAAAGGCGCTTTCGAACCGGAGGCCGTCGAATTCGAAGGAACAGGGCTTTTGCCGTTCGACCTTGAGACATCGGCGCTCGAGTTCCCGGGCCATCACGAGTTCATAGACGGACTCGAGCAGTCCGGGGCCAAGGCCCCTGCTTATCCTGACCGTCGCGTCCACCACCTCGCCGGTGATCTGGTCTATCTGAAACCTGCGGCTCACTGCCAACTCCTGTTTACGCATTTACGCTTTTCTCTGCGCCTCTGCGCCTCTGCGTGATATTTCGCTTTTCGTTTTTTACTTTTTACTTTTTACTTTTTACCTCTCCGCGTGCCCTCCACCCCCCACTCTATCTCAACGCGATGGCCTTTTCCGGGCACATCTCCTGGCAGCAAAAACAGCTGATGCAGGCGCCCGAGTCCACGATGGGGATGGCTTCCACCATCGTAAGGGCTAAGACCGGGCAGTGCTCGACGCACGTGCCGCAGCCGGTGCAAAGCTCCGGGTCGGCCTTGGGGCGAAGGACCACGCGGCTTTCAATCAGCTGCTGCATCGCCGGGTTATCGATGATGGCCTCCCCTCCCAGGGGCGGGAGTTTGAAGCCGGGGATGGGATTTAACTCCCCGATGACCTCGATCCCCGCGGGGTCGAAGTCGCCAAGGCCCAGTTCCCTGGCCTTCTGAAGGAAGCGAAGCCTTGCGGGGTCGCAACCCATAAGGGATGCCACAACCGAATCCATCGCAATGCCGTTGTCCGAAGCGAGGACCAGGCCTATGTCCCGCAGTTCGGGGGAAGCCGGCCCGTTTCCCTCCATTCCGACCACGGCGTCCATGATGAAAAGGTCGGGGACCCTCAGCCGGAAGACTTCCACCATCAATTCGTGAAACCGCGCCGGACTTCCCGCGGCCTTGTGGAGCATGGCCTTCTGGGCGCCAGGCAAAATCCCGTAGCTGTTTTTGACCGCCCCCGTTATGACGGTCAGGCCGTGGGTCTTGAACTTGGGCAGGCTGATGACGACGTCGGCTTCCATTACGGCCCGGGAGACGCTGACCGCCGGCATGAAACCGGGGTCGAAATCGATCTTTAGCGAATCGAGTCCGATGTTTTGATATCTGCCAAGGGCCGCTTCCATGAGGCCGGTTTTGGAGAAGCTTTCCTCGTTGTCGCCGTAGCTGAACATCCCCGGGTTATCGCCTACGATTATCGAAGCCGGGCAAAGCGTTTCGACCTTTTCGACCACGGCGCGAAGCACCGACGGGTGGGTTACTATGCCTTCAATTGCCTCGGAAGATCTCAGCACGTTGGGCTTTATCAAAACCTTGCGGCCGGCCATTTCGACCGGAAAAAGCTCGAAGGCCCGGTCGACGGCCTCGCGAACATTGTGATATCCTGCGGGATAAATCATGACTCTGGACATCTTCGCTTCTCCTTTCAGCACGTCAACTGTGGCAGTTCGGTTTTTGTTCCAAAAAACCGGAAACCTTTTGCTCTATCCAGCCTTCAAGCGGTCGGGCCAGGTAGAAAGTCGGGCGAAGGAGGTCGTCTTCGGGCGAGACGATCCCCTCTGCGACCGCTGTGGCGGCCAGGGCCGTGTGCGGGTAAATCCTGATCCCGGTCGTGACCTTCATTGCTTCCAGTTCGAGAGAATCCGCAAACTCGAAGCTCTCTTCCACGGTTTGCCTCGTTTCCCCCGGCCCCCCAAGCAGAAGAAAACCCATGCGCCCTATACCGTGCTTGTGCAGCAGCGCGGAAACGGCCCGCACATCCTCGGGGCGAAACCTTTTGTTCATCGAAGTCAATATCTTCTTCGATCCGCTTTCAAAACCCAGGCTCACTTCCACGCACCCCGCCCGGGTCATGCTTTCCGCCAGCCCCTCATCAACCAGCCAGGGATAAAGAATGCAGCGCCATTTTATGTCGAGCTTTCGGGCGGAAATCAGATCGCAAAGCTTCCTGGCATAGGAGGGCGGGAAATTAAAAGTGTTATCGACAAAGAAAAAATTCGAAAACCCCGCCTCCGCAAACCGGCAAATCGAATCCACGGCGGCCTCAGGGGACCTTTTTCGAAGAATGCTCCCCTCTATGGCCGCCGTCGAACAGTAGCTGCATCGCATGGGGCAGCCTCTTCGAGTCTGAAAGGGAAGCCATATCTTCTGGTCGCCGAATTCGGTGGGAAAGAGGCCGTTGGGAACCGGAAGCGGCAGGTCGTCGAGCCTTTCGAAAGAACCAGTTCCCACCCCGCCGCCCGAACCTGGCAAAACCAGGTTGGCAATGGTGGAGAGGTCTTCCTTCCGGGACATCTTGTCCAAAAGCTTTACAAAAGCCCCCTCCCCCTCGCCCCTTAACCCCATGTCCGCCCCAAGGAAGGCGAGCGCGCTTTGCGGGTAAATGCTGTACCCCGCGCCACCCAGCACGATGGGAACCGAGGTGAGGGTTCTGCAGACATCGACGACTTTTTTTACCGCTTCGAGCAGAAATTTCGGTCTTTTCATGCACTGATCGTCGATATTTCTTACTGAAATACCTACGACCTCGGGATCGAAACCCGAAAAGGCCCCTTCGAGGTCGAGCCTTTCGAAATCGTCCCTGGTCATGAGGTTCAAAACCCGGACTTCATGGCCGGCGCGCCCGGCAGCCGCGGCCACACAGGCGAGGCCCAACGGCAGGACGGGCATCTGAAGCTGCTCGGTGTTGGCCGAAATAAGGAGTGTTCGCATGGGCAACCACCTTACCTGGAGTGTTTTTACCGGGCGCAATGGTAACATTTACGGATGAACCCACTTGCATGTTTTTTTTGAAAACAGGCCGCGGTATGGTATAAATTTCGCCTGAACCTACCCCAAACCCTCAAAGGAGCGAAGAGAGCCCCGATGAAAGTCGCATACTTCAGCATGGAAATAGGTCTGACCGAGAACATTCCCACTTACAGCGGCGGCCTTGGAATCCTGGCAGGCGACCACATCAAGTCGGCAGCCGACCTGAATATTCCCCTGGTAGCCGTAACGCTACTTTACAAGCGGGGCTATTTCATCCAGAACATTAACCCCTTCGGGCAGCAGGAAGAGATGTACCCTTATTTCGACCCGCGCGCCTTCATGGAGCCGCTCCCGCTGAAGGTGAAGGTAAGAATCGATGGACGTGACGTGTATGTCGGCGTATGGAAGCACAACGTGACCGGCGTGCACAGCGGCAACGGGTCTTCGCGCGTGTCGGTCTATTTCCTGGATACCGACCTTCCGGACAACGCCCCGGCCGACCGGCTCATAACCCAGTATCTCTACGGGGGGGACCAGCATACGCGGATATCGCAGGAAGCAATCCTCGGGATAGGCGGCTATCTCGCGTTCAAGCGGCTGGAGCCAAATATCACGACCTATCACATGAACGAGGGACACGCGGTTTTCCTCACTCTGGCCATGCTTAAGGATTTGGACGGAAACGTCGAGCAGGTGAAGTCCAGGTGCGTATTCACCACGCACACGCCCGTTCCCGCGGGCCACGACAAATTCAGCTACGAGCTTGCGGGGAAAATGATCGGCGAATACCTGCCGCCGGACATAAAGAAGCTTGCCGGTGAAGACCTGCTGAACACCACGGTGCTGGCCCTCAATTTGTCGCGCGCGGCAAATGGCGTGAGCCAGCTGCACGGCGAGATCTCCAGACAAATGTTTCCCGGCTTCGACATCGGCCACGTCACCAACGGGGTGCACCACCTCAGTTGGACCAGCCCCGAGTTCAAGAAGCTCTACGACAAGTATATCCCGACCTGGCGAACCGACCCGCAGCAACTGGCCGACATTTCCCATATTCCCGACAGTGAGATCGCGGAAACCAAAAAACAGGCGAAAAAACGGCTCATAAGCTACATAAACGGCCTCTCCGACGCCGGGTTCACCGAAGAGCGGCTAACCATCTGCTTTGCGCGGCGCGCAGCCGCCTACAAGCGCGCAACGCTCATTTTCAGCGACCTCGAATTTCTCTTTAACCTCTCCTACGACCGCGTGCAGTTCGTGTTCGCCGGCAAGGCGCACCCTCAGGACACGTTGGGAAAAGAACTCATCAAGGAGGTGGTAAACATCGGCAAGCAATACGAAAATCAGCTCAGGCTGGTCTTTGTCCCAAACTATAACATATGGGCCGCCTCGCTCATGACTGCCGGCGCCGACGTCTGGCTCAACACGCCGCGCCGCCCCAGAGAGGCCAGCGGCACGAGCGGCATGAAAGTCTGCTTCAACGGCGGCGTCAACATGAGCGTGCTCGACGGCTGGTGGCGGGAGGTATGCAAGAACCGCGTAAACGGGTGGGCCATAGGCGACGATGAAGACCAGGACGACCATCTGGCGGCCTCCGACTTGTACCAGGACCTCGAAGACATGGTCACGACCTATTACGCAAACCCCCGGAAGTGGCTCTCCGTCATGAGGCACTCCATCTCCGACATAACCCCTTACTTCAATACCCACAGGATGGTGATGGAGTATTATCGAAACTATTACAGGTAATGAAAATCGACCTTGAACATATAGCCGTTGTGCTAAACGAGCCGCATTACCCGGAAAATATAGGGGCTGCGGTTCGTGCGGCCAAAAACATGGGCATTTCCCGGATACTTACGGTAAACCCTTCGGGGTGCGATCTCACCCGAATCTTGAAAACGGCCACACACCACGCCGAAGAACTTGTGGCCGGCATCGAGGTTTACGAGCGGCTCGAAGATGCGCTAAAACCCTTCCAATACGTTGTTGGCACCACCGCGCGCAGGGGCTCTCACCGCCAGTCGGTCAGAAACCCCCGCCAGCTCGCCCTGGATCTCATACCCATAAGCGTCAAAAACCATGTGGCGCTTCTTTTCGGCCCCGAGGCGAGCGGACTGGCCAATGAGCACATCAGGTACTGCGACGCGCTGGTCACCATTCCGACAGCCGACTTTTCTTCCATAAACCTGGCCCAGGCGGTCATGATAATGGTCTACGAGATTTTCACGGCATCCTCCGAGAAAAAGGACCATTTCGTCCCCCGCCTCGCGACCCGGTTCGAACTCGAATCGATGTATTCGCATCTGAAGGAAACTCTGACCAAGATCAACTTCCTGAGCGCGGAGAACCCGGATTACCGCATGGAGAGCCTCAGGCGTTTTTTTTCCAGGATGCAGGTCCGCGGACGCGACGTGCAGATCGTCCGGGGTATTTGCAGGCAAATCGAATGGTACTGCGATAAAAGACAAAAGTAAAAAGGCAAACCGCTTGCCTTTTTACTTCCGACAGGTGCGTCTATGCCTCGATCACTATCCGATGCTCTACGAGCGACATGCTCCGAATTCGCCCCTCGATCACTTTCTGCTCGCCGAAGATATTTTCGATCTTAACGCGGCCTTCATCGTTTTCCACCTTGTCGACCGCCTCGAGGATCAATTCCTCTTTGCCTTCCTTTAGCAGGTACGCATTTGCTTCACACATTCCAGGGCTCCTGATGAAGATGAATTGGAATTTAGAAAATAATAGTAATACGGATGAGCGCCGAAATTCAAGATTTTTGAAACAAACCCCCGCACAACAGGTCGCCCACGCCCGCAAGCTGATGGAGCAGAGGGAAGGCGCGGACCAATGTGGCTCAATCGCTCAACGTCTCGCACCGAGCGCTTTACAGGGCGTTAAATGCAGATACACAATAGCGGCCTTGGGGAGGATGTATTATAAAGAAATGAGGTAAAGGGAGGCTGCAACTATGACGGAAAACCAAATAAACGCACTTTTGACGCGCATCACAAGCGATCCAGCCATATTTGGCGGAAAGCCGATCATTCGAGGCAAGCGGTTGGCCGTCGAGCATGTCTTGGCCGACCTTTCCGCCGGGGAAACACCGGAATCCATCCTTGCCAATTTTCCATTTTTAGAGGCCGACGACATTCGGGCGTGTTTGCTGTTTGCTTCACGTGAGCTAGGTCGGACTTCGACAAAAAAACCCCCGACAAAAGGAACAAATGCGCTTATTAGTTGATACCTGCGTTGCGGGTTCCGTTGTCTATGCTTTACGCTCGGCGGGCTTTGATGTCGAATGGGTGGCCGATTGGGAACAAGACCCCGGCGACAGCTCTATCTTGCGCTACGCCCATAAATATGGACGCGTGCTCATCACGCGCGACAAGGATTTTGGAACACTGATTTTCCGCGATAAACATCCACATAACGGCGTCCTGCGAATCCCCGGTAGTATGACCTATAAAGAACAGGCCGAAATCGTCTTGCAGACTGTCCGCCTTTATGCGGAAGCGCTTGAGCGTTGTTGTCCGGTAACAATTGAAACTGATGGTGTGCGGGTGTCGGAAGAACCCTCCAGACATTAACCACACGTTCGGCTTTTCCCCGGTCGCCCTGCTTTTTTGTCCAGTTATCGCAGCTCGCGCCCGCCCTTAACCCTGCGTATTTATTGCCCCGCCTTTTCGGTTTCTGGACAAAAGACGGCCATTTGTCCAGTTTTCCAAAAGTTGAATTATTTTGGTGTTGTCCCTGTTTCGATACGAGTTTTAATCTTATGTTCTTCTGGAGTTATCCATTGCATGTTATGTGTAGTATCAGGACCACCCCTATTCAACGGGACTTTGTGATCAATCTCATAACCAGTCCGCCCATTCGGATAGCCAGTCTTTCGCATAAATTCTTTTTTAACAGTATAACTTCTTTTAATTTTACCGTTTGATGTCCTTTGAATCTTAGACGATTTTGAATATTTTTTAGTGTAGGATGATTTATCTTTGCTAAATCTATAATAGCCTTCAACATGAGTTCCATTTTTCTTTGTATAAGATTTTACATATCCGGCCCATGAGGGAAAAGAAAATTGCAAAAGAAAAAACAGCGCCATAACAATAAAAAGTAATCTTTTAAAAGTCACCTTTTCACCTTTTCTCCTTATCAATTTTTCGCCTCCACCATCCATCTTCCGTAAACATTTCAATCCGTTTTCCAATAACTGGACAATTTACGGTCTTTTGTCTACTTTATTTGGTTTCTTACTTTTTCTTACCCATAAGAACCAATGAATCTCCTCCGCTCCTCCGCTCAATCCGGAGCTTGATACGGTTTTTTTTGTCGATCTCGTACATGATCTCGTATCCTTCAAGTTTCCTTGTCTCTATCTTTTCAGGCTTTGACCAATAAAGCGTGTACCCTTGTTCTCCCATGTGTTTGTCAAATTCTGATTTTTCCAACCATTCTCTATCCACAACTTTTATGTCTTTATTCCATTCAAGATATTCTTTTATATCTTTGGCCAACACATATAATAATTCGATCACTCGTCACTCCCTTGTCGATATGAGATGTTGTCATTGTTACAGATTGTTTCTCTATTTTTTCGCTTATTTGGAGTAAAAGATATCTTTACTAATTACATCTCCGGTAGCATGTAAAACCTCAACCCACTTATCATTATATATGATTATATTTATTTTTATTATACTTGCTATTCGATAATTTAGCTCTTTTGGTTCAAAGGAAGTTCTATATCCAGAATGAGAAAAGAAAATGCCGAGCATTCCTAAATATTTTCCAGCTAGCTCACCAGAAATAGGAGATACGCCACAATGTAATCTGATATTAAAAAATATCTTACGCACTAGGTCTTTTAATTTTTCAATTTTAATATCTTTATTTTCGTGAAGCATAATAGATAAAATTATCCTATCAGAATCAAAGTCATAAAATGCCTGTTCTTCATAGATTGTCTCGTCACTGTTATCTAAAACTTTTTTCCATTCAGGCTGATCCTTTAAACATAAATCATTGAGAGTTTTGTTCAATTTATCAATACCGATGTCCATCATGGAAGCTGGCTCGTGGGTCAAATACCTTGTGAGCGGGGTCTGTTCGGCGAAACAAAGGGATGGAAAAAGTATCAAAGCAAAAATCAGTTTCTTCATAACTGACTCCATCGGTTTATTTTTTCCTCCACGATCCGGCGGGGCTTACTATACCGTTCTCTCGAAATTATTCTCTTTCTCATGTTCTCAACAACGGGGATAATTTACAACAAACTGTCTCGTATTGCGCAGATTTTTTGGAGCACGATTTCCGCAGTTCTGCCATAACTGGACAAAACGCCGGGTTCTGTCCAGTTTCTTTTGTCGTAGCAAAGTTCAAATCTCAGGGATAGCGGGACTACCGTTTGGTGCGAGGGCAGTGGCTGTTATTAAGCTGGCAATGTGCGCCACAAATTTTTTGCCCATTTCAACGGCTGTTGTCGCTCGCTCTGAAGAAACCTCGGAACCGGGGCCGGTCTCATAGTCGGCTATGGCCTTGAGATTGTAGGTTTGAGACAGAAAAATCCGAAGTTCCAGCGGAAAGCGCGGGTCGTCCTTGGTCAAACGCAAAAACTCCATTTGAACGCCCTTATGGGTTTTGAATGTCTTGCCCATGTCCTCGAAGATAAAGGCTTGCGCGGCGTGGAACCCTGCAAGGTAGGCTGTGCGTCCGGCATCGTCGTTGAGACTGACGCCAAGCATCGTGTCGGCGTGTTCAAGAAGCTTCTGCGCCTTTTCAAGAAAACGGGCGGCTTCAGGGGTCACAGGGAAAGTCCTTCATCTCTAATTTCTCCCATGAGCGGCGAACGCTCTTGATAGGCCTCGGCGGGATACGGCAGCGCATCAAAGAAAGCTCCTGCATCGTCAATAAAGTGAACCCGAAGTTCAGCTAACTTGTCCAGTTCTGCCCACCTGTCCGTAAGCGACTTCAAGAATACGGCTACATCGTAATCAGAATCCGCTCGTTCATCACCACGTGCGCGGGAGCCGAACAACACGACGCGATCAAGGCGATTACCGTAAAGTTCATCGAGCGCCGCGCGAAAGCGTGCAAGGATCGGGTCTGGTGTTTTTCTGCCCATTCGCTTTCCCCCGTTCTACCATCATACTCTGTTTGAAGCCGAAACACGAACGGAAACTGTCGTCCCCAATGAAGGGAGATCGTTCGTTCCGACTGATAGCCACGAAAAAAATCATACATCGCCGCCCGAGGTTTACATAAAACCGAATACAACACGCCGGCGAAAATCTGGACAGTTTGCATGGAACTGTCCAGATATTAACACTCAAGTCACTTCTGAGGGCCGGCGCCCGCTTCGCCCGCTAACCTCCCATCCGAAGAGGTTTCCGCCCGCGCCTTGGATTTCGCATCGTGTAAAATCAGGGCAAACCGGCAGTTAAGCATCGAGTCGAGTTCGTTTACAAGGTCTTCGATCCGGTCGATTCCTCCAAGAAGCGCAGGTTTTTCGATCCCTTTGGCCACGAATTCGAAAAAAAGCGTCTGGAGCTTCCAGCTCTCCGGCCGGGCCTGCATCGCCCGGCAAAGTGCCAGCAGCCGCAAAAGCCGCCCGGCATCCCGTTCATCGAAGGTCCTCAGCAGCTTCGAGAGTACCTTTACGAGGAACCCTCCCAGCTTCCCCGACACAGGTGCAAGATCCGGCTGTACGCCCCATGATCGGGCTTCTTCCAAAACGGCGCCAATCCTTGCCACGTGCACCCGGAAATAGAAATCGGTCGAATCCCATGCACCGCTCCCATGAGCCGGTGCGAACTCATGAGCTATTATCTTTTCCGAAAGCCCCTCGATCTCCTCGCTCAGGATGCGCTGGATGGAGGCCTCGACGTCGCCGGCAATCTTTATGCCCCACTGCCTGAGCGACAGCAGAAGCGGTTTGTGGATATTGAAAAGGTTCCGCTGCAACCCCGTCCAGACCGCGAGAGCCTTGCGGCTGATTTCCAGCGCAACCCAGGCGCGCAAGTCCTTTAATACATCTTCCAGCCCGAAATAATCCGCACCGAATTTTTCGTCCAGCACCCGGACCATTTTGATCGTGCTTTGCTCTTCTATGGAGTTCTGGAGCGCGGCCAGAATGGATTCGTACTCCCCCTCCCGCGGAGAGGCCATTACCGAGCACCGGAAGTCGAGGGCCCCGAAATGGGCCACCGCATAAAGAAAATCCTCCGCTTCCTCGGTCCGGTCGTCTCTTACCGTGACAAGCCCGTAGAGGCATGTCACCGGACTTGCCGCCAGATCCTCCTCTTTTTTGGGAAAGACCTCGTAGGCGTAAATGCGAAACTGCCTTCTCGCGGAAACGGACTGTATCGCATAGCTCGCCGCCACTTTCGCCATGTCGACCTGCCCGGACCTCACTTTACGGATAAAAACCCTGGCGCCGTTTCCATATTCGGGCAGATTGCTCGGGGCGGACTCGAGGAGGTTCAAAAAACCCGGCACAAGATCCGCCGAGCCGGTTTTTTTCGCCAGATCGATTGCCCTGGCCGCGTATTTGAGCACCAGGACCGACTCCAACTGGCTAATCTCATCGAAAAACCACCCGCAGGATGTGTACATAAAAAGGGCGAACCGCTCCATCTCCAGAAGCTGGAGAAAGCGCGAAACATCGGGCGACTGCCCCCCCCCTTTCAGATGCGCGGCCAAAAACCGCCCTCCGCGCTGCTCCGCCCTGTCGAGGAGCGATTCTATATATTTATCTCTTACCTCCCAGGGGTCCTCGCTGCATAGCTTCGCCATCTCTTTTTGGAAATGCTCGGCCATGGCGTCTCGAAGATAATCGAACGCCTGTCGCAGCGGCCCCCTCCATTTTTGATTCCAACCCGGCTCGCCCCCCAAATGGCACCCGCAGTCAGCGCTCCACCTCCCAAGCCCGTGAGCGCAGCTCCAGGCGGTTCTCTCGATAATTTCCACGTCCGCGACCACAGGGAAGGCGGAAAGGAACCAGCCGTAATTGACGATTTGAGCCGAAGGGTCTTTCCTTAGTTCATTGAACGCCGAACCAAGGGCCATATCCCCGAATTTAAAGTGGTGCCCGTATGTCTCCCCGTCGGTTGCAACGTTTACCAGCCATGGCTCCCCGGTCCGAGCGCGGAAGGACCAGGACCGGTCGATCTGGCCGAGCAGCTTGGAGCTGTTTTCGAGCAGCCGGTCGAAAGCTATCCCGTGGGCCAGGACCCCGTCGTAGAAGAAGAGGTTAATATATTTGCCGGCTCCGCATGAATAACGGTAAGCCCGCCCGGTTGGGATCGTTCCGTCG
>CAWEZA010000026.1:0-44321 GCA_963813125.1 uncultured delta proteobacterium | reverse complement strand
GGGCCAGCTCTTCGGCCATTTTGCGGATGGCCTTGGAGATGGCGTTGTTGCCGTGGATCAGAGGCACGCCCTCGGAATTCATGGAATTGACCGCGTATTCGTCGGCTGGAATCTTCCAACGCACCGGCACGGAAAGCATGCGCGCGATTTCCTTGTCGTCGATGGCCAGGACGCTGCGCTTGTAGCGGCTGAGGATCACCTCGATATTGTGGAAGTCGCTGCCGAAGTACTGGGAGACGAGCCGGCTGCAGTTGCGCAGGTCGGCTACGTCGACCCTGGTAACCAAATAGGTGGGGTTGGCAATCTGAAAGACGCCGGTGCCGCGCAGATCGAGGCGCGAGCCCAGGTCAACCACTACGTAGTCGTAGCTGCGCGATGCCAGCTCGAGAAGGGTCTTGATGTCGGCGTCGGAGGGCTGCAGTGAGACGTAATGGCCGGGAGCCGCGAGCACGTGCAAGCCGCTGCGATCCCTCACCGTCAGGCGCGAAAGCATGTTGGCGTCGAGCCGGTCGATCCGCTCGAGAGCATCGATGGTGGAGAACTCGGTCGTAAGGCCGAGGCTGAGTGCGGCATCGCCGAGTGGAAGGTCGAGGTCCAGGAACAATGTCTTGGCGGAGGTATGCTCGGCCAGGGCGATGGCGAAGTTGGTGGCCAGCGCGGCTTTGGGCGTGGGTCAAAATGAAGTCGGCCACCTTCATATCCAGGACAAAGTTCATGTTCTGCGAAAGCTGGGCAACGAGTCTTCCCTGAAGATCGAAGCGTTCGTCGGAATCGGGCGCAACGCCGTTTAGAAGGAGTTTGCGCCCAGTTGGGGTATCTCCCCCAGCGATTGCTTCGATATCGGAGAGAAAGCGGCTTTTGCCCGAGCCGGTCGGCCCGAGGAGCGCCGAAATTTGTCCAGGCCTGAAGACGATGTCTTCGGCTTCGCCCGCTCCCGACTTGTCCCGGCCGGCGGTGACGGTAAGGCTTCTCAGAACGTTCAGATCGTTTCGCATCGCGTTTTCCTAAAAGATGCCTTTTTTACATTTCCTTTCTGGTATTTCGAACCGATTCGCCTCTCGCTCAGACAATAGGAGCAAATCGCAGCGGGCATGGAAAACCTCAGCTTCATGTCGGTTACCGATTCGACCGATGGGGCTTGCTCCATAATGGAGGCAAGGTCTGCGCAACCCTGCCCCGTCAGGCCGTTTACATGCCTTATGACGGCCCGCCGGTTCATCTGGCGGATGCGGTGGCGATAGACCTCCCTTTCGGCCTGGGATACGAGGTCGCCTTTGGTGATGGCGACAAGGTCGGCCATCTGGAGCATCGGCCCTATTTTTCCAGGGGCGTCAATCCCCATGAGGTTATCGACGACACAGACGGCCAGCAGCCCCAAAATATGCGGCGAGCAGCGGTTGCACAAACCGGCGGTTTCAATGATGCAGCACTCGGCCCCCGAGGCCCACATGAATGCCTCCTCCAGGTTTGTCGCAAAGAAATGGTCGGGACAAAGGCCCCCGGAGAGCACAACCGAGACCGGGATGTTTTCCGCCCGGTAGAGGACGTCGTCACTACTTTTTAGACAGTCGAATTTTACGACCGCGCAGGTTACGCCACAAGCCGCAAGATGGGCGCACGTCCTTATGATAATGGAGGTCTTCCCGCAGGAGGGAGGCCCCGCCACAGTGATGAGCCTCATAGCTTAGCCTTTTTGAGCAGCCCGGAAAGCAAGATTTAGATCATCCCGGAGGCCGTTTATGTCGTTTTCTTCGATAAAACTCCACCCAATCCATTTAATTCGTGCGTCTGCCGGGACTTTTGACATGTCGGCCAGCCCCAAGGGCACAAACCAGGCCGCGCTCTCGATGGCCGGAAACCCTTCGGTAAAAAAAGATATCAGGTCGGCAAGGCGCTCTTTTTCGCTTTTTTTTGCTAGAAAATAGAGCGGGCTTGCGGCGGCGCCGTCCTCGGGCCAGACCACCCGGACATGGGCGGCCCTTTTCGTGCTTTGGGCAAAAAAGTAAGGGATGATGAAAACGCCAGCCCCGTCCGGGTCGCCCGTTCCCGCTATTTTGGCCATCCGCGAGGAGTGCATGATGCTTTTTACGTTTGCGGCAAGCCGTTTTACCCCGTCTATTCCCTGATCCTTAAAGATGTTCAAAATGACGGCGTCGGCCATATCATCGCCGTCGCCGCACATAATGATCTCGTTTGCATATTTCGGGTCGAGAAGATCTTCCCAGACCCGCGGAACGCTCAAAGCTCCAAGCCTTTTCGTATCCACCAGGAAAATATATGGGGTAGCCCCGTAGATCGTGTAACGACCCCCGGGGTCGATCATGCCCGCCTTCTCAAACATGGGGTTTACACGCGCAGGAAGAGCCGATTCGAAGAGCCCGGCGCGAACGAAGCGATCTACGAACGGCTTTTTCCAAAAGTCGCCAAATCCTATGGAAGCAATTATTGCCGGCAGCTCGTCGGGGTCTTTTGCCATGTAGACGGGATCAAAGGGATCGATCGACGTGCATCCCATGGGAACCTCAACGAGGACCTCCAGGTTTTTCTCCCTGTATCGAGAGGCGATGCCGTCGATTTGGTCCTTCATCACCAGTTTCACGGGACAGGGGGCATAGAGCAAAAGGTCGAGCTTTGCGGGCCTGACTATGCCGGCCCTTTCCTCACCCATCTCACTTATGGAACGGATCAGTTCCCGAAGCTGCACATTCACCTTTTAAACCTCCACGATCAGACTCACTAAACCGGTATGGAACCAATGGCTTATCGGGCAAAGACTTCGAGCGCCCCCCAAGCCTTTCAGGTCCTTTAAACAAAAGCAAACTAAAGCTTAGCAAAACCGGTTCCAAACGGGCGCAAGTTGACAGCTGCGGCGCCCGGATTTACGGGAAAGGCGGGTAGAAGCACACGGGGTTCGGTTTGGACGAGAAGAGGGCATTGTCTGTAGACCCGATATTCCACACCAAGACAAAGAGAATTTATTCAAATTTGTAAGGTTAACACTCAAAAATGTAGTAAAAGTATTCCCGGACACGATTCACATCTTCTCCAGCACGATCCAGCTCACTGGTTGCACGTTGCATACGGCGTTGGTCCTCATTTTGCACAAAAAAACGTTCCGGGACGAGGATAACGTCCATTGGTTCGGGATAATACCGTTGCGTGGGGTAAATGGAGAACCGAGACTGGAAAGGAGGCGACATGAGCCTGCAGGACATTGACTGGAATGAGCTGTGGCGAACCACTCAGGCTAGAAAACATCCTCCCGCGCGGGACCCTAAATTCTGGGACAAGAGGGCTCCCGAGTTCTCGCGTCACGCGGTCCGCGGCGAATATATCGGTCAATTTCTGGGCATCATGCAGCCCGAGGCTCACTGGACGGTTTTAGACATCGGGTGTGCAGCCGGGACCCTGGCGATCCCACTGGCTTCCTCCGTTAAGCTCATCACGGCATTAGACCCCTCTTCCGTCATGCTCTCCCTACTCGATGGCCGGTGCCGCGAGGACAACATCTCCAATATCAGGGGAGTAAACGGCAAGTGGGAAGACGACTGGACCGCCCTGGGCATAGGGGTTCACGATGTGGCCATAGCATCGAGGTCTCTTGTCACAGACGATCTGCACACCGCGGTGGACAAGCTGCAGAGTTATGCGCGAAAACGGGTCTATATCTCAACGCTCGTCGACGACGGCCCCTATGACCGCAAAATTGTCGAGGCTGTAGGGCGCACTTTCTGTCACGGCGCCGACTACATCCTTGTCTACAACATGCTCCGCAGACTGGGGATCTGCGCAAACGTGGCATTTACCACCAGCAGCAATGAAAAGACTTTCACCGACATCGAGCATGCGGTCGAGTCCATGCGCTGGATGATCCATGAAATGACGCCCCAGGAGGAGGATCGGCTGAGGAGTCATCTGAGCCGGTCGTTAATCCGGGAAAACGGCGCGTGGAAGTTGCCCTACCAGCAGGTCGTCCGCTGGGCCGTTATCTGGTGGGAGAAGTAGGCGGCGGCTGCGCCGCGGGCGAGCGTGCCACGCCCACCCCACGGGATAATGGATTCCCTGCGGAAATGACGGAGTGGGCGCCCTTTGGTCCAAATTGAGGAGAAAGCGGCTCAACGAGCATGCTCGGCTTCTGTCATGTTGTTGAAGCGCTCTGGCAAAGGGTTTGAGGTTTCTGTTTAAAATCCCCCCTGTGCCCCCCTTTAGAAAAGGGGGGGAAATTGAATCCCCCCTGCCCCGGGGAGATTTGAATTGGTATCCGACACCCCGGGTGTACGTTTGGGTAGATGAAGGTCGCCTTTACTTTTGCGCTCATTTGCCGGATACTGGAGCGCGTTGAGCTATAAGAGTGGAACCGTTTTTCATACTAGGGGCGTCCCCTTGCGGGGACCTAACGATCGTACAATTAACGTTGAGGGATCCAATGAAAAAGTTCTTGTCAACCCTGCTTTTCCTTTTTGTCATGGTTGCTTCCGCATCCGCCGCCACAGTAACATTCCCGAAATTCACAGTGGATGTTCCTGACGGTTGGACCTATTCCCAAGACGGCGCCGTCGTCGCCCTCCTTGCGCCCGGTCACACCGCGGCGATATCGATAGCGATAGACAAAACGCAAGGGATGTCGGGCAAAGACCTCGCAACGGCGATGTCCCAGCAACTCAAAGGAACCACGCCGATCCCCGCGGACAAAGGGTTCAGATTCACATTCAAGAACAAGCACGGTGTGGAGTCCAAATCCTACTTGTCCATAAACGGCGATGAATACATCATGTTTACCATCACCGGGCAGGACCCGCATGTATCTCAAATACTTAATTCCATCAAGGACCGGTAGCATTTAGCCGGGGCCCATTACCGATACAAATTAAGGCTCCAGTCTTAAGAAGAATCACGGCAGTTCCATCCCGATCGTTCGATAAATGATCCGAACCGTATTGCATCGGAGGGACTCGTTTGACCCAAACAGCCGATCCGAAGCGCGAAGAAAACCTTGTATCAAAGTCCATGCGAGGCCGGCTCGATTTTGCCGAGTGCTTCGAATGCCTTCCGGTTTCGGCCGCAATTCTTGGGCCTGACGGCACGGTGGCAAAAGTTAACCGGCTCTGGCGAGATTTTGCCCTTCGAAGTGAGATAATAGACTTATCGACGGTATGCGAAGGAGTCAACTACCTCGATGTTTGCCGCCGGGCGGCAAGGCAGGGCGATCGACTTGCAGAAGTTGCCCTGCTCGGCCTCAAGAGTCTTCTCGATTGTCAAACGGAACGGATCGAACTCGAATACCCGTGTCATTCCCCAGAAGTCAAGCGCTGGTTTTTGTTGCAGGCAAACCGGTTCGAAGACGGCCTGGTCATGCTTCACATCGACATCACTCAACGCAAACAGTCCGAAGATGCGACAAGCAAGTCCAGAGACGAACTGGAACATAGGGTGGAGGAGCGCACAAAGGCTCTCGCGGAGAGCAATGCCGCCATGCAGTTCATATTGAAGCAGCGCGAACTGGACAGGAAAGAAATTCAGGAAGCGGTGCTTACCAACGTACGATACTCGATAAGACCATACCTTGACAGCCTCAGCCGCTGCAACATGTCAAACGAGGCGACCGGCTATTTGAAAATAGTCCGGGCAAAAATTGAAGAGATCGTGTCATCATTTAGCAAGAATCTGTCCGACAAGTTTCTCGATTTGACGCCGATGCAAATCAGGGTCGCAGAACTGATAAAAGACGGCCACAGCACCAAGGAGATAGGGACCCTCCTACACCTGTCCCCCGGCACGATAAGGTACCACCGGGAAAATCTGCGCGACAAGCTGGGCATAAAGAACAGGAACTTTAACCTTCGGGCATTACTTATTAATATTGAGTAAGTACAGTTATTGCCCCTGCATTTTCCCTGTAATCAACCTGCCTCACTTTTTTTCATCTCCTATCCGATTTTTCTGTCAGCAACCTTAAAACCAAACCCTCGCGTTCCAGCCCGAAAACGCGGAGCTCAACTCAGCGCATCATGTGGATGCCCTATCCGGAAAGGATGGAACCATCATGTTCAATAGTTTGAAATTGGGGATGAGATTATCTCTTGGATTCAGCGTGGTCCTACTGATTTTGTTATCTATCGCGTATACGGGTGTAAGCCGCCTCGACCATTTGAGCGGAGTAACGGATGAATTGGCCACCGGGAAGATTCCAGAGCTCGAGGAGCTCTACAAAATAATGAAGAATTTCGACGTCTCGGCCCGCTCGGTTCGCAATATCACCCTAAACCTCGATCTCGCTCATCCCGATGACAATGTGACCAAAATACAGAAGGGAAACTACGGGAAAGGAAAGGCGGACCTGGCCGAATCGTTTGGAAAGCTCGAAAAAGAGCTGGTTTCGGCCAGGGGCAGGGAACTTTTCGGCACGATGAAAGACAGCTATCTTGCCACGTCGGAATTGATGGACAAGGCCCTGAAGCTTTGCATGGCCAACAGGCACGAGGAAGCCACCGACGTGATAGTGCGACAACTCCTGGATGTGCAGGCAAAATTTTTAAGCGCTACGAGCTCTTTTGCAGGTTTTGTGGTCGAAAACTCCAACGCTTCGGGCCGCAAAGCCGTTGAGGCAGGCAAAAGCGGGCGGATTCTGTTAATCGTTATCGCCTGCTGTGCATTACTGATCGGTGCATTTGTGGCCTTTTTCATGACCCGAAGCGTAACCAAACCCCTCAATCGCGCCATCGAGGGTTTAGGCGAAGCCTCAGAGCAGGTTGCCTCCGCTTCCGGCCAGGTCTCCACGGCAAGCCAGGCGCTTGCCGAAGGCGCCTCCCAGCAGGCCGCCTCGATTGAGGAGACTTCGGCCTCACTTGAAGAAATCGGTTCCATGACCAGGCAGAATGCCGCCAATGCCACTCAGGCCGATTCGATCATGGGCAAAACGAGGGAAGTCATCGGAAAGGCAAGGCAGTCGATGGGACATCTCACCGGCTCGATGGAAGAAATCTCCAAGGCGAGCGAAGAGACGTTCAAAATAATCAAAACCATAGACGACATCGCCTTTCAGACCAATCTTCTCGCCCTCAATGCCGCAGTTGAAGCCGCACGGGCGGGGGAGGCGGGAGCGGGATTCGCGGTCGTGGCCGATGAGGTGCGCAACCTGGCAATGAGGGCCGCGGATGCAGCAAAGAACACCTCAAACCTCATCGAAGGCACTGTAAAGAAAGTGAAGGAAGGGGCGGCGCTCGTCAGTAAAACCAACGGGGAATTTATCGAAGTCGAAGCGAGTTCGGCCAGGATGGGAGAGCTGGTTGGTGAAATTTCCGCGGCCTCGGGAGAACAGGCGCAAGGGATCGAACAGGTAAGCAAGGCCGTAAGCGATGTGGACAAGGTGGTTCAACGCAATTCGGCCAGCGCTGAAGAATCCGCATCAGCTTCCGAGGAAATGACCGCCCAGGCCGCGCAATTAAAAGAGCTTATAGCCGACCTGGCAAAAATCGTGGAAGGGACAAACGGGAGGCAAGGCGGCGCCACATCTTTGAAAAAAAAGAGTGTGAAGAAGACGCTAAAGACTTTCCCGGCAACCCGCCTGCTTGCCGGAAAGCAAGATGAAAGCAAGGGACAGCACAGAAAAACCAATGGAAAAGCTCCCGCCCGCCAACCCATGCGCGCCCCGGAGGAGATCATCCCTTTTGACTCGGATGTGTCCGACTTCTAAGCCCTGTTTATTGATTAAGAGAGGGGGAACCGGCGGCAATGGCCGGGCCCCCTCTTTTCGTAAAAACCGGGACGCAAGGCGAAAAGAGCCCTTACCCTTTCAACAGAGAATCAGAGTTTAGACTTCCTCTTTAATTGCGCATGGACGAACACAATACTTAACTGGTTGATTTATCGCTAAAACTTAATCATTTAGACTGTCATTTCCCACCAGTCCAATAATCTGAAAAGAATTAGCAATCCATTGCATTGCAAGTTCAATGAGTTAGAGCAAAAAGGATAAGCGTAATCAGTTGTCAACAGGCACCCGCCGGACTCGACACAGTCTTTTTTCTGTAATATCGTAATGTTATATTACATCGCACGCTATTTGCAAAAAACACTCCCCCCAGAGTCACCTTTTGCGCGAGGCCATAGCCGCGCGCCCTTGCAATCACAAGCAACGATCCGCCCGCAAAGGGCCCGCCGCAAAACCCATGAAGTCCTGTTTGCCTTCATCGAAGCCCCGGCGGTTCAGGGCAACCGCTCAAGCCTTGCCCGGCCCGAGGGTGTAAAAGCCCACGGACCCTGCCAGGGAAAGCGCCAACTTTTCTATCCCATGAACTGAAAAGGAGAAACGGACATGAAAGGAAAAAGAGAGGCAAGTTCTTCCCTTGGAGGCGGGCAAGCCTGGTTTGAAAAGCCCCGGGGCAGGCATTTGGGCCGGTGGATAACCGCGCTCTGCCTTGCGGCAACGGCGGCGGGACCGATGCAGGCGGCGGCCCAGCAGACGAACCCGCCGGGAATGCAGTACATCACGGAAAAAGCGTGGGAGGCCCCACTGCCGGGGTCCGTCATTGCGGTCACCCCGCCCGCCGTAATACCACAGCTCCTCACAGAGCCCGACGCGACGGGAGCTATAGGCTCCTATCAGCCAAACGGCCAGACGGTTACCCAGGACAACGGATTTTTCAACACCTCCATTACCAGCAACAAACGCAGCTGCTTTGTCTGTCACCGCCCGGATGCCGATTGGGAGATAACCCCGCAGCAGGTAAGCGCGGAATATACCGCCACGGGGGGAAGATCGGCGCTTTTCGCACCGGTCGATTCGGCGGTTTGCCCCGATTCGCCGCTGCTCGCCTTACCGTTCATCTCAAGCATCCCCCCCCTGTTTGTCTCACTGCACGCCATGCTCTTTAACCGCGGGGATTTCCGTATTGCCATAAACGCCCCATACAACTCCAAGGCCATAGGCTACACGACCTTCGACGGCAACACGAAACCTCAGTGGAACATCAAGTCGCTCTATGATCCTTACGGGTGTGAAATGGACCCTTCCTACGGCCTGCCCAGCAATCAACTCTCGGTATATCGGCGCCCTCTTAATTGCGTAAACCTGGCCTTTCTGGCCAGGGTCGAGGGCAGCGCCGACCCGAAGGGCCCGCCCCTTTCGGCCGATGGCCTGGAGATCATGTGGGACTCGCGAGAACCAGACCTTGGGACTCAATTCATCGATGCAACCCTTTATCACGGCCAGGCAGGCACGGCACCGGCAGTGGGCCCGGGCGGCCCCGTAAATACGGCCGTAGAGTTCGAGTCCGGTTTATTTACGGCGCAAAGCTCCGACTCCAAGGCAGGCGACCTTACGAACAACAACGGCGCCGGCCCCTCGGGCGGACCTCTTGGGGGCCCGGTCAATCTCTACGATTTGACCTCCAGTTTGACGGCTTCGGTTCCCACCAGTCCCATACCGGGCTTTGGTCCCTTTGCCATAAACCCGGCCGGATTCTACGGCGAACTGATCATTTCGAGCGTTCCAAACTTTGTGGCCGCGGCCGCCGGCGCAATTCCGTTCCCCTTTATGACCGACTTTTACTCTTCATTCGCCGGGTCTTCGAATGCGACGAAAGCCTCGATCGCCCGCGGCGAGGCGATTTTCAACGGACTGCCCATTCCCGGTGAAAACGGACGTGCCGTGACGTTCACGATATATGACGAGCCCGGAGTCAACCTGGCCCTGGGCAACCCCGCCACGGGATCATCATGCGCGACCTGCCACAACGGCGTCTACATTGGCAATGACGTCGCAGCCCCGCTGCACCGAAACGGGATCATGGACAACAGCAATAACGTGAGTCCCGCCGCACTGGCTCAAATCAACCTGCCGGTAGCAGTCATGACGCCGACAACGGATTTCCCCGAGTTTGCGTTCTACTGCCCATCGGGAAGCATCCCTTATTTCTCCAACCAGGTATACGACCGTAACAATTGCCCCAAGACGAGCAGCAACTACCCTTATTGCGATCAATTCGTGACAACGGATCCGGGGGCGGGGCTCGTAAACGGCAAATGCGCAGATCTTGGAAAAATGAAGACCCCGATCCTGCGGGGAGTTGGCGCACGCGCACCCTATTTTCACGGCGGCAATGCGCTTACTTTGCTCGATGTGGTGAATTTTTACGACAGCCGTTTCAGGATCGGCCTAACGGCTCAGGACAAACAGGATTTGGTAAACTATATGAACACATTATAGCGGCTGCGCCGCGGCGGGTGTGGCGGCTGCGCCGCGGGCGGGTGTGCCTCGCCCACCCGTGGGGTCCTTTAGACGGGGGGGGGAAATTAAGTCCCCCCTCCCCTCCTTTTGAAAAGGAGGGACATTTGAAATCACAGAATAAATCCGTCTTATTACTACTCTAATCGGGATGCATTCATATCCTCTGTTGTTCCTGCGTTTCTCAGCTCTGTGCAGCTTTAGCCTCCAATTGCCTCAACAAGTCATCGAATGAGCTTCTCGCCAATATTGAGTCGAACTGATCGCGATAGTTGGTGACGAGACCCATTCCATTGATCACCACATCATATACCTTCCAGTTGCCGTTATTGAGCTTGAGGTAATAGACGATAGAGGTCCGAGCCATGTTCTGAGCCCCGGTCACCTCAGCCCTCACGACTCCAATATCCGCCCCCTGCTCGATCAGATCATATGTTATCGTCTGGTCGGTATAGCCTTCGATCCTTCCGATATAGGTATGGAATAGCAACTTGCTGAAGTCCTGCGCAAATTGCTCCCGTTTTGCAGGTGGTTGCCGTTTCCATTCCGGTCCCAAAGCATTTTTGGCTATCGCGTGGAAATCGAAATAGTCATCTACGACGGCGCGGACTTTATGCGTTAGAGACGGGGAATTCGGGGGATATTCTTTAAGGAGATGAATCACCTGGTTTGTCCCGGTTTGGACTACTGCCAGAGGATTACCGGCCGCTGCGACCACAGAGGCCCAAAAACAAAGGCAGATGACAGGAATTAGAACGCTTAAAATAGCGCCTCTTCCAACCCGCCCAATTTGTGAACGTTCCACAATCATATTTAAATCCTTTCCGAATGCAGGACATCCAGCGTCCAAAAGGGCGGGATCAGGAAAAATCCCGCCCCCACCTTTGGCATTGACCGGATGCCATGAGACTAGAACTGAAGCAGCTGTCCGGGAGATAGGCATCAGGTCATCCCTATGCATTCACTACGCGGTAACAGTCAACCGACGATCACAGTCCCGCGTTACGGGATGTTAAACCCGAAAAACGGTGTGTTAATCGAGACTCCCGGTCCATAGTAGTAGGTGTAGCCGTAGTAGTAGGGGTCATAGTAATCGTAGTAGTATCTGTGTCGCCAGTGTCGGTGCCAGGCAACTGTACGGTAAGACCCGGACGGTGTCAACCGCGCTTGACCACCGGTGTTATTGAACGCGTACGCGTGCGTAGCGAGCCCCGAGAAGGCGAACAACCCAACCAGGAGTACCAGTGCCAATGCAAATAACAGAGGTTTCATGGTCACCTCCCTATTTCACCTCCATATTTCAACGCTTAACGTTGTTCTATTTCCCGGCCGGGGCCGGGAAAACAAAAATGGGGTTCATTATTTCCCACCCCATGGTCATAACGTAACTATCATTAAAAATAGTGCAAGTGCGCGTAATAATGGCTTTATGGATCGAACCGCTCAACCCGCGGCGCGAATCGCGGCCCGAACTTCCAGAACGGCCTCGCCGACCGGCTTGAAATCGTGGTCGAACCAGGTTCGAAGGTAACCGTTATCGGCTACAAGGCAGGGAGGGTCTCCGGGCCTTATCGGCTTTTCTTCGACATTGACCTTCACGCCCAGCTCATTATCGACGGTTGCCACCAGTTCGCGCACGGAGACTCCCGACCCGGTCCCGACGTTTGAGACCAGACGCTCACGTGTTGCAAGCTCGGAGATCGCCCTTATGTGGGCAGCCCCGAGATCCATAACGTGTACGTAATCGCGCACCGCGGTTCCGTCCGGCGTGGCATGGTTTGTCCCGAAAAGATTAAAGACGCCCCCGGATATCGCCGCCCGCACGAGGTTTGGCAGGACGTGGGTCTCGGGTTCATGTCTTTCAACAATTTCACCTTCGGGGTCGTTTCCTATGACGTTGAAGTAGCGCAGCATGGCGTAACGGAGCCCCATCACCGGGGCAGTCGTCGATATCACCTGCTCGCACATCAGCTTGGAGAGGCCGTAGGGGTTGGTGGGCGCCTGCGGGTGGTCTTCACGAATTGTCGGTGTCCGGGCATTTCCGTACGTGGCACATGAACTCGAAAATACCAGGAGCCTGGTTCCCGCACGCTTCATGGCGCCTAGAAGCGAGATGGTGCCGCCCACGTTGTTGTCGAAGTAGAGCTCAGGCAGACGGGTCGATTCTTCCACGTAGGCCTTGGCTGCGAAATGTATGACCGCTTCGATATTAAAGCCGGTCAGAACACGAAAGAGGGCCTCTTCGTCGCGGATGTCGCCGAAAGCAAAAGGCCCGAACTTTACCCACTCAGCCCAGCCGTTTGACAGATTATCGAAGACTACCGGGAGGTGTCCGGCTCTTTTCAAAAGCTTCGAGGTATGCGAACCGATGTATCCCGCCCCGCCTGTAACCAGAATATTCATAGAGCCTCCTGCAGCAGTTGGTCTTATAAGGCAGTTTTTTAAGCTTCTATACACCCAAACCGGGCCCATATCCAGCAGTCCGGGATAAAGAGGCCGAAGAAACCGTCCGCTTGTGTTTGAGTTTTGGCGATCACAGTAATACAATATGTGGAAAATGGGTGCGAGAATGAGGCTACCGGGAGCAGGAGCGAGGACGATTGGCTGAGCAGGAAATCGAATATGTGAAGGTGCATACCCTTTCTGACCGCTTCGAAGCAGACGTTATTACCGATGCTTTAGAGCAGGAAGGGATACCGGTTATTGTCAGGCGGTTTGTGGATACGGCCTATTCGAACATTTTCGTCCCCCAGAAAGGCTGGGGACTTATCATGGTGCCAAGGGAGAACGAGGACCTGGCGCGTGAAATCATATCGGATCTGAGCGAATTGGAGCATGAGGGACTTTCGCCGGCAGAACCCGAGAGCGAGCCGATAAGCCCTGCGCAGGGGGAAAATCCGGGTCGAAAGCTTGACGAGGAAGCGGAGCAACCAGGCGCTCCAGAACTTGAACCCAGGTTGTGGGACGCTTTGAGGCAAGCCGAACCGCGGGAAGTTGCATCGAGGACCATCGCCGAATTCGACCCCGAGAAAAACGTCTTTGCTGTTCCGTTCCTAAACGGCGTCATTTTGTGCCGTCCCGAAACAGAACAGATCGAAGCGGTCGGCTGCCCGGGGGATTTTTCGCGCGATTTTCAGCTCGGCCTTGCCGTGCTTCATTACCTGTTGTATGGACGCAACAAACCCCGGGCCGATAAATGGGTAAGCGAGAAGGACCTTCCGGGCGGGAGCCTTTTTTTTACCGCCGCGCACGCACTTCCGCTGGGTCCGCTGGTCACCGCCTTCGATGGCCGCCCGGGCCTTCTGGACGGGGCGGCGAAAAGCATCGGGGGCGAAAGGACCGATACCGCCGGTATTTCCTACCGGTTCAGGGTCTTGCCCCGAATCCACTTTCTTTTGATCTACTGGGAGCGCGACGATGAATTCGAGCCCTCATGCCACCTTCTTTTCGACGAGACGATCGTCTCGCACCTAAGCTCGCTTGACCTTATCTGGGCACTGGTAAATGTTTTCGTCCGCGCATTGCTTGCGGCGGCAGACCGGGCTTCTAAAAACGATTGATCGGAGCAGACAAAATGCACATGGACATGCACATGGACCGAGCCATATTCGACATCAAGATCAGCGTCGAGGCAACCTCTCTATACATACTCCTTTGCGCCCTGATGGACGCGGGGGAACACCCGACGCTGGAAAACGCATCCTCGAAGTGGACCGGGACAGAAGATGCCTTAAGCGATGCCGCCCGGGAGCTTATCGAACGCTGTATTGTCGCAGGCGCAGTCCCCACCCCCAGGGACATGCACCTGCATCCCAACAGCCGCGACCGGTGGTGCTGATTGTTTTTAGCGCAGCGCTTTGAGCTCCAGGATGTCCGCAACGACCCCCGCGGCATACTCGACGAACTTGCGAAACTCTTCGGGGCCGAGATGTCCGCCGGCCGGGCTCGGGACCTCATCGGGAAGGCCAAGCGAGACGGGTCCGTTTTGCATCTCCTTTTTCGGCACGACCTCGAATTCGGGCTCAAAACGGCCCATGAAGTATTTTTCCTGAAAGCCGGCAAATTTCAGCGCGTGCGCAGTGGCATCGAGGATGGCCGTGCGATGGAAGTCGACCTTATTTTCTGCCAGAGCCTTCCTTAGACCGGCCAAGCACTCGCCTCCCTGGGTACAGGCGATATGGCCGTTGCGGTTTGCAAACAGCATGGAATCCATGATGTCCTGCTCGCACACCTCAACCATTCGAACGGAGTCTTCGCCCGCAGCCGCGCGGTACTGTTCGACGAGCTTTATCACTCGCGGCATGGAAACCGGGTTTCCTATCATCGCCGCCTGGGCTACGCTCGGACGCACGGTCACGGGGCGAAACCGCCTTCTTTCTTTTTCCGGTTCCAGGTAGTAGAGGTAGACGGGGTTTGCATGCTCGGACTGCACCCCGATCACGGCGGGCAGTGAGTCTATGATGCGCAGATCGTACATCTTGAGAAAGCCGGCCAATATCGCCGTAATGTTTCCGGCGTTTCCGATGGGAGCCACGACCGCGAGCCCCCCGACATCGTAGTCGAAGGCCTGTGCGATTTCGTAGCTGTAGGATTCCTGCCCCAGGATCCGCCAGGCGTTTTTGGAATTCATGAGCGCAACGGAGAAGTTTTCCGAAAGATATTCGACGACTTTCATGCAATCGTCAAAGACGCCGGGAATCTCGATGACCCTCGCACCGCTTCCGAGGGGCTGGCCGAGCTGCTGCGGGGTGACCTTTCCCCAGGGCAGGAGGACGGCCGACTTTACATTCCCGCACAGATACGATGCATAAAGGGCCGCAGCGGCCGATGTATCGCCGGTCGAGGCGCAGATCGCCAGCACGTCGACCAGGCCCCGTTTGTTTATGAGATAGTTGAGGTAGCTGAAAGCGCTCGCCATCCCGCGGTCTTTAAAAGAGGCGCTCGGGTTCTGGCCGTCGTTTTTATAGCAAAACCGCATGCCGGCCCACTCTCTCATCACCGCATTGGCCGACACCACGGGGGTGTGCCCTTCGCCCAGATAAACGATATCTTCCAGGGGAATTATCGATCCGAGCAGCTCATGGAACAGGTATATCCCGTTTAGGGCCGCGATATTCGACATTTTCCGGTAATCGAAAATTTTGCGCCATTTTTCACCCGAAATTTCTTTCAGGCGATCCCATTCGAGGTCTTCTATGAGAAGGACCGCATCACACTTCGGGCAGGTGTAGAGAAGTTCTTCGATGCCGAAAAGGCTTCCGCACCCGAGGCAGCGGTAAAGATATTTGCCGCCGATCTTCGGGATAACGCAGGATTGCATCTCAGTGGGAAACTGGTCTAATTTCATGGGAACTCCGAATGATTCAAAAATGTTGTAAAGCGATTGCCGACCGGACGTAAATATGGATCGAGTCAGGCTTTCGCAAGTATCAAATATTTCATTGGAATAATCAAGCGGAACGGATGGGGGCGCGGTTTGACCATTTCCGGGGAGGTTTTAGGGGCCGGCACGTGTTGCAAAAAAGACACACGTAGTAGTTTTATGTATTATTTTCCCCACACACACTATTTTCATTGAGGTCTTGCCATATTCTACCGATACATGTAAGAGTGCCTTCCAACTGGTTTCACGGTATCTAGCGGCCAAGGAATTTCATTTGGCACGAAAGGTGCTTTTCGAACCCGGCGGAGGTTACTGGGGGTGCTTCATTTCAAACAACACACAATCGGTCAATCGGTATGGTGCAGCGGAGTAGGACTGCATTCCGGCCTTAAAGTGGCTCTGGTCTTAAAGCCGGCGCCTCCGGATCACGGCATCCGTTTTCGACGCACGGACTTGCCGGACAGTCTGCCAATTTGCGCCCACTATAACAACGTAATCGATACATTCCAGGCGACAACCATAGGCTCGGCAGGCATAGCGGTATCCACTGTCGAACATCTTATGGCGGCCCTGTACGGCTGCGGGGTGGACAATGCGCTGGTGGAGCTAAACGGTCCGGAGGCGCCGATTTTCGACGGCAGCGCGGCTCCCTACGTCAAGCTGATCCAGAAGGCATCCATCCGGGAGCAGGACGGAGCCAGGCGCTACCTGGCCATAACCAGGCCCGTGATCGTGGAGGAAGGTGATTCATCGATAATCGCCACTCCTGCCGACCAGTTCCAGGTGCACTACGAAATCGAGTTTCCTCACCCGCGGGTGGGAAAACAGGAATACTCCTGGGAGTTGAAAAACGGCAGCTTCGGCCGGGAAATAGCCAAGGCTCGAACGTTCGGTTTTCTAAAGGACGTGCAGAGGCTTCAGCAAATGGGGCTGATCCGGGGAGGCTCCCTGTCAAACGCGGTGGTATTCGACGAGACCGAAGTCCTCAATGTGAACGGCTTTCGCTATTCGGACGAATGCGTGCGCCACAAGATCCTGGACTTCATAGGAGATCTGGCCCTTATGGGGCTGCCGGTGCTGGGCAGATTCGAGGTCCGAAAAGCCGGGCACACGCTCCACAGCCGTTTCCTTTCCGAACTGATGGATGGGAAGGGATACAGTGCGCAAGTTGCGCAAATGCCGGTCACGATTCCCTCCCCCTATCTTTCGCCCGGGCTTTTCGCCATCGCCTGAGGGTATCCGGGGGTTATCCGCAAGGTTTTTCCGCCAAATCGGCTCGATCACTCAGGGCATCCCCTCTTAAGGGATGCCCTGGTTTTTTTTGGGGGGAGGGTGAACGTTATCCTTTATTTCCGTGCTCCCGGAATAAAGCCGGGAACCCCGGTCTCCACCACAGGATTGAACCGATACTGTGTCTTTATGCCTTCATTGATTTCCCGCATTGCATCTTCAGGCAGGGCCGCGATATCAAAGTTCTCGCCGATATAAATGTGGTTAGTCGAGGAGGTGAGAGTTGCCGTGCCCCGTTGTACTGCCCACGCCAACAGAACTTGAGCAGGGGTCTTGTTTACCCGCCGGGCGATGGCCGTAATAACCGGGTCGTCGATCAACCTGGGAGTCATGTTGTGCCCCAGGGGCGCAAAGGCTTGCAGTACTATTCCGTGGCTTGTGCAGTAATCGAGAAGCTCCGGCTGCTGGAGATAGGGATGCGACTCGACCTGAAGCACGGCAGGCTTTATCCTGGCGGCATCCGCAACCTCCCGCAGGACCTCCAGACTAACGTCTGACAAGCCGATGGCCTTGCACCTACCCGCATCCACCAGGCTCTCCACGGCTTGCCAGGTATCGAGCAACGTCACCCCCTCATCATAGATGACATTACCTCTTTCATCCCTTGGGTCCTGGTTGTCTCCGGGTTTAAAGGCAAAGGGAGTGTGAATGAGATAAAGATCGACGCAGCCGAGTTGGAGTCTTCGAAGACTCGCGTCAAAGGCTGGTTTGACCCTCTCCGGGCGATGATTGGTGTTCCACAGTTTTGTGGCGATAAACAGCTCCTCGCGCCTGACCTTGCCTTCCGCAAGAACCCTCCTGATCGCTTCGCCAATTGCGTTCTCGTTACGGTAGCGTTCGGCACAGTCGAATTGACGGAATCCCACTTCCACCGCAGTCAATACTGCGTTCTCGGTATCGGTCAGGTCAGGAATCAGGGTGCCGAACCCGAGAGCCGGCATAAAAGAGCCGTTATTGAGGGGGAGCTTCGTATAACGTAGAGCGTCAAAGGTTTCCATGAATTCCTCCAAGTAATTGCCGTGCATATCCACATACTTACTCTAATCATTGCCCGCCACCCCGCAAAGGACGCTTTCGTTTTATACCAAGTTGCGTTCAAGCCCAGCCGCCACGTCCTCGGACGCGGTTTGAACGGGAATTAAACTTGGACCCCGCAGTCGAGTTTCATAAGAGATGCGGGCGGGGATAAACCCCGCCCCTACGCGGGACAAAGCCTCATGCCCTTGCAATGGCATCATTTTGAACGCAACTTGGTATTAGCCCCTTCATTGAAGTGGGTTGGAGATTGAGGGGGCTAAACAGGGGTACCGGGAGCTTCAGGAACAACGTGCTTCCAACCGTTAAAGGTGTGCTTGTGAATGTGGTGGGTGGAGTGAAGGAAATTGTCGGTACTGCCCGCCCCAAATTAGAGAACGTCAAGAAAAGAATCAAGGCTGAAGGAGCTTTGAATAATCATTTTGCCATGCGTCCCCGGACTAGCGCTTCCAAAAAGAGTGACGCCGCGGCAGAGAAGCTTCCGGCGCCTCTTTTATCGGTTGATTTCACCCAAACGCTCAAGCAGCCAGTGTGTAACCAGGCGGTAGTCCTCAGCCCCCTTGGAGTCAGGCGCATAGAGGGTTATGGGCTTTCCCTGACTGGGCGCTTCGGCCAGCGACACATTTTCACGCACCAATGGGGCGACTTTTCCCGGATATCGGCTATCCAAATCGGCCATTATCTCTCTATGAAGCTTTCGCCTCGGGTTGGCGCGGCACGCGATTACCCCCAACAGATCCGGCCGGCGCTTTTCCCGGCGCATCGAATCCAGCGTCTCAAACAACTGATCGAGGCCGTTCATCGCAAGCCGACTGGCTTCTATCGGAACCACTAAATGCCGGCTGACCCGAAGAGCACTCAGGGTGAGAATGCCGGGACCAGGCGGGCAATCGATCAGGACCATTTCCCAATCGCCAACGGTTCGCTCGAGGCAGCGGGCAAAGAGCTCCCCGGCGAGTACTCCGCTAAACTTTTGCGCAGCCTCGGCAAGCGCAAGCCCGGAAGGAATCAGATCGACCCCTTTTACCGACGTAGGGAGCACGGGGAGTGAGACGGTCCTTTCCAGAGCCTTCAAGAAGCCCGTGCCATTGTCTTTAACTCCCAAATGCAGGCTGGCGCTTCCCTGGGGGTCAATGTCTATCACCAGTACTCTCCTGCCCGTTTCTCCCAGGATAGACGCAATGTTCACTGCCGAAGTGGTCTTTCCGACTCCGCCCTTATGATTGGCGAACGCAATGACCTGCCTCATGGTCGTGACTCCTCGCAGATGGGGTAATGGGGTTTGTCGTTGAATTGGACCAAACAGATTATTGCACAAACGCTCTGTTCGGCAAAGGCGAAGCGTAGCGGATTTTCATAAAACCCGTCTCATAGAGGCTGGAGGGCCCCGCCCCTTATGGGCGCATCCATTGCCACCCGGGGATCAACATCTCAAGGTTTGAGAGTGTGAGCATGCCGGGCCGGACTTCTATACTTTGATTTTTTCCCAGCCTGCATACTCGGTCATCAGAATAATACACGAAGCGGAATGGTTCTCTGTTTAAATTGAGCATTTTTGCGGGAAGTGCTTATTTTGAATAGTGGGAGTAATAGGCAAAGGCAAAATATTCAATGGGCCAAAGTGAGTGAACCGGGAAAGATCCCGTTTTGGACGGATGCCGCGGATACGGCATTCCGGTTCAAAGTGTATCAATTTGCAGGTCTCCTAATGAACACTAAAGACATACTTACCACGGACAATGATTTTTTTCTTCTTCGTTAAATGACGGAATCCTGGTGATTCGACAGAAACAGAACATTCTTAATGTGACTCAGGATCTCAGTGATATTTTCTCTTTGTATAATTATATGGACTCAATGCTTTCGAACAAGTCGTTCAAAGCCTTTGTCATGTTTGCCTTTTCAGGGCAGAGTGGACGGATCGAGTACAATCGCTTTCTGGCAAAAATACTTTCCGCCAATCTGGTGGGCAATGATCTGGCCCGATTCTTCAATGTAGTCAACAGGCTCATTCTGACGCTGTCCACACTCAATTGCATGACAGTTTTCGCCGGGCGGGGAACGATTTCCATGTTTTATCTGAATATCGGATTGACTCATGATTATCGCATTATCGCAGACGACACCGTCTTTGAGAACCTCAACGCGGACACCGGCCTGATCACAAAAGGAAGCGGGTATTTCCTGCCGCGTCTACTCGGGATTCGGAAAGCCACCGAGGTTTTGCAGTGGAGGAGTTTTTCAGCCGAAGACGCCCTACAGCTGGGCCTGGCGGACCGGATTGTTCCCGAGTCGCAACTGGAAGAAGAAACGATGCAGTTCATGCGAAAAGCCCTGGTTCACTCTTCCTCAACACTGCTTGGCATCCGCAAGCTGCTCAAATGCGACATCAAGGAACTCAAGCGTTGCCTGGATTTGGAAGATAATCTCATCAAAGAGCGCCTTCGGTCGTTGGAGTTCAGGGAGATGTTCGCATCGTACAAATCGTCACCGCCAAACCGCCTTCTCAATGAGGAGAGACCAGCAGGGTCAAGGAATGCGGCCTAACGGGGAGAGTCAGAATGCGATCGCCGCCTGGAGCCAGATATCGGCGACAGAACCGGAGACCCGTAAAACTTTGGCTTGCTCACAAACTTCAGCCATTTCCCCAGCTTTTTTGAAAAGCCCCCGAAATCTCAGCCGGTACGGTGCAAATATCTCCGACATCAGAACCACGGCGATAAGCCCTGTCTCCTTAAGTTTGCCGGGTTTAAATCCACTCCCGGCGCCTTACTTTATTCTTATGGGATATGAGGCGCGGGAGAAGGAAAATGTCATGCGGCACGACAGCCGCATCCGAGCAGTTCCAAAAGGATATGGAGGAAAGATATGGACCCAGTCGTTCATTTCGAGATGCCCTATGAAAAGCGGGAAAGAATGGTGAAATTCTATGAGTCGGCGTTCGGATGGAAAACACAGATGCTCGGCGAGGAGATGGGAAACTATGTCCTGGCCACAACAACCGACCCGGGCGAGGAAGGGCCAAATTCACCCGGCGCCATAAATGGCGGCTTCTATGAAAAGAAGGCGGAATGGCCCGCTCAGTATCCCTCTATCGTCATCGCCGTCGACGACATCAAGGCTTCGATCGGGAAGGTGACAAGCGCGGGCGGGCAGGTGCTTGGAGAACCGATGGAGATACCGGGCGTGGGTCTGTATGTGTCATTCCAGGACTCGGAAGGAAACAGGGTCAGCATTCTGCAGCCATTCCCGCGCAACGGGGAGAATCCGAAACCGGCGTGAAGCGCGAACGCGAGGAATTACACTATGGAGGCAATAAGGCAAACGATCGTACCTCATCTGTGGTTTGATAACGAGTCAGTCTCCTTTATAGTGAAATGCGATTCCCAGGAAGAGATCGATTATTATTGGGAAAAGCTTACTGCTGAGGGCGGAGAGGAAGGTGTCCGCGGGTGGCTCAAGGACAAATACTCCCTATCCTGGCAGATCGTTCCCGCCGCCATGGATGCTATGTTACAGGACAAGGATTCCGAGAAAACGGCTCGCGTCACTCAAGCATTTTTAAAGATGAAGAAGTTTGACCTGGCCAAACTCCAGAGAGCCTATGAAAGAAAAGACACGGAAACAAGCTGAGGTCTCAACCGAAACCACCCCTGTCAAACGGCGCGAGCCTCGCACATCACCCGGATCGTCCGCCTTTAGAAGCTCCGGGACCAGGACGAGACGGTGGCCCAGGCGAGCGCGCTCCATTTCCAGTCTAATCTTGAACAGTGCTTGGCGTAGATTCGGAATCTACGGGCTCCCAGATACCCCCTGAACATCGTAGACACAGATCATATTCCTTTATGCAGGTTACGCTCCCTTCTAGAAAAATCTCGCCCAATTCGCAGCTTGTCCATTCCATATTTTTGGCCCTTCCGTCATTTTGCGCTGTAGCGCATTATTTTCCCTAATGAATAAAGGTAAGCACAAACCGACCAATGATTGACCGGAAGATCGACCATTTATCTTTACAGAATTAATTTCCCTGTTACCTTATCGCTTATATCTCAGGGGTTGGCCAAGGGAGGCTCGACGAGCATGGCTGGTTGTATTTTTTGTCAGATAATAAGGGGAACGAGTCCCTGCGAGAAAGTCTACGAAGATGAGCGTGTGATCAGCTTTCTGGATACACACCCGATCAGCGCCGGCCACACGCTTGTCCTTCCCAAAAAACACCATGCCACTCTTTTCGATGTTCCCGAGGAAGACCTTCGGGCCTGCATGGCCGCCTCCCAAAAAATTGCGAAGGCTGTGCTCGACGCCACAAAGGCTTCAGGGTTGAATTTCCTCCAGAACAATTACGCTTCGGCAGGGCAGATCGTACACCATATCCATTTCCACCTCATACCACGCTTTGCCGATGATAACTTGCGCTTGTGGCCCGGCAGACATTGTCCGCCGGGAGCATTGGCCGAGATGCTCGCCAAGATAAAAGCGGAACTGTAACCGCAACACCGGATCGGAAAAAAGAAGGATGTCTTAGCGGTATGGAAATCACGAGCGAGATCTTCGAGGTTGGCGGCGGGAATCTTACCTCGCCGGAGGATGCGGCCATATACCTCATCAAATTCGGAAAAGAATCCGCATTGGTCGATGCCGGAACCGGTCAGGGAACCGAAAGGCTTTTTACCAACATCAGGAAATGCGGCGTCGAGCCGGAGCGGCTAAAATACCTGCTCATCACTCACTGTCATTACGATCACACGGGTGGCGCAGCAGAGCTGAAACGTCGTATCGGACTCGAAATCGTCGCCCATAAACTGGATGCGCACTATCTTGAAACCGGCGACAATCGCGTCACGGCGGCAAGCTGGTATGGAGCGGCGCTTGAGCCTTTCCAGGTGGACAGAAAGATTATCGGGCCCAAAGAGGAAATAGTGCTCGGCGGCAGGACAATCGATGTCTTCCACGCCCCGGGGCATTCGCCGGGCTCGGTCGTGTATCTCACCGAATCCAACGGATTAAGAGTCCTGTTTGCCCACGATGTGCACGGCCCGCTCGACCCAGGTTTACTTTCGAACCGCAAGGACTACGAAGAAAGCCTCGAAATGCTGCTCTCAATCGAGGCGGATATCCTCTGCGAAGGCCACTATGGAGTCTACCGGGAAAAAACCGAGGTCGCAGCCTTCATACGGCAGTTCATGAAAGCATGAACACGACTGGTGCGATACGGATCGAGTCACCGGCCCGAGTCACCGGCCACAACCAGTCCGTCGAGCAGAGCACGGGGGAGGCGTTTTAGGAGGGATCGCAAGGGGCTCGATTAAAATTTATGGGAGCGGTGCGTGGTCGCGAGCAAGCGAAAGGATCTCCTGTCTGCGATAACAATCGAGGGTATGATCGTTGACCATTCCGGTGGCTTGCATGTGAGAATAGATTATGGTCGGGCCAACGAACATAAATCCTCTATGCGCCAAGTCCTTGCTTATTGTCCGGGACAGGGGAGTATTTGCCGGAAACTCCCCTGCAGTGCGGAAACCGTTTACAATCGGCCGGTTATCTATAAAGCCCCAGATATAGGAGTCGAATGTGCCGAACTCCTGCTGGATCTCAAGAAATCTCCGTCCATTGTTGACCGCCGCCAGCACTTTTGCGCGGTTGCGGATAATTCCGGGGTTATCGAGAAGCTTTAGGATTTTGTGCTCGTCATAGCGGGCAACCCTGGCCGGATCGAAGTTATCGAAGGCCTCACGGAAATTTTCGCGTCTTTTGAGGACCGTGTACCAGCTCAATCCGGCTTGAAATGCTTCCAGGATGAGAAATTCGAACAAAAGACGGTCATCATGAACGGGGACACCCCATTCCGTGTCGTGGTATTTCACGTAATCAGGCTTACTCAGATCCACCCATGGACATCTGGTCTCAGGAATACACATCCGGCCATCCGCTCCGGTTCGTGGGACATCGGCATCGATGCCGGCCTCATGACTCCCATCCATTAAGAGACGAAATTGGAATTCGACTCACTCTCCAAGGGGCCGCACAACGGGCTTCCCGCGCCAGCTTAATTTCCGAGTGCGGGCCGGAATCGATTTTGCGGGATGGGAAATATCAATGCACCCCTGGAGCCGGCCATCCGCAACCGGACAGACCGCTTCAGCCTGGCTATTGCCGCCATCGACCGAATACCCCGCTTCTGTTGTACGAAACCCAATAGACTGAGCATACCCTACAGCCCTTCATTTATGCGCCTCTTTTGCAGTGGTTGGATTTTTTTTAAGCTCCAGCAGCTCTTTTTCCATCTCAGCCCGGACAGTGACGTCTTCTATGGAGACGAGAATACTGCCTGGACGCTCACCCTCGTCCTGAATCAGACGGGCATTCAGCAACATCTTCTTATAGCCGATTTCGGGAAAATGGTGCTCGACCTCAAAGTCATTAACAAATTTATTGTTGGGTACGATTTGCTCCAGCAGTTCCCGGAGTCCAGGGATATCCCACTGGCCGTTGCCCAGATCGTAGATGCGCCTGTT
This sequence comes from uncultured delta proteobacterium, assembly GCA_963813125.1. Classification (GTDB taxonomy): domain Bacteria; phylum Desulfobacterota; class Syntrophobacteria; order Syntrophobacterales; family Syntrophobacteraceae; genus SbD1. The sequence continues at coordinate 19,873 of CAWEZA010000026.1, read as the reverse complement.
TTGCGTTTCAACGCGCGTCGTCTTGAACTTGCGGCAGAATTCGGCATTCGCGGAGATCACGTTGAGTTCCTGGTCCAGGACAAGCAGAGGAACGCGCACGGTCTCCACTATTCTTTCGGCGAACTTTTTTGCCGCAATCGACTGTTCCATTGCCCGCCTGCGATCGGTTATGTCGCTGAAGGTTATCACCACTCCATCTATTATATTTTCTTTGGTCCGGTAGGGCAAAATACGCATCAGAAACCATCTGCCGTCTTCTGCCGCAACCTCGGTTTCCTTTGCCTGGAGGGTATCGAGGACAGCCTGCGCATCATCATAGAGATCCGGGTAAGAAATTTTGGTTGCCAAATCCCTGAAGGGTCTTCCCATGTCCGTGGGAATCAGGCTGAAGAGTTTCGTCATGGAAGAAGTGAAACGCTTTATCCCCAGATTGGCATTGAGGAAGATGGTCCCGATTTCAGTGCTGGCGAGAAGGTTATTGATATCGTTGTTGAGATCGGACAGCTCGTCTATCTTGGCCTGGAACTCGGAATTGACCGTAACCAGCTCTTCGTTGGTGGACTGGAGTTCTTCTTTTGCCGTCTCCATCTCTTCGTTCATGCTCTGCAGTTCTTCGTTGGTTGACTGCAGTTCCTCGTTGGTCGACTTGAGCTCCTCATTGGCTGCATCCTGTCCTTCGATTGTAGCCTGGAGGCTCTCACGGGTGGCCTGCAACTCGCGTTCGATCTCCGCATTACACGAATCGATCTCCTCGCCGGACTTCTTCGCCCTGTGTTTTTCGGTGTATGGCCTGTCGTTAAATACCAGGAGAACGAGCTTCCGGGTATCTGAGGGCATCCGTAGGGAGCGAACGGTGACATCGACCATTCGCCCGCGCCCTTCCAGCTTTAGCCGCAATCCACGAAGAACGGAGGATTCCCCGCCCAGGATTGCCTTGTCAATTGCCGTTGGCAGCCGATGTCGTAGCGGGTCCTGGATAATCTTTAAAATATTGGAACTCGGCTCGCCTTTGGGATAGGACAGGTACCTGTCGGTTGGTCCCTGGGAATAGACCACATCGAATTTTTCGTTAACCAGGACTATAGCGGGCGCATACTCATCCAGTACGATTTTTTCAACAAATCCCCTAAGGCTTGCCACCTTATGCTCATCCCTTTCGCCGTCCGCACGACCGGCGCGAACAGACTCCACCGAAGACAAGGCAGGAGCGGCCTGCCGGGTGAGAAGCTTCTTTGACCTGAAGATCTTCGCTTTTACATCGACAGGGGAGAAAAGGTCGGAAAATTCCCCAATCGATTCCGATGTCCCAAGGAAAAGATAGCCGTTTGCACTCAAAGTAAAATGAAAAAGATTCATTATCCTCTTTTGCAGAGGCGTGTCCATGTAGATCAGGACATTCCTGCAACTAACCAGGTCCAGCCTGGAAAAGGGAGGGTCGCTAACGAGGTCCTGGACCGCAAATACAATCGAATCGCGAATGTCTTTCTTTAGTCCGAAGCCTTCGTCCTTTCTAATGAAGAATCGCTCCAACCGTTCCGGAGAAACCTCCGAAGCGATTGCTCCGGGATATTGGGCAACCCGTGCGCGCCCAACAGCCTCGGGGTCCACGTCGGTTGCAAAAACCTGAAGAGGGACGTGCCTGTCCAGTTTATCCATCGCTTCCTCAAAGAGCATGGAAAGCGAGATGGCTTCTTCGCCCGAGGCGCACCCGGGCACCCATACTCGTATCGGTGATCGGTCCCGATGGTTGGCAAGGATCTGAGGAATCACTTTGGCAGCCAGAACTTCAAACGTAAACGGGTCTCTAAAGAAGCTCGTCACCAAAATCAGCAACTCCTTAAAGAGCCTGTATATTTCGGCATGGTTCTCCTGGAGATAGCGGTGGTAGTCCGCCACGTGTTCGATCTTGTGAACGGCCATGCGGCGTTTTATGCGACGATGGATGGTGCTCTGTTTGTATCCCGTGAAATCCCTGCCGGTAACGGAACGAATGAGCATGAGGATCTTTTGCACGTAACCGGCGAATTGTTTCTCCTCTGTTTGAAGCTTCCCGGCAAACTTGAGGTAGGGATGTTGTGCATAGCCCAGCAATTCCTGCGGGATTTTATCAACGCGCAGAACGTGGTCGGGAAGACCGCCTTGCATGGCGCTCCTTGGCATTCCGTCATATTTTGCACTTTCCGGGTCCTGGACGATAGCCATCCCCCCTGATTCTTTAATCGCCTTGAGGCCCAGGGCGCCGTCGCTGCCGGTGCCCGAGAGTATGACGCAAAGAGCTTTCTCCCCCTGGTCCCGAGCCAGGGAGCGTAAGAAGTGATCGATGGGGAGGCTGATCCCGCGTGTTTTGACAGGATCTGTCAATTGAAAAACCCCGTTGAAGATACCGAGGTCCTGACCGGCAGGATTGAGATAAACGCGGTTGGGTTCGACCTCCACTTCGTCGTCGGCATTTAGAACCTCCATGTGCGTGTGATTTTGCAGGATAGCCCCCAGCATGCTCTTGCCTTTAGGATTCAAATGCTGGATGACCACGAAGGCCATACCTGAGTCGGGCGGCATATTATCGAAAAAAATCTGCAGCGCTTCGAGCCCGCCTGCGGAAGCCCCAAGAGCGACGACAGGGAATGACTTACCCGTGATCTCGGTTCCGGATCGCGTTTGCATATTCGACTTCTTTATTTCCATCCTGATCCCTCATCGACATCCAACCATGGAGGAGGTTCAGAGGCATGATACTCAGTCGGCCGGCTTCGGGCGCCCCGATGTCACAGCGACAGGATTTTTGGCCAACAGGGGCGCGGCAGTTGGATCGAAAATCCGATACGCGAGAAGCTTCACGCGGTCGCTCAAAAGCGCCCATATCAGCGCGTATGCCCATACAAACCCGGCCCAGCCCCACCCGAGAGGCGGCATAAGCACTCCGTAGACAGCGATAAACGTCGCCAGGATTTGCGTACCAAGCACGGCCACCCATAAAATCGGTGCGGGGCGTATGGACCAGAACGGGCCGCGAGTGCGGGTGAGGAAGATCGTCAGATGTCCGGCCACTGACAGCATCAGGTACATCATCGGCTGGAGATGCTTATGGTCGAGGTGATAGACACGGGCACCAAGGTAAAACAGACCAAACGCGGCCACGGGTCCGAGGATGCCCAGAACCGTGGCAACCCCCATCACCATGCGCATGTTCCAGGCCTCCGGCTTGTCCTCGCAGTGAACATTGTCATAGGCAATGGACAGGATCGCCCCGTCGTTCAGCAACGCCAGCATCACGATCATGACCGCGGTCAAGGGATAAAAGTTAAACACCAGGATCGCCAGCGTCATGAACAACAGCACGCGAAGCGTCTCGGCGATGCGGTAGATCGCATAACTGTTCATCCGCTGGAAGATTTTCCGGCTCTCCTTGATCGCGTCTATGATCACCGACAGACCGGGGGTCATCAGCACGATGTCCGCCGCCGCGCGCGCCGCGTCCGTAGCGTCCGAAACGGCGATGCCGCAGTCGGCCTTCTTAAGCGCGGGAGCGTCGTTTACCCCGTCTCCGGTCATGCCGACGATGTGGCCGCGTTGCTGCAGGACGTCTACAATGTGGAACTTATGCTCTGGGAACACCTGGGCGAAACCGTCCGCATTCTGGATGAACTCGGCCATCTGTGCTGTCTCATGATGTTTTACCTCGCCCAGGCCGGCGGCATCGAGGATATCTGTGCCCAGCCCCAATTTCCCGGCGGTTTCGCGAGCGATGGCCAATGCATCGCCCGTAACCATCTTGATCTTCACGCCCAACTGTCGCGCGGTCGCGATGGTTGCCTTGGCATCTTCCCGCGGCGGATCGAACATGGGCAATACTCCTAGAAACTGCCATTGGCCTTCCGCCTCGGCCCGCGCAACGCCCAGGGATCGGAAGCCGCGCACCGCGAATTCGTTGACCGCCTTATCGACGGCGGGCTTCACCTGCCCGGCATTGGCCGACAACTCCAAGATCACCTGCGGCGCCCCCTTGGTGACCTTGAACTCTTTTCCGTCCGTTCCCTTGACGGTCGCTTCGGTGCGCTTATGCACCGGGTCGAACGGTTGGAAATGGAGCACCTCATACCTCAGCAACGCCAGATTGTCTTTCAGGCCGCCCAGAACCGCCAGATCAATGGTGTCGTTATTTTCCGCGCGCGAGGCCAGCGCGGCGTTGAGGATGACCTGATCGGCAGAAATGGAGTTGACGCCGAACGTATCTCCCAGCGTCAACTTGTTCTGGGTCAGGGTGCCGGTCTTGTCCGCGCACAGTACGTCCACGCCCGCCAATTCCTCGATGGCCACCAACCGGCTCACGATCGCCTCTTTTTGGGCCAGCAGGCGCGCGCCGACCGCCATCGTAACCGAGAGCACCGTAGGCATCGCCACGGGAATCGCGGCCACCGTCAACACCAGGGCGAACTGGAGCGTGGTGAGGATCGGGTCGCCGCGGAAAAGCGCTACGATTATAATCACCGCCACCATAGCCACCGCGAAGAGGATCAGGTAATCGCCGATCTTTAAAACCGCCTTTTGAAAGTGGCTGACGGTTTGCGCCTCCTGCACCAGTTGGGCGGTCTTGCCGAAGTAGGTGTTCGTGCCGGTGGCGTACACCATCGCGCTGATTTCACCCTGGCGAACGATCGAACCGGAAAACACCGGTTCACCGGGTTTTCGCGTGGCGGGCAACGACTCTCCCGTCAGCGCGGACTGGTCGACCTCCACCTCGTCACCCGAGAGCAGGCGCGCATCCGCCGGTACGATGTCGCCCAGACGCAAGCGGATGACGTCGCCCGGCACAAGCTCACGCGCCTCAGGGGTGGTCCACTTCCCATCTCGTTTCACTCGGGCATTGATCGCCAGCCTGGCCTTTAGTGCCTCGATGGCGTTGCCCGCCTGGTGTTCTTCCCAGAACCCGACCACTGCGTTGGCCAAAAGCAAAAGGAGGATGATGGCAAAATCGGGCCAATGCCGGGCTACCGCCGAAAGGATCACGGCCGCTTCGATCATCCACGGGATGGGACCCCAAAAGTAGGTGAGAAATTTCAGGAACGGATTGGTTTTCTTTTCTTCAAGCTCGTTAGGCCCATATTGGTTCAGCCGCCTCTGCGCTTCGGCCTGACTGAGGCCGTCCGGCGAGGACCCCAATTTTTCCAGCAGTTCCGGCATGGGAATGGATTTCAGATCGTCCTTGGCAGCGTTTGATTCGGGCGCCCTGGGCTGGTTGGCATCGGGTTCCATCGGGGGTTCTCCTGTCTTTGTCATACCGCAGGTTTTGTAAGTTGCGGGATGCCTGTCGTATGCTCAAGCCCTTTCCGTCTCGACATCGTATTCGCCACGGCGCGCGGCGCTATTGCACCCGGCTCGATGATACAGGGCCTTCTGCGCCGCCGGCACGCGAGCCTCCTCGCCTTGCCGGATCTCCATAGCCGACTGCCGGCTACCCACATGGAACCGGTCACTATTGCAGAACTGTCGATCAGCAATCCCCCAGTCGTCGCCATTGAAGCCGAGGCCAATATCATCAGGACGTAGCCATACGCCACCCGGAAAGAATCAGTTTTTTTGCCTCCGGCGCAATTTACAGCGCCCCTTTTTTTCATCCAGTCGCGCTCATCGAAAATCAGGAAAGAAAGCTCATCAAGTCCTTCATCGCCTTCGAGATATCCTCGATCGCCTCGTGCATTCCTTCACCGTAAGATCCGCTCTCCGGAGTGTCTTCCTTCTCGATCTTGGCTTGAACCTCAGACTTGAGTTTTTTTAATTTTTTAGCATGCTCCGCAAGTTGGAGTCGTCTTTCTTCTTCCATATATTCTATGATCTCCGGATCGGTTTGTTTGAGGAGATCATCGGCCTCAGCCAGCATTTGTTCGATGTCTTCGTTTTTGAAAGTCTTTTGCATGATGTCGCCTTTCCGCCGGATTACCAGCCTGCGTTTAAATTACCAGCCTTCGTTTAAATGAAATGTGCGTATCGGGTTGCCGTCGATCAAATAGTCTTGTTCCAGGAGGAGCTTGGAGGAGTGCGACCATTAACGTATCGGGAAATCTTGGGCAAAGGAGAAAAACGTTCCTATCACGAGACTCCCCGATCACCTACGGGCAAACGAACAGGCCCCTTTTGCATCCGGCTCCCCGCTTTCTTGTCTGGAGCCTTTACGTTCACACTGGAACTGAGAGTGACATCCAGAGCTGAGAAAACATTAAATACAATCGGGCATGACTTCCCCACAGGGTCGGACTCATCCGCTCCACGCTTCATTTGTCGCAATGCTTTATTTACCGAATAAAGGAGCCCTTCCTGTTTAAGCGGTTTAGTGAGGTAATCGACAGCATGCATGCTAAAACTCGCCCTGATCGTTTCCATAGTAGGATATGCCGTCATGACGATCACGCTGGTTGTGAGGTTTCTCCGCATTACCTCCTCCAGGATATCTATCCCCCATCCATCATCGAGAACAATATCGGCAAGCATTAGGTCAAATCGGGTTTCATCCATTCTTGCCAGAGCTTCCCCGTAACCCCGGGCGGTGACCACGTTATGCCCTTCGGCTGCAAGGAATCTCTGAAAGCTGAACCTAATGCTTTCTTCATCATCGATTATGAGTATATTTACCTTCATTTGATATCGAAAGCCTCAGGTCCAATCCTGTTGTAATCAGAAAGGAACAGCGGCGGTACTCGCGTCTTCTTTGGATACGCCACCCACCGCGTTCATCTACCAGGCACGTGGTGAACAAACGAGAAATTCACCGGATGCCCCCGTTGCGGTTTACAATGACCAAGATTTGTGCCGAAAAGGGAAATGACCTTAATATTTAATATTAGTAAGCATAACATGGCGTTACCGCCAAGTTGGCGGTATGATATTCTACAGAAGGCAAGAAAAATAGTGTTGCATGCAACGAAAGTGTTGAACCAATTTCTGTGTCACATGCAACACTTTGATGATCTCCCGCAACGAAAACCTTTTCGTGAGAGCACAAGAGTCGCTCTCAGGACCGAGTTTCAGAATGTTGTGCGAGAGTCTGATTCTTAAGCAGGCCGGAGGGGCTCAAAATCAAGCTATATTTCAATCATACCAAGTTGCGTTCAAGCGCCGCCGCCACGTCCTCGGACGCGGTTTGAACGAGAATGAAACTTGGACCTTGCAGTCGAGTTTCATAAGAGAGCGGGCGGGGAGAAAGCCTCATGCCATCGCATTGGTATCATGCCTCCTGCAGCAGAGCCATGTCTGCAATTTCCTTTTCCAGGTATGCCTTCAGCTTCTTCTTAAGGTGGCTTTCGATCTGGCGCACGCGTTCACGGCTGATCGCAAACTTTTCCCCTATTTGCCGCAGGGTCATCGGCTCCTCACCGAGGAGCCTTTTGTCGAAGATGACGGCCTCTTTGCCCTTGAGCCGCTCTCCGAAAAGCATCAGCTTGTCATGGAGGATTGCCTTTGCTTCCCGTTCGGCTATCTGGTCGTCAACCGGCAGGTCGTTCGAAGGCAGAAAGGACTTGTGCGTATCCTCGGAGCCCTCCTTCACGGGGCTGTCTAGATATACCTCCCCGCCGTTTAGCCTCTGGTCCATTTCGACTATCTCGGACTCCTTCACGTCGAGCCGCCGGCTGAGCAACTCGAGTGATGGTTCTTTTCCCCGGGCTTCCAGCCGCTCTTTTTCCTTTCGCAGGTTGAAGAACAGTTTCCGCTGAGCCTGAGTTGTACCAATTTTTACGAGCTTCCAGTTATCCATGATGAACTTGATGATGTATGCCTTGATCCAGAAGGAGGCATAATATGAAAACTTATAGCCCCTGTAGGGATCGAATTTTTTTGTCGCCTGCATCAGTCCGACATTGCCTTCCTGGATGAGGTCCATAAGGTTTCGCATCCGGGCTTGTTGAAAATCCATGGCAATCTTGACAACAAGCCTGAGATTTGCAGTGATCAGCTTGCAGGCGGCCTCGCTATCGCCCTTTTCGCGACAGCGGATAGCCAGGTCCATTTCATCTTCCCTGCTGAGGAGCGGATAATGTTTGATCTCGCCGAGGTACATACGGAAAGGATCGAAGGAAACCTGCCGATACCTGTCCCCAACGTTTGCAGACCCGGATTCTCCGCTTCCCCTGTCTTCCGCTGGAGTTTCCCGTTCCGCGGCTGAAACCTTCTTGCTTTTCGCGTCTTTAAGCATGGATCAGTTACCCCTTCTCATGATTATAGGAAGCTATCGAACTGCGTGAAGGCGAACAATACGATGACATAGTCGTTAAAGAAAACGGATCAGGCGTCCGCACGGCAGGAGCGCTTACGAATGAACGGGAATGGGACTTCGGATTTACCGCACGATCTTTTAGCGTCATCATGGATGGCGGGCAAAGATCACGCCGGGGACAGGAACAACATTTATCGGCACCTTGCCTCCGGTTCGGTTGGCTCAACCGGGGGGGGGGGGGCCGTTTTAGCCAACCGAACACTTGGGTTTTATACCAAGTTGCGTTCAAGAGCGGGCGGGGATAAACCCCGCCCCTACGCAGGAGAAGCCTCATGCCCTCGCATTGGTATCGTCTCTTATGAAACTCGACTGCAAGGCCAAGTTTCATTCTCGTTCAAACCGCGTCCGAGGACGCGGCGGCGTCGCTTGAACGCAACTTGGTATTAGTACCTCGCCAGCGCTCTTTGAAGCCTCCTGGCTCCCGCCGGCACCCTGACCTTACCGTAGAGGATCTGGCTCGGCGTGACCGACCGGCCGTAATAATCGGCGTTTGCCTCGTTTCTCGTCTCAATGACGGTGCCCGTAAGGGAGACGCCGGCAAAAAGTCCCTGACTGCGGCTATACGCATAGACCGCGGCAACAGGTGTGACATCCGCCTCGGCTGTACGACCCACGGGACCGGCAGCCACGCTTACATCGCCTCCCAATTGCACGTTTCCTCCCCGCGAAAATGCCCTGACGGCCTCATAAGTATTGAGAACGAATACAAACTCGGTTTGCTCTGCTCCTACCTGAAAGCCGAATCCCGCTCCACCGGTTCCGATCGCCGATGGCCCGCTCCAGCCTCTGCGCGTTCGTGCCAGCACCACGCCGGAGCCGCCGTGTCCGCTGACAATGAAGCCCGCCTTGAGGACCGTTATGATAGCCACTCCCTTGGCTCTTCTTAGCACTTCCTGCGGGATGGATTTATCCGGCATATCCCGGAATGCATGGATCGTCGCTACGGCCCTGTTGATATCATCCCGCATTCCGTCAGCGTATGTCACGGATACATCGAACGTTGCAACCAAAACCAAGAACAGCGTAAATAACAGGACACGTTTTAGCATTCCATCTCCTTTACTCGTAAACCGGTTGGGGTTTGTGCTCCTGCCTCCATCGAGGCTGGAGCCGTAAATTCCATAATCCCTAAATGCAGAGCCTTGCGATCTATCCTGCCCGTTGCTTCGGCAAGTTTCATGCCTTAGGATATCGAGAACGGTCGAGTTCACCTTTTGGTAATATATATGATTGCTTATGGAAGGAATTAATATTGCGTGAGGAAGTGGGATTGAATAGAGAAGTGTTGCATGCAACAGACGCGTTGCATGCTTTCCGTGTCACGTGCAACGCTTCAGAGTCGAGGGCTATCTTCAGTGAGGTTGTATCTTTTGATTTTCCGGTAGAGGGTCACGCGGTCTATACCCAGCACGCGGGCTGCCTTAGCTTTGTTCCAGGCGGTTTTGTCCAGGGCTTCAAGAATTGCGTGAGAATCGAGCGTTCCGAGTGGTTCATCGGGAGCGCTCGGCTCGATTCCGGAAGCGCTCAAGAAGTCAGGCGGCAGATGATCGAAGGTGATGATGTTTTGGGTGCACAGGACGAAGGCATGCTCCATGGTGTGCTCGAGCTCCCGCACATTGCCGGGCCATGGATATTTGAGAAAGGCTTTCAAGACATCGGAGGATATCGCTTCAATGGTTTTCTTGAATTTAGCGTTGAACCCATTTCGAAAGTGATCAACCAGAAGAGGGACGTCTTCGCGCCTGTCCCTTAAGGACGGCAACCTGATCTCAACGACCTTCAGCCGGTAGTAGAGGTCTTCTCTTATTTCGCCAAGGGCGACTTTTTTCATGAGATTTTTGTTTGTTGCAGCGATCAGCCGAACATCCACCTTCACTGGAGCAGAGTTTCCGACTCGCTCGAATTCGCTCTCCTCAAGGACTCGTAAAAGCTTGAGTTGTATCATTGGGGAGATGTCGCCAATCTCATCGAGGAAAATGGTGCCGCCATCGGCTCTTTGGAACCTGCCCATATTGTCTCTAAAAGCGCCCGTAAACGCTCCCTTCACATGACCGAAGAGTTCGCTTTCAAGGAGACTTTCGGGCAATGCCGAGCAGTTCACCTTGACCAGAGGTTTGTGGCTGCGTTCTCCGGCACGATGCAACGCCTCGGCTACCAGTCCTTTCCCTGTCCCACTTTCGCCCGTGATGAGAACGGTCGTCTGAACACCGGCCAAAGTTTTTATCAGGGAATAAACTTTTTTCATCGGCTCGCTTCTACCCACGAAGCGATGGAACTGCCGGTGCTCTTTGAGCTCTGTTTCGAGGTCTACCACATGCGTATCGTCCCTCAACACCATAACGGCACCCGTGAGCACGCCCGTAAGGCTAAGCAAAGGGTATGTCCTTACGCTCAAGACCCCTCTTGCACTATTGGCAGGCCGGCACTCGATACGGTCTACCTCAACAGGCTCCCCGCTTTTGATGGCTTCCTCAAGAATCTGCGCGCATCTCCCACCGCAAATTTCGGGTAGAGAGCTAAAAGCTTTTCCTATGTCATCACGAGAATACCCGCACATGGTCATGGCTGCCTCATTGAACTCGATCACAACCGCTTCTTTATCTACGGTGATAATGGCATCCCTGACGCTCCTGAAGATAGCCTCCAGGTTTGTACGGTATTTTTCCTTTTCTTCATTTAGCGCCTTATACTTCAAAGCCGTTTGGGCGGCATACAGCAACGACTCCTGATTTATGGGCTTGGGGATGTAATCGAAGGCATCCAGACGAATGGCGTCGGCAGCGGTCTCGACACCCGGATCTCCGGTGATCATGATCACCGGGCAACTCAGTCCTCTAGCCCGGATCTCGCGCAAGATATCGATTCCCGTCCCGTCCCCCAAAATGATGTCGGCAAATACCACATCGAAGCTCGTCTCGTTCAGCCGGGCCAAAGCTTCGCCGCAGCTCTCAGCAGTCGTTACGCTATACCCCCCGGTCGCGAGGAACCTTTCGAAGGTAAACCTGATCGATTCCTCATCATCGATTACAAGAATTCTCACACTCATTTTTTCACCCCGTCACCACTTCGAATAGCCGGTAAATCGATTATGGCCCTGGTAAATTCCCCTTTGGCGCTTTCGAAGCTGAGCCGCCCGCCATGATTCGTGATGATTTTTTGCGTGATGTTCAACCCCAGGCCGGTCCCCTTACCCAACGGCTTTGTGGAAAAGAAGGGCTTCGTCAGCATGGAGAGCTCATGGGCGGAAATTCCCACCCCTCGATCGTAAAATATGATCCGCACATACGGGCGATCGCCGATGATCACTTCCTCGCCGGTGATCTCGAGGCGTTTACTTTTATGCCTTCCCGGATACTTCTCGTTTAAGGCATAGCGCGCGTTGTTTATGATATTTATAAAACCCTGCTGGAGCTGCTGAAAGTTGGCATCTACTTCAGGAAGGTCGCCTGGAAGATCTATTTTCAGATCGATACCCTCCTTCCGGATTTGGGCCTGGATCAGAATAATGGATTCTTCAACAATGGCGGGAACGCCAGTGGGTATTTTGAGCTCCTGCCCACCTCGGGCATAGGAGAGAAGGGTCTTTACGATACGGCCGATTCGCTCGCCTTCCTTCACGATGCGCTCTCCAATGTCCTTTTCCATGCTCTCGGGGCTGCACTCATTTATCAATATTTGACCATAATTTATGATGCCGGTGATGGGATTGTTGATTTCATGAGCAACTCCGGCGGCCAACTCTCCCAGTGAGGCCATATGAGCCGTCTGCAACGCTTCTGCCTGAATCGCCATCTTTTCGGTAATATCACTCACCAGGAGGAGCACGCTACCGACCCGTTCAACCTCTTTGATTGGAAAAGCCCTTATGTCCAGTATTGTCCCATTGTGGGTCACGACCGCGGATTGCTTCTCAGCCGTATCGAAACATGTGGTTATCGGGCAGTCCTCAGAGGGGGCGGAACGATCATGTAATAATTTAGAACAGTATTGTCCTATCGGATCGGATGCCGTCTCATTCAACTCCAAAGCATTTCCACGGTTTGTCCACAATACTTCCATTTCGGGAGAGAGCAGGATCAAGGTATCGCTGATAGCATTGAGGATAGTCTGGAATTCCTGTGAGAGTTTTCTAAACTTGTTTTCGTTTTCACTGAGCTGGGCTGTGCGCTCCTCCACCCTTCTTTCCAACTCGTCATAAACCCTCTTCACCTCCTCTTCGGCGTCCTTCCTGATAGATATATCCGTTACCGAAGTCCTGCATAACTCCAAACCGTCGACATTCAGCACCCGGATACTGTCTAACTGTACATAAAGTTGCGGGCCGCTCGGTCTTTGCAGTCTCATTTCACAGGTTCGCCGTTGGTTGGCTTTAAAAACCTGCTCGAAGTGCGACTTGAGCCTGGCTCTGTCCGGCGTTGCCACGTAAAGCCAAAGAGGGGTTTCGACAAGACGGCCTCTTTCAATACCAAGTTGACCGGCAAAGGTGAGGTTTGCTTCCAGGATGAGCCCGTCACTATTGGAAGTGATGTAGCCGACCGGCGCAAAGTCATAGAGATCGGAGTATTTTGCCAACGATTCGCTGAGTTGCCCCTGGGCCATACGCAACTCTTCGTTTTGCATCTCCAGCTCAATCTGATGAACTTGCAACTCGTGCACCAGCATCTGGTAATCCTGTTCGGCCATTGTCCGAGGGGTTTCGCTCGCGCTTTCTCTACTGCGCTCCTCCGCAAGGCGGCGCAACCTGGCAGCGGGATCCTGTCCGGATTTGTCTTCCGTCATATTTGCACCCCGGGTCCCGTAAAGTTTGTGGTCTTTTGGTAAAGCGCAGAGCATCGTCGCCCCTTTCTAGCCGATTTAGCGACTTCAATCGAAGGGGACTCCCCAGTGTCGAACCGTAGCATGCGACAGGGGAGCAATGCAACACATTTGTTACATGCAACACTTCGCCAGAAAAGTCAACGCCTTTCGATAGCTCCACCTATACCGTAAGCGCCTATAACATTTAGCTAAAGTGCGAACACGACACCTCACGGCCCGGCGGGCATAAAACTTGCGTTATAGATAATGTCGACGGCACATTTGGGTCACATCCGCCTCTCTTATTATATCCGACATTGTGCAAGCAATAGAGGTCTGATTGTGGCAAGGGAAGCCAACATCGCCTCACTTCCTCTAGAAGGACGCGGCCTCCGCCAAAGTGCCACGCCTAACCGGCCTTCTAGTGTATCGCTTTACGGCTGTCGGTTCTGTACGCCGAACATTCGGCAGAATGGAGAGATGAAAATGTTGGGAGCACTTCTTCTCATTGTATTAATTCTTTTGATCGTGGGGGCATTCCCTGCCTGGCCTCACAGCAGGGGGTGGGGATACTATCCCAGCGGTGGCGTCGGGGTGCTCCTGCTGATCGTGTTGGTACTATTGTTGATCGGCCGTTTCTGATGGGAGCGAAACCGTCAATTGGGACTTCACGGCGCCTTTGCCGTGAGGCATAGCCCGGCAACAGTAAACACTAAAACCCTTCAGGACATAAGGAACAAGTAATGACCTTGCATCAAATCGCAGAGAACTGGAATCGACAGGTGACGAAACTCTGCAACTGGACCATCTCGATTGGAGAGCGCCGCCGCCAAAGACAATGTGTGGAAACAACCCGGACAGACTGTCGTCCGGCATCAGTCAAACCCTGAAATTGCGCGGGGAGTGGGAGTAATACAATAACCACCTTGTTATACATCCGACCGATAAGGAGGAAACATTATGAAAACTGGACGATTTCTTAGGCGATCCTTGATCGTTTTACTCGCAATGATGATGGTCCCGTTTGGAGCGTTTTCACAGGGAGCAACCAGCTCAGCCAAAGCATTCACCGCGGCGGAGCTTGACCAGATGCTTGCCCCGATTGCGTTATATCCTGATTCGCTGCTCGCACAAATCATGGTGGCCGCAACCTTTCCAGATCAGGTCGCGGAAGCCGACACCTGGTTGAAGGCAAATCCGAACCTTAAGGGGGATGCGCTCAATGCCGCCCTGGATAAAATGAACTGGGACCTGAGCGTGAAGGCGCTGGCTCCTTTCCCGCAGGTACTCGCAATGATGGCTGCGCAGACGGCTTGGACCAATAACCTGGGGGAAGCATTCACGGCCCAGGAGTCCGATGTTATAGCCACCGTTCAGAAACTGCGCTCGAAAGCGTACGCCGCGGGTAATCTTAAGACGACCGCAGAGCAGAAGGTGGTTGTCAGAAGTAACACCTACGAGATCGAGTCTGTCAATCCCGACGTTGTCTATGTGCCGCGTTACGACCCGTCGGTTGTCTATGGTTCCTGGTGGTGGCCTGCGTATCCTCCCTTCGCATATTACCCCGTTTGGCCTGGTGTGGGCATTGGCCTGGGAGTGTTCGGGTTTTGGGGTAGTGTAAGCGTGGGACCTTCCTGGGGCTGGGGCTGGGGGTCCTGGAACTGGGGCGGCCGATATATGAACGTCAATGTCGATCGAAATATTAATATCAATAGCAGGAATGCCAACATCAGTAGAAACTTCAGAACCGCAAACGTCAGTAGTTTCGCAGGCCGGGGAGCAGCAGGGCGAGGGACATCCGGCGTTGGCCGCGGCGGTGCGGCTGGGGCAAGAGGCAGACCATCCGCGGCATCCTTCGAACGCGGGCTCAAGGCCGGCGGCTCGCGAGGCGCTGCCGCAACGCGCGGCACGGGCAGTAGCAGGACAGGTAACGTCAGCCGAGGTGGCTCGCGTGCTACGGGCAGGCGCACTGGTAGCGTCAGCCGCAGTAGAGCGCGCAGCACCGGCAGTCACGCCATGCGCAGTAGAGCTCGCAGCACTGGCAGTCACGCCATGCGCAGTGGAGCGCGCAGAGGCGCTTCTCGTGGCAACGCATCCCGCGGTGCCGGTGTACACGGTGGCGCAGCACGTCGAGGTGGTGGTCATGGTGGCGGCGGTGGTCATGGTGGCGGCGGCAAAGGTCATAAGTAAACATGCTCTTGGCAAGGGCCGTACCTTACAGGCGTGAGGGCATCGCAAAGGAAAGCGCAGAACTCCTTTGCGATGCGGCACAGCCCGGCAACCGTAACCACTTGACTTCTTGACATAGTACGTTGGGCAGGAGGAATACCATGAAATCCAGCACTAAAGACCAGGCTGAAGGCAAGTTGCACAAAGTAAAGGGCAAGCTCACGGAGATCGCCGGAAAACTAAGCGGGAAGCCCGAATTGGAAGCCGAAGGCAAAGACGAAAAAATAGCCGGCAAAGTACAAGAAAAGATCGGCCAGGTTGAAAAAGTCGTGGGGAAATAGGAGAGGCATGCACCATATCCCGGATCGCCCTTGGGTTTGCGGTCGAGGGAAAGATCGGAGATGTCATAAAACATTAAATGTCCTCTGAGGACTTTGGGCACAAAAGGAGAAAAATATGCCTTTGGTTCATTTGATTTTTGTTCTGGTCGTTGTTGGAGTGCTCCTTTGGCTGATTAACAACTACGTACCGATGGATTATAAAATCAAGAAAATCCTTAATGTGGTTGTGGTGGTTTGTGTGATTGTCTGGCTATTGAGCGTCTTCGGCATCATCGGTTCGCTTTCGAGACTTCGTGTCGGGAGGTAAAGGTTCTAGAGCGAAGGCTATTCGGCGCCTCTATGAGGCCGATTCGTGGAGGGCGGCAAAAGACGTGTTGCAAACTAACAGGAAAGGAATCTTCATGAACAGACTAAAAATGGTTGGGGTTTACCTTGTGGTTGCTCTTTTTGTTGGGTTCACGGCATGCTCGTTTTGCGTGCTCGCCGCGGAGAAGACTCCCGAGCAGAAAGCAGATCGAGCCGCTGTGGAAAAAGGACTGCAAAATTCCCTGGGGATGCCGATCTTAACAGGAGAATTATGGCAAAAGATGGACCACGATTCCAAGGTGGCTTTTATCTGGGGTTTTGGACATGCTGTGACAATTGAATACCACGTGATGGAAAAATATCCTAAACTTAAAAGAGACAGCTTTGTTCCAAAAGTAGTTGAGGGAATGGCTAATATGCCAATGAATGAAGTAGTTGCCGGAATAGATAAGTATTACATTGCGAATCCGGATAAGATTAAAGATTCTGTTACCAAAGTGATGTGGGTCACAATGATCAAACCCAATATAAAAACGGGTATAGCTGGACGTCCGCTGGTAACAACCCCGTGAGAACCCTGCAGCAGATTGGAGAGATGATATGAAACGCATAGCATTCGCTTTTGTTATTCTTGCTCTTGCCACCACACTTGGGTGTGCCGGAATGTCTCACACAGAGCAAACAACGCTTAGCGGCGGTGCCATTGGCGCTGCCGGAGGAGCTGTTCTTGGCGCCGTCGTTGGCGGAAACCCCGCACTCGGAGCAGCCGTCGGAGGCGCTGCCGGTGCAGGCCTGGGCTACCTCATTGGCGAGAACGATGAGGAGAGGCGCCGTTAAGCATTGGTAAGATTCAGAGACGGAGGGGTTTTTTTTGGGCTCTTGCCGCTGAGAGGAAAGTGTCCGGGGGCAATTTGACCGCGATCTCTCCCAAACGGTATTCACGCAATAACGCGTGATCGCTGACCATCATCTGTTTTCGGCTCATCCCTCAATGGTTCCTCGGTGGGGTGCAAATTCGCTTCATGGAGGCAAACCATGATGAAACGTATTGGAATCATTCTCGGCGGGGGGATTCTCCTGGTCATTGTGCTCTTTGGATGGTGGGTTTTTAGTCGCCCCGATCGAGGAACGACCGGCTCGGTCAGCACGCATTTTCGCTTGTTCGGGCCCAACGACAAGATCGTGATCGACAGCTTCGGCGACCCCAAAGTCCAAGGGGTCGCCTGTTACATCTCCCGAGCGCAAACGGGAGGGATGAAGGGCGAATTGGGCGTGGCGGAGGACACGAGTGACGCCAGCATCGCCTGTCGGCAGGTCGGCCCGATCAAGATCCTCAGTGAACTAAAGGACGGCGAGCGCGTGTTCGACGAGCACCGCAGCCTCGTGTTCAAGAAACTTCAGGTCGTCCGGTTCTTCGACCGTAAGCGCAATGTGCTGGTTTACGTCGCGTATAGTGATCGGATTATCCAAGGCAGCCCGAAGAACAGCGTCAGCGCGGTTCCGATCATGGGATGGCGGACGCCATAAATTCGAACTTCGCGCCATTTTATCAACCTCCCAGAGAAAGCCCCTGGCTTGAGGCCATTGAGATCCAGGATTCCGCATTCCCGTACCACGACTGGAACGAGCGGATTGCCGCTGAATGGCAGGCGGCAAACGCCGTGTCGAGAAGCTGGGACACGGAAGGTAAAATTGCCCA
This sequence comes from uncultured delta proteobacterium, assembly GCA_963813125.1. GTDB lineage: Bacteria > Desulfobacterota > Syntrophobacteria > Syntrophobacterales > Syntrophobacteraceae > SbD1. The sequence continues at coordinate 2,295 of CAWEZA010000026.1, read as the reverse complement.
ACTGGTGAACAATTATGCCGGTACAAGCTTCGATTTCGGCCCGACGGTCTTCGAGTCTGTCCAGGTCATTCATTACGCCGGCAGGGCGGTGCAATTGGCCGATCAGCCTTTTAGCGACTCCTTTGAACCCGGCTTTTTCGAACATCGTGAACTTGCCCGGAGCAACATTCCTGAACAGGTAACGGCCGCACCTATTTATGAGAAATGGGTGCGGCCCGCCATGCTCGACATGAAAGATGTGGGCGCTCACTATGCCTTAAGCCAACTCTTTCAGGATGTCGGTGAACGCAGCTCTATTTCATCTCTTTTGCACTCTGACCGGTTCGGGATGGCGCGCCCGCATGACCGACGGACAGACACTCCGGTGCTCCAATAGATCCTGCCTTCTAATTACCGATTGCGAGCATGCTGTCTGTTGCTTTGAGCAATATGTGTGTCCCAGGAGATCAGGACTTGAACAGAAACAGTGTTGCATGCAACGGAAGCGTTGCGCGTCTTTTGCTTCACATGTAACACCACTGCAACACCACTGCAACACCACTCGGTGAGTATCTCTTGGGCCGATCATCATCGCTTAAAATCGTGACACCTCGTGAGTCCTGTTGAGTTAAGTTCATGATTTTGCGGGTCACGGCTTTGAATGCATCGGCTTAAGTGAGGAACCTGCCGAACTCAGCTTCATCGGATTTGCGCTTCCGGTGATCATAAAGTGGTTTCCCGGGTCCCGCGTGTCTATTGACATAGATAAACCCTATGTATAGGATAGGGTTTATCCATTTCATTCACCTGTTCGCCGCCGCTTCGGAACGGGTCTGGACCGTCGCGTGGACTGGTTGGGGCAAAACCGGCGCAAACTACCGTTAACAGGAGACGGACAGTGAAGGCAAAGTTATTACCTGCGATTTTGTTCATTTTTCTTTTGGCATCAACAACAGTTTGTATGGCCAAATCGGGGACCATTACTTACGACATCAAGCTAAACGCAGGGAAAACCGCCAAGCAGGCCAGGCTGTGGCTTCCCTATCCCCTCTCCGACAAGCATCAGATTATTTCCGATGTCCATTTCAGCGGAAACTTCAACAGTTCGGCAGTTTACCGCGACCCGGCGAGCGGCGCCACATACCTCTATGCCGAGTGGAGCGCCATCAGCGGCCCGCCTTCGATGGTCATGAGTTTCCACGCCGTGTCCAAAGACCGTAGAATCGAAAATCTCAAGGATTCGGGAAAACCGCTCCCGGAGACGGTCAAAAAATATCTCGTTTCTTCCGAATCGACGCCGGCAAACGATTACCGAAAACTTGCCTCTCAAATCGTAAGAGGAAAGAAGACCTATCTTGCCAGGGTGCATGCGGTATATGACTGGGTGATAGAACACACCTTCAGGGATCAGGGCGTAAAGGGGTGCGGACTGGGCCTTACGACCCGGACACTCACCGAACTCAAGGGGGGCGGAAAGTGCGCGGACATCAGCTCGGTGTTTGTGACCATGGCGCGCGCGGCCGGCATCCCGGCGCGGGATGTTTTCGGCCTGCGGCTTGCCGACCCCAAAAGCGGGGACATCAGCACAGCGTTTCATTGCTGGACCCAGTTTTATCTGCCGGGAACGGGCTGGGTCACGGCCGATCCCGCCGACGTGAGGAAGATGATGCTCGAACACAACATAAAGCTTAAGGACGCCGGGAAGTGGATAAAATTCTTCTGGGGCGGAGACGATCTTTTCCGGGTGGCACTGGAAAAGGACGCGCGCGGCGTGGTCTTCAACCCGCCTCAGAAAGGCCAACCCCTGGGATATTTCATGTATCCGTACGCACAGGTGGACGGAAAAGACCTCGATTATTTTTCTCCCAAGGATTTCACCTACACCGTCGTGTTCAAGGCGGACTGATCCGCGAAGCCGAAGGGTCAGGACGCAACTGTTATGACGGAAAAGTCTCAAACGAGAAGGGCGTTTTTCAAAAACGGCCTTCTCGCGGGCAAATAGCGCCTCGTCTCCCGGATCGGCCCGTCCATCCGTAAATCCTCCCCGCAATATGGGGCAAGGGCCAGTTTCCCCCCTTTTTTAATGGCGCGACGCGGCGAGGCGCCTATTCCATGCAATCCCATTGCCGAAGAACCGCTTAATGAGGCTCAATGCGCAACTCGCTGAATCTGATGCCCAGTTTTCGAGCATCATTGCTCAACCCCAATTCCTTCGGCGAACATGGTGACGGAACATCGATCTTTATGATCTTCGATCCCGTGGGGTTATTAAATTCGAGCACTCTTTCCTTGAGTGAAGCCGCCAATGCAAATCTG
>CAWEZA010000025.1:0-7146 GCA_963813125.1 uncultured delta proteobacterium | reverse complement strand
ATAAGGGGTATACCCGTATCCCACGAACAGCGCTTCCAGTTCCTCGTGGCTGATGCGGGCCAGGATGGTGGGGTTATTGATCTTGTAACCGTTTAGGTGAAGAACCGGCAGCACTGCCCCGTCGGTGACGGGGTTCAAGAATTTGTTACCGTGCCAGCTCGTGGCCAGGGGGCCGGTCTCGGACTCACCATCTCCCACCATCACCAGGGTGATCAGATCCGGGTTGTCGTAAACCGTCCCGAATGCATGCGACAGACTGTAGCCCAACTCGCCGCCCTCGTGGATACTGCCGGGCGTTTCAGGAGTTGCGTGGCTGCCAATGCCCCCGGGGAAAGAGAATTGTTTGAAGAAGCGCCGCATCCCGGCCAGGTCCTCACTTTTGTCCGGGTATATCTCCGAGTAGGTCCCCTCGAGGTAAGCCTGGGACAGGACCGCCGGCGCCCCGTGACCGGGGCCGGAGATGTAGATCGCATTCAAATCGTACTTGTTGATCAGGCGGTTAAAGTGAATGTAGGTGAAACACTGGCCGGCGTCCGAGCCCCAGTGGCCCAGCAGCCGCGGCTTTATATTATCCACTTTGAGCGGTTCCCTGAGCAAAGGGTTGTCTCTGAGGTACAACATCCCAAGGCACAGGTATAGGCTCGCCTGCCAGTATGCATCAATCCCGCGCAACTCATCCGCACTAAGCGGAGTCCCCTTGACTGTGGAGCGAGCCGGCCCATAAGCAGTGATGCTCTCTTCACCGTGATCCGCCCTGGATAGAGTTGTCATAACTGTATTCTCCTTTTCATTGCTGTATCTTTTTTAGACTTCATGCCGTCCATAGACGTCCCCGAAACTGCCATCTCATTGATGCCCTAGAGTCTGGCGGCCTTTCCAGGGCCATTTAGATTTCTTCGTTGGTCGTGACAACAGGGACTCCCGGGGGCTACCGTAAGACATATTGCCTCATAGCCTTTGATGACGGACACCATCCCGGACGGGACAAACTTAAGGTGAGAAAGCCTATATAATTTTTGCAATATAAGGCACTCCACAACAAAGTCCAGTTACTATTCGTCGCTGAATGTAAAGTTGAGCAAAGTCCGGATCCGCGATCCAAGGCATGGTTTAGCGGAAAAACAGCTGTTTAGGGGAGATTTGCGACAAGGTCGTCACGCTAACCGCGCGATGGCCTCACCGGCTTTTGAGCGGCATCGGTATTGACTTGGACACTGGCCTGACCTCTTTTGGCACACTAGGCATTGAGGCTCAGGTCAGTCCTGGGCACCGTCACGCACAGGAGGCATGCGCCCTCATCGGGAACGGCCCCGGGCTCCACCACGTACTCCACTTCGCCGGACAGGATCTCCACCTCGCATGAGCCGCAGTTGCCCGCCCGGCAACCGCACTCGATCTCGATTCCGTTGGCCTCGGCCAATTCCAGGAGATTGGAGTACCGGGGCTCCCATTCCAGGGTCTTGCCCGAAAGCTCGAAGGCCACAACGAAGCGCTCAGCAGAGGCGCCCATGCTCGTGATCTTTTTGACCGAACCCGCCCCGAAGGCTTCCATGTGGAAATTTTTGGCAGGCACGCCGGCAGCCCCGAGGTCTTCTTTAAGTTGAGCCATCATCGAAGCCGGCCCGCAAACGTAGAAATCGCAATCAAGACTCGGAAACACTTCCTTAAGCAGTTCAACCGACACATGGCCGGTGGAATGGCAATCGATCCCTATCCGATCTTCAGGCAATGGAGAGGAATAACACACATGAACGTTGACGTTGTTCCGCGATGCAATCATGGTCAACTGTTCGCGAAAACAATGCTCACTGCTGTTGCGAACGCCGAAGAAAAGGTAGGTGGGGCGGCGTGAGCCGGAGGCTGCATGCGCATCGAGCATGGCGAGAACGGGCGTTACCCCGACTCCGCCGCCAACCAGCACCACCGGGCGCCGCGAGGTCGATCTCACGAAGAATTTTCCTTTCGGCGCCTTGACATCGATGATGGAGCCTTCCGATATCCGGTCGTGCAAAAAGTTCGATGCGATGCCGGAAGGAAGGCGTTTTACGCTGATACGGTATCTGTTGGGGTCGGGGCGTGAGGAGAGGGAATAGCAGCGGATGACGGACGCTGCACCCGGAATTGCCATGCCCAAGGAGCCGCTGCCTTCCGCAATCGAACCCGCCGCCACCGCGGTAGCGGCGTTAACGGCCTGGCAGACCCGGCCGCGGCGACTCGCCGAGGCTCGCCCGGTTCGACCTTTAACGTCAGATACTGGCCTGGCTTATAGGGCGGGAGCTTCTTTGCATCCAGCCGCTCGAGGTAGAACGAACAGACCTGGCCCGGCTCGAACTCCTTTTTCGTTATCCTGAACTTGCGATATCCATCCCAGGCCGGTCGCATTCCTGCGTTTTATCGCCGCGTTGACGAGGCGCGCGGCGTAGCAGTCCTGCGACCACCGCCCCGTAGACCACGCGGCTGTTGTATGTCCGCCTTCATTCGCATGGTGAAGTGAATAACGGCCAGGGGTGAAATCAGATAGGCCAGCCGGTGAAGTCTTTTCCAATTTTTGCCAAGCCGGCGGGATGCGCGATTGGTCGATGTCGCCGCCAGCGGGACCAGCATCAGCAGGGCGGCGAAACCGACCATGATGAAAGGACGCTTTGAGATATCCTGCAAGATCGTCTTGAAATTGAAGAGTTGGTCGAGCCCGACGTAGACAAGAAAATGCAGCAGTCCATAGACGAATCCCATCACGCCCAGCGGTTTGCGGATACGGATCGGCCATTTCCACCCGGTAACCGTCTTTAGCGGCGTGCAGGCAAGCGACGCCGACGAGCAGCACCAGCGCGACGAATCCCAGTTGATTGAGGATTATGGAGATCGGATCCGCGCCAAGCTGCCGGGTCCCGGCCAGCTCCACGAGAACGACCATAGGCACAAAGGCGCCCGCCACTACACCGGGCGCCAACCAGGAAAGACGTTTCTTTGTCATTGCGCTAAAAGTATTTCTTAAGGTCCATGCCGCGGTAAAGAGAAGCTACCTGCTCACCATAACCGTTAAAAAGGAGCGTCGGTCGACGCCTCAACTCGCCGATGCGCCGTTCCGTCGCCTGACTCCACCTCGGGTGCGGCACATCGGGGTTCACGTTTGCGTAGAATCCGTATTCATCCGGCCCGGCCCCGCTCCACGTCGTGAGCGGCTGCTCTTCGGTGAAACGGATCTTCACAATCGATTTGATGCCCTTAAATCCGTATTTCCAAGGCACGACGAGCCGGATGGGTGCCCCGCACTGGTTTGGGAGCATGTGCCCGTAGATGCCTGTCGCAAGAAGGCTCAGCGGGTGCATCGCCTCGTCCATCCGCAGTCCTTCGACATAGGGCCATTTGAGAATCGGTTGCGCTTCTCCCGGCATCTGCTTTAGATCGAAGAGGGTCTCGAAGGCTACGTATTTTGCCTTCGACGTCGGTTCCAGGCGAACGATGAGATCGCGCAAAGGAAATCCGAGCCAGGGAATCACCATGGACCAGGCCTCGACGCACCGCATCCGGTAAATGCGCTCCTCCTGCGGGAACCATTTCAGAAGCTGATCCATATCCAGGGTCCGGGGTCTGGCGCATTCCCCTTCAACAGCAATCGACCACGGCCTCGGGTGCAGCGTGCGCTGCATTTTCCGCTGGATCGGACTTATCGACGCCGAACTCGTAGAAGTTGTTGTACGTAGTTATGTCCTGGTACGTATTGGGCTTTTCGTCTGCGCCGATCTCTGGATAATCCGCGCCAGCCGGCGCAACCGGTGGGAAATCTCCCCCGGGGGTGGGCGGCGCAACGACCGTGCGGCCGGCAACGATTGAACTTGGAGCGAGCCTCATCAGCTCGACAAGGCCACTGCCGACCACGGTGGCGGTGCCGACCACAAGCAATGCGTTCTTGATGAACTCGCGCCGTTTGAGATAGACCTCCTCCGGCGTAATCCGGTCAGGAGGGGTTGGCTCCGTTTTGCTCATAGTAACCCCCTGAGATGGCGTGTCCATCTCTTATTATATATCGTGATCCGGAGTTTAACCACAGGTTCCGCATTCCTCGCAGTCTTTGGAGAAGTCGTGTCCCTCCAACCGGACCGTGCCGCACCTGCCGCACCGGCAACGCTTCCAGTCGTGATCCTTGTCGCGGGTCTTGCCACATCGTAAACATTTGCAACCATTCCACTCGTGGATACCGAGCAAGCATCTCAAAGCCATGCCTCAAGGCCCTTTCCCTTTAAGTGTAAAGAGTCTTACTCATTATCGGGTCAGCGTCCGAGTGTTGTCAACGTTTTCAATGGCGAACAAGTTCCACGCTGTAATGGAACCTGCCATCCCTGGTGGTCCATCCCGCTTTGGACCGCTCGATTATCCAGCCGCTTTCCTTTTTGCCTCCGAAGGAAGTACGAAGAGGCGCAAACAAAAATTTTGGATTGTCGAAAACCATCCCGAAATTTTCGTTAAAAAGCCGAACCGCTTCCTGTGACGCCGACCCGAAAAAATAGAGCTGAAAGCCGTACCTGGTTCGTATCAGCTCGCGGACAGCGGTCTGTTGGTCGCGAAACGGCTTGATAACGATAAAGGGTCCAAACAGTTGAAGGTCTGGAACCGGCCAGTCCCGGTCGGCCTCGAAGATAAGGGGGTACACGGTCTCGCCATTTACCCCGCCGCGCAGCAGCCGGGCGCCGGAACACTCCTCAATGGCATTGGCGATGGACTTCCATGTGCGCTCGACCTTAATCGGACCGATATCGGTTTCCGGGTCCAGAGGGTCTCCCACCCGCAGTTGCTCCGCAAGGTCCAGCACCCGGTCGCGGACAGCCTCGATAAGGGATTCGTGGATCATCGCTTTCTTAAGAGTCGCGCAATACTGGCCACCGTTTAGAAAAGCGCGGCGCGAAATGAACCGGGCCGCCTCCTCTACCTCCGCGTCTTCGAAGACAACAATTGCGGGCATCCCGCCGGGACCTGCAAAGATAAGCTTATCGAAAGCCTCCGATCGGCTCCGGTAGCTCTGTCCCACCTCCAGGGCCCCCGAGACGAAAAGGACCCGGACCTCAGGGTCTTTTACACACTGCTCCCCGAAGCTCCGGTTATCCACTCCGGTTACCGGCTCCAGCACCGAAACCGGTTCGCAGACCTCGGCTATAATCGCCGCGGAGCGCGGTATGGCGGACGAATAGCTGAACCGCAGCCTGTTGCCCGTTACAAGCGCCGCCCCCGCAACGCGGGCCAGCATCATCGAAGGGGCATCGTAGGGGAAAATCGCCGCAACCGTGCCGTAGGGCTCCCCGCCTTTTAGCCAGGGAATTTCTTCCTCCATCGTGCGGAGGTGGTGAACCGCAATGTCCACTTCGGTTGCGGTTATCTTGACGGGGAAGCCGGCATCCGCCGCCGCGGCCTGCTGAAAGTCGGATTTCCTTTGTTCCAGGCGATCCGCAATGTCGCGAGCCTGTTCCAATGGGTTTGCCATGCTTTTCATTTTTTACATCCTCCAACCGACCGTTTTGTTTACGCTGCTGTATTAATTGCACAAATCGGGGAGCAAGGCCCGGTTTAGCTCCTATTCCAGCCAGCGGTATCGTCCATCACTATCCTTTCCGGCCGAACCCTTATCCGTCATACGCAAGAATATACCGGCGAGAGCAACAAGAACCGGCTTCTCGCTTTGGTTCTTGCCGAAGTGGTATAGCAGCAAATTATGTATCGGTCCGTCCCGGCGATGTCATGGCGAATCAAGCGGACGAGGGCACCGTTTTTTTCACCTCCGAGGCACGCCAAGACCCTCCAGAACTTCACGCATGTGGCTGATGTGAGATTGAAGGTGAGACTCTTTAAAGCCACAGAGCAAGCCGATCCATGTCTCCAAGGTGAGATATTCTCCAAACGGCGTGTCCTTTAGCAAGGGAATATGCGCCTTTCGATCGAGCTGTTCGGCGGACAGGCCCTCTGCAAACCTGGAGATGCGGTTATACTCTTTTTCCACCTCCGAACATAGCTGAGTAAAGGTCATCCGTGCGCGTTCCTCGGAAAAAAAAGAATTGCCGGGTTCGATGTCGATCCGTGGAACATCCTGATCGAGAAAGACCTGCAGGTTCGGCAGATGGCCGGATTTTTCCGGCCCGCAAAGGTGAGAGAGGATTTCCTTGGGAGACCATCGCCCTTCGGGCGCCCGGGAGGCAGTGCTCTCATCGAGCCCTATGCACGCTTCCTTCAGTTCGTCGATACTCCTATGGATCGTTCCTGCCAGTTCATTCCCTGTCGAATTCGCCATGTTTTTACCGCTCCTTTCCGACTGATGTGAGAAACGCACAAAACTTATTGCGGATGCCATATTTTAGTTGTTGATTTTTCCCGTGCCGGCACGCCAAGTCGATCCACTCATAGATTTACGCTAATCATTATGTTGCCGGTAGCATCAAAACCGCCATCTTTCTTGAAGTACTTTTTCACTTTTTGGTGCTGGGAACGTCTCGCTTTTCCAATTGCTATGCCCGATTTCCATGTGCATAATCCAGTTAGAGGAATGAAGCGCTGAAATCACGGAGAAAAGGCTGGTCATGACCGAGCTGATGAGAGAAATTGAGAAGCAGGCGAAATCCCTTTCAGCCGAAGAACGTGAGTTGCTTGCGGAAAGGCTGCTTGCCTCGGTCAGGGGCGCTCCTCTTACCGAGATCGATGTGGCATGGCTTGAGGAGGCCGAGAGGAGATACCTATTGTGGAAAGAGGGGCGAACTGAGGGAATTACGGCAGAACAAGCGCTGGAAGATATTCGAAGAGAGCTTCGCAAGTGAGGGCGCTGCTCGATCTTTTGGCAAAGCAGGAAATGAGGGAAGCCGCGTTTTACTATGAGGATTGCCGCAAACGGCTCGGAGAGAAATTCCTGAGTGGGGTCGAGACGGCATTGGGGGAAATCGCGCGACGTCCTATGATGTGGTATATAGTTGATGGCAAATTCCGCCGCTGTCTGGTTCAAGGTTCAACGTTTCCATATGCCGTGGCTTACTCAATAGAGGATGATTTTATATACGTGGTTGCAGTCATGTACATGAAGCGCAAACCTGATTATTGGCGGGACAGGAACTGAAGCGCTTCGTCAGGAATTGGGATTGCGTCGGCCAAGGAGCGCGCGAACGTGACGAT
>CAWEZA010000024.1:0-9541 GCA_963813125.1 uncultured delta proteobacterium | reverse complement strand
GAAGTCCTGAAGCGCTGGCTCGATAATGAAAAAGATGTCGAAGAACCGGGGCCCGGGGAGATTACTCTTGAAAAGCCCTCGGAGACTGGCCCCTCTTCTGCCTCGAACGCTCAGCCGCCCCCGCAAACTTTGGACTCCAACATCCTCAACGGTATTCGCTCCCTGCGGACCGAAGGCATGCCCGATGTGTTGGAGAAGGTGATAGGTATTTACATGCAAAAATCTCCGCTCCTGATGGAGGACCTTCGCCAGGCGATAGACAGCCTGGACGCCGCCGCGATCCAGTTCGCGGCACACAGCCTCAAGTCGGGCAATGCAAACGTTGGCGCGCTGGAAATGGCCGGCCTGTGCGGCCGGCTCGAAGCAGCTCGGGCGCGCCGGGCGCACCGACGGGGCCACGGAAATATTCACCCGGCTGGAGATGACTTACCCGCTCGTTCTGGATGCTCTGAAAGCGGAACTGGATGGAGGCAATATTTGAGCTGCTCGGATGAATCGCGTGAACTGCCGCTGGTCCTGCTCGCCGACGACGATTTGATGATCAGGGTCATGGCGAGGGCGCGGCTGGAAGCGTTGGGCTTTTCCCTGCTCGAAGCCGGGGACGGTGCGGAGGCTCTGCGGTCGATCCGGAGCGAAAGGCCGGGCCTCTTCGTACTAGACGTCATGATGCCGGAGATGGACGGCTTTGAGCTGTGCCGGGCGCTCAGGGCAAATCCCGTGTACACGCACGTGCCTATCCTCATGGTCACCGGGCTTGAGGATGCGGATTCGATCAACAGGGCTTATGAAGCCGGCGCCACTGATTTTTTGACCAAACCGATCAACTGGGTCATCTTCGGTCACCGTGTTCGCTACATGTGGCGCGCCGCTATGATGGGTCAGGAACTAAGGCGAAGTGAAAACAAAAACAAGACGCTGATAAATGCGATCCCCGATGTGATGTTCCATCTTCAAAAAGACGGGGCCATTCAGGATTATAAACTGCCGAAGACCCTGCAAACCTCATGGTCCAACGGTGATCTTTGTGGAAAAAATATTGACGAGGCGTTGGCGATGCATGCCAGGGGGCCCCGGATTTCCAACAGCGTCGCCATGGCGATCGAAACGGGTGAAATGCAGGTCTGTGAACATCAGGTCAAATCGGGGCGCACCTTAACATATTACGAATCGCGTATCGTCGCCGGAGAAGATGACGGTGCGATAGTAATAGTCCGTGATATCACCGAAAAAAAGAATGCCGAGGAACAAATACTACACCTCGCATATCACGATTCCCTGACGGGCCTGCTCAACCGCAATTCGCTAAAGGAACATTTAAACCAGGCCCTGGCCGAGGCCAAGCGCCATAGACGGTGCGTCGCGGTGATTTTGTTCGACCTTGACCGTTTCAAAAGAATTAACGACACCTGCGGGCACAACATCGGGGATCAGCTCCTGCAGGCAGTGGCCGACAGGCTTCTTGGCTGCGTCCGCAAAAGCGACGTAGTGGCCCGTTCCGACCAGGACGAATCGGCTACAATGGTCGGCCGGCTTGGCGGCGACGAGTTCCTGACGCTTTTGCCCGAAATCGAAAAGCTCCAGGACGCTGGAAAGGTCGCCAGAAGAATACTCGAATCGATTTCAAAACCTTTCTTCCTTGCCGGAAGAGAGATTTTCATAACCACGAGCATTGGCATAAGCATTTATCCGCATGACGGCGAGGATGCCGACACACTTCTCAAAAACGCCGATGCCGCGATGTATCATGCCAAGGACCAGGGGAAAAACAACATCCAGTATTATAACAGGTCGATTAACCTGGCGGCCTTCGAACACCTGGCGCTTGAAAACGAAATGCGCAAAGGGATGGAGCGCGGGGATTTCACTGTTTACTATCAGCCGCAGGTCGATCTGCGCACGGGACGCATCGTCGGCTGCGAAGCTCTGCTGCGGTGGCCGCACCAGGACATGGGGTTTATTTCCCCCCAACAGTTCATTCCACTTGCCGAAGAAACCGGCCTCATCGTGCCGCTCGGCAAATGGGTGCTCTTTGAGGCCTGCAGGCAGGCCAAGGCGTGGAACTCGGATCTCCCTTCCGATGTTCGTGTCTCCGTAAACCTTTCCAGCTACCAGTTCAGGCAAAAAGACCTCATGGATGTTATCGCCGAATGCCTCGAAAGCTCCGGGCTCGACCCCTCGCATCTTGAACTGGAAATAACCGAGAGCGCCATAATGCAGGACACCGAACGGGCCGTTCTCATGCTCGAGGAACTGCGGCAGAACCGCATTCGGATCGCAATGGACGATTTTGGAACCGGCTACTCGTCTTTGAGCTACCTCAAGAAATTTCCCCTCGACGTCCTCAAAATTGACCAGTCATTCATAAAGGACATCACGGTAAACAGACAGGATGCTTCCATAACAACAGCCATTATCGCACTGGCCCGCAGTCTCGATCTTGAAGTCATTGCCGAGGGAGTCGAGACCAGGGAGCATCTGCTGCTCCTTAGAGAAAAGGGGTGCGACTTGATGCAGGGGTTTTTCTTCAGCCGTCCGGTCCCCCCGGACGAGTTCTCCAAGCTCTTAAGGGACAAAAACTGCAACTTTTTCAATCCATCGATCTGAATGGTGCCAAAAACCCACAAGCGCCAACTCTTATGACTGTGGTCATGCCTTCCCGGAATCCGGTATCCAATCTATTCAATTGTTGCAATTGCGACGTCGTTAGGGTAAACTGATCGACGGGGCTGGCGCTGGCTCGGTTGGAAGTGTGGCTGTCGGGGGGCACCGGCGCTTCCTTCCGCGTGGTTTTTTCTGTTCCTCAGGGCATATCGATCAGGGGAAAATGATGAATCCTGCCGCTGTTCTCGTCGTCGAGGATGAAGCCATTGTGTCCATGGAAATCAGCGAACGCCTCATAGCCATGGGTTATGCGGTCGCCGGCATCGCCTCGAGCGGCAGGCAGGCCCTTGAGCTTGCGCAAAGTGCGCGGCCAAACCTGGTTCTTATGGACATCCGCCTCGAGGGGGAAATGGATGGAATCGAGGCCGCCGAGGAAATACACAAACTGCATTCCATCCCCGTTATTTTTCTAACGGCCTATTCCGAGGAGGCGGCGCTCGCACGCGCCGGGAAGGCTGAACCTCACGGCTACATCCTTAAGCCTTTTAATGACATAGAGCTGAAGGCGGCCATCGAGATAGCCCTCTACAAGCACCAGGCCGAAGAAGAGATGCGCCGCCTTAACCGGCTCTATGATGTTCTTGAGCCAGGTAAACCAGGCCGTTGTGCGCGCGCAGGACCGGGACGAACTCTTCGAGCCCGTCTGCCGGCTCGTGGTGGAGCGAGGGAAAATCGATTTGACCTGGATCGGGTGCCTGAATGAGGCGACCCGCGACATCCTCCCTGTCGCCGGTTTTGGAAATCACAAAGACCTGCTGGACAGGGCGACCTTCAGCGCCGACAGCTCTTCCAAAGCACAGGGCAACCCGGGCATGGCCATCCGGGAAGGAAAACCGTTTATCTGCAACGATTGCGGAAAACATGCGTGTCTGTACCCAAGGGAAATGGCCCCAACCAGCTTTGGATTTCAGTCCTGCGCTTCTTTCCCCCTGAGGTTTCAGGGTGAGGTCTTCGGGGCCTTGAACATTTGTGTCGAACAACCGGGTTTTTTCCGGGAAAAAGAAATCAGGCTCCTCGAGGAAGTCTCGCTCGACATCTCCTTTGGCCTCGACATGATCGCGGAAAATGAACGGAGAAGAAATACCGAGAAGGCCCTCGCGGAAAGCGAGGCCAGGTTTCGCTCCTACGTCGAGAATTCGCCCGTTGCCGTGTTCGTCTCCGACTGCGAAGGCTGTCTGGTGGATTTCAACCCGGCCGCCATGCAGCTCTTGGGTTATGACTCCACAACCTTGGCGGGCATGAAAATAATGGATTTGCACCCAGTAGAAGACGGGGAACAAATCCTCCTTGATTTCTCACGCCTGCTTCAAAGTGGCCGCGTCGAAGCCGAATACCGGTTGAAGAAGCGGGACGGGAGTCCTGTCTGGTGCTCGCTGCAGGCGGTAATGCTCACCGGGAACCGGACTTTGGCGTATATCCAGGAAATTACCGAAAGAAAACGGTCCGAAGATGAGCGAGCCCTCGTCGAAGCCCAGCTGCGTCAGGCCCAGAAGATGGAGGCGCTCGGCACACTCGCCGGAGGGATAGCCCACGATTTCAACAATATCCTCGGCATTATTTCAGGCTACTCCGAAATGGCGCTCTCCGATGCCGCCGATCCCAACCTTGTGAGAGAAGACATAGCCGAAGTGCTCAAAGGCGCCGAGCGGGCGAAGTCGCTCGTACTGCAGATTCTGGCTTTCAGCCACAGCAGTGAGCAGGAAAAAAGGCCCCTGCAGGTTGGCCTGATTGTCAGAGAGGCGCTCAAAATGCTTCGCGCCACTTTGCCCTCGACGATTGAAGTAAAGCAGTTTATTGCCTCCAAGGCCGTGGTAATGGCCGACCCGACCCAGGTTCACCAGGTGCTCATGAACCTTTGCACCAATAGCGCCCATGCAATGGGGAGCGCAACAGGGGTACTGGAAGTCGGTCTGGCCGACGTCAGGCTGGAGCCGGGGGCCATCCCCGCCCGTTCACTTTTGAATCCCGGGCCGTATGTGAAGCTGACCGTCAAAGACACCGGATGTGGCATAGAGCCATCCCTTCTAGGCCGCATATTCGATCCTTTTTTCACCACCAAGGAAACTGGAGTCGGGACCGGGTTGGGCCTGTCCGTGGTCCACGGAATCGTGCAGAGTCACGGGGGGGATATTACGGTGGAGAGCGCTCCCGGAAAAGGCGCCGCTTTCCATGTGTATTTTCCCGCGATAAAAGCGGTCGAGGAATCGCCTGCGCTCTCCGAGATTCTTCTTCCTCGGGGAAATGAGTCGATTCTCGTTGTCGATGACGAGCCTATGCTGGCAAAAGTCGTAAAGCAGATGCTGGAGCACTTGGGCTACCGGGTGGAAATTCAGACGAGCGGTCCGGACGCCCTGGATTTATTTCGCCGCAGGTTGGCGGACAAACCCTTCGACCTGGTGATAACGGATATGACCATGCCCCATCTGACCGGAGCCGATCTCGCCCAGGCTCTTCAAGCCACTCGACCCGGTTTTCCCGTCATCTTGTGCACGGGGTTCAGCGATAGAGCCGAAGGTGGTGCGGCAAAGATTCCGGGGATCAAGGGGGTTCTCATGAAACCCATCATTCTAAAAGACCTGGCTCGTCTCGTTCGCGAGGTGCTCGACCTTTAGTCCATGTGAGCCAAAAACCATTCCACGGTTTCCCGGATCGCTTTTTCCCGCCACGAAGGGTCGCTCAAGCGGTGATCTGCTGTGCGAAGCAGAAGAAGCTTTTTTGGCTCCCCCAGCCGCTCGTAAATTCGAACCGAATCCTTCCAGTCCACGACTTCGTCCGACTGCCCGTGTATCACCAGGGCTCGTCCAGCTTCCTCGAGACCCGATAAATTGGTCGGTGAGCCCAGCCCTTCGGGGAAATCGGCCGACAATTCCTCCTGGTGCTTCGAGCCGATTTCTATCGGAGCCGCCCATGAAACCACGGCTCCGATAGACTCCTTCAGCTCGTTTGCCGCCAGGAGGGAAAGAAAACCGCCAAGGCTCGATCCGAAAAGTCCAATCCGCCCGTCGGACCAGGGCTGTTTTGAAACGAAAGTAATTACCGACGCCAAATCCAGTCTTCTTGCCTCCACGAGCCCCGGTCCGCTTCTTTTCGGGCTTTGCCCGCACCCTGAAAAATCGAACCGCAGCGCACAAAACCCGGCGGCGCGAAGCGCATCGCATAAGGCGATGAACTTTGGGCTTTCCTTACCGCTCGTGAGACCGTGTGAACAGACTATGACCGGGGCGGGCGGCCTTGCCGGAAGGTGCGCGGCCGCCGAAAGCACGGTGCCGCCTGCCTCGATCGACAAAAGATTTTCGCTCATGGTCTTAAGAATTAAACTCCGGCTATCTCCTCCCGGATTTGCGGCCTGCCAGGAGAATGATCAAAATGAGGCCGATTGCCAGACCGCCAAGAACCCAGCCCAACCACTTCCAGCTGATCGTGTGGATGCTCATCCCAAGCGACTGCCAGCCCCTTTTGAACAAGCCTCCAAGCGCAATGTTCTCCCTGCTGGCCAGATCGATCGTCCTCTCGGGCTTACCGGAAACCGTGAATACGATTTTGCCGATCGGCTGGTTTGCAGCTACCGGGGCGGTAATATCGGAAGGCGCCTGTATGTCCCACTTCAGCAGGTCCTTTTGGTTTTGCAGGATGAGAAAAGTAGCTTCCTTTACGGGATAGAGCTGCACTTCGTCCTTTTGTCCCTTCCAAACGGCGACTTTGGCCACCGGCTTGTCCATGTTGAAGGGCTTTACCAGGGTGAAGTTGCTGTAACCGTAGTTGAGCAGCCTGAGCGCCTCTTTTGCCCGCACCTTCGTGTTCTCCGCGCCCATTACGATCGCAAGCAGCCGCATTCCGTTGCGGTAGGCCGTGGCGGAAAGATGATACCCTCCCGCTGCGACGTATCCCGTCTTTAAGCCGTCTATATCCGGGTATTCGAACAGCAGCCGGTTCCGGTTGAATTGATGGATCTTGTTGAAAGTAAATTCTTTCGTGGAGGTGTACTTCAAGGCTTCGGGGAATGTGTCGATAAAGGCCCTGTCGAGTTTGGCCATGTCTCTGGCCGTGGTGAGCTGACCGTCCACGGGAAGGCCGTCAACCGTGTAAAACCGGGTGTTTGTCATTCCGAGTTTTCGGGCCTCGACGTTCATGGCATCGACAAAGGTCTGCACGCTGCCGCTCAAATATTCCGCCGCCGCCACGCAGGCGTCGTTTCCCGACACGATCGAAATACCGTCTATGAGTTCTTTTAACGGGACCCGCGTCCCCACCTGCACGAACATCCTCGATCCGCCGGTCTTCCAGGCGGTCTGGCTTATAAAGACCTCGTCGCTCAGGTGAATGCGGCCCTGCCTCAATGCCTGGAAGATAAGGTAGAGCGACATGATCTTGGTAAGGGAAGCGGGCGCAATGAGTTGATCCGCGTTTTGCTCGAAAAGAACCGTCCCGGTCGAAGCTTCAACGAGGATGGCCGACCTCGAGTCTATCACGCCCGGAGAAACGTTGGCGGCGGGGCCGATGCCCGCAATCACCGGCGAGGCTCCGGCCGAGGCCGACTGTTGCACGACCCCGGCCTTGGCGCGGGCGGGGGCTTTTCTCTTCACGGCCCTTGCGGTTGCATCTATTGGCGACAGCATGGACGCGAACAAAACGGTAAAGGAAAGAATAAGCGCCAAGCCGAAGAAAGAACCTCTTCGCATGTACTCCCTTTCGATTATAAGAGCTGAAATTTAAGGAATTTGGACGTCTCGGACCTTATACTGCTAATCTGAGTTTTTGACAATGATTGGAACGTTGCGACTGCGATATGCACTTCACCTCGCGCTTTTCTCTTTTATTTCGATATGTGCGTGATAGGATCGGGCAAGATTTGGATAGGATCGTGTATACTGTTCCGAGCCTTTAAGGGCTAATGTTTCGGAGAATGTCAGCGACGAGCAATACGGCGGCAGCGGTTAACGAGGCTAATTGGGCCGTTTTCAGGCGGCGCGATTTCGGAAATCTTTTTCCTGTGAGGTGATGATCATGAAGAGCAAAGTTTTTTTTGTGCCGGTAAAGGATGCCGAAGACATCGACACTGTGAACCGCAAGCTCGGTTTGCTGCTGGCGGAAAGCCGGGTTCTCTCGGTTGTCGAAACCGGAAAAAAAACTGTTGTGAAACTGCATTTCGGGGAAGAGGGCACGGATGGTTTTGTCCGGCCCGACCATTTGCGGCTCATATGCGGAGAAATCGCTAAAAAGGGCTCGCACCCCGTTCTCTCGGACGCCAATACGCTTTATCGCGGAAAACGCCTCAACTCCAAAGACCATCTCTCGGTAGCCATGGCCCATGGCTTCACCAGGGAAGCAGTGGGGGTCGATGTCTTCATCCCCGACGAAACAAAGGAAGGCGATACCTGTGATGTGCAAATCGACCGGGATTTTATAAAAACGGCCAAGGTCGGGCGCTGCTATCTGGATGCGGATGCGTTCATTGCCGTGACTCATTTCAAGGGGCATGGCATGACCGGTTTTGGCGGTACGCTAAAAAACATCGGGATGGGCTGTGCGGCAAGGGCGGGTAAATTGGCCCAGCATTGCGACGCCATCCCTTCTTTTTATGAGGACAAATGTGTCGGCTGCGGCGAATGCGAGACCGTTTGTCCCGTTGGGGCCGTCCATGTGGAAAACGAAAAGGCGGTCTTGAACAGGGAAATGTGCATCGGGTGTGCGAGTTGCGTTGCCGTATGCGAAAACTATGCGCTCTTTGTCGATTTCCTGGCGGGAGATGAAATCCAGAAAAAGATGGTCGAATACGCTTATGCCATCCTGCGGGAGAAAAAGGACAAGGCCTGTTTCCTCAATTTTGCCGTTCGCATAAACAAGGAATGCGATTGCTGGAGCTACGGCAACGAGCGCATTGCCCCTGATGTGGGGATCTTCGCCTCGACCGATCCCGTGGCCATCGATAAGGCAAGCCTTGACCTCGTCAATAACTGTTGCGGAAAAGATATTTTTGAAGAGTCTCATCCCGGCAAAAACCAGACTGTGCAGTTGGAATATGCCGCTGGACTCGGACTGGGCAATCTTGACTACGAACTGATTAGGGTTGGCGAGTAACCGACTTTTCTAAAATTTCCCTCCTTTTCTAAAGGGGGTAGGGGTGGGTAGGGGTGGGTAGGGGGGATTTTAATTTCCGGGGCAAGGTGGACTCAATTTCCCCCCTATTTTCTAAGCTCTGGCCGGGGTCCACGGCCCTTTCGATTTGAAGTTTCATTGGGGGACCAGGACAAAAATGAAAAGAGCTTGCCTCCTGTCCAATCTGGTCTTGGAGCTACCTGCCGATTATGAGAACGTCCTTTTTGTTATCAAGAGACCATGACGGGAGCCGGTTTAGAAAGCTCTGACCAAGCAAAAGCAAACCGGATGGAGGTCCTATGCTTGCGGGGACCATTCTGACCGTCACCCCTCCCAAATCCATTTGCCGAATAACGACCCTGGAGTTCATTGTCGACGCGCCGTCGGCCGATTTGTAGATTCTTGCCCGGCAGAACATCCTCCCTGTTGATTGTGCCATTACTCAAAAGCCTTGAGGCGATGTTGGCCGGAATGTTTACCTCGGAAGCCCCGGTGTCCAAAATAAAATTCAGAGTAACCGCCCCGTTGACCGTTACCGGCAATTCGTAGACGCCGCTTTTCTTTGAGAGATGAATTTCGAGGTGGGTTTCACTTCCGGTAATCGAGTCACAGCCGTTGGGGTGGGTATCGGGATCGCACAGAAGGCGGCCGCTGTCGTCATAGAATTTCATGGCATGTGCCGGCGAGGCGGACAGGAGAAAAACTAATGCGGCAGCGAAAAAAACTTTCATTACAACCCCCATTATCTTGGGAACATCAACAACACCATTCCTTAGCAACATGA
>CAWEZA010000023.1:0-34124 GCA_963813125.1 uncultured delta proteobacterium | reverse complement strand
TACAGGACTTTCGAAATTCTTGCCGCAAAGGCTTTCCAGATATCTTCGGCAAATCCGTACCTGGAATCGGAGTTTAAAGACGGCGGTCTTGTGACATATCGCGACGATAGCGACCTGATCGATAAAATCGGCTACTACCTGGCTAACACCGACGAGCGCCGGCGGCACGCGGAAATCGGCTATCGGTATGTTCAACAGCACTCTTATGAAAACAAGTTCTATCTTTTCGAGCAGTAAAGTCGTTTTGCACGGTAGCGGGCGCTCTTTTCTCAACATTGGGAAACCAGGGTATGTTGTCAGCACTGCCGTACGGCGGAATTGCCGGGTAGGGTAAAAATAAATGTGTGGTTTTGTAGTGGTGTGGAAGCCTGACTGTCGCGAGCCCGCGGGGCTCCGTGCGACCGTTGAGCTTATGAGAGATGAAATCAAGCACCGTGGCCCCGATGACTCCGGGGTATGGGCCGATGACGGCGCCGGCATCGCGATGGGATTTCGCCGGCTGGCTATTTTAGATATCTCGCCGGCCGGGCATCAGCCGATGGTGTCGGCAAGCGGGCGATTTATTATCGTTTTCAATGGGGAAGTCTACAATTTCGAAGACCTGCGCCGTGAACTGGAAAGTGCCGGCCATACATTTCACGGACACAGTGACACCGAGGTGATCCTTGCGGGCTTTGAGCAGTGGGGTGTATCACGCGCGGTGGAGCGCTTTGTGGGCATGTTTGCAATTGCCCTCTGGGACCGGAGCGAACGAAAATTATATTTGATAAGGGATAGGCTCGGGATAAAGCCCCTGTACTATGGCTGGGCGGGGAAGACTTTTCTGTGTGGGTCGGAACTCAAAACACTTTGCGCATATCCCGGGTTTGAGAGGCGCATCGATCGTGGGGCGCTTGCCTTGTACCTTCGGCACCTGTATGTGCCTGCCCCCTATTCGATTTACGAGGGTACCTTCAAGTTGCCGCCAGGATGCATTTTGGAGGTCAACTATGACGATCTTGGGCGAAGCGGCCGGCCTAAACCTTACTGGTCGACGGAAAGCGCGATAGCCAACTCCCTCGGTCACCCTGTTTGCGGCTCAGAGGATGAATTGGCCGACCAGCTGGAAGCCGTGATAAGCCAGGCGGTCCGTATGAGAATGGTTGCCGATGTCCCGCTCGGGGCTTTTCTTTCAGGCGGCGTCGACTCCTCGCTCGTAGTCGCGCTGATGCAGGCTAACAGTTCTCAACCCATAAAGACATTCACGATCGGATTTAACGAGACGGGTTTCGACGAAGCCAGGCACGCCAAAGAGGTGGCAAGAGCTCTTGGGACCGATCACACCGAGGTGTATCTCACTCCGGAGGAAACAAGAGCCGTAATTCCACGATTGCCAGAAATATTCGACGAGCCGTTTGCCGATTCATCCCAGATTCCCACTCTTTTGGTATCCGAAATTGCGCGACGGCGCGTGACGGTGTCCTTGTCCGGGGATGGGGGAGACGAACTGTTTGGCGGGTATCAGAGATTTCTCAAAAACTCTACCCGCTGGCGGATGTGGGGATGGCTCCCACACGGGTGTCGCCAGGCCGTGGGCCGTGGAATGCTTGCCGCCTCGGGCAAAATCTCTTTCGATACAGGAAACCGGGGCCTTGGCAGACTGGGCTACAAATTGAGCCTGGAGGCTCGATTGCTCTCGGAAAAGACCCGTGGGGCAATGTACCGGGAGTATATATCGATAAACGACCCCAAACAGGTCGCCACCTGCTGGCGGGAGCCGCAGTACATCCTTGCTGAGCCAGTGCGAAGCTCCCTGTTTCCCTCCTTTTACGAACAGATGATGTACATGGATACCGTTAGTTACCTGCCTGACGATATTCTAACCAAGGTCGACCGGGCGAGCATGGCCGTTAGCCTGGAGGCCAGGGTCCCGCTCTTGGATCACCGCATTCTGGAGTTCGCCTGGCGGCTGCCGTTTTCGACGAAGCTTCGAGACGGACAGACAAAATGGATTCTCAAGCAGGTCCTTTACCGTCACCTACCTAAAGAAATAGTGGAGCGGCCGAAAATGGGTTTCGCCATTCCTCTGGACGCATGGATGCGCGGTCCATTGCGGGAGTGGGCCGAATCTTTGCTGAACTACAAAAAGATAAACCAAGATGGGCTTCTGAACGCAGGCGTGGTTCGCTCCTGCTGGGAAGCCTTTCTTAAAGGAAACTCTCTTTTACACCCTGGTCTGTGGGGTATACTCATGTTCGAGGCGTGGAAAGAACGGTGGCTTTAAGTGAAAAAGATTACTCTTCCAAGACGCTTGCAGAGGCTGGCTCTGTACCTGTTTTTCTTCTCCATCAACTTTGAAGTTTTGGATCCTCTACATTCTGATCAGATGTTCTCAGTAGCAAAGATAGCCGGATACCTCTATATCCTCACAATTATTCCTGAGCTTCCATATTTCCTGAGACTCGACGGTGTTGGGGCGATTATGCTGCCCATAAGCATATTTTATTCGCTTTTGACATTGGTGGGAATAGTGAACATCAACTATATATCCTCATCATTTTTTGAGTTCTCCATCCTCCAAAATATGATTTTACTGCTATTGCTTCTGAATCATGAACGCAGGGACCATGGTATATTAGACAAAGCTATTGTGAGCTTTGCATTCGGTGCTGTTACCATGTCTGCGCTGTTCATGCTGGGTATAGGCATTAGTAATGACTTCGGAAGGTTCACGATGTTTGGGCAAAATGAAAACATCCTTGCTGTGCAAATGAGTACGTCAATATTTATATTATTAATTATACTCATTCAACAAAATATCTTCCACCTCGGTAGAGTCAGATATTGGTTTCTCGCTGCAATTCCAGTAATGATTGATGTATTGATACGTACTGCATCTCGCGTTGGGTTTGTAGCGTTTGCTGTGTCGTGTGTAGTGGTAATATTGTTTTCCAAACAAATTTCTCGAAAATACAAGGTGGCCTTGGTAGTCTTCATCGTCATACCTGTCTCCTTTATGTTATTCTACTCATCGCAAATGTTAATTTTCAACCGGCTTATGGACACCGTTAGAAACGGCGACATGGGAGGGCGGAAAGGAATCTGGGAGTCAGTCTTATCAATCGTCATGGTAAATCCATTGTTCGGGGTTGGCCTGACGGGGTATGCTGAAAAGTCAAACGCCGTATTCGGTTGGTGGCAGAGTCCCCATAATGTATTCCTGGAGGTCCTCTGTTACACGGGAATCACCGGCCTTATCGCTTATCTGGCTTTCCTGTTTCAACTGGCAAAGAGGAGCTACTCTGCATATATGGATTACGGCCTTATTTTGCCAATGCTGCTCCTCATCCCTGTTGGCGGGCTTTTGTTGACCGGCCAGATGCTCGATGTAAAAATGGGATGGTGCATATTTGCCTATATCGCCGCTGTTCCCGGATTGCATTTGCACAAAAAATTGCGAACCCGCGGGCACGGCGCTGCGCGAATCGCCATGAATCCAGGCCAAAAAACCCTGCCGGATCATTCCCGCGCAAGACTTTTGGGGCGGCGCTCTCAGTTAAGGGCAAGACCTTCATAGATTGTTTCCGGTACGAAATCATAAAACTTTTATGCGCCATACGTTTTAAAACGAGGAATCGATGACCAGGCCGGCTCGCGTAGCGTACATGGTTAATCTCTTTACCGGAGGCGGCGCCGCGCGGCAGGCGCTCGAGCTGGCGCGCCGGATCGACAGGGAGCGCTATCTTCCACACTTCGTCGTCGGTGTCTGCGGCGGGCCCATTGGCGAGGAGCTCCTGAGCCTCGGTGTGCCCGTGGTGGTCATGGAGAGACGGGGCAGGTTGGGCCCGGCAGGACTCCTTCGGCTCATCAGTTATCTGCGGGGTTGGCAGATCGATGTAGTGCACAGCTACATGTTTGTGGCCAACACGTGGGCGCGGATTGCTGGGCGGCTTGCCGGCGTCCCCGCTGTGATTTGTTCCACCCGGGGGTTTGAGGTGTCGATAGCGAACACTTATGTATGGCTTGACCGCGTTCTGGCCCGATTTGCGGACAGGGTCATCGTCAATGCCGAACCTCTCGCCGGGTTTATGGCCCAAAGAAGGTCCGTTCCCACAAATAAGATTGTCACCATACATAATGGTGTCGATTGCGGCAGGTTTGGCCGCGATGAATCCAAAGCCGCAGCGATCAGGGCGGCTCTTGACATTCCGTGGGATGCGCCGGTCATGGGGATGATTGGCTCTTTCGGGCCGGATAAGCGCTGGGATGTTTTCCTGGAGGCCGCGGCCATTGTGGCCGCGAGGAAACCCGAAATACACATCCTGTGCGTCGGCGATGGTCCTTTGCGCAGTCCGGCCGAAGAGCAAAGCAGAAAACTCGCCCTTCAAGGGAAGGTTCACTTCCTGGGTAACCGGAGCGACGTGCCTGACTTGATGGCTGCCATGGATGTGGTTGCCCTTACCTCGGACCATGAAGGAATGCCCAACGTGGTGCTCGAAGCGATGGCGGCCGGCCGGCCTGTCGTTGCCACGGCGGTCGGAGGTACCACGGAGATCATAGTGGATGGCAGGACTGGTTTCCTCGTCCCGCCCGGCCGGCCTGAAGCGGTGGCAAAGAGGTGTCTTGAGTTGCTTGGCGACAGCGGGCTGCGTTCTCAAATGGGCCTCGGCGCAAGGGAACACGCGGTCGAAAGTTTTAGCTACAAGGCATGCGTCGACCGCACAATGCAGGTATATGACGAAGTTCTGGCTCAAAAGTCCAGGTAGGGAGAGACATTGAGAGGACAAAGAATTTTTCTTTATGCCAATCAGCCTGTAGTCCGTATTGGAAATCGCTACTACGCCAAATTCAGAAATTTTGTGGATTTTCTTGGAGAGCTTGCCCGTTGCGACGACTCATATCGACTGATAGTTCCCTGTCTGGTCAGGAGTGGAGCCAAAGAACACGACAATGACCTGGTCCCCCTGGATTTGCCCGAAAATGTGATCGAACTCTCGTATTACCAGGGCGGTAATCACTTCCAGGCGTTCAAGACTTCTTTTATCAACTCCATCCGCGCCGGCCGCCTTGTCAGGCGTTCTGCCTCGAGCGGGGTGGAAACGGTCTTCGCCGGGGCAAACCCTACCGCATTTTTCTTCTGGCTTTCGCTGATCGTGCCGGCCAGCGTGCGGCTTGCCTTCTTCGTGCGCGGGGACCCGGTGACGGGCATGAAAGCCGTTTATCGTGGAAAAGTCCTGTACTACCCGGCCGTTTTGTCGATGACGCTTTTTAGATGGCGTCTATGCTCTTTGCTGCAGGCCGGCAGGGCGCAGGTTTTCACGTTCGGTGACAAATTAAGGGAATACTATGCCGGCTACAGGAAGACGGATGTATACGCGATAGCTCCGCTTATCTCCGAAGAGCTTATCCGGACAAGCCCGCGCCCTTCGATCCCCCCGGGGGGCCGCTCAGAGTTTTATACGTTGGCAGGCTGGCCGGGGAGAAAAATGTGATGGCTCTGCTAGACGCCTGCAAAATAGCCCTGGCCCATGGCGCCCCATTCATGTTGACCATCGTGGGCTTCGGTCCGCTGGCATCGGCCATAGATCGATACATTACGGAATCAGGACTCTCGGATTATGCGAAACAGCTGGGTCACATCCCGAACGGGGAAGCTCTTATCGATCAATATGACAGCCACGACTTGTTCTGCCTTCCATCGATTACCGAGGGTACGCCGAGGGTGGTAATCGAGGCGTTTGCGCGCAAAATGCCTGTAGTGGCCACAAGAGCGGGAAGCGTGCCTTATCTTTTTCCCGGCGCGATCAGGTTCATCGAGGGGTTTGATGCCGCCGACATTGCACGGGAGCTGGCATGGTGCGATTCCAACAGAGAACAAATCAGCCTCCTGGGGCAAAAAGGACATGGTATGCTCTCGCCTTACCTCATTTCTGAAAACGCCCGAAGGGTTGACAGCATCATCAGGCAAGGGTTGGCGCAGTGATCAGCCGGCGCCCGGTTGGAGCCGTGAAATCGATGATAGGAGGCGAATGAAAATAGGTATTCATCAACCAAACTATTTCCCAGGGATAAGCTATTTTTGCAAGATTATTTGCACCGATATATTCGTACTGCTTGATTCGGTTCAATTTAGTAAGGGAAACTGGACAAATCGCAATCGTATTAAATCTGCGCAGGGTGAGCTTATGCTCACGGTTCCGGTATTGCTGAAAGGAAAAGGCCCACAGTTAATCTCCGACACTGTGATCAATAATAAGATCGACTGGCGCAAAAAACATCTGCAAACCATTTCTCAAAATTATGGGAAGTCTCCATACTTTTCTGAAATGTTCCCGATGATCGAAGAAATATACGCTAATCAAGAAGAAAGTCTATCCAGTCTTAATGCCAATGTCATTCAGGTAGTTTGTAAATATCTTGATATAGAAAGAAAGTTCGTATTATCGTCGACTTTTCCGGAAATGTCTCATCTGAAAAGCACCGACCTTCTGGTGCATCTATGTAAAGAATTAGGAGGCACCACGTATATTTCTGGAATCGGCGGAAAGAAATATATGGAAATGGATACATTTGTAGAAAATAACGTAGATGTGTCATTTATCGAGTACGTAGCGTCTCCATATCAACAACGATACGGTGAATTCATATCCAATTTGTCTATAATGGACCTGCTGTTCAACGAGGGGTTGCACTCAGTTCAAATCTTGCGGAAATCGATTAAGCTATGACCGACACGTTTGAATTCAACTTGGAACGCTATAGGGAAATCCTAGTAAAGGCAATCGACAAGGGCTTTTCCTTCCAGACTTTTTCCGACTATCTTGCAAGGCCGGCCTCCAAGGTCGTCCTCTTGAGGCATGATGTCGATGTGAGCATCGAATGGGCGCTCGAGTTGGCCGAGGTCGAGCGTAGTCT
This sequence comes from uncultured delta proteobacterium, assembly GCA_963813125.1. Classification (GTDB taxonomy): domain Bacteria; phylum Desulfobacterota; class Syntrophobacteria; order Syntrophobacterales; family Syntrophobacteraceae; genus SbD1. The sequence goes on along the minus strand of CAWEZA010000023.1, from coordinate 27,230 downwards.
TGGCGTTCGATCGACATTTTTCATAAGGCTCCATTCTTTCTTCTACAACGCCATCGAGGATGCCAACATCGCGCGCATGAAAAGATTGTCCGAGATGGGGTTTGAAATCGGGATCCACCAGGAGTTGTGGAAGTTTACAGACGACAGTCAATCGGCCGGCGAGCTTCTCGGAAGCGAAAGACGCCTCATGGAGATTCTTCTGAGAAGGGAGATTTTTGGGGTGGCCACCCACCTGCCAAATTATAATATCTTCCGGATGAACTCCGAAATCATGGCCGCCGCCGGATTTAGATACCGGCCCGGCAGCGAGGCGTTCAACGAGGGGGCGCTTTTTGTATCGGACTCAAACTCCCGTTGGAAAAAATTTTCCCTGGAAGAGGCGCTTGACCGGACGAACAAGGTGCTCGCAACCGTTCATCCCGTTTGGTGGGTGGGGAAGGTCGCCGACACCGCCGAGTTGATCGAGTCTTTGAAGGAAGGGAAGTAAATTTCTGGAGGAATGATGACAGAGCATTTTTTTGAGCCATGCGAGGACTGCTCGATACAGCCAGGGTGTGTGGTGGGCCTTCGATACGGCACCGGCTGCAATCCCGCGCGTTTTGGCAGGGGCGCCCGCATCAGGGCCGGTACGATAATTTATTGCGACGTGAGCGCGGGGGAAGACTTTCAGACCGGCCATCACGTCATGATTCGTGAAAAGACTAGAATCGGAAACCATGTCGTAATTGGAACGAATACCGTCATAGACGGAGAGGTCGCCATTGGCGATTTTGTCAAGATCGAGTCCAATTGCTACATTCCAACCAGGGTCCGCATCGGTAATCGAGTGTTTTTCGGGCCCAATGTCACTTTAACCAATGACCGGTATCCTCTCAAGATGAGAGACGAATACCGCCCCGAGGGACCCGTTGTCGAAGACGGCGTAACGCTTTGCGCAGGCGTGATCGTCATGCCGGGCGTTACGGTGGGAGCCGGCTCCTTTGTTGCCGCGGGGGCCGTTGTTACCCGCGATGTGCCTCCCATGAGCTTCGTTGTGGGTGTGCCGGGCAAAACCGCGCCGCTCCCTGAAAAGCTCAAGGGGCTCAACCTGGCGCTTAGCTGGAGGAAATTCCTCAATGAGTAAGGTGAAAATCGGGATAATTGGGTGCGGAAAACAGGCCGAGAAGCATCTTTCCGGTTTAAAGAAGCTTTCGGGCGTCGACTTCGTTGTGGCTGACATCAGGGAGGAGGCTTCACGGACTTTTGCGGAGAAGTCTTGCGTCCAATGGGTCGCCGGCCCGGCGGATATCTTTGCCGATCAAAGCGTCCGTGCGGTCGTCATCTGCACTCCTACCAGCGCACACGTCGATCTTATAAAGGAGGCGGTAAAGACAGGGAAAGATGTCTTCTGCGAGAAGCCTCTGGCGGGACCAAACGGGGACTTGTCCGAGCTTGACGCCATGGCGAAAAGTGCCGGCCGCATAGTGATGATCGGTTATGTCTACCGGTACGTTCCCATCCTGGAGGAGGGGCACCGGCTCTTCCGCAAGCTCGACGTCGGGGGACGCAGTCTGATCATGGGAAAACCCCTGACCGCATTTTTCCGCCTCGGGGGAAGGGGCAGCCACCAGGCGTGGAAACATAGGAAGACCTCCGATGGCGGTGCCATAAATGAAATGCTGGTCCACATGATCGATTTGGCCAATTGGTACTTCGGGCCTCTTGCGGGCGTCGAGGTCGTCTCGCACTCGCTAAAGCTTCCGCAGCGGCAGATAAACGGCGATCTCGTAGACGCCGACGCCGATGATTACGTGGTAGTCAAATGCATCGGCGAAGGCGGCGTGGAAATCATCTGCCAGGCCGATCTCGTCACTCCGGCCTTCTCCCAGTATGTTGAGATTCAGGCTGAAAACGGGAGCTTCATGGGCTCCATTCAGGCGGACATGCCCAGCTACGTCTTTCTAAGAGAAGGGCGCGGCGGTTATCAGACCGGAAGAACTGAGCTGCGAACCGGGCAGCGCAATCTCTTCGATGTCCAAATGCTCGCATTTGCTGAAGCGGTGCTCAAAAGGCAACAGCCCGACCGGAATTCCATCAGCGATTCCATACAGCTTATGCATATCCTAAAGGATGTTTCTAGACAGGTGGAAGATAAATGAAAAGACCTATAGCTATATCGGAGATTAAGCTCACGGAGAGCGAAATCGCGGAGGCGGTAAAGGTTTTGAGGTCAGGCGCCCTGCGTCAGGGCAAGGAGTGTGACGCCTTCGAACGGGAGTTTGCTGAAAAGACGGGTGCGACAGCCTCGGTTACCAACGCAAACGGCTCCGCCGCGCTGCACCTTGCATACATGGCGATACTCCAGCCCGGCGACGAGGTGCTTGTCCCATCGTTTACATTCATAGCGACCGGCAGTATGGTGGCGATGGCCGGGGGCAAGCCGGTCCTGTGCGATATTGACCCCGAGACCTTTCTTCTGGACCTAAAAGATGCGGAAGCACGCATCACCCCAAAAACGAGGGCGATTGCACCCGTCCATCTTTTCGGTAACCCTTGCGATATCGAAGCAGTTCAGGATTTCGCCCGCAGGCATGACCTAAAGATTGTCTGGGACGCGGCCCAGGCGCACGGGGCGCAGTTTAAAGGCCGCGATGTGGGCTCCTTCGGCGATTTTGTCTGTTATTCGTTTTATCCGTCCAAAAACATGTTCGTGGGCGAAGGGGGCATAACCTGCACCGATAACCCCGAATACGAGCACAAGATGCGCTTCATGCGCTCCCACGGTCAGACGGGCAAGTACCTGCATACCATGATGGGGCTCAACTACCGCATGACCGACGTCGAGGCCGCCATCGGCAGGGAGCAGCTAAAGCGGCTCGATGATATGCTCGCCGTTCGCCGCAGAAATGGTGCGCTTTTGAATGAAGGCCTTGCCGGGGTGCCAGGAATTCGTCCCCAGGCTTTGACGCCTCATTCGTTGCACGCCTGGCATCAGTACTGCATCGTCGTCGATCCCGAGAAGTTCGGTTTCGACCGGGATGCTTTGGCCAGGAGCCTCAACGAGAAGGGGATTTCCACGGGAGTCCACTATCCTCGAGGTCTGCATCAGCAGCCCGTCTTCCAAAATCTGTACGGCGAATGCAGTTTGCCTTGTACAGAGAGCCTTTCTGAGCGGATTCTTGCCCTCCCGGTTCATCACGGCCTGGCGGTCGAAGATGTAAGCAGAATAGTGGAAGCTGTAATTCTTGCCCGCGGCTAACGGCTCGAAACCGCGAATCGGCGCTCAGGCCCCGTCACCGGTTAGGGGAGTATCGACCGGGTTTTTGGCTTAACCTTAAGATAGCGCATTGCGCCGGACACATGAACTTAATGGGCACCAGGTATATTGAATGGCTCCAAAGCCGGGGAGTGAGTCTTTTGTACGGGGCTGGGATCTATTGGCGTCCCTATAAGAAAGCGCTCCTTCCCGCTACGATCTCACCCTGCTTTCTTGACATGGACGAAAGGGAGGCCGGTAGCTTGCTGAGGGAGTCAAAGTGCCTTTTCGTTCGATATGAGAGCCCGGCGCCCCCCGAGCCGACCGAATGGTGGTACATCGTCTGCGATAGCTACGATACCGCGCAGCTGTCGTCCAAGGCGCGAAACCAGATAAAAAGAGGCAAGAGGTCGTACGGAGTCGACAGGGTCGATTCCCGTTGGTTTGCGGACAACGGATATGATTGCTATTTATCGGCCTTTGCCCGTTACTCCCATGCCAGGCCCGTAACGAGGGAAAATTTCCATGCCGACATTATGGCCCGGGCGGACGGGCCTTTTGAGCATTGGGGAGTCTTTGATCGAGATAAGCTCGTCGGGTATGGGCAATTTATCGTCGATGGTGATGACGTACTCCTGGACGTGGCAAAATTCGATCCGGATCACTTGAGAAACTATTGCGCGTATGCGCTTTATGATACGGTCCTTGATCATTATGTTGGCAAGTGCAATATGAGGTTAAATGACGGAAATCGGCCGGTCTCTCACGAGACGAACATGCATGAGAATTTGCTGAAGTTCGGGTTTAAAAAGGCCTACGCCGTCCTCAATGTAGTCTACCGCCCCTGGTTTCAAACCCTCATATCGGTTGCCTACCCCATGGACAAGTTGATAAGGAAGTTGCCCGACAACTCGATCCGGCAAAAGGTCCTGTCACTGCTGTTCCAGGAGGAGATTCGCAGAGGATGCCTGAACGTGGCGTCGAAGGCCCGGCAGGGGTGAGCTGCCCCGTGCCTTTTTTTCTGATTTCCGAAAACCTTTTAGCTCTGGAGAGTCTACTGTGAATATTTTACTGGTCAATCACTACGCAGGTTCTCCGCAGCATGGAATGGAGGTTCGGCATTTTTACCTGGGTGAGGAATGGGTAAAGTTGGGCCACAAGGTTACCATCGTAGCCGCTTCTTTTACACATCTGCGCAGTATGACCGGTAAATCCAGGGTCCAACGAAGTCTCATCTCCGAAGAGCAGGTGGAAAATGTCAGGTATATATGGCTGAAAACGCCGAAATATCTAGGCAACGGCATTGGTCGTATCCTCAACATGCTGGCGTTCACTGTCCTTCTCTATCTGAAGGCCCGGGCGATCTGCGATTCGGTCAAGCCCGATCTCGTCATTGCCTCGTCTCCACACCCGTTTGTTATCTTTGGTTCGCGGAAAATCGCCAGGCTGGCCGTCGCAAGGTTGTTTTTCGAAATACGGGACCTCTGGGGCCCCACGCTGAACGATCTGGCGAATTTATCGTCCCGCCACCCCTTGCGAATGATTATGGAATCGACGGAGACCATGGCCTTCCGCGTCGCTGACCGGGTGCTGAGTATGCTCCCCAGGGCCGATAGATACATGGTGAGTTGCGGTGTGAGTTCGGACAAATTTGCCTACGCCCCGATCGGCGCCGACGGTCTTGCGACCGGTAATGAGTCTATCTCCATTCCTGAATCTCACGGACAAATTCTGGCGGACCTGCGCAAGTCCGGCCGGTTCATCGTCGCCTACCTCGGGCAGTATGGAGTGGGGGATTCGATGGCCGTTCTGCTCGAGGCGGCCGATATCTTGAGAGACAGGGAGGTGTCTGTCGTTCTGGTTGGCGATGGTCCCGAAAAAAATGCTTTGCAGCAAAAGGCCAGGGAACTCAGGTTGAAAAACGTGTTTTTTTTACCGCCGATCCAGCGAAAGGCTATCCCTGATTTCCTCTCGTGCATCGATGCCGCTTATGTCGGTTTCTTCGACAGGCCGATATATCAGTACGGGATAAGCCCGAATAAATTGATGGACTATATGAAGGCCGCCCGGCCCATTATTTCCGCAATCAGGGCGGGAAACGACCCTGTCGCCGAAAGCGGCTGCGGGATTTCGCTGCCGCCCGAAAATACGGGCGCCCTGGCGGATGCGATTCTGCGCTTGATGGCGATGTCTGCCTCCGAGCGGGAAGCGATGGGGGAAAAGGGCAGGAAATATGTTGCGGCCAGGCATGATTATGGGATTATCGCGCAGCAGTTTCTCGATCTTGTCTCTTGATCTCCCATGTGTAAAGTTGCATCTGTTGAGGCCATGACACGAGGACAAATCATTTCTAAGCGTCTTTTCGACGTCCCTGTGGCTTTTATCGGGCTGATGGCTCTTTTCGTTCCGATGGGGCTGATGGGGCTGATTGTCAGGCTCACTTCCGCCGGTCCAGCCCTCTACCGCCACACACGCATCGGCAGGCATGCCCGTCCCTTTCGCTGCGTAAAGTTTAGGACTATGTACTTGGATTCCGACAGCCAGGGGTCGATAACCACGGCCTCGGACTCCCGTGTCACCCCGGTCGGAAGAGTGCTCAGAAAATACAAGCTCGACGAACTCCCGCAGCTTTGGAACATTTTGAGGGGCAATATGTCGTTTGTCGGTCCCCGGCCCGATGTCGCAGGGTACGCCGATCGGCTCGAGGGTGAACAGCGGCGGATTCTTGACCTCTATCCGGGTATCACCGGCCCGGCTACGCTCCGGTTTCGAGATGAAGAGATGCTTTTGAGCCGGGTCGCCGACCCGAAGCGGTACAATGACGAGGTGATCTTTCCGGAAAAGGTAAGGCTCAACCTGGCCTATCTTGAGAACTGGTCTATCTGGAAGGACCTCGGCTACATCCTTTTCACTGTCGCCCCGTCCATCTGCCTGCGCCTCGGGATTTCCAGGCGGCTCGACGGCTGCCCCCCTGGCCCCGGTATCCAGGCTTAAAATCACAGCTGACCGCACCGCCGGTTACAGCAAACACATTTTCAGGGTATGGATAAGCGTGAAAAACCCCAGAATATTTCTTTCTCCGCCTCACATGGGCCGAGCCGAAATGGAACTCGTCATGGAGGCTTTCGCCAGCAATTACATAGCTCCTCTGGGACCGATGGTCGATGCATTCGAGCGCGAGTTTGCGAAAATCTCGGGACTCTCCCACGCGGTCGCACTTTCGAGCGGCACCGCGGCGATTCACCTTGCGCTAAATATTATCGGTGTGGGCCCGGGAGACGTGGTGCTTGCGTCGACTTTAACCTTTATCGGCAGCGTGACCCCTATTATCTTTCAGGGGGCGGAGCCTTTTTTCATAGATTCGGACTACACTTCCTGGAATATGGACCCGGAGCTTCTTCGCGACGAACTGGCGCGTAGAGCCAAGAGGGGAAAGCTCCCCAAGGCCGTGGTCCCGACCGATATCTATGGGCAGTGCTCCGATCTGGATGCAATTCTTGATGCCTGCGCCCCTTACTGCGTTCCGGTAGTTGTCGATGCCGCCGAGGCCTTTGGAGCAAAATACAAGGGGCGGGGGGCCGGAGTCGGAGCGCGTGCCGCGATATTTTCCTTTAACGGAAACAAGATCCTTACCACCTCCGGTGGAGGGATGCTCGCCTCAGACGATGAGCGGCTTATCGAAAAGGCGAGATTTTTGTCCCAGCAGGCGCGAGACCCGGCCCCACACTACGAGCACTCTCAAATCGGCTTCAACTACCGGTTGAGCAATGTCCTTGCGGCAATCGGCCGAGGTCAGCTCCGGGTCCTTGATGACAGGATAAGCAGAAAAAGAGAAATCTTTTCCCATTACAAGGATTCGCTTTCCGACCTGCCCGGAATTGAGTTCATGCCGGAGCCGGCCTGGAGTCGCTCCACGAGATGGCTGACCGTGGTGCTCATAACCCCCGAAACGTTCGGCGCCGACCCGGAAGCGGTACGACTTGCGCTCGAGGCTGAAAACATCGAGGCCAGGCCGGTCTGGAAACCTATGCACCTCCAGCCCGTTTTTAGTAGCGGCGCCATGGCCGGGAAGGCAGGCGGCGAAGTAGCCGAAGATCTTTTTAGACGTGGACTCTGCCTGCCTTCCGGGACTGCGATGACCGATGATGATTTAGACCGTATTGTCACGGTGATCCGCTCAACGGCGGGAAGAAAGCCGTAGACTTATCGGCCGCGGGAGCTTCAGCCGCGACTTTACATATCCGGGCTTTGCGCTCTGTCCTGGTACCAGCAGCTCCCATTCCAGACGAAATGGATCGTGTTTTGTTTGCCTGTTGCTGGAGGGGTATAGGATTGTTTATATGATGAATCCCAGCTAACCGTAATTGCTCCAGATGTCTGGTTTTGTATTGTAAACTGCACTTCTTCACCAGGGAAAATGGGAAGCGTACTGCTGCCGTAGGTGGGAGAAACCGTTATCGACGCCCCCGTAGCTTGTATGATAATCCATCGCGCCATATTCACGGGTGGTACAATCCCACCGGATGCATTGGCGATCACTACCGGCACTTCTGTGAGCATGGCCTGATTTGTTGCATCGGTCACAGAGCAGGTGCCGTCGAATGGAGCTGGCAGGGTTGTCGGCAAGGCATAATCCACCCATCCGCCGCAGACACCGGGATGGAAGATAAAACCTGAATTTGTGACAGTGTCGGTGAAAGAACTGTTGTCTACCCCTCCATTCGCACTATCCGTCGCGTCCACTAGTATATGATGATGATGGAACGGGCCGCTTTCCCCATCCTCCAGATACATTCCCTGGATATTGGAGAAGCTGGCTGGGCCATACCCTGAGCCGGCGCCTGCGTATTCTACAAAAGCCATCTCGTAACTGCTGCTTGTGCTCCCTTCCGTGTCACCACCCGACCAGGTATTCCCTGGTGAAGAAACCACAAGCCAACCAACTCCTGGAGATGGAACCGAGGAATAATCCCCCCATGAAACACGTGTCCACGTTACAGTCCCATCGGTGATTGCGGTCCCTAATTTGGAAGCGTTCGCCCAGGTTGGTTCTGTACCGCCGGTTGTCCCTGCAGTAGTACATTTGTAAAGCTTTCCGTCAAAATTGGTTTTTGCAAAGGTGAGGTAGCCAACCGGAAAGGGAGTGCCGGGGGTCCACTGGGCTGCACCGGACAAAACGGGATCGTAAGATCTGCAATTGACAAATGTGTTACCAAGCACACCGCCCGTCCCACAGAGACATAGGTCATAAGGCGCCAATTTGTCCCAAAACTGGTAGCGGTTACATTGGTGAAAACATTTGCATAGCAACCCAGGCCATTGCTGATGCCGTTTCTGATTTCTATGCCAACGGCGCCGGGGTAGGTACCGGCTGTATCTACTATATGTATATCCCGAACATCACCCCCGGCAGTCCCGGCCCATTGGAACACTATCGAGGGAGACCTCTGTGTGTGGATCCAGATTGGCCCTTCGACAACCGGGCCGACATTGGCCGAACTCGCGTTCTGAAAACTCCAGAATACTACGCCGGTTTGTTGGGTGTAGAACGTCACGGTTCCTCTTGTGCATATCTTGACAGGAACAGTGATAGTAGGCATTGTGTTCATCTGGTAATCACCGCCTGGGATTATACCCATGGGGTAGTCTATTTGGCCTGACAGAAGCGGTGTCTGAATAGCTGTCCCCCAGGCGGCAAAGGCGGCTGTGTCATCGGCTGAATTGTTGCCTTTTGCGCCGAACCATTGCGGGGGGATCTCGGCACTGGATGTAAATTGGAGCATTCCCGTGTCGGAGGGATTGAATATTTGGTAGTTGCCCGCCTCACAGGTGTTCAAGGTGAGCGTATATGTTCCCCTCGTAATTATCGCCCCCTTAATCGGTCTCAAGTCGCAGGTCAGTGTCAGGTTGGACGTTAGCGTCACCGGTCCGGTCAAATAAACCGTCCCCGCAAAATTGGCATTGGCGGCAAGTTGAGAAAGATTATTTACGGTAACGCAATTATTCCCCAGGTTAAATTGCCCGCCAATATTTCCGGACCCTGCCGCCATTGTCCCGGGAACATTCACTCCACTCGGCACATTGAAATTCCCGCTCGAATCGAACCAGAACTCATCGGCAGGGTTGCCAGGCCCAATGCCAGGTTGCATCCAGTTTACCGCGGCATTCCCCGGTATGTTCGAATAATAAGAGAAGCTGCAATAATTTCCCATATTTTTGGAGGGCTCCAGTCCGCCCCATCCACTGTAAGCCGCCGCGGCAAAAATTACCGCTGCCGGGACTATAATTGCCAGTATTGCTATCTTTCCGATTTTCATCGTTTAGGTCTCCCTGAGCATGGAACGTCAACAAAAGCCGATGCGCCGTAATGCGTAAACGGCGCCCTTGTCAAAATCAACTTCAATGCTCCGCCGGCGGTATTGGATGCCGCTGCGATCGAAGGATCGCCGGCCATCTGCAACCAGGCGTGTGCAGTGGTGCTGATGCTGCAAAAGTCAAGAGTCGGAAGTAGAGTTGACTCCCAGTCTTGCAGTTTATCCTCTTTGCCGGTAAAGAGGACCGGAACCTGGCTTTTTGCTGGGCGCGCTTCAGCCGGAATGGGCCAATAAGGTTTCTCAGTGGTCGGAATACCGGAAAGTTTGCGATTTTGCAAACGGCAACCAGAAGCGGCATTTGAAACGGAAATCAGAAGCGGCAACCAGAAGCGGAAAAAAAAGGCCCCTAAAAATACAAGGGACAAAAGCGCGGGGGCGGCTGCGCCGCAGGTGAGGTGGCCAAGTCGTTGGCACATCGTCTGATACCGGGGTGCGTTCAAGATTGAATTAAATAAAAAGAGCTGGGCAGAAGCTCAAAAAGTGTACTTCAGCTGTAGCATCAGCAGGTTATCCTGCTGAGTATCCCCATTCACCAAATCGAAGTTTTGAATATTTCCCCACGCATACCGCACCATGGCGGTAAGCGCCGCGTTTATATCGTAGGTGACATCCGCGCCTACCTGGATTTCGTTTGCTATGGCCCTTCCCACGTTGGCCCCTTCCTGCGTATATGCTCCGTCAAATCCCACCTTGATGTCGTTTCTCACATAGCGGGTCACCCGCAGAAACCCCTGCCTGGCATCAGGCCCCATTGAGTGGCCTAAAATCAGCCCGTCCAAAGTCATACCGGAAACATAATTCCCGTGGGTGTACCACATACCGTTTAACACGGTGCCCAGCCCTCCCTCGTTGACATTGTCGGCATATTCGAGCCTGAGGTCGGTTCTGGCGTCCGGGGTCAGCCGCGGGACGTACAAGCCGAGAATATAGCCTATGTCCTGGAGGAAAAACGTTCGTATATTGTCAGGCTTTAGCCCTGTGTCTTCACCGCCCCACTCCCCGTAGAACTCGGTATCACAGAAATAAGGCATCCGATAGCGCCAGTCGAAGGCGGCCTTCGTGGTTTTCCGGGTCGGTGCCTTCCGCCCAGTTTGTAAAGGGAGGCCAACTCGAGCCAGTTCAAAAAGGTTCCCGGTGAGCCGCTGCCTTCTCCTCCGAACTGGAACGTGTGCGACATATCCTATTTCCAGGTTCGGGGTCGGCTTGAAATCGATCGCGCTCGCCGCCATATAGCGTGTGCGGATAATCGCGGTTGTCTTCGAGGCGAGCCCAGAAAAAGGAGTATTTGAATGGACCAAGGTAACTTAAAAATCCCGGCAAAATTATGGCAGTGGGGTTCGAGACCTTTATCATGTCGAGCGGCGGGGCATTGTCGGTAAGCAGAAGCGTGCCGGCATAGCCCTGGCCCCACCACATCGAATCCCGGCCAACTTCGATTTCCAGAAAATCGAGGGGGGAAAACTTCACGTACCCCGTCAAAAGGTCTATCTCGTTGGAGTCCAGTTCTCCGACCGTGCCCGGGACGCCGCCGGTGGCTGTTCCGGGCGTCGAGTTTTGCCTCACGAGGAAGATAGGCTCGATGTAGCCCGAAAAAAGGTCCAGAGCCTGGAAACTGGATGCAAACTGGAATGAGTAATTACTTCCATTTCCGTACACCACCCCCTGGTTGTTCGGCAGAAGCGGCGTGCCTTCGTAGCCCACAATGTCGCCGCCTCCATAGGGGTATTGAACTATTTTACCCGTGTTGACAAATTGCTTCGGCTGGCCGCTGGAGTAGACGTAGTCCGTTTTGGCTTCGTCGATGGGTTTTATGCTCAATGCGGCAGGAGGCTCGGCCTTGCCGTGCCCGTAATAGGCTAGTTCCTGTTTGTATTCCCGCTTGAATTTGTCCAGAAAATATTCGATTAGCGACGGAAGTTCGAGTTTCTTTTCCTTTTCGGTATCGAGCGCCTCGCTTACCAGCCTCCCCACTTCCAGGCGGGTATAGGGCCGCATTCCCTTGACATCCGATTGGATAAGGCCAAAGCCGGCCAGTTTGTCCAACCCCTCGTAGGCCCAATTGTCCAGGGGTACATTGTTCGAAGGATAAGCAAAGACTGCATGCTTGCCGGCGGTTATGCCAATGACCAACGCCAGAAAGGCAACCACGCAAATTCGCAATTTCGTGCCCTTGGAACAAACTGATCCATTTCTTCCGCAAAGTGACATGACTCATACTCTATTTGATTAACGGGTCAAGGGATATTTTATCTCCTTATATATTGAAACAGTGGTTTGGTACAAATTAATTCGGTCTGGATTACGATTATGTAATAGGATGTCTTGCCCGACCTTGCCTAAAGCCGTTCCTTGAACAAAGTGAATCGCGACTGCGTGCGGTTGTTCCTTACCCCAATGGCAAGCGCCTTTTTCGACCCGACTATCACGACCAGCTTTCTCGCCCTGGTCACCGCCGTGTAGAGCAGGTTCCGCTGAAGCATAACGAAATGGCTGGTGAGAAGCGGGAAGACAACGGCAGGGTATTCGCTCCCCTGCGACTTGTGGATGGTTATTGCGTAGGCCAGAACGAGCTTGTTCAGCTCCGAGAAATCGTAGCTGACGCATTTTCCGTCGAAATCCACCTGAATCTGGCCGTCTTCATGGCGGATCCTTCGGATTCGTCCGATATCCCCGTTGAACACCTCCTTGTCATAGTCGTTTCTTACCTGCATCACTTTATCGTTTACCCGAAAAGTGCGGCCCGCCAGTTCGAGCGTGATTCCGCCGGGATTTAGCGCCTTTTGCAGCGCGATATTGAGGTTTTGCGCCCCGGCTTGCCCCCTGTGCATCGGAGCGAGCACCTGGACGTCTTCGACCGGGTCAAGGCCAAAATGATCGGGAATCCTCCAGGTGCAGAGCTGGACGATGGTTTTTAGCGCCTCCTGCGGATCTTCCCGGTTTATGAAATAGAAATCCTGTTTTTGTCCGTCGCTGTCGGCGCGAAGATCGGGGAATTCTCCCTGGCGGATCAGGTGTGCGTTGGTGACGATACGGCTCATGTCCGCCTGGCGAAAAATCCGGGTCAAGCGGATTACGGGAAACTTTGCCGATTCGATGATGTCGCCCAGAACGTTTCCGGGGCCGACCGAGGGGAGTTGGTCGCAGTCGCCGACCAGGATCAGCACCGTGTGAGACGGGACCGCCCTGAAAAGGTGGTTTGCGATGGTTATGTCCAGCATGGAAATTTCATCGACCACCATGAGGTCGGAAGCGAGGGGCTTATTTTCGTTTCGTTGAAATCCGCCCGTCGCTGGACTGAATTCGAGCAACCGGTGGATGGTTGCCGCGGGTCGGCCGGTGGCCTCGGAGAGCTTTTGGGCCGCGCGGCCCGTTGGTGCCGCCAGATTCACCCGGGCCCCGAAGTGTTCGTAAATGTCTATGATCGCCCGGATAAGCGTCGTTTTGCCCGTGCCCGGGCCTCCGGTTATCACCAGGACCTTTTCGGTCAGGGCAAGTTTTACCGCCTCTTCCTGGAGCGGGGCGAGCGGGAAATGGAGGCGGCCGCGGACCCAGTCGAGCGCTCCCTGCGGATCGATCCTTCTTTGCAGCCTCCTGTAGTGCAGGATCGAGGTCAGACGCGCGGCCGCGCCGACTTCCGAACCATGAAGGGCGGTGAGGTAGATGGCACTCTCACTTCCTGTTTGTCCGGATGAAGAGGGCGGAAGTTTTTCTTCCCTTATTCCTTTTTGCGCCTTGAGGCTTGATATGGCTTCGTCTATGATCGGGGGCCCGATCCCCAGTTTTTCCCTGCCCTGTACCAGGAGAAAAGAATGGGGTGTAAAGACGTGTCCCTCATCTGCCGCCTTGTGCAGAAGGAAAAGTATGCCGGCTTCGGCCCTTAGCGGGGAATCGGTTGAAAACCCGAGGCTCTTGGCGAGCCTGTCGGCTGTGAGAAAGCCCGCGCCTGAGATGTCCATGGCGAGCCGGTACGGATTTTCCTTTAAAATATCGACCGACTGGTTTCCGTATTGTTTGAAGACCCGTGCCGCAAGCGAAACACTTGTGGAGTGGGAGCGCAGGAAGATCATCAGTTCGCGGACTTGCCCTTGATCCTGCCACGCTTTTTGTATCTGTGCGACACGGTACTTTCCGATCCCGTCGATCTCGGAAAGCCGCTCCACCTGGTTTTCAATTACCTCGAGGGTTTGTTCGCCGAAACGGTCTACAATGCGGTCGGCCATTTTGGACCCGATGCCGCGTATGAGCCCGGAGCCGAGGTACTTCCTGATGCCTTCGGCCGTCGAAGGCTCGAGCGTTTTGTAGCGCTCCACATGAAATTGACGCCCGAAGCGCGCGTGGGTGCGCCATGCGCCCTCCATGAGCAGGGTTTGGCCCGGGCGCGGGGAAACAAAGCTTCCCACGGCGGTAATCAGGTCCCTGTAACCGGGGGCGCGGACCTTTATTACGGAGTAGCCGCCCTCGAGGCTGACGAAGGTGATCTTTTCGATCAGCCCCTCAAGTCCCCCTGCGGCTTCTTTTGGCGAATTGCGGGTTCCCATATTCAGAAACTGACAATAGAGATGGAAAGTTGTATATTTTAGCTGTTAATGATCTTTGTTTTTGAAAACCGCCGGCAATTTGTTAACATTAGAAAAGCGGGGAAAGACCAGCACCATTTTTCTTTTGGTTGTTAGAACCGGCAGCCGGGCCGGTTTTCAAAGTCCCCATGCCAGCGGAGGGGTTGCTCAATGTCTCTTTACATCAAAACCGACGATTATCGCAAACACGGAATAAGCAAATATTCCGATCCCGCCCTTATAAGGGCCGTGGTGCAAAAGGAACTGAATATTGAGAGGGTCTTCGTCTCTTTTGTCAACAAACACGAGTATATCAGAGTAGACTTCCTGCGCCCGAGGCCGCATCGAAGGCTAAACAGGCGGTCTGGCCGTGAAACTTCTTCAAGGTAGAGACGGGCGCCCTTCAGGCGCCCTTTTTTCATCGGCGGCTGTTTCCGAGCTTCGGGTTTTCGTATACGGGACCCTCAAAAAGGGCTTTTCGAACCATGACGCCTACTGTGCCGGTGTGTTGCGAATCAGTCCCGCATGGCTTTACGGAAGGCTCTTCAAGCTCAGTCCCGAGATCCCGGTCATGACCGTTCCCGAAGAAAGCATTCTCGCAGTGGGGACGGCGGTGGCTGCGGATGACATTGAAATTCAGCAAATGTTAAAGTCCGGGCTCCGGGTCCAAACCCGTGAAGCTTCGGATGGCTTGGCCTGGAAAAAGATCCGGGGAGAACTGCTCCTATTTGAGGACCCTGAGAGCAGGCTCCCTCTCCTGGACGGCCTCGAAAATTTTTGCCCCGGAGATATATCGACATACCTGAGGGTGCTGGCGCCGATAAACCTTCCTGGCGGTCTTCGAACCACCGCGTGGACCTACATTGCTGCTTCCTGGCCGCAGACCCTCGAGGAATTTGACGGGGATACCTGGCTTTGATTATCAGAGCATTTTTTTCATTTTATAATTTCGAGGTATGTCGAAGAGCGACGGGTCCAGGTGGCTTCGAACGACTTTTGTCAAGGTGCTTGTCACCGTGCCGCCCATCACATGGTTAACGGTGCGGACGGGAAAACCGTTTAGCTTTCGGACGATGGACGCGATATCGACCTGCCTGAACAAGGGGTTGTATTGAGCGATGGCATCAGCCTCGGTCCCCAGGGTTCTTAGCTCCCCGTAGCCCTCCACATCTTTGGAAACCCAATATTCTCCAGTCATTATCGCAAAGCGCACGTGATACTCGCGGCACCGGTACCCTGCGATCGTTTTGTATCTGTTTATGGGGTGGACTTCGATTCCCATCACGTTTCCCATGATCTGGGCCAACTCATTGGGGTTTGCGCCCGACATGCCCGGTATTTCAGGGAGCTTTGCCAGGTTGATTTGAGTGCAGGTCCTGGTCCTGGTATTTAGCGAGTAGAGTTTCATGGACTTGTAGCGAACTATTATGAGGTTGCCTGCGCCCAATTCCACCCTCGAGGCGTAGGGCGTGAAATAATATCTCTGAATCGAGTTTCCGTCGGGCTGGCCGGAAATGTTGACCGAGACGCTGCGGGTTTCCCAGTAGAGGTCGGCCCTGGCCTGGCCGGCGAAAAATACTGCGGCAAGCGCCATTATCCACGGGTAGAACAGCCATTTTTTTGCCTTCATGATACCTTCTGCCTTTTCTGTTGCCGCTTCTATTTCCGTTTCCCGTTTGCCGCTTCTCGTTGCCGTTTTGCGGCTAAGAGCTGCTTTGTGCTATATGCAATGCGAAAAATCCCGAGCCGCTGGGACCAGGGGGGCGGCGTGTCGCCCCACCCGGTAATCTACGCTCCTTGAAAAAAGAATAGGGGGTCATAAAAAAAACAGCCGATCACCGCTGTAAATCACTGCTGTTACCCGGCTGTTATCCCATGCTGTTACCATGCTGTTAACTGGCTGTTAATTTGTGGTCTAAAACTGAGCATATATAATAAAATAAGTAAGTTATGAAAATGCAAAAAAAAATGCGCTGTTTTATCAGCCTACGGGTGGGGGAACCTTAGTCCATGCCCCGCTTCATGAACTCTCTGAAAATAATTAGTTTCTGAATGTCCTGGGTCCCCTCGCCAAGGGAAGATGCCCAAGCGTCCAGGGGATATTTGTGAACGGGGTGTTCGAAGATAACCGATGCGGCTCCGAAGAGATCCGCCGCCCACTGGCCCGTGGCCCTTGCCGTTTCCACCGAAAGATACTTGGCAAGGGAGGCGCCAAGCTTGAAATCGATGGACTGTTCCTTTTCCCAGCACGTTTTCCAGAGGAGCAGCCGTGCCGCTTCGATTTTACTGTATAGGTCGGCGATTTCGAAGGATTTGGCCTGGAAATCGATCACTTTCCCGCCAAAGACCTGCCTTTTTTTCGCGTGTTCGACGCCGGCTCTAAGCGCCCCTTCGGCGGTGCCAAGGGTCAGGGCGGAGATGGTGATCCGGCTGTTGGTAAATATTTCGAGCACCTGCTGAAGCCCGCGCCCGCGGTTTCCGATGAGGTTGGCTTCCGGCACGAATACGTTTTCGAGCTTGATGCGCGTGAGGTCTGAGGGGATCCATACCTCCTTGTGGAGCTTTGAGCGGGTGATTCCTTTTGATGAGAGGTCGACCAGGAACATGGAGAGCCGGCTGTTGCGGTCCGCCGCGGGGTCGGAAACGGCTGTAACGAGGGCAAGATCGCTTATGTAGCCGTTTGTAACGTACGATTTGATTCCATTGAGTATCCAGCCGCCGTCCACTTGTGTCGCCGTCGAGGCCACTGCCGCTACGTCGCTGCCTGCGCTCGATTCGGTATTTCCAAGGCAGATAAGCGTTTCCCCGCTGGCGGCCGAAGGAAGGTAAAGCTCCCTCTGGTCCTGGTTTGCGAAAAGGACCATTCCCTGCGTGCCAAGCGAGATATGTACCAGGACGGCCACGCCCACGCCGGGTGATACTTTTCCGAGGTGTTCCAGGATAAGGGCGGTTTTGAGCGGGTTTTGCTCGCGCAAGTCCCGGCCGTCAGCTTCTAACCCCAACCAGCCGTGGGCGCCGAGTTCGAGGAAAAACTCGCGCGGGATCCGCTTTTCGGCGTACCACCCCCCAAGGTTTGGCTGGAGGCGGTTGGAAATGAACTCCTTGTAGCGCTTGAGTTCTTTTTCGCATTCGGCAGGTATCCGGAAATCCATTTGAAACTCCTTGGTAAAATTTGCATGGATCATCTGCTTCGATACTCTTCAGCCGCGTCTTCAGGGTCGGATTCACTGCACTTTACAAGCGAAACGGTGAACTTGACCTTTGCCCCGAGCCTGGTAAAGGAAAGCGTGCCGCCCATTTCCTTAAGAAGCTTGAAGGTCGAGGAGATCCCCGTTCCCTTGACGCTGTCCTCGAAGGGCAGAAGCATGAGTTCAGGGTCGAGCAGCCGGTTTCCCGCCACCGGGCTGGTCATGTCCACGTAAACATTGTGTTCGCCGTAATAGGTCCTGAGGGTCATTTCCTTTTCGAGGTCCATCATTCCCATACCGTTTCGAATCATGGCTACGAAAACCTGGGTGAGGATTGCCGGGTCAACGTGGGCGGTTGGCAGATCTTGCTGAAGCTCCATCTGGACCCTGACTTTATTCTTCTCGAGTTGCTGGCCGAGCAGCGCCACCGAATCGCTTAAAATAGCGTTGACGTGGCACTCGCCGGGTTTCATCTCGACCGGGCGAAGATAATCGCTCAGCCGGTTGAGGATCGTTTCGAGCCGTTCGGTTTCGTGCAAAATGATCTGGGCCTCGGAAGAGTCGGGATGTTTTTTTTGCAGCCGCCGAGCAAAGCCGCCTATTGAAACCAGGGGGTTCCTGATCTCGTGAGCAACCTCGGCAGCGGTTGCGCCCAGCGTCTTCAGCTTTTCTCTTTGCACCAGCGCGGCCTGAGCCTCCCGCAGTTCACGCGTTCGCTCCTGCACCATCTCCTCGAGGTGCTCGCGGTATTCCCTTAGCTCTTTTTCGACTCTTTTGCGCTCCGTTATGTCCCTTACGATTCCCACATGGCCTGCGCTCGAGCCGGCGGGACCCTCGATGATCGAAAAGGTCCCCTCCACGGGGAATACCGATCCATTCTTTTTTTTTAAATCCCATTCGACCCTGACAGGCCCGCGCTCCATCTCGTAGCGCAGTTGGCCGAAATCCTGGAAGCTCTCTTCTGAGCTATGCAGTATTCTGATCGTCTGGCCAATGACTTCGTCTCGCGAGTAGCCGAAAAGATCGAGAAAAGCTCGATTGACCGAAACTATGAAGCGGTCCTCGTCCACCATGAAGATAGCGTCCGATATGCTTTCCGCAAGTGCCCGGTTGAGATCCTCGGACTTTCTCAGGGCATCCTCGATGCGCTTTCGGCCCGAGATGTCCACGATGAAGCCTTCTATTGCCCTCAACTCGCCATCTTCGGAGTAAATGCCAAGACCCTGCTCCCACACCCATTTAGTGTGGCCGTCAGCGGCGCGGATTCTGTACATCAGCTTGAAAGGCTCTTTGGCGGTTAGAGCATTCCGGATTTCAGCGCCGATCGCTTCCCGATCCTCCTCGAAAACCAGGTCTGAGAGCCTTTGCCTTTTGGTAAGCTCCGAAACCGGCAACCCGGTTAACTCGACCGCCCCCGGACTGACAAAATCGAAACAGTGTTCGGGGTTGGGACTGTAGCGGTAAGCCATACCGGGAAAGTTCCGAAAAAATGCGGACGATATCGCCTCTTCCACGATTTGCAATTTCCCGGCCTCCTGTTTTGTGGCTGGCATTCCCGAAAAATCAGTAAATAAACTACCGGGGTCGCCAATGGCGGCAGCGGTTTTGGCCTGAGTTCCCCCGAGTATTCGCCGACCCTGTTTAGTTGTCTTGTAAGCTCTGCGGGCAAATTTTGCAAGATTATCGGAACTCACCTCGATATTTGTTGTTGCTTGAACAGTATTGCCCCTGCGCTCTGTACGACGATTGAATCAAGGCAATGTAATGCTTACTTAAAATATAAACAAAAAAGGAAAGGTTAAAAAATGCCTCTTCACGAATACAGCTGCAAAAATTGCGGAAACGTTTTCGAACAGCTTGTCCTTGGCGAAAAAGAACCGGTTTCCTGCCCGGTATGCGGGGGCGAAATCGAAAAGCTTATGTCCTCATTTAGTGTCGATATTCCAGACGAGTTGTGCGCCAGACTCCCTCGGGGCGAACAAAGGGAGCGCTGTGGCGCTTGCCGGCGCGAGCCCGCGCAATGCCCGTTTGGGGCCTGACTTAAATTTTCGGCTCCTTTGGGCGACGCTTGGCGGCCGGCAGTCCCACATTTTTCGCGGATGTTGCTCAAGATCGGCTGGTAGAGTATATTCCCAGTCTATTCTTGCTAGACTTCGATTCTCGCGACACTGAAAGGGGCGGACCGGCATGAAGATGACTGAGCGCACCAGGCACAAGCTCGATGAAATAGTAGACCGCGTCCGCAACGAGTCCGATCTCGAACGCAGGTTGGCCGGGCAGAGCAATGTGGTGGTCGAAAACCATCCTTATATCGTCGGCTATGTGTTTTTGGCCATCTTTGCCGCGATACTGCTGTTCTGCCACCTGACGGTTTTGGTGATATCTTTCCTCTTTATCTATTTCATCTCCGATTTGATGACCAGCGACATCCACCGCCTCGTGCCTTTCCTGCCCAGAGCCGTGCTTTTTTCGCTCCTGTACACGATCGTTATCCTGGTTATTATAGTGCTCTCCTATAGAGTGGTCCCGATGATGCTAAAAAACCTGCCTGAGCTCTCCAATCAACTCCGGGTCCATGTTGTGAAGGATCTCCGAAGCGCTACGGAAAAATGGAACCTTCAGGCCTATGTCAACGTCGATGAATTGAAAGGCTCGATTGTAAGGGCAAGCGCGGATATTTTGCACTTCCTCGCGACCAGTCTCACGCCTCTCTATAAGGGATTCCTTCAGTTTGTCTTCGCTCTGGCGATCAACCTGTTTTTCTATTTCGAATCGGACAAGGTCGAGGAGGCGTTTACTCGAAACCCGAACAGCCTTATGACCTTTTTGTTCAGGTTCAGCCAGACGAGATTGAAAATCTTCCATGTCTATTTCAGGCGCGTCATGGGAGGGCAGGTGATAATTGCCCTGATAAACACCGCTATCTCTTTAGTCGTGATCTTCGGGCTCCATCTGCCTCACAAGTTCCTGATGGTTTTCGTGGTCTTTTTCTGCGGTCTTTTCCCGGTTGTCGGAAACCTTATGTCAAACAGCGTTCTGACAATCAACGCGTTCGTGACGAGCGGAATGTGGGGAACCGTGATCTGCCTGATCATGCTTGTCGGTGTCCACAAGCTGGAATACTTTCTCAATTCTAGAATAATCGGTGGGATAGTGCACCTGCCGATGGCTGTTTCTCTGGGCGCGCTGATCTTTTGCGAAGTCCTGCTGGGAATTCCCGGTCTTATCCTGGCCATGCCGCTCATGCTCTTCGTTAGACAGGAACTCGAAAACATCCGTGCGCTTTCACCTCCACCGGTCGAAACCCCGGCCCCCTGAGGAGGCAAAAAAATCAAGCCGGGCCGATCCTGTCGTATCCGATTCTGTTTAGTATAGCTCCCAGCCGCTCACCCCCTGAGTTGTGAGCGAAATAAATGTCCAGGCAGCGTTCCACAATCTCCTGCGTCCCATCTTTCGAGTAGATCCCTTCGAGCTCTTTTCCCAGTTGAGGATGGCGGCCGAGTTTTCCGCCCGCCAGAATGCGCCAGCCTTTTTCCGCCTCTTCGATCGCGCCCGAAGGGCACGCTGCGATACACTTCCCGCACATAACGCACTTGCAGGCATCGATTATCGCAACCGCCGATCCCGCTCCGGCATGGATCGCGCCTTCGGCGCATGCGGAAAAACATGCCCCGCACCCGCCGCAAGATGAATCGATCACTCTGGGGCGCACCGCCCCTATGATGCCTATGTCCACGATCTGGGGGCGCGAACACGCATTCGGGCAGTCGGAAAAGCAAATCCTGAATTCGTGATGAATCTTTAGCTCGCCGGCTGTGCGCTCTTTTAGAAATCCGCGGATATCGCGGCTTAGAAGCGCTTTTTCCAATTCGCCCGCAAGCTCTTCGCTAGCGCTTACACGGTTTTTACAGCCGCTCGATCCAAAACAGGTTTCTATCTCATACCCTTTGGATTCGATCGGTTTTCCGGACAAAAACTTCTGTCTGCAATCGGTGACATGCCTTAGCAAGACTTTGCCGGCGCCTTGCATCGCAGCCTCTTTTTCCACCTCCATCCGCACTCTTCGCCTGACGAAGAACGGGGCCTTCATAACCGCTTCTTCCGCTTCCCTTGTCCAGATCATTTACGTGCCTCATTTCATGAAATAACAAGAATCCCTCTTTTCGGAAATTATATGCTTTGCCCGCCTTTCGACCATTGACTTGGATCAATTCTGTCTTTCCTTCTTTCTTTCGACCGAAAGGGACCTCTTTGATGAAAGATTCGCTCAGGGCGCTTGCCGTGGCCATCAACAGGGCGGACCCTTCCGCCGCTTTTGCCTTCAGGCTGTGGGACGGAGAGGTCATGGGGTACGGTTCGAGCCCCATGACGACCATGGTCCTGAAGTCTGAAAGCGTAGCCGATGAGCTGTTCGCCAAAGGGTTTATGGGCTTCGGGGACGCGTACGTGTCGGGGGCGCTGGGGGTCGAAGGAGATCTCCAGGAACTCCTGCGGCTTGGATTTATCACAGAGTTCGGTGAAAAGGTCTCGCTGCGGGAGAAAATCCGGCTCCTGCCTTTGAGCCTTAAAACAACGGCAACGCTCAACCGGTCGCGCAAAAACATTTCTCATCATTACGATCTGCCCTCCGAATTTTACTCTCTTTTTCTCGATGAGTCCCTGACTTACTCCTGCGGCTATTTCGACAGCGACGATGCTTGCCTGGAACGGGCGCAGTTCCAAAAGCACGATTTGATCGCCCGAAAACTCATGCTGGGGCCGGGGGATACGCTAATCGATATCGGGTGCGGCTGGGGCGCCATGCTGCTGCACGCCGCCCTCCAATACGGCGCGGGCGGGCTCGGAATTACGCTTTCATCCAACCAGTACGAGCATGTGTACCGCAAAATTAAAGAACTGGGCGAGGAGGAGCGAATCGAAGTGAAGCTGCTTGACTACAGGCAGCTTGCCGGAAAATTCGATAAACTGGTGTCGATAGGCATGTTCGAACATGTCGGGAAAAGGTTCATTCCGGCATTCATGAGGCAGGCCGCGAGGATTCTTAAAAAAGGGGGGATCGGTTTGCTGCACACGATTGCAAAGGAAATCGACTCGCCGACCGACCCCTGGCACCTGCGCTATATTTTTCCCGGCGGCTACATTCCGAGTCTGCCGGAAACGCTCCTCGAAATGGGGCGGGCCGGTCTTTGCGTGCTCGACGTCGAAGGGCTCCGGCTTCACTACGGCAAAACGCTCGATCGCTGGATATCCAACTTCGAAAAAAATGTCGCCAGGATACGGGAAATGTTCGGCGAGAGGTTTGTTCGCATGTGGCGCCTCTACCTCAACTCCTCCTCGGCTGGATTCAAATACGGGAGCGTCCGCGTCTACCAGATACTTTTTTCCAATGGGCTCAATAACGATTGGCCGGCCACGCGCCGGTATATGTACGAACATGCTCCCTGCCCTGGAAAGGAAAAACCAGGGAGCAAGGGAGCCGCAATCTCGATTGATGTTTAAATCTCTTAAGTTTGCAGGGCCTTTCGTATCGTTTTGACAAACGGCTTTCTCAATACGCCCACTTCGGTGATTATACCCGAAATATACTTGCCGGGAGTTACGTCGAAGGCGGGATTGAGGGCGTTTGCCCCTTCCGGGGCCACTCTTTTCCCATTGAGGTGGGTGACCTCGCTCGGGTCTCTTTGTTCGATCGGGATTCCGGAGCCGTCCTGGAGCCCCTGGTCGATGGTCGAACGCGGTGCGGCAATGTAGAAAGGAATGTTGTGGGTCCAGGCGAGCACCGCGACCATGTAGGTGCCGATCTTGTTTGCCGTGTCCCCGTTTGCGGCAATTCTGTCCGCGCCGACTATGGCAACATCGATCATACCCCGGCTCATGAGGCTTCCTGCCGCATTGTCGGTGATCAAGGTAACCGGGATACCGGCCCGCATCAGTTCGAAGACCGTCAGCCGGGCGCCCTGCAGGAAAGGCCTTGTCTCGCAGGAATAGACGCTTATTGTCGGGTCTGCCTCGAAGGCGGCCCTGATAACACCTACAGCCGTTCCATAATCGGCGGTCGCAAGCGCGCCGGCGTTGCAGTAGGTGAGAATTCTCGCTCCCCTGGGCACGACTTCCCGGCCCCACTTTCCTATCTGAAGGTTTGTCGAGACATCTTCCTCCAAAATGGCGTTGGCCTCGGTCAGGATCAGCTTCCGCAGTTCGGAGATCTCGGCCTTGGGGTTTTCCACGACGATCGAATAGAGCTTTTCGACCGCCCAGCCAAGATTTGCTCCCGTCGGGCGTGCGTTTTTCACCTTGTTGCACAGCCTCGAGAATTTCCGTCTGAATTCTTTTGGATCGTCTGTTTCAATCGACATGGCGCCAAGGGCCAGCCCAAGCGCTCCGGCGACTCCCACTGCGGGGGCGCCCCGAATGGCCATCGTCTTTATGGCGTTTATCACCTGTTCGGGAGTGGTGCAGCGAAGGAAGTCCTCCCGGCGAGGCAGCACTCTCTGGTCGAGTATAGCCACTGCGTCGCCATCCCATTTAATCGGCGGCATCCATTGGTCCGGCATCGAGGTCTCCTGAATGAATCTACCCGTTTAGCTTTTTTCTTAAGATTTCGTTGACGATCTGCGGGTTGGCCTTTCCCTTGGTCTTGCTCATGACCTGGCCGACGAAAAAACCGATCAGCTTTTCCTTGCCGGCCCGGAAATGCGAAACCTCCTTCGGGTTTTCCGAAAGCACCTGGTCGACCGCGGACTCGATTGCGGCCTGGTCGCTTACCTGCACAAGCCCCTTTTCGTCCACGATGCTTTGAGCCGATCTGCCGCTTGCAAACATCTCATCGAAAACGGTCTTTGCTATCTTGCCGCTGATCACCCCGGAATCGAGCAGGCGTAAAAGCTCTGCCAGGTCTTTCGGGGATACCGGGCAATCTTCGATTTCCCGGTCGTCGCGATTTAGCTCGCGCATAAGCTCGGACATTATCCAGTTGCTTAGCAGCTTCGGGCGGTCAAACTGTTTGGTTGCGGCTTCGAAATAATCGGCAAGCGACCTCGACGAGGTCAGCACCTGTGCGTCATAAGGCGGAAGTCCGTATTCGCTTACAAACCGCTCCCGTTTTGCTTCGGGAAGTTCCGGCAGGCTGGAGCGAACTTCACTCACCCACTCTTCTCCCACAGCGATGGGCACCAGGTCGGGGTCCGGAAAGTAGCGGTAGTCGTTTGAATCTTCCTTGCCGCGCATGCTGAGGGTGACGTTTCGCCCGGCGTCCCAGAGCCTTGTTTCCTGCACGATTGTCTCTGCGCGCTCGAGCATCGCCTTTTGTCTTCTTATTTCGAACTCGAGGGCCTTCTGAACGTTTTTAAACGAATTCATGTTCTTAAGTTCGACCTTGGTTCCAAGGCCGCTCGTTCCCGCGGGGCGAAGGGATATGTTTGCATCGCACCTCATGCTCCCTTCTTCCATGTTGCCGTCGCAGATATTGAGGTAGCGCATTACGTCGCGAAGCACCCGTAAGTATGACGCGGCTTCCTCGGGCGTGGCAAGGTCGGGCTCGCTCACGATCTCTATCAGTGGTACGCCCGTCCTGTTGAGGTCGACGTAGCTAAGAGGCTGGTGTTCGTCGTGGATGAGTTTGCCGGCGTCTTCCTCCATGTGGATGCGGTTAATCCTTATGCGTCTTGGGCCGCCGGTTCCCTCGATTTCCACCCATCCGCCGACCGCCAGCGGCAGTTCGAATTGCGAAATCTGGTAGCCTTTGGGAAGGTCGGGGTAGAAATAGTTCTTCCGGGCAAAGCGGGCGTCTTTGGCGATCGTGCAGTGCGTGGCAAGAGCCATCCTTATGGTGTATTCCACCACTTTACGGTTTAGCACCGGTAGAACCCCAGGCATGCCAAGACAAACCGGGCAGGTGTGAGTGTTCGGGCTGCCCCCGAATTTTGTCGAACAGCCGCAGAAAATCTTGCTTTCCGTCTTTAGCTGGGCGTGAATTTCCAGTCCTATTACGGGTTCAAATTCCATGTGGTGCGCGGTTCCTTTCGAGGGTTTACCGGTTGTCGTATCCATGCCGCCGGCCGGTGTGAGTGTAGCCAATTGTTTATAAGCCGGGACAAAGCTCGTTGGCAAGAAACAATTGGGGTGGGGGGCTGATAAACGGTTTGACATTGTGAGAAGTTTCATTTAGGAATAGCCCGTTAGCCGTGCAAAATGTTGTCAGGCTGAGGTCCGGTGGCTGTATGGCCGAAGAGCTGGAGAATTTAGGTCTCAATATTAAGCTTAAACCCCTGGCAAGGCCGATTGCCGTTGATGAGGTTGTTATGCTTTTGCGAGGAGAAAAATGAAAATTCACGAATTTCAGGCTAAAGAACTGTTCCGCAAATCCGGGGTCCCCGTCCCGCGGGGAGCAGCGGCCTTCAGTGTGGAGGAAGCAGAGCGGGTGGCGGCGGAGCTTGGCGCTTTCCCGGTCGTGATAAAGGCCCAGATACACGCCGGGGGAAGAGGCAAGGGCGGCGGCGTAAAGCTGGCCTCAAACGCCGCGGAGGCAAAACAACTCGCCTCCTCGATCCTGGGGATGACCCTCGTAACTCACCAGACCGGTCCTGACGGCAGGCTGGTGAAAAAACTCCTTGTCGAAGAGGGCCTTCCAATCGAAAAAGAGCTCTACCTTAGCGTTCTGCCCGACAGGGGCGCGGCAAAGATCGTCTTCATGGCCAGCGAGGCCGGCGGCATGGACATCGAAGAGGTGGCCGCCAAGACGCCTGAAAAGCTTGTAAAGGTCTACATAGACCCATTGATTGGCATGAAGGGATATCATGCCAACGAACTGGCTTTCGGGCTAAACCTTGAGGGCGACCTGGTAAAGCAGTTTTCCGCCATGGCCTTGAAGCTCTACAGGCTCTGCGTGGATTATGACTGCTCACTTTTGGAGATAAATCCCCTCATCATCACCAAGGACGGCAAGCTGATAGCTCTGGACGCCAAGATCAATTTCGACGACAACGCTCTCTATCGACATAAAGACATCCTGGAATACAGGGATTTTGACGAGGAAGACCCCTTCGAGGTTGAAGCATCCAAGTACGAGCTCAACTACATAAGGATGCCTGGGGGAAATATTGGCAACATGGTAAACGGCGCCGGCCTGGCAATGGCCACGATGGACGTCATTCAGCAGGCGGGAGCCGCGCCGGCGAACTTTCTCGACGTCGGCGGGGGCGCCAGCGCCGAACAGGTGGAAAACGGGTTTCGCATCATCCTCTCGGATCCTTCCGTAAAAGGAGTGCTCATAAACATTTTCGGCGGCATCCTGCGCTGTGACAGGCTGGCCAACGGTGTGGTCGAAGCGGCCAAAAAGGTCGGGATCAAGGTGCCTGTAGTCATTCGGATGGAAGGGACCAATGTTGAAGAGGGGCGCAGAATCCTCGATGAGTCAGGTCTCAATCTTATAACGGCAAAAGATGTTTCGGACGCCGCCCAAAAGATTGCAGCGATTGTGAAGGCATAGGAGGAAATCATGAGTGTTTGGGTGGATCGAAACACGAGACTTTTGGTTCAGGGGATAACCGGCCGCGAAGGCCGGTTTCATACGGTCAACTGCAAGAACTACGGCACCAATGTCGTGGCCGGGGTAACCCCGGGCAAGGGCGGGCAGGACGTCGAAGGAATCCCGGTTTTCAACACCGTCGCCGGCGCCGTCAGGCAAACGGGCGCCAACGCCGCGATGGTGTTCGTGCCGCCTCCTTTTTGCGCTGACGCCATACTGGAGTCGATCGACGCCGGCTTGGCGCTGATCGTTGCCATCACCGAAGGCATTCCGGTCATGGACATGCTTAAGGTCAAAAACTACCTCAAAAACAGCGCCAGCAGGCTGATCGGCCCCAACTGCCCCGGCATC
>CAWEZA010000022.1:0-20904 GCA_963813125.1 uncultured delta proteobacterium | reverse complement strand
TCTCTCGATCGAAGCCCAGGCCGAGGCCCGGGTGCTGATGATGTCCACCAACAACATCCTTAGCCCCGCCCACGGCGACCCGATCATCGTTCCCTCTCAGGACATCGTGCTCGGGATCTACTACATGACGCGCGAAAAGCCCTTCGCAAAGGGCACGACCCCCGTCTTCGCCGATGCCGAGGAGTTGAATCGTCTGATAGTAAAAGGCGGGATTCGCGTATACAACAGCCCCGGGGAGGTCCGGTCCGCCTACGACGCCGATGAGGCCGACCTTCATGCCGGCATAGTCGTCCGGTTCCGCATCAAGGCCAGGGCCGACGGTGTGGTCGATACCATAAGCGACAGGGAAATAGCTTTCACCGGTGAGGGCAAAAGACCGGTTTACCATCTTACCGACGCCAAGGCGCTCATTTCGCGCAAAATCATGGTCAAACCGGGAGAGGAAGTAAAAGCCGGTCGGCTGTTGGCCGAAGAACTCGTCAGAACTACTGTCGGGCGGGTGATCTTGTCCGAGATTTTGCCCGAAGAGGTTCCTTTCGCCGCCGTAAACAGGGTCATGAACAAAAAGGCCCTCGCCCAGCTTATCGATACCTGCTACCGCGGCGCCGGGGTCAAGGCCACGGTCATTTTGGCCGACAGGTTGAAAGACACCGGCTACCACCACGCGACGCGCTCGGGAATCTCCATTTCCATCAAGGACATGACGATCCCTCAGCGCAAAACCGAAATCCTCCAGGTCGCCTTTGACCAGGTGCAGGAAATCGAGCGCCAGTATAACGAGGGTTTGATAACCGAGGGCGAAAAGTACAACAAGGCGGTGGATATCTGGGCAAAAGCCACTGAAGATGTCGCCGCCGAGATGATGAGGGAGATCGGGGCCGGCGAGATGATCGCCCCCAACGGGGAGAACACGCGCATTGAGTCCTTTAACCCCATCTACATGATGGCTGACTCCGGCGCAAGAGGCAGTAAGGACCAGATGCGCCAGTTGGCCGGTATGCGCGGGCTCATGGCCAAGCCTTCCGGCGAAATCATCGAAACCCCGATTACCGCCAACTTCCGTGAAGGCCTCACCGTTTTGCAGTACTTCATCTCGACCCACGGCGCGCGAAAAGGTCTTGCCGATACGGCTCTAAAGACCGCCAACTCGGGTTATCTCACCCGGCGCCTCGTAGACGTCTCCCAGGATGTCATCATCGCCGAGATTGACTGCGGCACCATGGACGGTATCGAGGTCGAAGCGCTTCTCGAAGCCGGCGAAATAATCCAGAGGCTAGGCGACCGTATCCTTGGCCGTACTGCCCAGGAGGACATCGTCGACCCGGTCACCGCCGAGGTCATCGTCCCGATGGGAGACGAGATAGATGAGAAAAAGGTAATAGAAATAGAAGATGCGGGCATAGAGAGGGTAAACATCCGCTCGGCTCTTACGTGCCGCTCCACCAGGGGAATCTGCGCCATGTGCTACGGGCGCGATCTTGCCCAGGGCAAAGTCGCCGAAATCGGCGAGGCCGTTGGCATCATCGCCGCTCAGTCAATCGGTGAGCCCGGAACGCAGCTTACCATGCGTACGTTTCACATCGGTGGAACCGCCAGCAAGAGCATCGAACGAACCTCGATCAGCAACCGCTATGCGGGTTCTGTCAAGTTTATCAACTTGAATGTCGTTCGAAACCGCGATGGGGATCTCGTCGCCATGAACCGCAACGGTGAAATCAGCATCATCGCCGACACGGGCCGCGAGCGCGAGCGTTACGTCATAGTCTACGGGGCCAAATTAAAGATCGCCGAAGGCCAGAAGGTCGAACCCGAAACGCTTCTTGCCGAATGGGACCCCTTCACCACCCCGATTCTGACCGAGGTGCCCGGTGCGATCAAGTTTGGCGACATTACCGAAGGCCAGACCATGCAGGAAAAACTCGACCCCGTTACCGGCAAGTCGAGCAAGGTGGTGGTCGAATTCCGGGACTCCGATGTTCGCCCCAGGATTTCGATTAAAGACGAGAAGGGTAAGACTTCCAAGGTCGGTGAAGGCGGGTCCGCCCGTTACTTTATGCCCGTCGGGGCCATTTTGATGGTCGTAGAAGGCGATCAGGTCTTCCCCGGGGACGTTCTGGCGAGAATCCCGCGCGAGACCACCAAGACCAAGGACATCACCGGTGGTCTGCCAAGGGTTGCCGAACTCTTCGAAGTGCGAAAGCCCAAGGAAAATGCCGTCATTACCGAAATCGACGGTGTCATCGGGTTTGGAAAAGACACCAAGGGCAAACGCAAGGTTACCGTTACGCCCTCGGTAGGCGACCCCCGTGAGTACCTGATCCCCAAAGGCAAGCACATAAGCGTCCACGAGGGCGATTACGTGCGGGCCGGTGAGGCGCTCATGGACGGCTCTCCCAACCCTCACGATATCTTGACGGTTCTTGGGGAAAAAGAGGTGGCCAAGTACCTGGTCGATGAAGTCCAGCAGGTCTACCGGCTCCAGGGCGTTAAGATTAACGACAAGCATATAGAGGTCATCGTGAGGCAGATGCTCAGGCGCGTGCGGATCACCGATCCGGGCGACTCCGAGTTTCTCCTTGGCGAGCACGTGGAAAAGCCGATTTTCGAGGATGTAAACAGCCAGCTCGTTACCATGGGGCAGCGCCCCGCGGTCGCCGAGCCCTTGCTTCTCGGAATCACCAAGGCGTCCCTTAGCACGCAGAGCTTCATCTCGGCGGCCTCCTTCCAGGAGACCACCAAAGTGCTCACCGATGCCGCTACGGCCGGCAAGGTCGACAACCTGCTCGGTCTTAAGGAAAACGTCATCATGGGCAGGCTCATTCCCGCGGGTTCTGGCCTCAGGCAGTACCGGGAGGTCCGTAAATAGGGCTCTATTCGGCCCTTGTGCTCATCTGGGAGCGCCGCGCCCTCAGGCTATTTTGGCCGGCCTCCTTTTTGAGCTTGACATCGGGTCCGTGTTCCTATAAAAACATAGGATTTTCCAGCTGAGAAAGCTGGGCGGCATTGATGGTGCCGCCTTTTTAATCTACTTACCGGTCAGCGGAGTTTAAAAAAGTAATGCCCACTATCAACCAATTGGTAAGGAAGGGCCGGGAGGAAGTCAGGAAGAAGTCGAGCACTCCCGCGCTTCAAAGCTGCCCACAGAAACGCGGGGTTTGCGTGCGCGTTTATACGACGACGCCTAAAAAGCCTAACTCGGCCCTGCGCAAAATCGCTCGTGTTCGCCTGACAAACGGGGTGGAAGTCACTTCCTATATTCCGGGCATCGGGCATAATCTCCAGGAGCACTCGGTTGTGCTTATTCGTGGCGGCCGCGTCAAGGACCTTCCCGGTGTGCGTTATCACATCATTCGTGGCACACTGGATGCCTTGGGTGTTGCGGACCGAAGGCAGGGCCGTTCAAAATACGGCGCAAAAAGGCCAAAGTAAGTCGGATCTCGAAAGTGCGGGTCATGGCCGCTTGAAACTAGCCATGTCCTCTCTTTTGCCTTAAAATTTTGAAGCTATCGAAGGAAATGGGATGCCCAGGAGACGAGAAGTCCCGAAACGCTACGTGTTGCCGGACCCTAAATTCAACAGCAGGCTTGCGGCCAAATTCATCAACAACGTCATGCGGCGCGGGAAAAAGAGCACTGCCGAGCAGATTTTCTACCAGGCCCTGGCTTTTATCGAGCAGCGGTCCAAGCAGGAGCCGCTCGACGTTTTCCACAAGGCTCTTGAAAACGTGAGGCCCGTTGTGGAGGTTAAGTCCCGGCGTGTGGGTGGCGCAACCTATCAGGTCCCCGTCGAAGTCAGGACGGAGAGGCGTGATGCCCTGGCCATGAGGTGGATCATCAACTACTCCAAATCGCGCTCAGAGAAGACCATGACCCAGAAGCTCGCGGGTGAACTCATGGACGCATCACAAAATCGTGGCGGTGCGGTCAAAAAGCGCGAGGACACACATCGGATGGCGGACGCAAACAAGGCCTTCGCACATTACAGATGGTAGCATTGAACAGCAATTGGCGCACGGAGGCCTGCGGCCTTTTGGCCTGTTACCCCGGCGCCGATATTCGGTTTTAAGCCTGGCGAGGAGGATTCCCTGATGGCTAAAAAGAAATTCGAGCGGACGAAGCCTCATGTTAACGTTGGGACGATCGGTCACATCGACCATGGGAAGACGACCCTTACCGCAGCGATTACCAAGCAGCTTGCAAAAAAAGGTAGGGCCACTTACATTCCCTTTGACCAGATCGACAAGGCGCCCGAGGAGCGCGAGCGCGGTATCACCATTGCGACGGCCCACGTCGAATATGAGACCGATAATCGCCACTATGCCCATGTCGATTGCCCCGGCCATGCGGACTATATCAAAAACATGATCACCGGGGCTGCCCAGATGGACGGGGCGATCCTGGTCGTTGCCGCCGATGACGGTCCCATGCCCCAGACCCGCGAGCACATCTTGCTCGCCCGTCAGGTTGGCGTGCCCTTCATCGTTGTCTTCCTGAACAAGGTCGACATGGTGGACGACCCCGAACTGATCGAACTCGTCGAGCTCGAGCTTCGCGAACTCCTTACCAAGTACGGGTTCCCGGGCGATGATGTCCCGATCGTAAAGGGTTCGGCTCTAAAGGCTCTTGAGGCCGACGATGGGGCATCAGATGACGCAAAGCCCGTCTTCGAGCTCATGGACGCCATCGACTCCTATATCCCCGAGCCGGTGCGCGATATCGACAAGCCCTTCCTCATGCCCATCGAAGACGTCTTCTCCATTTCCGGCCGCGGTACGGTTGTCACCGGCCGTGTTGAGCGCGGGATGGTAAAGGTAGGCGAAGAACTCGAGATCGTGGGCTTTAAGCCGACTTTCAAATCGGTTTGCACCGGTGTCGAGATGTTTCGCAAAACCCTGGATTCCGGGCAGGCCGGCGACAATGTCGGGTTGCTTCTCCGGGGCACGAAAAGAGAGGAAGTCGAGCGTGGACAGGTCGCGGCCAAGCCCGGCTCGATTACTCCCCATACCAAGTTCAAGGCTGAAGTCTACGTGCTCAAAAAAGAGGAAGGCGGGCGCCATACGCCGTTTTTCCCCGGCTACCGGCCTCAGTTCTACTTCAGGACCACCGATGTCACCGGCGTCATGACTTTGCCCGAGGGCGTCGAGATGGTTATGCCCGGCGACAATATTAGCTGCGAAGTCGAACTCATTACGCCTGTGGCGCTGGAAAAAGAATTGCGATTTGCTATTCGTGAAGGCGGCCGCACCGTTGGCGCGGGAGTTCTGACCGAGATTATTGCCTAGGTTTAATTTTAAGCGGGACTGCCGGAGCCCTGCTCCGGTTGTCTATTTGATAGGAATGCAAATGGTGACGAATCAAAGAATTCGCATCCGGCTCAAAGCTTATGACCACAAGCTGCTCGACCAGTCTACCAATGAGATCGTTATGACGGCCAAAAAGACCGGTGCGCGGGTGGCTGGCCCGATACCGCTTCCAACTAAGATCAACCGGTACACCGTCCTGCGTTCTCCGCATGTCGACAAAAAGTCGCGCGAGCAGTTCGAGATACGTGTTCACAAGCGTCTTATCGATATCCTCGAGCCCACCCAGCAAACTGTGGACTCCCTGATGAAGCTCGATCTGTCTGCCGGGGTGGATGTTGAAATTAAGCTTTAGGTCTATAGCTGAAGTCTTAGTGAAAGAAAGCAGCAGCTCATGATTAGCGCAATTATTGGACGCAAACTTGACATGACCCAGATTTTCGCAGCCGATGGGGCGGCCTATCCCGTTACGCTTGTCCAGGTCGGCCCGTGCACCGTAACCCAGGTGAAGACGGTCGAAAATGACGGCTACGGTGCCTTGCAAATCGGTTTTGGCACCAAAAAGGCCAAAAGCGTAAACCGTCCGCTAAAGGGTCATATGGACAAGGTCGGAAAGGGCTATTTCGAGGTTTTGCGGGAGATCCCGGCCGAAAACCCCTCCGAACACAACCTCGGCGATCAGGTGCTTGCCGATATTTTCCAGATCGGCGATCGCATCGACATCATCGGCAAGAGCAAGGGCAAGGGGTTTGCCGGAACGATCAAGCGTTGGAGGTTTAGCCGGGGGCCCGACGGTCACGGCTCGAAAAACGTCCGCGAGCCCGGCTCTACCGGTATGGCCACATATCCCGGCCGCGTTATCAAGGGCAAGAAGATGCCCGGGCAGAAGGGCAACAAGCGCACGACCGTCCTGAATCTCAAGATCGTTGACGTTCGTCCGGAAAACAACCTTCTGCTGGTCCACGGTGCGGTGCCCGGAGCCAAAAACGGGATCGTGATCGTTCGCAGGACCAACCGCGAGAAGTAAAGGGACATGAGGCCGGAAGGATTTCTGGCTAAAGTTTAAGAGGGCTCTAGAAGCCTTAAGGTTTTGAGGACAGCCATGCCTACTGTGGACGTGTACAACTTGGCAAGAGAAGTGACGGGACAGCTCGAACTAAGCGATTCGGTGTTCGGTGTGCCCGTAAAGACTCATGTGCTCCATGAGGTCGTTGTTTATCAACTGGCCAAAAGGCGGGCTGGTACCGCAAAGAGCAAGGGGAGAAGCGAGGTTCGCGGCGGAGGTAAAAAGCCTTGGCGCCAAAAAGGAACCGGGCGCGCCCGGTCCGGAACCAGTCGCTCACCTATTTGGCGCGGCGGTGGAACGGTTCACGGTCCTCATCCGAGAGACTACGAGATGCGTGTTCCAAAGAAGGTCCGGCGCCTCGCCCTCAAGATGGCCCTTAGCCAGAAGGTGCTCGACGAAGGCTTCACGGTGATCGACGACTTTAAGCTCGAAAAGATTCGCACCAAGGATTTCGTCGGGTTGCTCGGTCGCTTCGAGCTTGGCAAGACTCTTGTCGTTCTGCCGGGGCACGATGAAATAATCGAAAAGTCGGCCAGAAACATTCCCAACGTTAAAGTGCTTCGCTCTGAGGGGCTTAACGTCTATGACCTGCTTGACTACGGGTCGGTGATTCTTAGCAGGGAATGCATTGGCAGGATCGAGGAGGCGCTCGCATGAACCCGAAAACTTACCGAATCTTGAAGCGGCCCCTGGTCACCGAGAAGAGCACCGTCGAAAAGGACTTGAGAAACAAGTTGTTTTTCCAGGTGGATCGTGACGCCAACAAGATCGAGATCAAGGAAGCCGTCCAGACGATTTTTAAGGTCGATGTCCTCGATGTGGCCACTTTGAATATGAAGGGCAAGGTCAAACGGGTCGGGCGCAAATTTACGAAAATGTCCGATTGGAAAAAGGCCGTGGTCACGATCAAGTCCGGGCAGCGGGTCGAGTTTTTTGAAGGCGTCTAAAGGCGCCCTGTTGGGAGAGGAATACAGACAATGGGTATCAGAAAAGTCAAGCCGACATCTGCTGGTCGCCGGTTTCAGACTTACTCCACCTTCGAGGAAATCACGACCGATAAGCCTCATGGACCGCTTGTCGAGCCCCTTAAAAAATCCGGGGGCCGCAACAACGTCGGCCGTGTTACCGCGTGGCAGCGCGGCGGGGGCCACAAGAGGCTCTACCGGGTCATAGACTTCAAGCGCAACAAGGAAGGGATTCCGGCGAAGGTGGCAACCATCGAGTACGATCCCAACCGCTCTGCCAATATCGCACTTCTCTTCTATGCGGACGGCGAAAAGCGCTACATCATTGCCCCGGTCGGCTTAAAAGTCGGCGACCGCCTCATGACCGGCCCCGATTCGGACATAAAGCCCGGCAATTGCTTAAAGCTTGCCAACCTGCCCCTCGGCGCCGTTGTCCACAATATCGAGATGAAGCCCGGAAAAGGTGGCCAGCTTGCGCGCTCTGCCGGCACCAGCGCCCAGCTCATCGCCCGTGAAGGCAAGTACGCGACCCTGCGCATGCCTTCCGGGGAAATGCGCATGATTTCGATCGAATGCAAGGCCACTGTCGGTCAGGTCGGCAACATCGATCATGAAAATATTACTCTCGGCAAGGCCGGTCGCACCCGCTGGGCGGGCAAAAGACCCCATGTGCGCGGCGTTGCCATGAACCCTGTTGACCATCCGATGGGGGGCGGTGAGGGAAGAAGCTCGGGCGGTCGTCATCCGTGTAGCCCCTGGGGCATTCCGACCAAGGGATATCGCACCCGCACGGCCAAATTGAGCGATAAGTTTATTCTTCATCGCCGGAAGTAGGAGGATAAGGTGCCTCGGTCATTAAAAAAAGGACCGTTCGTCGACGGATCCCTGTTCGATAAGGTCTCGAGAGCCAAAGACGTGGGCGACCGCAAGGTCATCAAGACCTGGTCGCGCAGGTCGACGATTCTGCCCGAGTTCGTGGGGATCACTCTTGCGGTGCATAACGGGAAAAAATTCATTCCCGTGTTCGTGAGCGAGAACATGGTTGGACACAAACTCGGCGAGTTTTCTCCGACCAGGACCTTTCACGGCCATGCCGGAGATAAAAAGACCAAAGTAAAAGGGAAAAAATAATGGAAGTCAGAGCTGTTGGCAAATACCTGCGGGTCTCCTCGCAGAAAGCTCGCTTGGTTGCCGATATGGTCCGCGGTAAAAAGGTCGATGAAGCGCTCGTTCTGCTGAGATTTACTCCGAAGAAAAGCGGTCGGCTCATAACCAAGGTGCTTCGCTCGGCGATGGCCAACGCGGAAAACAGGGAACTCGGCGATCTCGATAAGTTCTACGTCAAAACGATAACGATCGATCAGGGACCCAGGCTCAAAAGGTTCCGGCCCCGGGCGATGGGCAGGGCTACCCCGATAATTAAGCCCTCGAGCCATATAACCGTTATTTTGGACGAGAAGAAATAGGGCCGATATCATTTTAGAAAAATCGCCCACATGGAGGTGAGGTTTGGGACAGAAAGTTCATCCGACAGGGTTCCGGCTGGGTGTCATAAAGACCTGGGATTCGAAGTGGTTTGCCACCAAAGGCTATTCCAAGCTCGTTTTCGAGGATCGCCAGATCCGCGACTACATAAAGGCAAAGCTGTTTCACGCCGGCATCTCTAAGATCGAGATCGAGCGGGCGGCCAACAAGGCGAAGATTCGTATTCACACGGCTCGGCCCGGGATTGTCATCGGAAAGAAGGGCGCGGAGATCGAGGTGCTAAGACGCGACCTCGAGCGCAGGTTTAAGCGCGAGGTCTTGATCGATATCCAGGAAGTACGCCGCCCGGAACTCGACGCCACGCTGGTTGCCGAAAATATCGCCCTTCAGCTCGTAAGGCGTGTTGCCTTCCGCCGTGCGATGAAGCGTGCGGTCAGCTCCGCTCTTAAATTCGGGGCAAAAGGCGTCAGGGTCGCCTCCGCCGGCCGCCTCGGCGGGGCTGAAATGGCCCGCAGGGAATGGTACCGCGAAGGCAGGGTCCCCCTTCACACTCTTAGGGCAGATATAGATTACGGCACGGCTCTTGCCCGGACCACCTACGGCATCATCGGCGTCAAGGTCTGGATTTTCAAGGGCGAAGTGCTGCCAGGTTAGTGATCGGAGAATTGAGATGTTAGCTCCTAAAAGGGTTAAATTCAGAAAAGTGCAAAAAGGCCGCATGAGGGGCGCCGCCTATCGCGGAAGCGATGTGAGTTTTGGCGACTTCGGGCTCAAGGCTTTAGAGCCTGGCTACATCACCTCCCGGCAGATCGAGGCCGCCCGTATTGCCATTAGCCGGCACATAAAACGCGGTGGCAAGGTCTGGATTCGGATCTTTCCCGATAAGCCCTTCACGAAGAAGCCCGCTGAAACCCG
This sequence comes from uncultured delta proteobacterium, assembly GCA_963813125.1. GTDB lineage: Bacteria > Desulfobacterota > Syntrophobacteria > Syntrophobacterales > Syntrophobacteraceae > SbD1. The sequence goes on along the minus strand of CAWEZA010000022.1, from coordinate 11,174 downwards.
GATGGGTAAAGGTAAGGGGTCGCCCGAGGGATGGATGGCCGTTGTCAGGCCCGGACGGATTTTGTATGAAATTAAAGGTGTGACCGAAGCGGTTGCGCGCGAGGCTCTTGGTCTTGCCTCCCATAAGCTGCCCCTTCCCACACGCTTTGTATCGAGGCAGGATGTGCTATGAACGCTGGCGATCTGCGGGAAATGACTAAAGACGAGCTGGTCGGGAAACTCAATGAGATCCGGGAAGCCCAGTTTAATCTCAGGTTTCAAAAGGCTACCGGGCAACTCGACAATACCGCCCAACTCCCGAAGAACAAAAAAGACATCGCGCGGATACTTACTGTTTTGTCCGAGATGGACAGAAAAGCGGGAGAATAGGGGCAGAGAACAACCATGAAAGAGCTCAATACTACCAGGAAAACTCGTGTCGGCAAGGTCATGAGCAACAAGATGGACAAAACTGTGGTCGTTATGGTCGAAAGGCTTATCCAGAGCGACAAATACCGCAAGTACGTCCGTCGCAGGAATACGTTTAAGGCCCACGACCCGCAGAACTCCTGCTCGGTCGGTGACCAGGTGCTTATCGAGGAAAGCCGGCCGATTAGTAAAGAGAAACGCTGGCTGGTTGTGAAAGTCCTCGACAAAGCGGCTTTCTAACCCCGGTCCGTCCAGGACCGAGCGTGGCAGGTTTTCCCTTTGTGGCCAATCCGCTGCGACAGGAATCTGCGTGACGATTTGGAGTAAGACATGATTCAGTCGGAAACTCAACTGAACGCCGCTGATAATTCCGGGGCCAAGCGGCTCTATTGCATTAAGGTGCTCGGCGGGACCCGAAGGCGATATGCCACGGTTGGCGACATCATCGTGGTGTCTGTCCAGGAGGCCATTCCTAATGCGAAAGTCAAAAAGGGCGACGTGCTCAAAGCCGTTGTCGTTCGGACTAAAAAAGAGGTCCGCCGTCCAGACGGGTCCTACATAAAGTTCGACGATAACTCCGCGGTTTTGATCAACGCCTCCAAAGAGCCGATCGGAACCCGCATCTTTGGGCCGGTCGCAAGGGAACTTCGCGCCAGGCAATTTATGAAGATTATTTCGCTTGCTCCTGAGGTACTTTAGCGAAAAGGGATTGGTTCGATGAAGCACCAGAGTTATGCAATAAAGAAAAATGACACGGTGAAAGTGATCACCGGCAAGGATAAGGGCAAGACCGGCAAAGTCCTTAGGATTATACCCAAAAAAGGGCGTGCGGTCGTTGAGAAGCTCAACATGGTTAAGCGCCATCTTCGGCCCAGCGAGCAGGCCAGGCAGGGCGGGATCCTCGAAAAGGAGTCGCCTATCGAGATGTCCAATCTCATGTTGATTTGTTCCAAGTGCACTGATCCGACCAGGGTGGGCTATCGAGTGCTTGATGACGAAAAAAAGGTGCGTTTTTGTAAAAAATGCAACGAGGTCATCGACTAGGCTGCAATAGTGGCGACTTATTCCGGGTAGTTTTTCTTGCCCGTGGTTTTTCGCTCGCGATGCGGCGGCGTCCACCTGATAAGGCGGAAATGGAGGTTAGATGGCAGCACTGCGCGACAGGTACAACCAGGAAGTTGTCCCGAAGCTAAAAGAGCAGTTCGAGTACAAGAGCCCGATGCAAATTCCCAGGGTTACCAAAATTACCCTGAACATGGGGCTTGGGGAGGCCATTCAGAACGTGAAGGTGCTTGACGCGGCCGCGGCCGAGATGGCCCAGATAGCCGGACAAAAGCCGGTTATCACCAGGGCGCGCACCAGCATCGCCGCCTTTAAGCTCAGAAAAGGCATGCCCATCGGCTGCATGGTGACCTTACGAGGCGACCGCATGTACGAGTTTTTCGACAAGCTCGTAAATGTCGCCTTGCCCCGTGTCCGGGACTTTCGCGGTATTTCGCCCAAGGCCCTCGACGGCAGAGGAAATTACACCCTCGGGATCAAGGAACACCTAATTTTCCCCGAAATCGACTACGACAAGATCGACAAGATCAAGGGGATGAATATCACAATAGTTACGACTGCCGGAACGGACGATGAGGCCAGAACGCTTCTCGCCCTCATGGGGATGCCGTTCAGGCGTTGATAAGGAGGCCCTTTGGCTAAAAAGTCACTCATTGCAAAAGCGAAGGCGAGTCCTAAATTCAAGGCGCGCAGATATAACCGGTGTCCGGTGTGCGGCCGGCCTCGAGCCTACCTGCGAAAGTTCGGAATCTGCCGTATCTGTTTCCGCAACATGGCGCTCAAGGGTGAACTGCCCGGTGTGGTCAAGGCTAGCTGGTAGGACCTCAGGAGAGATTAGGAAATGATGGTATCAGACCCGATCGGCGACTTTATCAATCGTATTCGGAATGCGCAAAAGGCGCGCTTCGACAAGATTGACATCCCCGCTTCCCGCATGAAGGCCAGCTTGGCCCGCATCATGAAGGAAGAGGGGTTTATAAAGAACTATAAATTCATAAGGGATGACAAGCAGGGAATCCTCCGCGTCAATATCAAGTACGGGGATGGCCGGGAAGGCGCTGTGACCGGGGCTAAAAGAGTCAGCCGATCCGGGCGCCGCGTCTATGTCGGCCACCTGGAGATTCCCAAGGTGCTGAACGGCATGGGCATTTCCATCCTGTCGACATCGAGAGGTGTCATGACCGACAGGCAGGCCCGAAAAGAAGGCGTTGGCGGTGAGTTGCTTTGCGCCGTCTGGTAGGCATCGTTCATCTCGTCCATTATTAGTAAAGGAGCTACACCATGTCACGGGTGGGTAAATTGCCCATTCCTTTGCCTAAAGGGGTGGAAGTCGTCTTGGATGGTCTGGCCCTCAAGGTAAAAGGCCCGAAGGGGACGCTGGAGAGGTCGATTCCCGATAGTGTCGACGTCGATATCAGCAAGGAGACCGTCGCGTTTAAGCGCAGGGACGATTCCAAAGAGTCGCGCTCGACGCACGGGCTTGTTCGTGCCCTTGTCAATAATATGGTAAAGGGAGTGAGCGAGGGGTTCGTAAAAGGACTCGAGATTCAGGGGACGGGTTACCGGGCCGAGGTGCAGGGTAATACCTTGAACTTGAATCTTGGCTACTCTCGTCCGGTTCAGTTCGATCTGCCCCAGGGTATCACCGCGAGCGTCGACAGGTCCAATGTCGTGAGGCTGGAGGGGATCGATAACGGGATCCTGGGCGAGACCGCCGCGCGCATTCGCGCTCTTAGGCCCGTTGAGCCCTACAAGGGCAAGGGTATTCGCTATACTGGCGAGCATGTCCACCGCAAGGTCGGTAAGACCGGTTCGAAAAAATAGGGTCGGAGGTTCAAATGGCATCAAGTTCGACTAATCCGCGCTATACCGCTCGGCTCAGACGAAAAAAACGCATAAGGAAAAAGATCGAAGGCGTCGACGAGCGCCCCAGGCTTACGGTTTTTCGCAGCGACAAGCACATGTACGCTCAGATCGTAAACGATATGACCGGTGCTACGTTGGTCGCCGCCTCCACTCTGTGCTCCGAATACAAGGAGATGGGGCCGGCAAAGGGCAAAGTCGGCGCGGCTGGACGCGTTGGGGAACTCATTGCCCGCAAGGCCATGGAAAAAGGTATTGTCAAGGTCGTTTTCGATCGCAACGGTTTTATTTATCACGGGCGAATTCAGGCCCTTGCCGACGCAGCCAGGCGGCAGGGTCTCGATTTTTAATCCTTACCAGGATCGGAGGCTTTTACATTGATAGCGGTTGATTCCAGCCAGCTCCAAATGATTGACAAAGTGGTCCATATTAGCCGTGTGGCCAAAGTCGTCAAAGGCGGCCGCCGTTTTTCCTTCAGCGCAATCGTGGTTGTCGGAGACGGCAGCGGTAAAGTCGGATACAGCCTGGGAAAGGCTAACGAGGTTCCTGAAGCCATTCGCAAAGGGATGGAGTCCGCCAAGCGCAATATGGTAGATGTGCCGCTCAAGGATTCCACGATCCCGCACGAAGTGCTGGGCAAGTTCGGGGCCTCATCGGTCATGATGAAGCCCGCCTCTCCCGGTACGGGCGTTATTGCCGGCGGGGCCGTAAGGGCCATCATGGAAGCGGCTGGGATTCATGATATATTGACTAAATGTGTTGGGTCAAGGAATCCTCATAACGTCGTAAAAGCGACCGTCGAGGGCTTAAAAAGGCTTCGCAGTCTCGAACAGGTTTGCAAAACCAGAGGCAAGAACATCCTCGAGGATGCTCCGAGCTCTTGAGCCGGTACATTTTCCGGCCCCACAGGGAATTTCAGGTGCAGATATGGTTAAGCCAATAAAGGTCAGTCTTGTCAGAAGTCCGATTGGGCATCCCGAAAAGCACCGCAAGATTTTGCGTGCCCTGGGACTTACTAAGATGCACAGGCCCGTCGACCTGTACAGTTCCCCTCAGGTGCTCGGGGCTGTCAGGAAGGTTATTCATATGGTTAAAGTCGAGGAAAGACAGGGGTAATTGATGAGACTCGGAGATTTGGCTCCGGCTCCCGGAGCAAAGAAAAATAATAAGCGCAAGGGCCGCGGATCGGGTTCCGGCCAGGGGATGACCGCCGGAAAAGGCACCAAGGGCCAAAAGGCGCGCTCCGGCGGAGGCGTGCCTCCATGGTTTGAAGGCGGCCAGATGCCCCTTCAGCGCAGGGTGCCCAAACGCGGCTTTACCAACATATTCAAAAAACAGTTTTCAATCATAAACGTCGGCGACCTCGGCAAGTTTCCAACCGATAGCCCGATCGGCCCCGAACAACTCGTTGCCGTCGGTCTTTTGAGGAAAAGTCACCACCCGGTAAAACTCCTTGCCAATGGTGAGATTGCTCAGGCCGTTACAATCCGCGTTCACAAAGCCTCCGCCTCCGCAGTGCAAAAGATTGAAGCTGCCGGTGGCAAAGTCGAAATGATCGCGGTAAGGGAAGGATAATATCAGGTGCCAGGCGGTTTTTCAGCCATAGGGAAAATTCCCGAACTAAAGCGTCGTATTGTTTTTAGTCTGGCGCTCCTGGCGGTTTATCGTCTGGGGTGCTACATCCCGACCCCCTATATCAACGCCGTAGCCCTTCAGGCCTACTTCAAAGCCGCAAGCGGCACGCTTCTCGGCCTCTTCGACATGTTTGCCGGGGGCGCTCTAAGCCAGTTTTCCATTTTCGCCCTGGGCATCATGCCCTACATCAGCGCCTCGATTATCCTCGAGCTGCTGACTGTGGTCGTGCCGACCCTCGAAAAATTGAAAAAGGAAGGTGAGGCCGGGCGAAAGAAAATTACCCAGTACACCCGCTACGGGACGGTTGTCCTTAGCGCGATCCAGGGTTTTGGCATTGCCGTGGGCCTGGGTGCCCAGCACGCTCCAAACGGTGTCCCGCTGGTTCTTTTGACCGGCTGGTCCTTCCGCCTCATGACCGTGCTCACCCTGTCTGCGGGCACCGCCTTCCTCATGTGGCTCGGTGAGCAGATTACCGAGTTTGGCATCGGCAACGGCATCTCTCTCATTATTTATGCCGGTATCGTAAGCCGCATGCCCGCGGCTATCTTCAATACCGTTAGACTCGTTCATGCCGGCGGGATGAGTATCTTTGTACTCTGCGCCATCGCCGTTCTCATGTTTGGTGTCTGCGGGTTTATCATTTTCATGGAGCGTGGCGAAAGACGGGTTCCCGTGCAATATGCCAAGCGGGTTGTCGGCCGGCGCGTCTACGGGGGCCAGAATACCCATATCCCGCTAAAGATCAATACTTCGGGCGTCATTCCGCCGATCTTTGCGTCCTCCATAATCATGTTTCCCGCAACCATCGCCAGCTTTATCAAGGTCCCGTGGGTGCAGTCGGTTGCCCATGCGGTCGCCCCGGGCCACTGGGCTTATATACTGCTCTACGTCACGTTCATTATCTTTTTTGCCTACTTTTACACGGCCATCGTCTTTAACCCTGCCGATGTGGCAGACAATATGAAAAAATACGGTGGATTCATTCCGGGCATACGCCCCGGAAAGCCCACGGCCGATTATCTCGACAAGGTCCTGAGCCGTATTACGCTTGGCGGCGCTATCTATATCTCGGCCGTTTGCGTGCTTCCCACCGTCCTGATTGAAAGATTCGGCGTGCCCTTCTATTTTGGCGGGACTGCACTGCTCATTGTCATCGGCGTTGCCATGGATACCTTGTCCCAGATTGAGGCTCACATGCTGTCGCGCCATTACGAGGGATTTCTAAAAAGCGGTCGGGCTAAGGGCAGGCGGTAACCACTATCCATCTGGAAGCGGTTTGAAATGGATCCAAAACCGCCCGGATCCTCCGGGCCCCCTTCGGGTTCCGCGGACCGGTGGTCTGTGAGGGGATTTTATCGAACCTCTCTTTTTTGACCTGTCAGCTCCTAATTGCACTTTGCGGAGGTTAGAAATGAACATCATTTTACTGGGACCGCCGGGCGCCGGCAAAGGCACTCAAGCCAAACGTCTTGTCGAAAAATACAATATCCCCCAGATTTCAACGGGCGACATGCTGAGGGCTGCCTTAAAAGAAGGTACCCCCCTTGGGCTTGAGGCTAAAAAGTTTATGGATGCCGGCGGTCTTGTTCCGGATAGCGTCGTGATCGGTTTGGTAAAAGAACGTATCCAAAAGTCCGATGCATCCGGTGGCTACATGCTCGACGGGTTTCCTAGAACCGTGGGGCAGGCCGAGGAACTCGATTCTATCCTTGGCAGTCTGGGGCAGAACATCGACCACGTGGTAAGTGTCGAAGTCCCGAGCTCGGAGCTTCTTGGCCGCCTTACCGGAAGGCGCACCTGCCGCTCCTGCGGCGCCGGCTTTCACGTGATGTTCGATCCTCCGAAAAAAGAGGGTGTCTGTGATAAATGCGATGGAGAACTCTACCAGAGATCCGACGACAACGAAACCACCGTCAAGTCCAGGCTCGACACCTACGAAGCCCAGACAAAGCCGCTCATCGACTACTATGTGAAACAAAGCAAGCTGCGACAGATCGATGGCGTTGGCAAAATGGATGATATTCTTCAGCGCATCCAGAAGGTCCTTGGGTAATTGTGGAGCCTGGTTGCCTGTTTGTTTTCGGAATTGTGACTTTGCGGGAAATGGGGGCCTTTTGTCGGCCCCCCTGCCCGTTAAGCCGCCATTTCGTATTGGTTTAGTTTGGACGGTTTTAATTTGATTATCTTAAGGTCCAAAGCAGAAATCGAGAAGATCAGGGCCGCGTGTGCCATCGTTTCCGAAATACTCGACCGGCTGGTCGAGCATATCAAACCCGGTGTCACGACCCTGGACCTCGATGCGATCAGCGAGGAACTCGCTGCGAAAAAGGGCGCAAAGCCCGCGTTCAAGGGCTATCACGGTTACCCCTACGCTCTTTGCGCATCGGTTAACGAAGTGGTGGTCCACGGGATGCCCTCCAAACATCGGCGCCTCAAGGCTGGGGACATCATCAGCCTTGACTTCGGGGTGGTGCTCGACGGCTACTACGGGGATGCCGCCCTGACCGTGCCGGTAGGCGAAATTTCCGAGGACGCCGCCCGTTTGTGTACGGTTACCGAGGAGTGTTTGTACGAGGGAATCGCCATGGCGGTTTCCGGAAACCGGCTCTCCGATATCTCGCATGCCATTCAGGACTATGTTGAAAAGCGCGGGTATTCGGTTGTAAGAGAGTTTGTCGGGCACGGCATCGGGCAGCATCTCCACGAGAGCCCCCAGGTGCCAAACTACGGGCCGCCGGGCAAGGGCGTAAGACTAAAGCCCGGGATGGTGCTCGCCATCGAGCCGATGATAAACGTCGGGCAAGCCGAAGTCGAGATTCTCGAAGACCAGTGGACCGCGGTCACGCGGGACCGAAAGCTCTCGGCCCATTTCGAGCACACGGTGGCCGTTACGGAAAACGGTCCGCTGGTTTTGACCCGACGCGAAAATAGGTTTACAAAACTCTACGGGTAGTTTATAATATAAAGTTCATAAATTGAACTTGGAGAATCTCACCTATGGCTAAAGAGGATGCTATTGAAGTCGAAGGAACTGTTGTCGAAACTCTTCCCAACGCTATGTTCCGCGTCGAGCTTCCCAATGGCCATCGGATTCTGGCTCATATTTCCGGTAAGATGAGAATGCACTTCATTCGTATTCTTCCCGGCGATAAAGTGACCGTGGAATTGTCTCCCTACGATCTGACCCGGGGCCGCATCACTTACCGGTCCAAAGCCTAGAGCTTTTTGGCGGCGCCGGCCTGTGGAAAGGAAGTTCCAAATTGAAAGTGCGGGCATCGGTTAAACGTATTTGCAGAAAGTGCAAAATTATTCGCCGCCACGGCATAGTGAGGGTGATTTGTGAAAACCCCAGGCACAAGCAGCGCCAGGGCTGAGAGAAGCGAACTTTGGCAGCAGTCGGCGAGTGGCCCCTCTGTTTTGGCTTCCCGCTCCCTGCTCCCCGCTTCTGCATCCATAGAGGAGTAGGACATTGGCACGTATTGCAGGCATCGATTTACCCAAAAACAAGCGCATTGAGATCGCTCTGACCTATATCTTCGGTATCGGCAGACCGACGGCCCTGAAAGTGCTCGATATGGCCGGCATCAGCAGGGACATCAAAAGTGACGACCTGAGTGATGTCCAGGTCAATGCGATCAGGCAGGTCATCGATTCGCACCTCAAGGTCGAGGGTGATTTGAGGTCTGAGGTCTCGATGAGCATCAAGCGCCTCATGGACCTTGGCTGCTACCGGGGGCTAAGGCACCGCCGGGGGCTTCCTGTCCGCGGTCAGCGCACTCATACCAATGCCCGCACTCGTAAAGGCCCGCGCAGGTCCGTTATGGGCAAGCGAAAAAAAGCGTAAGGATTGCACATGGCTAAAGAGAAGGCTACACAGCGAACCAAGAAAAAAGAGCGCAAGAATATCCTTAACGGCATAGCTCATATCCGCTCGACTTTCAACAACACCATCATCACCATCACCGACGTCAGCGGCAACGCCATTTCGTGGTCCAGCGCCGGAAGCCAGGGCTTCAAGGGTTCTCGCAAGTTTACTCCTTTTGCCGCCCAGGTTGCTGCCGAAATTGCCGGCAAGAAGGCCCAGGAGCACGGGGTGCAAAATATCGAAGTCTACGTGAAGGGCCCCGGTTCCGGCCGCGAAGCCGCTTTGCGCGCCCTCCAGGCCGCCGGCTTTAACATCACCTTCATAAAAGACGTTACGCCCATTCCGCACAACGGTTGCAGGCCTCCGAAAAGACGGCGGGTATAAGGCAATCACAATCGATCTGGCCCGCTTTTTACCGCGGGCACAAGGCGGAGCTTTCCGCCTCAGGAGGAACACTTTGGCTCGATACACCGAAGCTCAATGCAGGCTTTGCCGCCGCGAGACGATGAAGCTCTACCTTAAGGGAGACCGCTGCTACTCTGATAAGTGCGCGATCGAGCGGCGCAACTACCCACCGGGGCAGCACGGCCAGGGCAGGGGAAAGCTCTCCGACTATGGCGTTCAGTTGCGTGAAAAGCAAAAGATAAAAAGAATATACGGTTTGCTCGAAAAGCAGTTTGAGAGCTACTTCGAAGAGGCCGAACGGCGCAAGGGCGTTACCGGCACCAACTTTCTTGTCCTGCTCGAACGTAGGCTCGACAATACCGCCCACCGGCTCGGCTTTGCCAATTCCCGCTGCCAGTCGAGGCAGCTTGTTCGCCATGGTCATTTCCTGGTAAACGGCAAAAAAGTCGACATACCTTCCTATCTGCTCAGGCCGGGGGATCGTGTCGCCGTTGCCGAATCAAGCCGCAGTCTCCAGATCATTAACGATTCCGTTGCAGCCCTGCCCCGCAGGGGCCTTCCTGCTTGGCTCGAGCTGGATGCGTCCAAGTTCGAGGGCACTTTCCGGGCTATCCTGCGCGTGAGGAGCTCAGCCTGCCGGTTCAGGAACAGTTCGTGGTTGAATTTTATTCCAAGTGAGAAAGAGAGCTTGCCGTTGACAGGATCTCCGGGTCGCCGGGGCCTCTGCGAGTTTCGCGCATCCAGGCGCCCTGCCGGTTTCCGGAATTGGGGGCCTGTGGTGGTTTCTCTTTTATGAGGATAAAACATGCAAAAGAACTGGCGCGAACTTATTAAACCGAAGCGCTTGGAAATTGAGACAAAGGAGCCGAACACCTACGGGAAATTCGAGTGCGAGCCCCTTGAAAGGGGCTTTGGCATAACCCTTGGCAACTCGCTACGGCGCGTACTGCTCTCATCTCTTCAAGGCTCGGCTATCACCAGTGTCAAGTTGACGGCGTTTTGCACGAGTTTTCCACCATTCCCGGGGGTTATGGAAGACGTCACCGACGATGATACGTAACTTAAAGGAAGTTCGCTTCAAGGTCAACGGGAAGATGAATACCCGGCGCCTTGCACATTGAAAACAGGGCGAGGGCAGGGTGTGCGCCGGCGACACCTAGCCGGGGCCTTCGTCGAGGTGCTAACCCCGGCCTTCACATCTGTACGCTTGCCAGGGACGCAAAGCTGCGATGGAACTCCCCTGAAGCAGGGAAAAGGCTATGTCTCGGCCGAAAAGAATATAGAGGAAAACCAGGCCATCCGGACGATCCCATCGACACTGTCTTTTCGCCTATTCCAAGGTTCGCTCACATGACGAGTCAGGCCCGCATTAAGCAAGACGACCTACGAAGCAAACAAGAACCAGAACATGGCCCCGCATCCGGTCATGCCCGCCAAGGCCGCTGCTTCGCCCGCCCTCGGCGAAGCCGACGCCAGCCTCTTCGCGCACGGCTGGGGCATCGCCATCGTCTCGCCACTGGACGCCGCTCAAACGAAAACGACGACGCCCACCGCGCCGGCGGCTCCAACGACGCCTCCCGCCCAGCTTGTCGGATCACCCGGGGCCGCCCGCCAAGCCAACCACCCGGAGCGCCCGCGAAGTCACGCGAAACCCTACGGGCGGTTAAGGTCTTGCCGCTGATTGACCGCGCCAACCAAAAAGATCTTTCCGCAGCCGCAGCGGCGAAGCCGAAGTACACGAACGGTTTGCCGATCTCTTCATCGTGCTTTCGGAGCGGCCACTCCCGACGGCTACGAGAGCCACTGGCGCACGCACGGTCGCGCCCGGAGAGACGCGAGGCACGTCAATCGAAGGCGGAGCGCAGCAGAATCTGCGGCAAGGCGACATGGGACGGCCAGGCTGGCCGGAACGCCGCATCGAAGACGCCGCTCACGG
>CAWEZA010000021.1:0-24343 GCA_963813125.1 uncultured delta proteobacterium | reverse complement strand
GTTTTTATGTCGCCTTCGGTTCGGTTAGTTGCTGATTTCTGACGGGACCCGCGGTCTGGATCTCTTTTTTCATTTTCATCGGCGGCCTCATGGCACGGACGATCTACCTGCTCGGGGTAAGCCTCGAGCGTGACAGGGTTTTCTATAACCACGTCGATATGAAATGGGGGCTGCGCTCGATTTTTCACTGGCTTGTTCCGCTCGGCAGCGTATCGCTGAGGGCGCAGCCCGTTTTCGGGATTGCTTTTTTCGTATTTCACATATGTCTTTTTGTCGTGCCGGTTTTCCTGCAGGCACACAATGCCCTTTTGCACCAGGCATTCGGGGCTTCTCTGCCTTCACTGCCCGACTCCTTGTCTGACATCCTAACGGTTATATTCCTGGCCGCCGGAGTGATTTTGCTCATAAGAAGGCTGGTAAAACCCGAAGTGCGAATCCTTACCACGGCTTGGGACTATTTCCTTCTTGTATTCACATGCCTGCCTTTTTTGACGGGCTTTTTTGCCTACCATCAGATCGGCCCCTACCGGGAGATGCTGATTATTCACATTTTAAGTGCTGAAGCGTTACTCATACTCATCCCATTTACCAAGCTCGCCCATATTGTCCTGTTTTTCTTCTCCCGTGCTTTCATCGGGTTTGAAATGGGAACGCGCCGGGGAGCAAAGACCTGGTAAAGACACCGGCATTGCCGATATGGTTTCAAGGTCCAACAGGAGTACGGAAACATGACTGAGGATCAAAAACCGGTAAACACAAAGGCGATAAAAGAGCTTTTGAGCATGAACGACAGCGCCAGGATAAAGTCCTGGCTTAGCATATGTTCGCGTTGCGGTCTTTGCGCCGAGAGCTGTTTTTTCTATCTCGCCAAAAACAGGGACCCCAAGCTGTCCCCCGCCTACAAGGTGAAGGCTACCCTGTTCGAACTCTACAAAAGAAAAGGCAACGTCGATCGGGCTTTCCTTGAGAAGTGCTACGACATCGCCTGGGGTGAGTGCACCACGTGCAAGCGCTGTTCTCAGTTTTGCCCGTTCGGAATCGATATCGCCACCATGATCTCGACGGTGCGTTCCATCTGCAACTCGCAGGGCGTCGTTCCGGAAGGCCTGGTGAGGACTTCCACCAATTACCGCGAATCGGGTAACCAGATGGGCATGTCGACCGAGGATTTCGTGGAAACCTGCACATGGATGGCCGAAGAAGCAGGAGATGACGTACGCGGAGTCGAAATCCCGGTGGATAAGGCCGGCGCTCGAATCATGTACACCGTCAATGCCCGGGAGCCGATGTACTACCCGCAGGACATCTCCATGATGGCCCAGATTTTTACAGTGGCCGGGGAAAGCTGGACCATTCCCAGCACGGGATGGGATTGCACCAATCTCCCGATGTTTGCCGGAGACAGGGCACTCGCGGGCCAGGTGGTCAAGAACATGTACACCAAGGCGCTCGAACTCGGTGTTGAGGCCATTGCGATAACCGAGTGCGGACATGCCTACCGATCCGCCCGGTTCGAAGGCCCGTATCTGGCCGGCTACCGGGACGGCAAGCCGCCCGTGCCGATCGTCCACTCCGTGCGCCTTTTTTACGAATACCTCCGAGACGGCCGGATAAAGATCGACCCGGCAAAGCTGATCGAGACGCCGCTAACCTACCAGGACCCGTGCAACGTCTCCCGAAACGGAGGGCTGTGGCAGGAAGGCCGCGAGATAGTAAAATACCTGGCAAAGGATTTCCGCGATATGAGCCCCAACTCCGAGTACAACCATTGCTGCGGTGGGGGCGGCGGGTTTATTCCGATGGGCCCCGAGTTCAAACGAAGAAGAATGGAGTCCGGCAGGATCAAGGCCGAACAGATCAAGGCCACGGGAGCAAAAATCGTGATCGCCCCCTGCCATAACTGTACGGACCAGATCAACGACCTCAATAAGGAATACCAACTCGGAATCAAGGTGGTTTCCTTCAAGGAACTCATCACCAAAATGATGATCCTGCCCGATCATCTAAAGCCTGTGGAAGCTGAAGAGGAATAGATTCACGATACCGGAATCGGGGTGGTTTTTACGTTCTGAGGACTTTTTATGAGATATCTCTACTTCGTGCTGATCGTTTTAATTGGAGGTCTCTACTGTCAAACAGCGATGTCGCAGGATGACAGGTTCGTGCTGGATCACAAGGATTTGGGAAAGCACCAAAGGCCCCTGGTGGAATTCAACCACAAACTGCATTCCCAGAGTATACCGCTGGACTGCATAAGATGCCACCATGATTTCGATAAACACAAAAACAACAAAGGCGGAGAAGGGCAACCGTGCGATTCGTGCCATAAGAGCGAATCGTCCAAGGGAATTATTTCCTTAAAGGACGCCTTTCATCGGCAATGCACGGGCTGCCACAAATCCATGCACAAAGGGCCTGTCATGTGCGGAGAGTGTCACGTCCGCAAGTAGTTCTTTTTTCGTCCGAAGTCGTTATGCTTCGAGCGCTTTCGTGGTTACATAATGGTTGTTCGCGCCCCTGGAATTGGAGTATTTTAGTGGAGGGGCCGATTATAAATCACCATGGCGCCGTAATTTAGCGTTTCCTCGCTTTAAACGGACAGCGACAGGAGGGCAGGATGCAGGCAGTTGAATTAGTTGGAAAAACTTACAACGTAGACGCAGATGAGTTCCTGCTCGATTCGAATCAGTGGGATGCTGATTTTGCCGAGGAAATGGCCCGGCGAAACGGCATAGAGGAAGGACTTTCCGCTTCTCACTGGCGTGTTTTGAACTGCATCAGGGATTATTTTTCAAAAGAGGGCACCTGTCCAACCGCTTTTGATATCTGTAAGGCGTGCGGCCTGAGTACGGCCGCATTTGGCAAGCTCTTCCCGATGGATAACAAGCGGAGTTCCTATAAAATTGCCGGAATTCCTTATTTTAGCCAGTATTCCGCTTACGTCAAGTGTGCAGGCCGAAAGAACCCCATCCATGAGCGGGTGTACAGAATCGATATAGCAGGGTTTCTTGTCGATCCCGACGAATGGGACTGCGATTACGTCATATTCAGAATGCGCGACATGAACATCCCGGAGGCATCCGACCTCCATTTCGACGTCATCCAGTTTCTCCGGAAAAAATATTATTCTACCGGTCGGATACCGACCGTTGAGGAGGTCTGCACGGCAAACGAGATCGACACGGAGGATTTCGGGGCGCTTTTCCCGGGCGACTATTACCGCACGGCAATAAAGATCGCGGGCCTGCGTCCCGCTGCCGCCATGGCCGGTAATTAAGGCGGGAGATGCGTGGCGGCGGGCCATCCGCCGGTTTGATTAGAGAAAGTGACGCGTCCAAATACGTCCAAATGCGGGTATGCAGAGGATCCCGTCATTTCCGCCTCGCGGGAATGACGGGATTTTTGCTCCGATTCCGATTTAATTCCCACCGGCACAGGTCTACTCCTCACAAAAATCGTCCACACCCGGCAAAACGGACCTGAAAGTGACCCGGTGAAGCGGACAGGGCACATGTGTGCGCAACCTCTATTTTTGCTCCGAAAAGCAAGACATGGAAAAACAAAAAGGACCGGCCGCCGACATATTTCCGGGCGAGCAGTCCTTTCAAATTATCGTATCGAATGTGGGCAAGTCAGCCTATTTGATTTTTTCACTAAGTGTCTTGCCTGATTTGAACTTAACGACCTTTGACGCCGGAATCTCGATCTTTTCACCGGTCCTGGGATTGCGGCCTTCACGCTGAGCCCTTTCTCCTACGCTGAAAGTCCCAAAACCCACGAGTGTGACGTTGTCGCCGGCCGAGAGGGCGCCAGAGACAGCTGCAACAAATCCGTCAACTGCCTTCTCGGCCTCTGCCTTGGTAATTCCAATTTCATTCGCGATTTTTCCTGCCAGTTCTGCCTTTGTCATGCCCCTTCCTCCTCAAAATTGATGATGTGAACCATTGAGTATTACTAAATGTTTTCCGCGCCCCTAGAACCCGTTGAGCCAGAGAAGACTCAACATCGAAAAAGTCTTCTCGCCGGGAACTTCAGTCGCCCTTCCGCTTCCCTTTGATGTATAGCCTGCATCCTTCATCCGTCCGGTGAAACCCCGAAAAAAGTCCATGCGGAAAAAGTCTAAGCAGGCCAAGCGAGCCATGAGATTTATGCGTCTTGTTCGTTTTGTTTCGTCCTGAGAGCCATAGCTTTTCCGCTGATTTCTTCCATGGATAAATCATCGAACAGACCTTGGCGCCACTTCGTATAATCAAACGGTTCTCGCTGAATAAGGGCAATGAACCGCTCCGCTTCAATGTCGCCGAGATGTTCGGCAAGGATTTCAAGCCCTTTTAACCTGATTTCCTTGTCAGTCATCACGATAACACCTCCTTAATGAAACCGATCGGGTCGTCGATCTTAATATTGGCTAAGATGGGTCCTGCCGCTGATGGAAGTTCCCTCATGTACTTGGCGGAATACCTTGAAAACCAAACCTGGGCTAAGCCGACAATTTCCCCAAATGATAACGGTAACCACAGGTTCTCAGTATAGTTCATTCTGCGCTCCTCGCCAGCCCAATCTATGATGGGCAGATAATTCCTTTTTCATGACCTGACCCCGGCTTCCCTTTTTGACTCGGGGCCATGATGGATCAGCTTCTCCTTTCATGTAGGGCTCTTCCATCCCCTATTCTATGCTGGTTTATCCCAGCGCTTTCGGGGCATCCCCGGTGGTTTCAGTCACGTAGTATCAGGCAGTCGCAAGCTTGTGTTGATGATCGCATAGTGTTCACGTAAAATATTATTATCATATTTTACAAGGAGCAAACTATGCGAACCGACATAAGCGCCACCGATGCGGTAAGACATTTTTCGGAACTGCTGAAGAATATCAGGTACCGCGGCGTTCATTACACGATCATTCGTGGAGGAAAGCCGGCAGCAGCGCTTGTCCCTTTGGATGCCGGAGGCCCAATACGGCGTTTGGGCGATCTAAACGGCATTTCCCAAACCTTGCCCCACATAGACCCCGATGATACAGGATTTTTCGATAACATTCTGGAGGCAATCAAAGGCCAGCCGCCTCTGCCTGGTTATACGTCATCGGAGTGATCTTCGATTCCAGCGAAATCATTTTTCTTGAGCGTGACCGTACACATGTGGCGGGCCTTGTGTCCGGCAGAGAGGATGAGCCTTTCGGCATCAGTGTGATTACCGTTTCAGAACTGCTGCACGGAGTGGAGCGCGCCGACACAGAAGCTCATCGCCTGAAGCGCCAATCCTTTGTTGAAAAGATAGCCGTTTAATTTCCTTCAGGAAAAGCCAGCCGGGCCTTCCTGATCCCTGTCCACCATGGTCTCAATCATACCGGATTTGCCTGAGAGATACTCCATGATGCCGGACCATGCGGGAGGAGGAAAGCGGTTTGGATCAGAAAGCTCTTCAGCCTCTTCATTAAATTGAGATCGTGCCGGCGTATTCACAGAGAAAATTCCTTTTTCAAGACCTGACCCCGCACTCCCCATGCTCCCCGGTAGTAACCATGGCCCGGTTGATTCCCATCTGCTTGAACCGGATTAATATCTCCAGCATTTGCCGCCTACCGGACCCTTTCCGATGAAAAGATGGCAACACACAATTGTGACCGATAGTACCCAACCCAGCCCAACTTCCCATTGAACACAATCTTTATCTTGATTATTATAGGAAGGGATACAGTTCCGGAGCGCCATCAACTGCATTTCCCCAAGCGACAAGTTCGAAGGCAAGGAAGCGGCAAACTTATCAGAAACGCATCTCAAGCTTGATTCGGCGCGCGTGCGAGGGCGAAGGACCAGCCCCCCCCCCGGAAGCTGGAGGTCCGCATGCTTTATAGGCCCCCGGGGGGAGGGGTGGTGCCCCCTCATCGTGCGGTCGGCCGTTTTTACTACGCTGCCGGCGCCATATAAGTCTTGTAGCTTCGCGGAACACTACAAGACAAGGGGGGTGCGGTTTTATCGTGACACCCTTGCTGTGGAAGACTCCACGTTGCGTGGTACCGTCGATTTATATCTCGAAGGGAAAATTCCAAATTCACGCTGAACCACGACAGGCCAGGCACAAAGGGAGACTCTATGCTGGATACCGAAAAGACAAACGATCAACTCATTCTTGAACTGGAAGCCGCGCGCCAACAAAGGATCGACGACTTAAAGAAAATAGAAATCGAGCGCAAGAGGGCTGTGGAATGTTGCACACTAAGTGCTGATGAACCTATCAAGGCCCTTACCCGCCTGTACCGTTTGTCTGAAGAGCCGATTCCCAAGGTTCTCGATTATGCCTTGGCATGAAACTCTTCTACTGACCGCCAGCGCAATAGCCTTCATTTGTTTCTATAACGAAAGCGCCCAGCTCTTAACGCTTTACGCTTGGTCAAAAAATGTCATGGACATTTGCAAGACAGAAAAAAAACCAACAACATACGAGTTGGAGTGCACCGGCATTTGGGGCGAGGCGATACGACAGAGAAAACCGATTGTTGTGAATGATATGCAGGCTCCTAATCCTCTGAAAAGGGGGTGTCCCGAAGGGCACGTATCCTTGCATAATTTTTTGGCTATCCCCGTCTTCCAGGCAAAATCCATCGTCGCGTTGGTTGCGGTGGCGAACAAGCAGGGAGACTACATACAAAATGATATCGACCGGCTTGCATTCTTCTCCCAGGGGGTCTGGAGCCTTCTGACCCGCAAGCAGGCAGAGGAGACACTGAAAGCCGACAGAGAATTGACGCGACTTAAGTATATTATGAATGAGGTCCCTATACCGGTAATTCTCTTGAACAAAATGGGAGATTATGAGTGGTGCAACGATGCTTGTATTAAGTTTCTCGGGGTGCAGAGCGAATCTATATGGACTAAAACCCCCTATGATTTGTTTGAATCAGAGTATGCGAAACAAATTGTGGAAACTAATCGAGCCTTGCTTCGAGGGCCGGACCGGACTGCCGTTAACGGTAGAAGTAGTGGCGAGGGGGGGAGATAGGCGAACCGTTATCCTCCACAAATCCGCCTACAAGGATTTGGAAGGCGAGGTCCTGGGTCTTGTGGGTACGCTGACCGACATCACAGAGCGGAAGCGGGCCGAGGAGGAGAAGGCGCGCCTGGAGCAGCGACTGCAGCAGGCGCAGAAGGCGGAAAGCCTGGGGCGAATGGCCGGCGGCATTGCTCACCAATTCAATAACATTCTCAGCGCGGTGATGGGAAACCTGGAATTGGCGTTGCTCGACATGTCCAAACCGTCCGCTCCCGCCAAGGTTAGCGAAGCTTTGAAGGCATCGCTCAGAGCGGCGGATATCAGCCGGTTCATGCTGACTTATATCGGCCAGACAGCCACAAGAAAAGAGCCTCACGATCTTGTCGAAGCCACGAAAGAAGCGCTCTTTCTCGTAAGCGCATCCCTGCCGAATAATGTCCATCTGAGAACCGAATTCCCACCCCGTGGGGCGATCGTCAATACCGACGGAGTGCAGATAAAGCAAATTCTCACCAATTTAACGGAAAATGCGGTGGAGGCCCTCGGCGGCCAAGACGGGGAAGTCATGGTTGCGGTTGATATAATGACCGTAGATCGACTCCGGGGATTGCGGTTATTCCCCCTTGACTGGGAACCAAAGAGTGAAAGCTACGCCGTCCTTTCCGTTTCAGATACCGGCTGCGGTATGCCTGAAACGGACCTGGTAAAGATTTTTGACCCCTTTTATTCCACTAAGTTCCCGGGCCGAGGTCTGGGACTGCCGGTTGTCCTGGGTTTGATGAGAGCTCACGACGGGGCAATTGAAGTTTCTCTCGAGGCTGGTCGGGGCGCTATATTCAGATTGTTCTTTCCTCTGCAGGCGGAGGAGCCATTTCTGCCCGTGGAGGATGATGCCCCTGTTTGGGAACCGACAGAGAGCAGAGGCTTGGTCCTTGTAATAGACGATGATCCAATGGTTCGCGAGATGGCAGCGGCGATGCTCATGATACTGGGCTACGAGGCGGCGCCGGCTGCGGACGGGGTCGAGGCTTTGGAAATATTCCGCAGTCGCAGGGAGGAATTCCGCCTCGCCATCCTTGACCTCACCATGCCCGGGATGAATGGCTGGGAGACTCTGAGGGAGCTTAGAGCACTTCGACCGGACTTCCCAGTGATTCTTTCCAGCGGTTACGATGAGGCGCAGACAATGGAAAGCGTCCACCTCGACCGGCCCGAGTATTTCCTGCACAAACCATATCTCTTGCGGGATTTGGAAGAGGCGCTCAGCGTCATAAAGTGAGAGTGGTCTCAGACACGAGCTTCAAGAACAACCGCGTCTCTATAAGTGCGCGGGCAAAACTGAGCTGCCCTGCGGAAAGGCCGGCCTGTCGGCAGGTACTGAGCATGTTACCCAGCACCCGTTTTCGTCGCTTGAGACCTTCAGCGTGGATACAAGTTTTTCAGGTGCAATCAACCGTGTCCCTGTGTCAAATACCCGCCCGCCCCCTCCCACATGGTCCCGGATCACGTAGTATCCCGCATGGGGCTCAAGTGCGGAAACGCTTGCCCGCGGCATCCCGGGTGGTTTCGATCATAGAGGAGGGGGCAGGCAAAATTGGTGGGCGCGAGGCTAACCTCTTTCTGTTTGATTTTTTTGCATCGCAGGAAACACCACGAGTGTTTTCACCCTATGGGGTTGGGCGGATGCGTATGACAGGACCGCCGCGAAGGCCTACGTAATTCTGAATTATGTCAAAATATTCTCGGCCGCCCCGCGTGCGTCGTCTGGCCACGAAGTGAAGTACACCCAATATTTTTACGATCGTCTCTACCGAGACATCAGAGAGGTCCTCCGCCATTGCCTGCAAGACCATATCGAACCCCTCCAGCAGCAGCGAGTCCGTTTCTACAACCTCAGAATCTTTGTAGTGATACCTGTCGAGAACCATTTCGAGGACCCTGATCGCAGAGTCGTCGTTCAATGTATCCTTGCGCCTGCCGTCCCACAGACATAAAGTTGCTTCCACCGTGCTTGCGTAAGACTGCAACACAATATCACCTTCCATCTGTTGGGTCGTGAATCGCTGCAGGTCGGCGTAATTTCTTTTAGGTCCAGTCGACCGAAAGAACTCGCAGCCCCGACAACGACCGGCTTCCCGGGTTTGGCCACAACAGACGCTGCAAACATGACCGTTTTCGCGAGCGCATTTCCTCTTGCCTTTCCTGCTATTACACAGGTTGCATTTTGCCATGTTCGCCTCCAGGAATTGGTCATGTGTGCATCTTTCCCGCTTGAGCTTTCACTCACAGTATATAAGGCCAATAGCAGAAGAAGAGAAATCACATTTTTTTCCCCTCCGTATTTCCGCGATTCTCACCACCGGAAACCTCCTGTGTGGTCTCCACAATGGATGACGCTGTGGAGAGGTGGAAATTCCACCTGACCCAACCCATATGGCCCCAGGTCATGGAATATCCCTCAGGCAAATCGGGTGGATCGATCAACCACCGGGGGCATCCGACGTGGTTTCAGTCACGTAGTATGAGGCAGTCGCAAGCTTGTGTTGACGATCGCATTGTGTTTACTTAAAATATTATTATCATATTTTACAAGGACCAAACTATGCGAACCGAGATAAGCGCCACCGATGCGGTGAGACATTTTTCGGAACTGCTGAACAACATCAGGTACCGCGGCGTTCACTACACGATCATTCGTGGAGGAAAGCCGGCGGCAGCGCTTGTCCCTTTGGATGCCGGAGGCCCAATACGGCGTTTGGGCGATCTAAACGGCATTTTCCAAACATTGCCCCACATAGATCCCGATGATACAGGATTTGTCGATGACGTTCTGGAGGCGATCAAAGACCAGCCGCCTCTGCCTGGTTATACGTCATGGGAGTGATCTTCGATTCCAGCGAGATCATTTTTCTTGAGCGTGACCGTACACATGTGGCGGGCATTGTGTCCGGCAGAGAGGACGAGCCTTTCGGCATCAGTGTGATTACCGTTGCAGAACTGCTGCACGGAGTGGAGCGCGCCGACACGGAAGCTCGTCGCCTGAAGCGCCAATCCTTTGTTGAAAAGATACTGGAGTCATTTGCAATTTTTCCCTTCGATATTTCCGTGGCGCGCATTTACGCACGTATTTGGGCCTCCCTCGCTAAAAAAGGACTGACTGTTGGAGCACACGACCTCATTAATCGCAGCCACGGCGATTTCTCTGGACTACTCAGTGATTACGTCCAATAGGCGTGATTTCGAAAAGATAGAGGGGCTAAAGCTGGAAGAGCGTTCCCTGAGCAAGCCATGAACTTCCTGTTTCGACACGGCTCTCCACAACTACTTCGGTTAGACGAGGGAATTACTCCCCCAGACTGTTTTCTTCAAGCTTTCTTCTTCTCCTGCCGAATGAACACACAATAATCCGAGATATGCATTGCGGTGAGCATGATTTGGGCATCGCCGCGGACGGCGGGGCCATCGGTACTGAATGATTACAACGCTTTCGAAAGGATGAACGGGCAATGGGTGAAAACAATGCCGTTTTTCTGGAAATAATCGAATGGTTCGATGAATCAGGCGGGGAGATAGCGCACAGGATCCCCGAATCGGGCTCCGGAGACATCAAATACGGCGCTCAGCTCATCGTGCGAGAAAGCCAGGCCGCAGTGCTATTCCACGGCGGTAAAGCTTTCGATGTGTACGGGCCGGGCCGGCACACCCTGACCACGGGCAATATCCCGATTCTTACCCGGGCGCTCAGCGCGCCTTGGGGATTTACCAGCCCGCTCCGGGCCGAAGTGTATTTCGTCAACATGAAGGAGTTCACCAATATCAAGTGGGGGACGCGGGATCCGGTCGCTTTTCGCGATTCCCAGCTGGGCCTGGTTCGCCTCCGCGCTTTCGGTATTCTCAATATGCGCGTGGCGCAGCCGGTTTTGCTCATCAACACCCTGATCGGGACACAGGGGATAGAAACGACCGACGACATCAGCCTCTACCTTGACCGGGTGATCGGTTCGCGGTTCAATGACTACATGGGTGAACATATGGACTCGATCCTGAACCTTCCCGGTAAATACGAGTCCATGTCCAACGGTTTGGAAAAGCTTCTGCGGGAGGATTTCAGCCATTTCGGACTCGCCCTGACCAACGTTTACATCAATTCGATCACGCCTCCCCCCGAAGTGCAACAGGCGATAGACGACAAAAGCCGCCTCGCGCTCTTCGACAATCTGGACAACCTGGTCAAAATGAAAGCGGCCATGGCGATGGAAAAGTCCGCGGGGGCCGGGTCCGGAGCGGGGGTGGGCGTGGGACTGGCGATGATGCTGCCGGGCGTCCTTTCCGAGGCGATGAAAAAGGAAAGCGGGCGGGTCGCGCCGTCGGCGGAATGCCCCTCGTGCAAGAATCATATCCCGGCCGATTCGAGGTTTTGCCCCTACTGCGGATATCATGTGGTGGTGTTCGAGCAGTGCCAAAAGTGCCGGGCGAACCTTCCGCCGCATTCGAAGTTTTGCCCCGCGTGCGGCGCTCCAGTATACGGAGAAGGCCGGCAGGCAAAGTGCTCCCGCTGCGGCGCCGAAAATCTGCCCGATTCCATATTCTGTAACGGATGCGGAGAGAAACTGGCGTGAGCTGGAAAATAGAACACCCTTGTCCTCAATGCGGCGCTCCGGTTGAACTGGAGGAGGCGGACCGCATTTTTAAATGCGAATTTTGCCGCACTCGGCTCCTTATTTCGCCACGGGAGACCTTCCAATTCTTTCTCGCCCCGAAAGAACCCGGCCCGGATCTTTACTTCCTTCCCTACTGGAGATTCAAGGGGATGGCGTTTAGTTGCGACGAACTCCAGGTTGCGGGCAAAATTATCGATTCGAATATCCTGGCGGTGAAGCTGCCGCAGGCGCCGCCTTCGCTTGGCCTGCGGCCCCAGGTGCTGAAGCTGCGCTACGCCACCCCCGAGGCGCCCGGCCGCTTCATAAAACCGGAGCTTCCCTTCAGGACCACCCCCGCTTGCGGGCATTCCTCATGCGCCGAAGGCCATATGGAGGCCCTGTTCATCGGGGAGATCAAAAGCCTTATCTACTCCCCCGTTGCGGTAAAGGGAGATTGGATTTTCGACGCAATACTCGATCGCCCGGTATGTCCGGCGCGCGATGTGGACTGGAAAGAGTCGAAAGTCGATGAATTCATGCGGATCGAGGACCGAATATCGTTTCTGGCGACTCTTTGCCCGCAGTGCGGGTTCGATCTGGAAGGCGAAAAGGAGAGCCTCGTTCTCCTTTGCCGAAACTGCGGCACGTCCTGGCGGGCCCGGGATTGCGCTTTCGAAAGCGTCCCGTTCGATTTCATCGCGCCCCTTAGTGGCGGCGGCGCAGACATCCACCTTCCTTTCTGGATTATCAGCGCCGATGTTTCAGGTCTGCCAATGCGGTCTTACGCCGACCTGGTCCGACTGGCGAACCTCCCGCAGGCCGTTCAAAACGCGTGGGAAAAGGAGGCGCCTCATTTCGCGGTGCCCGCTTTTAAAGTCCACCCCAGCCTCTTTTTGCGCCTGGCCAGGACGATGACTTTCCTTCAGAAAAAACCGGAACGGAACGCACAGCCCCCCAAAACGCCCCCATACCCGGTCACCCTGCCCCTGAACGAGGCCCTGGAGAGCCTGAGAGTACTTATCGTCTCCGTTGCTCATCCCAAAAAATCGGTCCTCCCGCACCTCCCCGAAATGACCTTCTCGCTAAGAGACAGCCGGCTGGCCTACCTTCCGTTTACTGTGCGCGGTGAAGAACTGATCCAGCAGGAGATCGGAATGAGCGTTCAGAAGGCTGCTCTTTCTTGGGGGAAGTTGATTTAAAGGTCCAATTCCTCTTGTGATACAGCGCCGATCTTCTTACCGATCCGCTCCGTCGAGAGCGTACGGACCTGGCCGATTTTCACCCATAAGCGTTTAGGAAGGTCATTGGAAGCGAGTTCCAAAGTGAGAGGAAATCCCGCAGACTGTGGCCGGCTGGCTATTGCCACAGCTATCACAGTTCCCCGAACAAATTTTTCTTCCGAGAAAGCGCAAATGCGCCCGGTTAAATCCACTTACAGATCGCCGGTGACAGGGAGCGAAAGAAAGAATTTGATTTATGCGATTCGGGATTAATAGGTTATTCTGTTGCGGGTAATATTGCGAAATGTGGACAGCCTTGACTGTTTATAATCGCACCGAAGGCCGCCTGTCTGTCGCTTCGCCTTGCGCCCGTGGCGCAGCGGCTGTTTGAAATGAATGAAGCCTAAGAGATCAGAAGGGCCATCTCAGGAAGGCTGGAGTACGAAAGTAATGGCTGAAACGAGAATACTGGACTGGGAAAACATAATACTGGGGTTTAGGCGTACAACGAAAGACTTTCTTGAAACTGTTGTAGAAAACCTGAGTGAGTCCTTTATTGTCACCGACCTGGATGGGACAATTGTATATTACAACAAGGGGTCAGAGAATCTGTACAATTATAAACCCGAAGAGATAATGGGACAAAACATTATAACTTTGGGGGTCAGGAAACCCAACGTCCTTTCAGAGATGAGGAAAGGAAATACTTTCCGGGGAGAGGTTCTGTGCAGAAAGAAAACAGGTGTGATATTTCCGGCGTATATTATCTGTATTCCCTTGCGGGACCAGAATGGCAATCCCATTGCAATGGTTGGGGCAGCTCGAGACCTGACCGAGGAAAAAGAGATAAACAAGCTCAAGGAATTCAATGAAAATATTGTTACATCCCTGAATGATGGTATCCAGATAATAGATAAACATGGATATATGTCTTTTACGAACAAACGCTTTGAGGAAATCATCGGATACAGCAAAGATGAGCTGATTGGAGAGCATTGCGAGAATTTTATCGATGACGATGCTATGGAAGTGTTCAAAAACAATGTAGACAAACAATGTAAAAATATAAGGAAAGATGCCTTTGAAGCCACATATGTCACAAAAGGCAATAAAAAAGTATCTGTCCTCGTTAGCACGTCGTATCTTTACAAAGATGGCAATTATGATGGGATCATCAATGCCATAACCGATTTGACCGAGATCAAGCTGCTGAAAGAAGAGCTCTATCAGTCTGAAAAATTGACCCTGCTTGGAACCTTGGCGGGGGAAATAGCTCATGAAGTAAATAACCCGCTCAGTGGACTCCTTTTGGCCACTCAGATGCTGATCGATGATGCGAAGACGAAAAAAATTGACCGGAAGGAACTTGTAAAGGAACTTCAGGACATCGAGAAAGATGCAATTCGCTGCAAGAAATTCATAGAAAAGATTCTCGGGTTCACCAGAATGGTGCCGGAAGAAAAATGTCTACTCGATATAAATGAAACTATCAAGGATGCCATGCTGTTAGTACAGCGACAGGCAAAACTCAAAAATATATCAATCGTAAACGCATTTTCTTCCGCACAACTCCACGTCTGGGGCAACTCCAACCAACTCCAACAGGTAATTATAAATATAGTAAATAACGCGCGGGATGCCCTTTCAATATCAGGAGGAACGATCATTATAAAGACATGCGCCAAGACTGAAAAAGGGAAAAAAATCGTATCCATTGAGATCAATGATACGGGAAAAGGCATCCCTGATTCAGTAATGCCCAAATTGTTCGGTTCCTTTGTTACAACAAAAGCCGCAGGCACGGGGTTGGGCCTGTCGGTCAGCAAGAAAATCATAGAAGAGCACGGCGGGACGATTACCGCGGCAAATCTTAAAAATCAAGGGGCGTCATTTATCATCACCCTGCCGCGCAAGCGGCGGGAAGCGCTCGGGTCGGAGAGATCGGAATGAACCGGAAATTTGAGGTGCTCGTTGTCGATGATGACGCGAGCATAAGGAAAAGGTGTGTACAACTACTCCACAAAAAAGGCTACGCCGTTGTAGGCGTAAACTCCGGAGAAGCCGCACTTTCCATGATAGAGAAAAGGAACATCGCCCTGGTGATTGCCGACATAAGGATGCCTGGACTTAACGGCATAGAGTTGCTTGAAAAAGTTAGAGAAGAAAGTCCGCAGACCGAGCTGATCATGATTACGGGCTACGGAACCGTGGAAAGCGCCGTAAAGGCCATCAAACTTGGGGCCTATGATTACCTTACCAAACCGTTCGATATGGACCGGATATTGAAAGTAGTTGAAAACGTCCAGACAAAATTCTCTCTCAAAGAGGAGGTTCGGTTTTTAAGGGAAAGGCTCGATACCTACTCGGACTTGAGCAACATTGTGAGCGTGAGCGATAAAATGGTCAAGATCTTCCAACTCATTGAGAAGGTCGCGCCAATAGACTGCAACGTGCTCATTCAGGGCGAAAGTGGGACGGGAAAAGGCCTGATAGCACAGGAGATCCACAAGAAAAGCCCAAGGAGTTCAAAAAAATTTGTCGTGGTGGATTGTGCCTCCCTAAGCGAATCATTGCTGGAAAGCGAGCTGTTCGGCTACCAGAAAGGAGCGTTTACCGGTGCTTATGGCCACAAAGACGGCTTTTTTAAGATAGCCAATCACGGCACCATCTTCCTGGATGAAATAGCCGAACTGCCCATGCCCCTACAGGGCAAGCTCCTCCGCATGACCCAGGACC
This sequence comes from uncultured delta proteobacterium, assembly GCA_963813125.1. GTDB lineage: Bacteria > Desulfobacterota > Syntrophobacteria > Syntrophobacterales > Syntrophobacteraceae > SbD1. The sequence goes on along the minus strand of CAWEZA010000021.1, from coordinate 8,755 downwards.
ACGAAATCGTGCCGGTGGGAAGCACCAAATCCCTTAAGATCGATGCCCGGATCATTGCCGCAACGAATAAGGACCTCGAAGGACTGGTCCGGGATGGGCGCTTCAGAGAAGACCTTTTCTTTCGTCTGAACGTAGTCAGGATTGAGGCGCCTCCTCTAAGAGACAGGCGAGAGGATATAGTTTTCCTGGCGTGTTTCTTCTTCGAGAGATTCAAGAAGAAGTTCCAGAAAACGGACTTGACAATGGGCCAGGAGGTCCTGTCTTCAATTCAGTCCTATAATTGGCCGGGAAACGTGAGGGAATTGGAGAACATGGTGCAGTATCTCGTTGTCGTTTCTGATGGCAATACGGTCAGGACTGAATCGCTGCCGGACAAAGTGAAAAAGGTGGACATCTGCAACGGGATCGACGGCGGTCTTCCCCTCGATGGCGATTTTAACGCTGTGAGGAAGAAATATCTGGACAACTTTACCAGGCGGTACCTGATCAATACCATCGGCCAAAATGCCGGGAATATTTCCAGCACCGCCAAGCAGATGAACATCCGCCGGTCGTCTCTACAGAGAATGATCAAAAGGTTGCGTATTACCGATACGGAATGAAATGAGTGATATGCTTCCCTGGGGAGGCATCGGACGACGCCTGCGATTCTAACGCCGGCCGGGCCGCTATTGGCGGCTTTATGCCGTTATTTAAATACCATATCCCTTCTGTAGCCCTACCCTTGTTTATTCTCACCTTTTTTCATCTGCCTCTGCACAGTAGCATCACAAGCCGAAAGGCAAATTCTAACCAATCGTAAATTCAAGATATTATCAAGTGGAACCGGCTTTGGCCGACTAGTTGCAGATTATGCGGTCGACCAAAATTGCCAGGAGGACCACAATGAGATTAGCCCATTTTGATTTCCATGAACCATCGATAGTTGATGAGGCGCTTTCCCTGCTGGAGGAACTTAAAGGCGGAGCAATTCCGCTGGCGGGGGGCACAGAACTTATTCCCGTTATGAAATTTGGCCTTGAGGCCCCCTCAACCATCGTGGGACTCAAGAAGGTGAGCGGTTTAAAGGGCATTTCGCTAAGGGACGGCATCGCCCATATTGGAGCAATGACAGCATTGGCGGACCTGTTAGCTTCACCTGCCCTGATCGATAATTTTCCTGGTCTAATTCAGGCGGTCAAAACGGTTGCCGCACCTCCTATATGGAATGTTGCAACAATTGGCGGCAACATCTGCCAGAACAGCCGTTGCCTGTACTACAACCAATCCAAAACATGGCGGCTCGAAAGGCCGGCGTGCTTTAAGGCAAAAGGCGATGTCTGCCACGCCGTCCCCAAGGGCAATAAGTGCTTCAGCGTCTATTCGGGTGATCTGGCGCCGGTCCTGATTGCTTTGGGCGGCATGGTGACCATCCAGAGGAAAGGACAATCGAGGACCATCCTGCTCCAAGACCTGTTCAGCGGCAATGGCCTCTGCCCGTTTACGATGGAAAAGGGTGAGCTTCTGACCGGTGTTGAGATTCCTTTGCCTCTAAGACGAAGCAGTTCGAGTTACATAAAAATGCGGATGCGGTCCGCGGTGGATTATCCCCTTATTTCCGCGGCGGCCTCGATTACTTGCAGTGAAGACAAAAAAATAAATGAAATTAAACTCGTTCTGGGGGCCGTGGGTCCTAAACCGTTGATTGTCGGCAATGCCGATCAATTTCTCGCGGGAAAGACCCTTGATGAGGTCAACTTCAATGCACTAGGCGAGAATGTCGTGAAAGGGACCCAGATGGTGGATAATCTGATGCTCCCCGGATCGTACAGAAGACAGATGCTGCCCGTCGTTGCGAGGGATGCCGTAAAGGCTGCCTACCCTTCAATTGTGGAATAGGAGATCATATGAAAAAACCAGCCAAGCGGCTCATTTCACTGACAATAAACGGGCAAATATATGATCTGGCCATTTCCGCGAACCGGACACTTCTTGAGATCTTGAGAGAAGACCTCATGCTCACCGGGACAAAGGAAGGCTGCGACGACGGGTCTTGCGGCGCCTGTACAGTCTTGCTGGACGGCGCGCCGGTAAGGTCGTGCCTCTTGCTTGCCATGGAAGCGGAAGGCAGGGAAGTCACAACCATCGAAGGGCTTGCGGAAAAAGACAAGCTGCATCCCATACAGCAGTCTTTCATAGATCACGGGGCCATACAGTGCGGGTATTGTTCGCCCGGTATGATCCTGACCACAAAAGCGCTGCTCGATCAAAACCCAAACCCATCCGAGCATGAAATCAAGACTGCCATTTCGGGGAATTTCTGCAGGTGCACAGGATACAACAAGATCGTTACGGCGATTGGGGCAGTCGGCCAAAAGTCGAAGGGAGACGAGTAGATATGGACGATCTTCTTTATATAGGCAAGTCGGTTCCCAGGAAAGATGGTGCAGAAAAAGCCACCGGAAGAGCAAAATATGCGGTTGACATTACTCTCCCGGGAATGCTGACCGGGAAGGTGCTTAGAAGCCCACACCCTCATGCCCGAATCCTAAGCATAGATACGAGCAAAGCGGAGAAAGCGCCCGGCGTAAAGGCCGTGGTTACAGTGGCGGACTCTCTCAAAATCAAGCACGGTTTCGTTGAAACGCCGCGATATCCCGCGGACCAGTACCCCATTGTCGTGGACCGGGTGCGCCATGTGGGGGAGGAAATAGCCGGCGTGGCCGCGATTAATGAGGATGCCGCGGAGTATGCCCTCTCTCTTATAGAAGTCGAGTATGAGCTCCTCCCGTCGGTATTTGACCCAGAGGAGGCTATGAGGCCCGACGCCCCTGAAATCCACCCCAATAATCCGAAAGTAAACGAGCCATACCGAAATATTGGCGGGAAAACAACAACTGCCTGGGGAGATTCGGATAAAGCTTTTTCCGAATCCTATCTTGTCCGCGAAGACAAATTCTACTGCCAAATGCGCGCTCACGGGTATATGGAGCCTCAGGCAACCGTGGCCCACTTCGATTATTCCAATAAGTTGAATGTATGGACCTCCAGTATGGGAGTGTTCCTCAAAAGGGCCAAATTGGCAAAAACGCTGGGACTTCCCTATAGCAACGTGCGGGTGTTGAAAACTTACGTGGGGGGGGCGTTTGGCGGGAAAATAGACCTTTATAACCATGAGTACATAGCCGCTCTCCTCTCGATGAAATGTCGTCTGCCGGTAAAGATCGTCTACAGTCGGGAGGAAGTTTTCAAGGCCGCGCGTCCTTCACAACCTCTGATCGTTCAGATCAAAACCGGAGTGAGCAAAGATGGAGCGATTCTGGGACAGGAAATCCGCACAATAAACGACAGCGGTGCGTATCGCGGAAGCGGAGTCGTCGTGATTTTTCTCGCCTGGGGTTTCGCCATGGCCCCGTACCACGTGCCGAACATGAAGTATGAGGGCTATTCGGTCTACACGAACAACCTGGTGCGCGCTCCGCAGAGGGGGCACGGCGCTCCGAAGATGAGGTTCGCGGTTGAGTCTCAGTTTGACATGATCGCGGAAGAACTCGGCATGGACCCAATAGCATTTCGGCTGAAAAACGCCCGTAAACCCGGTGAGAAGTTGCCCAACGGGGACTCGGTCAAGCACTTCGGATTAATGGAATGCATTTCACGGGTAGCCGAGCGTACCAATTTCAAGGAAAAACATCAAACGGCCATGCGCGAGCGCAAATCAAATTCGAAAATCAAACACGGCATCGGTATCGGAACGACAGCCTACTTCGGCGGCTCCCTTATCTATCCGAGCAGTTCCTCTGTAATAGTGAAACTCAATGACGATGGCAGTGCTACGCTACAAACAGGCGCTCTCGATATCGGGCAGGGGTGCGAAACCGTTTTATCCCAGATCGTGGCCGAAGAACTGCGAATACCCTATGAAGAAGTGCAGGTCAACGCGGCTGACACGGAATTGTGTCCTGTGGACATAGGCTCATGGATAAGCGGGCTTACCTTCGTAACCGGCAACGCTGCCAAGAAAGCGGCCGCCAGTGCCATGCGGAAACTTCTCGCGGCTGCGGCGGTGGAACTCGGCGAGAACGTCAATGACCTCGTTGCGGATAAAAAAGAGATATTCGTAAGCCATACTCCCGAGAAGAAGATTTCCTATGCAAAGGCGTTGGCGGCAAGCATCGCCAAGAACAGGGGCGATTCGATAATCGGCGAAGGCCATTTCCGAACGATGAAAGATGAACCGATGCACCCGAGCCTCGCCAACACAAAGGGCCGTTGGACTGAAAACTACTCCAACTATGCCCAGGTTGCTGAAGTTGAGGTCAACACGGAGACGGGAGTGGTGAAAATCTTGAAAGCAACGACTGCACATGATTGCGGTTTCCCCATTAACCCCATGTTGGTCGAAGCGCAGATTGACGGCCAGGTCTCAATGGGGCAAGGGCACGTTCTGATGGAGGAACTGAGAGTTGAAAACGGCTGTACCGTCAACCCATCTTTTTTGGAATACAAGATCCCCAGTGCGCTCGATATGGTGGAAACCGAGTATATCGATGTGATCACGGAAAAGTATGAAAGGGGCCGCCACTATAACACGAAAGAGGTGGGGGAAGGCTACGTGTCAGGGACAGTCTCATCGGTGGCAAACGCGGTCTACAACGCAACAGGGGTGCGCGTCAAAAACACACCCATTCATCCCCAGGACATCCTGGCAGGGCTGAAAAAGATTCACAAGGCGCAATGATCGGACAGAATCCAACCTATGGGGAAAATACAGGAGAGCGTCATGGGAACTATGTGGAAGCGGGAGTTGGAGACATTGTCCAGAGAGGAACTGGAACAAAGGCAGCTCAAACTCTTCAGAAAGCAAATGCACCACGTTATCGAAGAGAGCCCCTTTTACCGGCGCAAATTTGCCGGCATCCATCCCGGCGATATCAAGACGATGGAAGATGTCCGAAAAGTTCCTTTCACCACCAAGCAAGAGCTTCTGGATTCGCAGCAGGAACATCCGATCTACGGAGATTTTCCGTGCATCCGGCCAGATCAGGCAACACGAGTCTTTCAGACATCGGGCACAACAGGGACGCCGCTACGGATATGCTGGACCAAAAAAGACTGGTTCGAAACCTTCTACGACCAGTTCAGCTATTTTCTTTACGGCTACGGGGTAAAGCCGGCAGATGTGGTTTTTTTTCCGTTCATGTATGGGCTGTTCGTTGCCTGGTGGGGCATGCAGGCGACAATGGAACTCCACGGCCTGACCATTGTTCCTGGAGGAGGCCAGACTTCGGAAAACAGGCTCCGAAGCATCATCGACTGGGGGGCGACGGTTGTTTGCGGTACGCCCACATATACTATTTATCTCGGTGAATTGGCCCAAAAAATAGGTATTGACCTGGCCGGCTCAAAAGTCCGGATCGTTATTACCGCCGGCGAACCGGGAGCCCAGGTACCTTCCACGAAGCAATTGATAGAGAAGCTCTGGGGGGCCAAAAACTACGATGATATAGGAAGCACCGAAATTTCCAATTTCGGATTCGAGTGCGTTGCGCAGCAAGGAACGCACATGATCGAAAGCATGTTCCTGCCCGAATCGCTTGATCTGGAGACCGGAAAACAGGTCGGGCCCGGAGAGGTCGGGGAATTGGTCCTCTCGAACCTGTGCTGTGAGAGTGTGCCTCTTTTGCGATACAAAACCAAAGACCTTGTCAGGTTCAACTATGACGTGTGTGCATGCGGCAGGACTTTTCTGCGCATGGAGGGTGGGGTCATTGGGAGGGCAGATGATATGTTTCATTTCGGCGGGGTGAATATCTTCCCATCCGCTATGGAAAATTTCATCAGGCAGGTTCCCGAGTTCGCCAGCGAATATCAGTTGGTGATCCCTCCTCAGGGCTCGGGGGAAAAGCTCCTGGTCAAAATCGAGCCTTTCTCGACCGACATCTCCATGGAAAGTATGCTGATGGCTGTGGACCGGTTTATCAATAACGTGGTCTACAATGTGAAGATCACGCCGCGAGTTGAAATAGTCGAGCCAGGGAGCCTTACCCGTTTCGAGGGAAAAGCTAGAAGAATCGTTAGAATGTAACGCCAGAGCTTCAATGAGCGCACCTTGGAAGATTACCTGGCCCTCCGTGGTGGGACGAGAAGCGATCCCGCCCCGGACATACCCGGCGTTGGAACCCGCAGTTGCAGAATCCTCAATGACTTATACCGAAGAGGTGCACCATGATCGATAACACTGTCTGTATCAAAGGCGCGGGTGAGATGGCAAGCGCAGTGGCCTGGCGGCTTTTCATGGCCAATATCCGCAATATTGTCATGTTGGAGGTGCCCGAACCTGTCGCCGTAAGACGCAGGGTTTCATTTTGCGAGGCGGTCTACGACGGCATCCAGACTGTCGAAGGGGTGCGGGCGGTCAGGGCCGATAATGTGGATTCTGTAAGGAGCTTGTGGAACCAGGGCAAAATTGCCGTTGTCGTTGACCCTGAGTGGAAGATGCAACGGCAAATTCGTCCGGATGTGGTCGTGGATGCCATTCTGGCGAAAAGGAATCTCGGCACCTCTATTTCCGAAGCTCAGCTGGTCATAGCGCTTGGGCCGGGATTTTGGGCGGGGTGCGATGCGCATTACGTGATCGAGACTAATCGAGGACACAATCTGGGCAGGATCATTGAAAGCGGAAGTGCCGAACCCAATACCGGCATACCCGGAAGTATCGACGGATATACGGTGGAAAGAGTTTTGAGGGCCACCGAGACCGGTGTGTTCACGCAGTGCGGGGAAATAGGCAACAGTGTGCAATGCGGCGACATAATCGGCAGGGTCAACGGGACGGATGTAACCGCTTCGATTGGCGGGGTATTGCGAGGCCTCATAAGATCCGGGACTTATGTATCCAGGAAGATGAAAATCGGCGATATCGATCCACGGGGGGACGCCGCGGCCTGCCATACCATCTCGGATAAGGCCAGGGCCATCGCCGGGTCTGTTTTGGAGGCCATCTTCCGTGTAAAACCCGTGCAGGGCGACAGGCCACTGGATTTTGTGCATCAGTACAGCACCAGTGGTTGGCCGGGATATGAAAAAGACCTCGCCCCTCCGGGAATTCGACCGTGGACAGCGGCTGCCGGGGCGGCAGCAAAACCTACAATCCAGACAAACAATCGGAGGTTCTTATGGGTGGGGCAACTGCAACAGGGCACTCCAGCCACCCGGGAGGGATTGGCGGGGCTCAAGCCGGTGTTAGCCGAAGAAGGCCTTTAGAGCCATGGAACTGGAAGTCAACACAGGGGAACTGGTGTTGCGTCCCGGAAATATAATGATCGGTGGGCACGATAAAGCTGTGCCCACCCTACATTTTTGGCTAACACTAGGGCTTAATCGCTTCGCGCTTTTCGCGAATCCTGGCAGCCTTGCCAACCCTTTTTCGCAGATAGTAGAGCCGGGATCTTCGGACACGGCCTCTTCGCAAAATCTCTATTTTTTCTATCTGAGGGGAATGTAGCGGGAAAATACGCTCCACCCCAACCCCGTAGGACACTTTGCGCACAGTTACCGTGGCACCCATCGTGGCCCTGTGGGTGCGAATCACCAACCCCTCGAAAACCTGGATGCGTTCCTTGTCGCCTTCACGGATTTTCACGTGCACCTTTACCGTATCCCCGATCCTGTAGGCGGGGATATCGAAGCGCATGTGATCACTTTCGACCAATTGAAGCATACTCATTGCCATTTTAATTCCTCCGTTAAATCGGTCTGCCCAGCAGCCTGTCCATCAGGATGGAAGCAGCGGAGCGCACGGGAAGGTGATTGTAGCCGTTTGCGCCCTCAATCGGTTCGAGAACTCTGTCGGCGATATCAAAAATCTCCGGCGCAAGCCCCCAGCCCGTTCCCAGGATAAGCAAAAAAGACCGGTCTTCATTTTCAAGCAGCAGCCGAGCCTGGCGATGAGCCAGGCCATTTTCGTCCAACCTTTGCCGAAGTGGCCCAGAGGACCGGGGCACTTCCGTCCTTTCGGACAAGATCCTCTATCGCCGCGGAAATGGACTCCACGACCTTTAGAAGCTTCAATGCCTCTCGCCTCTCGGGAAGGATTTCTCCCCCCACCCCCTCTATCCAGTGTTTGGTAAGCCTGCCCGCCAGGGCCCGCTGGTCCTCGAGAGGGGTAACGATATAGCAGGCCGGCACCCCGAAGGTGCAGCAAGCCCGCGCCAGATCGTGGAGATCGAGGTTTGTAATCGCCGAAGCGATCGTGTCTCCCATCCTGTTAAGAACGGGGTAATGCGTAAGCGCCAAATAAAGCTGACCCATCTAAGCGGTATCCGAAAGGCAAAAGTCAAAAGGGAAAATCCGATTTTCCCTGCCTCCGACTTCCTGTTTCACTTTTGCCTTCTCACATTTTGCTTTCTTCGAGCAGTTCGCGGTCCTCGGGGCTCAGTTCCAGACGGGCGAAAAGGTCCGGACGGCGAGTCCTGGTTCTCATCAGGGCCTGCCCCCGTCGCCAGCGGCGAATTGTCTCGTGGTTTCCGCAAAGCAACACCGGCGGAACGGTCATCCCTTCGAAATCCCTTGGCCTTGTGTACTGAGGATGCTCCAGGACCGGCTGGCTGAAAGAATCCTCCAGCGCCGACCCCTCATTGCCCAGCACCCCGGGAAGCAGCCTGGCCACGGAGTCGACGACGACCATGGCCGCAAGCTCGCCTCCGGTCAGAACGTAGTCGCCGATCGATATCTGGTCGTCGGTGAAATGGTCCGCCACCACTAAGTACTAGCC
>CAWEZA010000020.1:0-20179 GCA_963813125.1 uncultured delta proteobacterium | reverse complement strand
ACAAAGTTATGTTTGTGACACCAGGGGTCTTTCCAGCGGTGACATAAACCTGGTTGGGCGAAAGAGCCGCAACCGTCGCCACATTCTCGTTTGACGAGGACACGCGTATGATGGGGACCGCGCTCTTTATGACGACTGATTTTCCGGCCGCCAGTTCAATCTTTTTGTCCTTGCCGGAGATCACCGCAACACCCGCCGCCCGGCACCCCGCGCCAAAGACCAGGACCAGGGCAAAACCCGCAAGAACCGCCCCGCACTTGCCCATTCGCAAACCAAACCGGCTGCGCATCTGCTCCCCCCCTCCTCCCGCACCTCTTACATACCCCTACGTTAAACCCGCCGCTCAAACCCCCTTTGAAACGGCGCCTTTCAACACAAAATTTCCAAACCGGCCCCTACCGCACGACCCTTTACCGTTCAAAACTGCACGTGCTGTATCGTGGTCCCGTTTATAACTTCAATCTTGTAACCCTTGCCCGCCATCCCCGTCGTCTTCGGCGGCACCATTCCCGCGGCAGGCTCGGATACCTTCTGGAGCTGCGGCCGGTAGGCGTCGAGCAGGTCGCCGACCGTCTGTCCCAGCGTCAGCACCGTGTCCTTATCCGTAACGTTTCTCAGCGCAAAATGGAGCTTTCCCTGGGTCGCGGCCAGCGCGAGCTGTTCGCCCTGCTTCGGTGTGACCTCCACCGTGAACACATCCACAGGCGAGGGCTTGTCGCCGCCCGCCACGCGTTGGAGCACCGAGCCCGTCGCCAGGACTTTGATATCTTCGAGCACGGTTTTCGTAATATGGAGCCTGTCGTTTTGCAGGTCCTGGAGAGTGACCAGGATATCCACATGGCTGCCGGGCCGTATCAAACCGGCAAGCCCTATCACCTTGTCTCCCGCAACGGCGATCGCCCGCATTCCCGGGGTCACGATGGCGCCTACGCCACCGGTGGTCACGTCCTTTGGGGCGAGCATCGACTCGATTACAGGCTCATTTCTTTTGACATCCGTTATGAGCACGCGCCCCGCGATTTGATCCGGGCTGGAAAAGGACCCCTCCGGAGCGTCGGCTTGCGCAATAGGTGCGGTCTTAAGCATCTGAGGGGAGATTTTAGTGCCCCAGGCAAGGTCCCCGTTTGCAAGGACCACCTCGAAGCCACTGGATGTCTTGGGCAAAACCGGGACGTTGCCTTTCTGTTTGCCCCATTTATAAACCATGACAGCAGCGGCAAAGGCAACAATTACCGCCATCGTGAACGGGATGAGTGCTCTAAATTTCCCCACGGCTCACCTCTTTTCACATGAACGCGAAATAAAGTTCAGATAAAATCCCCTCGCACATTTCCCCGGGAGACAAACCATGCCCTCTTTCACACCAGGGGGAAAGAAATCTTGCCGGTATATATTTCGAAAAAGATGAAGGCCAGGGTGCCGATGGAAATAGCCACTCCGTAACGCAATTTAAGGCCCCCTTCCTTAATCCCTGAAAAGCTGAGGGTCTTTGTCAAAACGAACGTTCGGAGGGCGGCACAAAGGCTGGAGACAAGCTCCCCTATGCGCCAGGGCGGTGAGAGGAGGACTGCCGCGGCCCAAAAACCACCGGCGAGCCCCGTACACAAAAGGGCGCCAAGCAGTTTGCCGGGGCCAAGCGCCGCCCCGACAGCCGCCATGAGCTTTACGTCCCCGGCGCCCATTCCGCCTGCCGCATAGAACGGCAAAAGCAGTACAAGCCCCAATCCCAGCCCTTCTGCGCTGAAGATTAGACCTTTAAAGCCACTTATAGTTGAATATGCAAGCAATGCAAGAAATATTACCGGGTAAGTGATCCAGTTTGGGATTTTGTGCGAACGGATATCTGTTATGGAGGCGGTGAGCAATGCCAAAATCAATACAGCTACAACAAGAGGCTCTACAACTATCATTAAGGGTATCCCTCAAACTGACCTGTTGCCAAAAATATTGTCAGCGGCAACGGGATTCGAGCCCCTTTTAAAAACCATGGGCGCGCACGCATTATTCCAGTTTTTGCATTGGGAGCGTGCCGATCAAGGCACACTCCAATGCGAAAAAGGGAAACCGGATTCGGTCCCGCCCAGCCTCAGACTGCATTCGTTAACTTGGTAGTTACTTGCGTGAAAACCGTGCTTATTTCCGTTCCAAGAAGTGTAGCGGCGGCGGCGACAACGAGAGCGATCAGGCCCAGGAGCAAGGCGTATTCGACATAGACGGCGCCTTCCTCATTTTTGAGAAACTTCTTTATGAATCCCATTTTTCAGCTCCTTTGTTAATTTTAACCCCAGCTTAAACTCTTTATTCGGTTAGAAGGCCTCAAACCTTTACGATAATAAACAGTGTCGATCACATCATTCATGACTGAAATGAATTCAAGGGGGAGATTGGCAGGTACAAACCGGGCAAAAACACTACCCGCGTTGTAAACTTATCTTTAATTTACGCTTACTTACAACTACAGAGAGGCGATTTGGCATCGCTTTATTTTGTGAATATAACAGCCCTGATCTATATCCGAAAGGCTATGGCTTCAAGTTAGACTCAAGGGATTAGGGTGATCATTTTCCCTGCGCAGACTGCGCATTACTTCTTCGCACCTGTCGAATATGCGGTGAGATTGCTGTTTTCATCGGTGATGTAGAGCCTGCCGTTGGCAACGATGGGTGAAGTCCCGCCGCGACGATTTTTCCATACAGGCTCAAGGCGCGGCGGGCCTTCACGGTCCGCGGCCAACCGGAGACCGGAGATGGACTCCCGGTTGGCAATTAGGTCATCAGCTCGGCGTCCAGGGTTATTTCCGCCTTGAGCAGTTTGGAAACGGGGCAGCCGGCCTTCGCCTTGCCGGAAAGATTTTCAAACGTCTTCTGGTCGGCGCCCGGGATTTTGGCTTTGAGCTTAAGGTGCACAGCGGTGATTGCATAGCCGCCCTCAACCTGCTCAGAGGGTGACCTCGGCGGTGGTTTCCATGTACTCGGCGGTGAGCTTGGCCTCGCCAAGGATAAGCGAGAGGGCCATCGTGAAGCAGCCGGCGTGCGCGGCGGCGATCAACTCCTCGGGGTTTGTGCCCGATTTTCCTTCGAACCTGCTGGCGAACCCATAAGGGTAATCGTTTAAAGCGGCGCTTTCGGTCGAAATCATGCCTTTTCCATCTTTTATTCCGCCTTGCCACCGGGCGGAGCCGTGTCGAACGATCTTCATAGCCAATCTCCTCTCATAAATCCTGTGCACCGCATGTCGCGGCGCGTTGAAAAAACTGCTACACCCGAGTTCTTCCCGGCGAGCGTCGCCGCGGTTCGCGACCCGGAGGCTGTGGGGGGGCTTCACCATCCCGGCATTCCGTGATCGGTCTTTCGACAGGGCTATCCCCGGTAAGAGTCAACAGTTCGCCAAAGTGAATGATTTGCAGCGGCCCGGCGCCCCGGGTCAACCGGTAGGAGGCAGTCCGAGCGCTCACCTCCACCCTCAGGCAATCCTTTCGGCGAACGATGGAGAAAGCCAGCGACGTGAGGCCCTCCGGCAGCCGGGGAGCAAATGAGAGCACGCCGCCACTGTCGCGCATGCCGCCAAAGCCGTTTACAAGCGCGATCCACGTTCCGGCAAGCGAGGCGATGTGCAGGCCGTCGCGCGTATTGTGCTCGAGGTCCTGCAGGTCCATAAGCGCCGCCTCCGCCGCGTAGTCGAGTGCGAGGCGCAGGTGCCCGACCGCGGCCGCCATCACCGCCTGGGTGCACGCCGAAAGAGATGAATCCCGCACGGTTATGCGTTCGTAGTAGTCGAAGTTGCGTGCTTTCTGCTCGTCGGTAAAGGCGTCGCAACACAGTTGCATCGCCAGAACAAGGTCTGCCTGTTTTACGACCTGCTTGCGGTATAGATCGAAATAGGGGAAATGCAGCAAAAGCGGATACCGATCGGGCCCGGTCCGGTCAAAATCCCACATTTCGTGGTCGGTGAAGCCTTCGGCTTGCGGGTGCACGCCCAGACGCCCGTCGTAAGGGATGAACATGCGGTCCGCCGCGGCGCGCCAGTCCGCCATTTCCTCGGGTGTCACGCCAAGCTCGCGGGCCTTGCCCTGGTGACGTTCGCAGGCCTCCGCCGCCCCGGTCAGATTTCGCGCAGCCATCAGGTTGGTGTAGATATTGTTGTCGGCGATGGCGCTGTACTCATCGGGTCCCGTCACCCCATCGATGCGGAAACGGCCCTGTAAATCGTGGTGGCCCAGCGAGCGCCATAGCCGCGCTGTCTGCACGAGAATGTCCAGGCCGAAGTCGCGCTCGAACGCTTCTTCGCCGGTTGCCCCCACATAGCGGAGCACCGCATCGGCGATGTCGGCGTTTATATGAAACGCGGCGATGCCGGCAGGCCAATAGCCCGAGCATTCCTCGCCCTGGATGGTGCGCCATGGAAAGGCGGCGCCGGCAAGGCCCAACTCTTTTGCGCGCTGTATCGCGGTTGGAATCGTTGAATGGCGCCAGCGAAGGCAGTCGGCCGCGGCAATCGGCGCCGTGTGAGTAAGGACAGGCAGGACGAACGTCTCCGTGTCCCAGAACGAGTGGCCGTCATAACCCGATCCGGTCAGCCCTTTGGCTGGGATGGCGCGCCTTTCGGCCCGCGCCCCCGCCTGCAGAACGTGGAACAGCCCGAAGCGAACGGCCTGCTGCAACTCCGAATCGCCGATTATCTCGACATCGGCTCGCGCCCAGAAGTCTTCGAGATATCGCCGCTGGTCGGAAAGAAGCCCCTCCAGACCCGTCTGGCCGGCAGCGGCCAGGGCCGCTGCAACCTGGTCGCGAAGCGCCGGAAGCGTTCGTTCGATAGACCACCCGTAAGCCACTAGCTTGAACAGGCGAAGACGCTGCCCGGGCTCCAGCACATCGGTAACGACCACGCGGGCCGAGTCGGGGGAAGAGTCCGCAGTGATACGCATTTTTGACGTGCCGTTTATGATGTGATCCATCCCCGCGGCCATTCGCAAGCCGCTTCGCCGGGTCCTGTGAATCAGCACGGCGGCCGTCCCCCGCGACTGATGCTCCTCGGATTCAAGGGACGATTCGAGGGGTGTCGCCGTACGCGGGTCACCGGCAAGAAGCGGAAGCTGCTCGTTTGCGACAAGCTCGGACTGTACCACTATGTTGGCCGGGCCGTCCAGGGGCTCCAGTTCATAGCTGATTCCGACAACGGCCCGGTGCGTCAGGGAAACGAACCGTTTTGAAACCACGCGCACCGTTCGTCTTGCGGGAGAGGTCCATTCGGTCGTTCGCGTCAGTGTCCCCGCCCGAAAATCGAGCACGCGGTCGTGGACCAGCAGTTCGCCATAGCGGACGTCGAAGGGCTCATCGTCTACCAGCAGCCGTATCAGCTTGCCGTTGGTCACATTTACGATCGTCTGGCTCGACTCCGGAGCCCCGTACTGCGACTCGGCGTAGGGCAGCGGCCGCAACTCGTGAAACCCGTTTAGATACGTGCCGGGCAGGCCGTGAGGCTCTCCCTCGTCGAGGTTGCCCCTGAGCCCGATGTGGCCGTTTGAAAGCGCGAAAAGCGATTCGCTCTGGGCGAGCAGGTCCAGTTGCAGTTCGGTTTCGTGGAGCGCCCAGGGTTCGACTCGAAATGCCGGGTGCTTTATCACATAGCCTCCATGAGCGCGCCAAGGTCTTCGACCACGATGTCTGCGCCGTGACGGCGAAGCTCCTCCGCCTGGCCCATCCGGTCAACGCCGACGACAAAGCCGAAGCCTCCCGCACGACCCGCCTCGACCCCCGCAAGGGCATCCTCGAAGACAGCCGCCCGGGCGGGACCTACGCCAAGGATGGAGGCAGCGGCAAGGAAGGTGTCCGGCGCGGGTTTTCCCGAAAGGTGCATCTGGATGGCGACCACACCGTCCACCCGCGCGTCGAAAAGGTCCTCGATGCCCGCAGCTACAAGCACCTCGCGACAGTTCGTGCTCGAAGACACCACCGCCGTAAGCAGCCCGGCATGCCTTACCGCCTTCAGATAGCGCACCGAACCGGGGAGGGCTCCACTCCCCGCTCCTTCATCAAACCGAGCAGGATGTCGTTTTTGCGCGTGCCGAGCCCATGGATGGTTTCCGCCGAAGCCGGGTCTTCGGCCGTTCCTTCGGGAAGCTCGATGGACCGGGAAGCCAAAAAAGAACCCGTTCCGTCCTCGCGCGGTTTTCCGTCCACGTACTGATCGTAATCGCGTACAGCATCAAAAGGTACGAACTGCTCACCCTTAGATTTGGCGCGGGAACTGAGGAACTGGTCGAACATACGCTTCCATGCCTCGGCGTGTAGAGTCGCCGTCTCCGTCAGCACCCCGTCGAGATCGAAGAGACACCCGCGGATATCGACGGGTAATCCAAGATTGGTCTTTGCCATAGTCTAAACCTCGCTGACAATGAACTATAAGAACGGCAGCGGCGGTGCGCCAGCGGGCGGCGTGCCGCCGCGGACGGGTCTACCAGGCCGTTAACGCCGCTACCTGCGGTGGTGGCGGGTTCGCTTGCGGAAGGCAGTGGCAACCTCGGGACTGACGATATTGGATGCGGCGGCACGCCGCCCGCCGCCGAAGGCAGCGGCTCCTCGGGCATGGCAATTCCGGGTGCAGCGTCACGCTGCCGGCGGCACGCCGCCTTGCGGTGGGGCTTTGCACTTCTTATGTTGATTGGCGGGAACGATCATTACAAGGCTGAGAGCCTTCGCCAGGAACTTTTATCTGACTAGCCATATTGGATTTGACCATGAACGGTCCGACCTCTTCCCCGCATGTTTTGTGGCCGCTGGTTGTCTACATCGGCGCCGTGATCCTGATGGTCGCCTTCATGCTGATCTTTTCCGCCCTTCTCGGCCAGCGTCACAAAGTGACCAAGGCGGCCGACGAACCCTACGAAGCAGGCATAGTGTCCACCGGTTCGGCCAGGCTGCGCTTTCATGCCGGATTCTATCTCATGGCCATGTTTTTTGTCATTTTCGACCTCGAAGCCGCCTACATCTATGCGTATGCGGTGGCGTTCCGGAAGCTGGGATGGACCGGGTATGCGGAACTGGTGGTTTTTGTCTCCATTCTGGCGGCGGCGCTTTTTTACCTCTGGAGGCTTGGAGCGCTCGACTGGAAGACGCCCAGGCAGAAGGCAGAACCTCGAAGCAGGATCCGGACAAAAGGAAGCGGCTGGTGAAAAACGTAAGGGATATTTTGAGGGAAAAGGGTACGACGGTCCTTTCGATAGGACCGGACGACTCGGTCTACGATGCTCTCAAGCTCATGGCGGATAACAACGTCGGCTCCCTCGTGGTCTTCGATAAGGACCGGATGGTAGGGCTAATTTCGGAACGCGACTATGCCCGCAAGATCGTTTTGAAGAACAAGTTTTCAAAAAATACAACGGTAAAGGAGATCATGACCGTCGAGATCGCAACGGTCACCCCTTCGACCGATCTCGAAGAATGCATGGCGCTGTTTACCGAAAAGCGCGTCCGACATCTGCCGGTAATCGAAAACGACCGGGTTGCCGGCATGGTATCGATAGGAGATGCGGTAAAAGGCGTCATCGACCACCACACAAGCCTTATCGAGCAGTTGGAAGGCTACATCAAAGGTCAACACGCCAGGCGGGAAAAGACCTAGCGGCTTATCAATCGATCAGGGAGAACTCATCGTGCGCTGGAGGTTTAGCCGTTTTGGCGAAGCACAAAAACCCGGGGCCGGCTCCGTCGAGGAAGCCGCGGGATCCAACGTGCTTTTGAGCCGGCTCGAAGACATGGTGGCCTGGGGACGCAAAAATTCCATCTGGCCGTTTAATTTCGGTCTTTCGTGCTGCTATGTAGAAATGGCGGCCAGCATCACGAGCCGCTACGATATCGCCCGCTTCGGGGCCGAGGTCATTCGCGGCACCCCCCGCGAATCCGATCTCATGGTCATTGCGGGCACTCCGTTCATAAAATGCGCGCCGATCATACTGAGGCTCTATGAACAGATGCTGGAGCCGCGCTGGGTGATTTCCATGGGGTCCTGCGCCAACTCGGGAGGCATGTACGACATTTACAGCGTTGTGCAGGGGGTGGACAAGATCGTTCCGGTGGATGTCTATGTTCCTGGCTGTCCACCGAGTCCGGGGGCCTTTATGGAGGGCCTGCTCATGCTCCGGAACGTGATCGCGGGGCAGAAGCGCCCCTTAAGCTGGGTCGCCGGCCGGCAGTCCGTCGTAGAAACGCGTATGCCGTCCATGAAAGCCCTAAAACGCGAAGAACGGCTCAGGGAGACTGTCCTGCCCGACCCTGACAGCGTTTGGCCCGGGGGACGGAAAACGTGACGGATAATCCCGGTGCCATAATCGACGAACTAAAGGACCGGTTCGGAACGGCCCTTCTCGCCGAACAGCCCACGCGGGATGATATCCCCACCTTGTGGGTCGAAAGCTGGCAAGTGCATTCGGTCCTGAAATACCTCAAGTCCGAAACAACCGGACCTTACAGGATGCTCTACGACCTAACGGCCATAGACGAGCGGCTGAGAACTCATCGCGGCGGCCAGCCCGAAAGCGACTTCAGCGTCGTCTACCACCTGCTCTCCTTCGATCGCAACGCGGACATAAGGATCAAGACGCCTCTGCGGGGAGAAAACCCCTCGGTTGGAACCATTACGGACCTGTGGGCTTCGGCCGACTGGTACGAACGTGAAGTCTGGGACATGTTCGCGATCAGGTTCGAAGGGCGAACGGGGCTTCGGCGGATACTTCTGCCTCCAGACTGGGAAGGTCATCCCCTTCGCAAGGAATACCCGGCGCGGGCCACCGAAAGGGAACCTTTCAGCATGCCCCCCGACCGGCAGGAAAAGGCACAGGAGGCCATGAGGTTCCGTCCCGAGGAGTGGGGGCTCGAAAACCGGGGGGAAGACACGGACATGATGTTTCTAAATCTTGGCCCGCAGCACCCCGGCGCTCACGGCGTCTTCCGCATTCTGCTCCAACTGGACGGCGAACAGATAGTCCAGGCTGTGCCCGAAATAGGCTTTCACCACCGGGGCGCCGAAAAGATGGCCGAGCGCCAGACCTGGCACACCTTCATCCCCTACACGGACCGGATCGACTACCTGGGCGGTGTGATGAACAACCTGCCCTATGTGCTGGCTGTGGAAAAACTGGCCGGGATAGAAGTACCGGACCGGGTCAAGGTGATCCGCGTCATGATGGCCGAATTTTTCCGCCTCTCCAGCCACCTGGTCTGGTACGGAACATTTGCCCAGGACTTGGGGATGCTCTCACCGGTTTTTTTCACTTTCAACGACCGGGAGCGGCTATTCGATATCGTCGAGGCGGTCATGGGAGGGCGCATGCACCCCATGTGGTTCCGGATAGGAGGAGTGGCCCAGGATCTCCCGGAAGGCTGGGACGCGATGGTTCGCGACTTCCTGCCCTATATGCGCCGCCGCCTCAAGGAATACGACTCCATGGTGATGCGCAACCGGATCTTCAAAGCCCGCTCGAAGGGCGTCGGCAGCTACACCGTCGACGAAGCCGTCGAGTGGGGCGTAACCGGACCGGGGCTTCGCGCTTGCGGCTTCGAGTGGGACTTCAGGAAGAAGCGCCCCTATTCGGGCTACGACCAGTTCGACTTCGATATTCCCACGGGACAAAACGGCGACTGCTACGACCGGTCCGTGGTGCGGGTCGAGGAGATGCGCCAGAGCCTGCGGATAATAGAGCAGTGCCTCAATAACATGCCCCCCGGTTCCTACAAGGCGCTTCACCCCCTGACCACTCCACCGCTCAAGGAACACACGATGGGCGACATCGAGACCCTCATCACTCATTTCCTGGGGGTCAGCTGGGGACCGGTTATCCCGCCCGGAGAAGCCTTTGTGGGCATCGAGGCCACGAAGGGGTGCAACGGCTACTACCTGGTAAGCGACGGAGGCATACATGCCTACCGGGCAAGGATCCGCACCCCGTCCTTTGCCCACGTGCAGATGATTCCGCTCATCTGCCGAGGGTTCATGGTCGCCGATATGCTGGCGATCCTCGGCAGTATCGACTACGTAATGGCCGACGTAGACCGTTGAGCGGCGGCGAGTCGCCGCTGCCGGGTCTGCCAGGCCCAAGGAGCCGCTGCCTTCGGCGGCGGCAGCGTGACGCTGCACCCGGGATTGCCATGCCCGAGGAGCCGCTGCCTTCGGCGGCGGCAGCGGACGCTGCACGCCGGGATTGCCATAGCGCCGAGGATGCCACTGCCTTCGGCAAGCAAAGAGTTCGCCGCCACCGCAGGTAGCGGCGTTAACGGCTTGGCAGTCCTGGCTGCGGCGACTCGCCGCAGCCAGGAGGATGGGAATATGCCTACCAGTGAAGAGTCGATGGAAATTCAGGCGGAATTGATTCGCTACGAACAGAAGCGGGGAGGCTGCATCGATGCGCTGAAGGCTCTTCAGCGACGTCGCGGCTGGATATCGGACGAAAGCCTGGAAGAGCTGGCCGACTTTCTGGAAATGTCTCCTGATGATCTGGACAGCGTTGCGACTTTTTATAATCTTATTTTCCGAAAGCCCGTGGGCCGCCACGTCATCCTGGTCTGCACCAGCGTAAGCTGCTGGGTGATGGGCTTTGAAGAACTCCTGGATCACATCGGGGAAAAGCTCGGGATAAGGCTTGGAGAAACGACCGCGGACGGCAGGTTTACGCTTCTTCCAAACGTTTGCCTCGGCGCCTGCGACCGCGCCCCGGCAATCATGATCGACTCCGATCTCCACGGGGATCTGGATTGGCAAAAGATAGACGAAATATTGGACCGATACCAATAGAAGGCTGCCGGAATGGATCGACCGCTTACGGAAAATATCCGGCCCGGGGAAGCTCCCCCGGATGTCGCCGCCTATGAAAAGGCGGGCGGGTACAACGCCTTGCGAAAGGTCCTGAAGGATGCGGACCCCAAGGGTCTTATCCGTACGGTCACCGATTCGCACCTGCGGGGTCGGGGCGGGGGGGGATTTCCCACCGGCCGCAAGTGGAGCTTCGTGCCCTCGGGAGACCAGGCCTCCCATCCCGTTTACTTCATAATAAACGCTGACGAGATGGAGCCGGGGACTTTCAAGGACAGGCTTCTGCTCGAAGGAAACCCTCACCTGCTGATCGAGGGGATGATAATCGGCGGCTACGCCATCCAGGCGGACATCGCCTACATATTTTTGCGGGGGGAGTATACGCTCGCCGAGCAATGCTGCTCCCGCGCACTCGCCCAGGCTTACGACCGGGGATATCTCGGCCGCGATATACTTGGCAGCGGCTACAGCCTTGAAATCCATCTTCACCTAAGCGCCGGGCGCTACATCTGCGGGGAGGAAACGGCACTTCTAAACGCGCTCGAAGGACGCCGCGCAATCCCCCGGGCAAAGCCGCCGTTTCCTCCGGTCTCAGGCCTTTGGGGCAAGCCCACGATCGTAAACAACGTCGAGACCATCTGCAATGTCCCGTATATAGCCGAACACGGGGCCGACCGGTTCCGGGAGCTGAGCCGCTCGGTTGACGGCGGGACCAAGCTATACGGCGTGAGCGGCCGGGTAAAAAAGCCGGGGTTGTGGGAACTTCCAATGGGCGCCACGATCCGTGAAATCCTCGAAGAAAAAGCGGGCGGGATGCGCGACGGTTTCAAACTCAGGGGAATTATCCCCGGGGGCGCGTCTACGGAGTTTCTTTCGGCCGATCACCTGGATGTAAAAATGGACTTCGACTCCGTGCAGGCGGCCGGAAGCCGGCTGGGCACGGGGACGATGATCGTTCTGGACGACCGGACCTGCCCTGTCGGGATGGTCCTCAACTTGATCCGGTTCTTCGCCCAGGAGTCCTGCGGGTGGTGCACTCCCTGCCGCGAGGGGCTGCCCTGGCTCGCGCGCACACTCGAAGCGATCGAAAACGGCGAGGGCCGGCCGGAAGATATGGAAATCCTGCGGCGCCACACCGGGCTTCTCGCCCCGGGACATACCTATTGCGCCCTGGCCCCCGGCGCGGTCGAACCCCTTCAAAGCGCGCTCGAACTTTTCGAAGACGATTTTTTGCGCCACATTCGCGAGAAGCGCTGCCCGTGGAGGAAGTAGCCGATGGCAACGATATACATCGACTCCAGGCCCTATGAGGTGAAAGACGGGCAGAATCTTCTCCAGGCCTGCCTAGGCCTCGGTTTCAACGTTCCCTATTTTTGCTGGCACCCGGCGTTGGGTTCGGTAGGCGCATGCCGCCAATGCGCGGTCAAATATTTCAAAAGCGAAAAAGACACGAGGGGCGAGATCGTCATGGCCTGCCTGACGTCCGCAGACGACGGAGTCCGGATTTCCATAGACGACCCGGAGGCCATCAGCTTTCGGGCAAGCGTCATCGAGTGGCTCATGCTCAACCACCCGCATGACTGTCCGGTCTGCGACGAAGGGGGCGAGTGCCACCTCCAGGACATGACGGTCATGACCGGGCATGTGTACCGCGAAAACCGGTTCAGGAAAAGAACCTACCGAAACCAGGACCTTGGGCCTTTCGTAAACCACGAGATGAACCGCTGCATCCAGTGCTACCGCTGCGTGCGCTACTACCGCGATTACGCCGGTGGGAAAGATTTAAACGTTTTTGCCTCCCGCGATCGCGTCTATTTCGGACGCTCCCGCGAAGGCCGCCTGGATAGCGAGTTCAGCGGAAACCTGGTGGAAATCTGCCCGACCGGCGTCTTTACCGACAAGACCCATGGGAAACATTACACCCGTAAGTGGGATCTGCAGACCGCCCCCTCCGTTTGCATGCACTGCGGCCTGGGGTGCAACATCATCCCCGGGGCCCGTTATGGAGAGCTGAGGCGGGTGCGAAACCGGTACAACCACGCAGTAAACGGCTACTTCCTGTGCGACCGGGGGCGCTACGGATACGAGTTCGCAAACGGAAGCCGGCGCATCCGGCAGGTGCTCGCAAGGACGTCCACGGCTTCGGAACTTACGGAAATTTCCGCCGGGGAGGCCATCGTGCGCACGGCCGCCCTTGTCGCTAACAGCCCCAAGGTGATCGGCATCGGCTCGCCCAGGGCATCCATAGAATCCAACTTCGCCCTCAAGGCCCTGGTCGGCCCCGAAAATTTTTATGCCGGGGTCTCCGATAAAGAGTTCGAAATTTTAAACCTCATGCTGGACGTTCTGCGAAAAGGTCCGGCACGCACGCCGAGCTTGAATGAAACCATGGATGGTGACGCCGTCTTCGTTCTGGGGGAGGACGTGACCAACACGGCGCCGGTCCTCGCGTTGAACCTGCTCCAATTGGCGCACAGAAAGGCAGCCCGGACCCTCGAGGGCATAAAGATCCACCCCTGGAACGACTCTCCCATACAGCGGATGGCCGAATCCGAGAAGGGGGTGCTTTATGTTGGGGCGGTGTGCGCGACCAGGCTGGACGATTCGGCCCTGAAGACCTTTCGCGCCGCCCCCGAGGGTCTTGCCCGGCTGGGGTTTGCTGTGGCGTCTATTATAACCCCGGAAAACGCTCCGAAGGTGGAAGACCTTACCGAAGAAGAACGTGGGCGGGCGGGTGAAATCGCGCAGGCCCTCAAGTCGGCCGCCAGGCCGCTTATCGTGTCGGGCGCAGGCTCCGGGAGCCGCGCGGTCATCGAGGCCGCGGCCAATATATGCCTAGCCTTGAAGGAGTGCGGCCGGCCGGCGGAAATCGTTCTTGCGCCCCGTGAGGCAAACAGCCTCGGGCTGGCCATGCTCGGGGCCGCGGGCGGGGTCCAAACCGCAGCAGAAGCCCGCGCGGACACGGTTATAGTGCTTGAAAACGATCTTTTCCGCCGGTGTTCGCCGAAAACGGCAACGGAGCTTTTGGGCTCCGCCGTCCATGTGATAGCAATCGATCACATCTTTAACGCCACGACTTCCACGGCCGACCTGGTTTTGCCCGCCGCTTCGTTCGGGGAATCCTCCGGCACCCTGGTGAATAACGAAGGGCGCGCGCAGCGGTTTTTCCAGGTGTTCGTCCCGGGTGGGCCGCAAAAAGAAAGCTGGCGCTGGGTTCGCGACATCATGGAGGCGGCGGGGCGCCCCGAGGCGGACAGGTGGCGCAGCCTGGACGACCTGATCGAGGCGGTGGCCGCTGAAAACCCCGCGCTGGGGAAGATCCCCTTTGCCGCCCCCGGCGCCTACTTCCGGGAAGCAGGCGGGAAAGTCCCGAGGCAGAGCCACCGCTACAGCGGCCGAACGGCGATACTGGCCGAGGTGGATGTGAACGAACCAAAACCCCCTGAAGACCCGGATACGCCACTGGCATTCTCGATGGAGGGCGATTCCCGCCAGCCCCCGTCCGCGCTCATCCCGAGGTTCTGGGCGCCCGGCTGGAATTCGGTCCAGTCTCTTACCGGGTTTCAGGAGGAAATCGGCGGGCCCTTGCGGGGAGGGGAGCCCGGCGTGCGACTGATCGAGCCTTCCGACCATTTAGAAGCTGAGTATTTCAAGGACATTCCCGAAAGGCGGCCGCCGGGGGATGGGAAATTGTCATTTGTTCCCCTCCACCACATCTTCGGCTCGGAAGAATTGAGCACTCTTTCTCCGGCTGTGGCCGGGCTCTGTCCCAAACCCTACGTTGCCCTTCATCCTGAAGACGCATCCCTGCTTGGACTCCTTGAAGGCGGAAGGGCCAAAGTGGACGTCTCCGGTTCAGTACAGGAACTCGACGTAAGAATAGTTCCGTCTCTTCCCCGCGGAGTGGCGGGCCTTCCGGTCGGGCTGCCCGGCGGACCGGCCCTGGACCTGCCCGCCTCAGGGAAGGTGTTCAAGGAAAGAACCGATGGGTGAAATCCCGCGCCATCTCATCATCGTATTCTGCGTTCTCATCGGGGCCATGGCGGTCAGCGCCGCTCTCATATGGCTGGAGAGGCGGCTGCTCGGCCTCTGGCAGGACCGCTACGGGCCCAACCGCGTGGGTCCCTTCGGCCTTCTCCAGGTCATGGCCGACATGATCAAGATTTTCTTCAAGGAAGACTGGATACCCCCCTTTGCCGACCGGACCGTCTTTGTCATAGCCCCGGCGATCATTGTCGCGGCAACCCTCATCCCCTTTGGAGTCATCCCCTTTTCACCGGGAATCGTAATAGCCGACCTCGATATCGGCCTGCTTTTCTTCCTGGCGATGGCCTCGCTAGGCGTTTACGGAATAGTCCTGGGCGGCTGGTCTTCCCAGAGCAAGTACTCGCTTCTCGGAAGCTTGCGGGCGACCGCCCAGCTGCTCAGCTACGAAGTCTTCATGGGGCTATCCCTGATGGGCGTGGTCATGACGGCCGGCTCCTTCCGGCTGGGCGCCATTGTCGATGCCCAGCGAGACATGTGGTTCTGCGTGCCGCAGTTTGTCGGATTCGTAATTTTTTTCATTGCGGGCCTTGCGGAAACTCACCGGCTGCCCTTCGATCTGCCGGAGGCGGAAAGCGAACTGGTCGAAGGCTATCACACGGAATATTCCGGCCTGAAATTCGGGATGTTTTTCGTTGGGGAATACCTGGGCATAACGTTGACTTCCCTGCTCATCGCCACTCTTTTTTTCGGCGGGTGGCGGGGTCCGTTTTTGCCGCCCATCGTGTGGCTCCTGGGGAAAACGCTGGTGTTCATCTGCCTTTTTATCCTGATCAGGGCGGCGCTGCCAAGGCCCCGCTACGACCAGCTCATGTCTTACGCATGGAAAGTTCTCCTGCCGCTTTCCCTGCTAAACCT
This sequence comes from uncultured delta proteobacterium, assembly GCA_963813125.1. GTDB lineage: Bacteria > Desulfobacterota > Syntrophobacteria > Syntrophobacterales > Syntrophobacteraceae > SbD1. The sequence goes on along the minus strand of CAWEZA010000020.1, from coordinate 4,474 downwards.
GCTCGTTACGGCCGGGGTTTTGCTGGCCCGCCGTTAACCTGGGGAGCACGTTCATGCTGAGTATTCTGCAGACCCTCTGGGAAGTTTTGCTGCACATGTTTCGGCGGCGGGAGACCATACAGTACCCCGACCGGAAGATAGTCCACCCGCCGCGTTTCCGGGGGCGCATCATACTGTCGCGCGACCCTGACGGGCAGGAGCGCTGTGTCGCCTGCTACCTGTGCTCGGCGGCCTGCCCCGTCGACTGCATCGCGCTCCAGGCAACGCAGGACGAAAACGGCAGGCGTTACCCCGAGTTTTTCCGGATCAACTTCTCGCGCTGCATTCTGTGCGGGTTTTGTGAAGAGGCCTGCCCGACCTACGCCATACAGCTGACCAATGATTTCGAATTCTGCGAGTATGACCGGCAAAACATGGTCTACGAAAAGGAAGATTTGCTGATAAGCGGCCCCGGGAAGCGTCCCGGCTACAACTTCTACCGGGTTGCCGGGGTGTCTGTCGGAGTCAAGGGCAAAGGGGAGTCGGAAAACGAATTCCCCCCCGTGGACGTCCGCGGCCTCCTTCCCTGACCTGGAGTTAAAAGAGCCATGAATTCGATTTTCTACGGTGCGGCGATCATTGCCGTGATTTCCACGCTCATGGTGATCATCGAGTATAACCCGGTTCATGCCCTGCTCTACCTGATCGTTTCGCTGCTGTCGGTGGCGGTGATTTTCTTTGTCCTGGGAGCCCCTTTTGCCGCGGCACTTGAAGTGATCGTCTATGCCGGCGCCATAATGGTGCTCTTCGTGTTCGTGGTGATGATGCTAAATCTCGGGCCCCAATCCGCCGAAGGGGAGCGGTCGAACCACCCGGCCCGCCTCTTTTTCGGGCCGTTTGTGCTCTCGGCGGCTCTTTTGACCGAAGTGGTCTACGTTCTGCGGGGTGGCGGGCCGCCGGTCGGTTTGCGCGAGGTCGGCCCGGCAGAGGTAGGTCAGGCGTTGTTCGGCCCATACCTTTTCGGGACCGAACTGGCTTCGATGCTTCTTCTTAGCGGTCTTATCGGGGCGTACCACCTGGGCCGCGGGTTCAAGTCAGGCCGCAGGGAGGAAGACCAGCCATGACCGCGCTCGTTGGATATGTTCTGATCCTTGCGGCAGTGATGTTTTTTCTCGGGCTGATCGGGGTTCTTGTCCGCCGCAATATCATTTTCATGCTTCTTTCGATCGAGATCATGTTCAATGCGGCGGGCCTGGCTTTCGTGGCCGCGGGCTCGCGCTGGGGCCACCCCGACGGCCAGGTCATGTTCATCTTCATCATTTCGATGTCTGCCGCGGAAGTATCGGTTGCGCTTGCCCTGGTGCTCCAGATGCACCACCGGTTGAAGCTCCTGGATACCGATGCGGCGAAAAGCATGCGAGGGTGATATGCTAAATTGGCTCTGGATAATTCCCGCCCTGCCGTTTGCCGGCGCCCTGGTGCTTGGACTTGCCGGCGCCCGGCTGCCACGCTGGATGGCCGCCTGGATCGGCGCGGGCTCGGTGGGGTTGTCCGCAGTTGCAACGGGGCTTGTGGCGGCAAGCTTTATCGGCTCCGCTCCCGCGGGCGGCAGCTACACGCAAACCGTCTGGACATGGATCGATATCTCGGGCTTTCGACCGTCGGTCTCCTTATACCTCGACTCCCTCTCGCTAGTGATGATACTTGTCATCACCTTCGTTTCGTTTCTTATCCATTTGTACTCTACCGAATTCATGACCAACGACGAAAACTACAGCCGTTTTTTTGCCCAGATGAACCTTTTCGTGGGGTCCATGCTAACACTCGTGCTGGGCGGCAACTTCCTGCTTTTGTATCTCGGGTGGGAAGGCGTTGGCCTTTCCAGCTATCTTTTGATCGGTTTCTGGTACAGGGAGCCTCAAAACGGCTACGCGGCCCGCAAGGCTTTCGTCGTAACCAGGGTGGGCGATACCGCCATGGCGGTGGCGCTGTTCATGATCTTTACCCACCTTGGGACACTGCAGATCCAGGAAGCCATGCTCCGAGCCGGGAACACCTGGCCGGCGGGCTCGGCTATTGCCACCATCACCGCACTGCTTCTGCTTGGCGGGGCGGTCGGAAAGTCCGCCCAGCTGCCTCTGCAGACATGGCTTCCGGACGCCATGGCCGGCCCAACGCCGGTTAGCGCGCTGATACACGCGGCGACGATGGTGACGGCGGGCGTCTATCTCATAGCCAGGACCCACGTTCTTTTCGCGCTTTCCCCGGCGGCGATGACCACGGTGGCCGTGATCGGGGCCGCCACCCTGCTTTTGGCCGGTTTCAGCGGCCTGGTTCAACACGATATAAAGCGTGTGCTCGCCTATTCGACCATCAGCCAGATAGGCTACATGTTCCTGGCCCTCGGCACAGGGGCCTGGTCGGCGGCAATATTCCATTTCATGATTCACGCCTTCTTCAAGGCCCTGCTCTTCCTTGGCGCAGGCAGTGTAATACTGGCCATGGACCAGGAGCATGACATGTTCAAAATGGGGGGCTTGCGAAAAGAGATGCCCCTTGTCTTCTGGACATTTCTTATAGGCGGCTGCTCGCTTGCGGCAGTCCCGCTGGTCACAGCGGGCTTTTATTCCAAGGACGCGATAATCTGGAAGGCCTGGTCATCGCCCCTGGGGGGGGCGTGGCTGTGGGGCGCAGCCATCGTCGGGGCGCTTCTGACCTCCATGTACACGTTCCGAATGGTGGTGCTGACATTTTTTGGGCCTCTTCGCAGGAAAACAACGATGCTTCCCGGGTGGCGGATGTCCGTTCCTCTCGTGGTCCTGGCCGTGCTGTCGATAGCCGGCGGCCTGGTCGGCATCCCGAAAACGCTTGGCGGAGTTCCGGCCCTCACCGAATTTCTTAAAGGGACGCTGCCCTCACTGGTGATCGCACCCGCCAGGGCCGGGCGCGAGGGCTTGTTCGAGATATTTTCGGGGTGTGTCTCTTTAGCCGGCATCCTGCTGATCGTTTTGTTCATGGAGTCCCGGTATTACGAAAAAACCGCCCGGTCCTCCCCGGGAAAACTGCTTCACGCCTTGTGGTTTTCCGGCTGGGGGTTCGACTGGTTCTATGACCTCGTGCTGGTGCACCCTTACGTGAGGCTTGCCCTGATCAATCGCGGCGACGTAATCGATTATTTCTACCAAGGGATCGGATGGCTCAACCGGCAGGCCTGGCGCGGACTGGTCGCAACCGAAAACGGGCGCGTGCGGTCCTTTGTGCTGGGAATCGCCTCGGGTGCGGCCATCCTGATCGGACTGGCGGTGTTTTTATGATACTTGCGTGGCTGATAATCATACCGGCGGCAGGCGGGCTGCTGTCCTGGCTGATCGAGCGCCTTAGCCCCGCATGGCCAAAGTACGTTGCCGCGGCGGCAATGGCGCTCGATTTGATTTTGGCGCTCCTTATGGCCGTTGGGCGAGCAATACGTAGGTGTCAGGTACGGCAACAGAACCATTGTGGCCCTCGACTATATCCACGCAAACGGCGTGGTACACCGCGACCTCAAACCTGAGAACATCATGGTCGACGACGAAGATCATATTAAGCTGATTGATTTCGGCATCGCCGGCGACACGACGTCGAAGCGCCTGACCTATGCCAACTTCACCACCATGCTGGGTACGCCCAATTACATTGCCCCGGAACAGGTGAAGGGCAAGCGGGGCGACGGCCGTACCGATATCTACTCGGTGGGCGTCATACTCTACGAGATGCTCACCGGCAAGCTGCCTTTCACGGGCCCCACCCCGATGGCCGCGATGAACGACCGGCTGTTGAATCACCCTCTTCCGCCGCGAGTCGCCGACCCTTCCGTTTCCCCGCAGTTACAGGAGATCCTGTACCGCGCTCTTGAGCGCGATCCCAAGAACCGGTACGCGACTGCACAGGAGTTCATCCGCGACCTCGAGCACCCTGACCAGGTCGGGATCGAGGAGCGCCCCGAACTGCTTCACTGGCAAAAGCGCAAGTCTCAGCTCTCCCGCAAGGTCCTCTATTATTCCGGCCTGGCGCTCATTCCAATAGCGATTCTCCTCATCATGGTTCTCATCTCGCGCTCCCGCTGAGCCGCGTTTTCCACACCCTGAGATCCACAATTCCTCATGGATTCTTTATGCTGTTTGCGCTGGGGTTTTCGCCCATCCACCTTAATCGTGCGCGCACGAAAGGAGCTTCATGTCGAACGAGTACCGGAATTTTCTCGCCCTCCCTTATGAAGAGTTGGAAACGCTGAACCTGCAAGCCAAGAGCGATCGCACCAAGCGCGTGCCCGCCGGCGACGTCCGCGAAAAACGCCTGAAGTATTTGACCGACGAGAAACGCATTAAGGCCGTCACGGTGCTGTTCTCCGATCTTGAGGGCCGTCTCCATTTGCTTGACTACGACAAGAAATTTCTGCTCGGCTCCTATGAAAACCTAACCTTCGACGGCTCGTCGATTCGCGGATTTACTGCGC
>CAWEZA010000019.1:0-23746 GCA_963813125.1 uncultured delta proteobacterium | reverse complement strand
CGTGATGGTGATCTGAGCCTGGGTCGCTGCCGCGTAGTTGGCATTGCCCGCCTGATTCGCGTCGATGACGACCGTGCCAGCAGCAGCGATCGTCAGCGTAACGCCATCCGCACCGAGGGTTGCGGCCCCAGCAGTGGATGTGCTGTCAATTGAGAAGGTGACGGGCAAGGTGGAACTCGCCGTGGCTGCCAGCACGATCGGCGCAACGCCGAAGGTGACCAATTCCGATGCGGCTGGATTGGTGAAGGTGATGGTTTGCGTGGCCTGGGTGACGACGATAGACGCCTGCACCTGGGGGGCTGCCGCATCGGTAACGCCACCGGCAACGCCGCCGGCCTGGTTTGCGTCAATCACAACCGTGCCGACGCCGGTGATGGTCAAGGTGCTTCCGCTGAGGGTTGCGGCCCCGGCGGTGCTTGTGCTGTGAATGCCTTTCCTCCCCCTGAAAGTCGGTTTTATGACTTGATCGTAGAAAGAATCCGGAACATTTATACAGCCCCAGGAAATACGATGCTCGGCGGGATCCGGGCTTTTTATTCTTTGAGGCCGGCGTTCCTTGGGATTGTGTGTAACCACCCAGTGCATGGCTACCCCGCCCTTGTAATCCACCCAAAGAACGGTCTTTCCCTTCAGGTCATTTCCAAGAAACGCGACGAACCGGCCGGCCGGCGTAATGCGCTCCGACGGGGGGATCTGGTATAATTTTTTCTTTCCAATGCCTGTTTCGCACACATCGCCTATCGCCCGTCCGATCAGGCAAGGCGCATCCCCCAAAAGATGCCCGTCGGATTCGAACAAAAACACTCTGGCGAAGGTCTTGTCGACAAGCATGAACGGCAGCCCCTGGTTATCGCCGGAATTTAAAACCCAGTCCGCGACGTTCTGATCGTTTGAGGACTGGTCAGCCTGTGCGAAGTCCGCCCTTTTGGGCGCGGGCGCCGAAGCGACAGGGGTTTCAGGTTGACTCTTGACTATAGCCGCGGTATGGGCGCAACCGGAGGCCAGAAGCATAACGCAAAGCAATTTCGCTATTGTCGCCGCTTGTGAACCCGCCGCCCTCGAGACTTTCGTTAACCGCGATGCCGATGAAACAAAAAAGGTCTGCTTCCCGCTGTTTCTTTTCATTCTCTCTGCAACTGATACAGGATGTTTCTAATTACGCATATTTTTTGTGGCGACGCCCCTGCATCACGATATCACGCGAGGCAGGGGCGGACTGGCAATTAATTGCGTGGCTGTTTTGGCATAGGAGCTGGTTCGGGAGCCGGCTGTACTGGTTCAGGAGCCGGCTGTACAACGGCGGGCTGCTGGCAGGGCGCAACGGCGTGATGGCAAGCACAACCGGCGAGGGAAATACCAAGGCCGGCAATCAACAATACGCGCAGAAACAAATTCTTCGACATGATAGACTCCTTTGATAGTTGAAATAATTGGATAACAACCCGTCACCAAAAGCCGAGCCCAAAAGAACCGGCCCAACCGTCCTGCTGGTTCCGCTCCCTATCAGGACCGGTTCACACATTACCTGACCTGTATGGTCCAAATCGAAACCAGCCTTGTTCATATGCTCTTGTGTTGCAGAACCTGCATTCGTACTCAATTCGATGAACTTGGTAATACCTCCCGTTTAACATGTCAAGTAAATAGTCACTTCTAGTCTTCCGTCAGCATCCTTGAGCCGCCCAAAGGACACGGAAACAGAGGTTGATTATCTTTTAAAAAACAGAATCGAAGGAGTGTTCCATGCACAGCGGTAGACTGAGCTTATTGGCCTTTTTGGTCGTTTTGGGCGCGGCAATCGTTGCTCCATCGCTTTTGGCGACCAATGCCCGGGCGGATTGCGGCCCGTCCGTCAGCAGGTACGGCAAATGCTTTTACAGAGGAGACCTGCTTTTTTGCGGCGCCTGCGCCCTCAAGGAGTCTGGAGGCGCCATCAGCGGTTGTGATCGCCGCGGGGCCGGATACCTTTGCAAATCCAAAAGCTGCGCCGTCCTAAAGCGCTGCGCCGATCAGTACAGCTGCGACCTGTGCGGCTGTTCGTGGGGGCGGCCGACCGGATTCACACGAAAAAGATCTGATGGAGCCCGGTGACTCAAAGCACCGGGGGACAAATACATCGAAAAGCGGAATGACAAAAAGCCCGGGGCGGATGTGATTGAGGCAAGTGCACATCCGCTCCGGCGATCCGGAGCGCTCTCATCGAGCAGCCTATCTTTATTAAGATTCTCGCGCATAGAGTCAACCATGATTCATGAGTTTTAGTCGTTAGAAATTATACGCAAGACATCCTGATATCCCTTTTTTATAAAGATACCGGACAGGTAGTCACAATTAATTTCTTCTGCGCAAAATAAGACAGCATCATTTTGGTTCGACCGGGATTTTGGGTTACGATCATATTGTCCGTTGACAGTCAAAGCCGTTGGTGCAAATAAGACCGGGAGCACCCAAACCAAAAGGGGGGAAGCGATGAAGACGCTAAATCTCATGATACCCGAAGAGCTTTTGAACTGGGCAAAAACGAAGGCGGCCAGGGACACCTATTGCAAGGGTGAGCCGATTTCCATCAACGCCGTCATTATCGACCTTATCCGGAGGGAAATGGAAGCCGATAAGTGGAAAGACAGGCCCATCCCCCTGACTGGCCACCAATGCCAGGGGTACGGGTAAGAGCCGACCGGCGGAAAGGAAAAATCACGTGAGCAATAAATTCAGAGTGCAGAAAAACCGGCGCATTCCGCAATCTCCCGCACCAGTCGCTAAAAGGCTGTGGCACTATACCGCGACTCAACACCTCGCAAAAATAATCGAGAGCCGGGAAATCAAGGTTGCACCCATTGGGACTGACCCAAAGGAGCTTCCCGCAGTCTGGTTTTCCTCGAATTCAGACTTCGAGCAGAGCGCAAGGAAGGTAGTGAGGGATAAAGACAGCGGCGCCGTTCGGCTTGAAGCTACGAGAGACGAGATGTTCAAAGCAGGGTTCCCGCCGGTTCGGATCGAGATAAATCCCTCCAAAGTAAGGGCTTACGACTGGGAGACCTACAAAAAAATAAGCGGCCTGCCAGATGAGGCAGCCCTTCGTTTGGAGCGAGCCGGTATCGAGAAGGGCGCCGACCCTTCAGAATGGTACGGTTCATTTCAGCCGGTTCCGTTAGCGGGCGGTTGTCTATTTCCTATTGAAATCTGGAACGGGCGGCAATGGATCGATATCGAGAGAGCCAGACCTGGAGCCTGAAGAAAGGAGGGTTAGCCACGACGCCCGGGTACACCTCACCAAAACGAATGAAGCCTGACGGGGAGATACAACTAGCTGAGGAGGGAGAAGCCGAGCCGCCGCTGCCTGGCGCCGGGTCGTTGCCGATTGTTCATGGATGCCTGAAGAATCTGAAGTAGAAGGCTACGAACACCAGGACAATGCCAATATTCACTGTCAGCCGTTCCCATAATCGGTTTCTAAAGAACACGAGATCCATACCGACTATGACGGCGGCCATCGTCACCACGTAAAGCACGCCAATTGCCCGTCCGCCCATTTCATACCCCTCGCTTAAATCGTCGTCATCACAGCGAGATAACGTTCTTCCTGGATTTCCGATTCAAATCAACTCTGATATATTATACTCCTCATCGTGCCCCATCCACAAGGAATCCGACAAGGATTGCTTATCCTGAAGATTCGGACCACCCATCCCTCGAACGAAGGAAGGACCGTATAATGCAACAAAATAATTTCGACGCCATTGTCATCGGTTCCGGAATGGGGGCCTTGAGCGTTGCAAGCATTCTCGCGCAGATGAATAAAAAGCGGGTCCTTGTTATTGAACGGCATTTCGAAATAGGCGGCTTCACCCATTCTTTCAGGCGCAAGGGCTATAGCTGGGATGTAGGTCTCCATTATGTCGGGGATATGTTCGAGGGCGCCATGGTCAGGAGACTCCTGGACTATGTCACGGATAATAAGCTGAAATGGGAAGAGATGCCCGAAAACTTCGAAAAATTCGTCTATCCGGAAGTTGTATTCGAAGTGCCAAACGATCCCGCCGGTTACCGTGAGCGCCTTATCGCCGCATTTCCCCATGAACGTTCGGCTATAGAAAAATACTTTAAAGACATCCGGGCCGCATCCCATTGGCATGTACGCGAATTCATGACCCGTTTTTTGCCGTGGCTCGTTGCATGGCCCATACGAATGGCGAATCGAATCGCGAAAAACCTCGCGTGCATGACAACGGCGGAATACCTTCGCTTGCATATAAACGATCTGAAGCTGCGCACACTCCTCACCAGCCAATGGGGTGACTATGGATTGACAGCGGACAAGAGCTGTTTTGCAGTTCACGCGCTAATCGTTTCTCACTATCTGAACGGCGGTTACTATCCCCACGGGGGGGCCGAGCGTATTGCCCGCATTGTTGAAGAGATCGTTGAGCGCAACGGCGGTGCTTTTCTGATCAACAGCGAGGTATCGGAAATTATTGTACGCAACGAACGCGTTGAGGGTGTTCGCGTTCGGCATATCCCACAAAAGACAACTGTTGAATACTCCTCGCAAACGGTTATTTCCAACGCGGGGGCCGTCGCCACGTACGGTCGCCTTCTCGCGGGAAGCCCGAAAAAGCAGGTGCTTAAAAACGCACGGGAGCTAACGGCGCTCGATAACGGCCTGAGCGCTGTCATACTATTCCTTGGCTTAAACGAATCTCCCGAATGTTTGGGGGTTCGCGGCGAGAACTGGTGGATCAATGAAACCTCCGAAACGCTTGATGTGCAAAAGCAGACCGAGCGGTTGCTGCGCGGCGTCCCCTGTTCCGCCTATCTATCATTTCCTTCGATAAAGGCCGGCGATGACAGGCCTCCGACAGCCGAGATCATAGCACTCGTCGTCCCGGAATACTTTGATGCCTGGTGTAAACAACCCTGGCGCAAACGTGCTCCCGAATACTATGCCCTCAAAGAAAGAATAGCGGAGGGGCTTCTCGAGTTAGTTGAGCGCCATCTCCCTGGTTTCGGCGCCCTTGTTGCTTACAAAGAACTGGCTACGCCTCTTACCATCCAGCATTTTAGCGGCCGAGACCACGGCAGGATGTATGGGGTCCCGGATATCCCTGAAAAATTCAAAACCAAAGCGCTTCGAGTGAAGACACCTGTCCGCGGCCTCTATCTTACCGGCTCCGACGTATGTTCGCTTGGCATTGCCGGGGCACTCATGGGCGGAGTCGCCGCCGCCGCCTTACTCAATGGTCCGTTTGGATTCTTTCGCATAGGCAGAGATGCCATGCGTCCTTCAAAAAAAATGGCCAAAGGTGGAGCAAAGGAAAGCAGCGAGCAAAGGTTTCCATCATCGACGGGGCTTCAACGGCCGATGCCGAACCAGAAACTACCGGCTGCACTTATTGAGAAGGCCCAGGTAACTGAAACGGTCTTTGAACTGGTCTTTGAGCTTCCCCTGGAATTGAGCTTCGAACCTGGACAGTATGCCCGGGTTTCGGTTGGAAATTACGAATGGCGTGATTATTCCATCGTCGAGTTATGCGGAAGACGAATCACCTTTCTCATCGACACGCGGTTCGACGGTCACGGAAGTAAATTTGTAAAGGCTCTTGTGCCGGGCAATGAGACCTTCATGCGTATTCCAGTGGGCGATTTTAGGATTGTCTCGCCCGAACATGCGCATGTTTTCATAGCTACAGGAACAGGCATATCTCCGTTCATTCCCATGATCGGGAAGCTGGCGCAGCAGCATAGTCCACCCCCAATCGAACTTTTCTTCGGGTGCCGATTCCAATTCGACGCCTCACTCACAGACAGAATCAAAGGGTGCCGCGATTGTAATCAGGTAGGCATCACCGTTTGTGTAAGCCGCGAGGCGCCGACTGGTGGCATGAGGCAAGGCAGAGTCACAGATGTGTTACGTTCGTGCACTTTCGACACGGAAACAACGGATTTTTACATTTGCGGCAATCCATCCATGATCGACGATACATCGAAGATCCTTCTGGAAAAAGGTTTGCGTAACATCTATCGGGAACAGTACTGACGGATCGGTAAACTCCGATAAATCGTGGGGACCCGTTGACAGAAAGGTGACCTTCAACTATCCATTACGAGCAAAGGCTATTTTCAAACAGTGAATCTTCAAGGTGACGGGTAAGTGTAACTTTTTTAGCTCCTTGGGCCATTAATATGCCCACGATTTGCGACTCAACCGTGCGGAGGATGGGCGGGTTGGCCACACCCACAGCTGGTACACTATGTGCAACTATTAAGGTAGAGTAGCGATGTTGAAAAGGCCATATCGAAAGGCACGATTCAGGCGCAGAAAGGAGATTCCGTCATGAAAGCAGCCTTAATTTTTGCCGGAAGCGGGCCCATACTTGTCCTTACCACCTTCGAGTCTTTCGATTCACCAGGGTTCATTGAAAGACTTGCAGCCAGAGGCATGTCGAAATTCATTGCCCACGAGGTTGAAATCGAACTCGTAAAGAAGCGTTACGGCACTCGTTTTTCAACAATCCTGGGAGATCTGTCTCAAACAGATGACCTGCGGATCATGGACATCGACGGGCACCACGTTTTCAACAGTTTTTCTTTCGAGGAAATCGGGCCGCCGGTTTATTCTCGATCACCCGTTGCGGAAAATGTTGATAGTGAACTGGTGTGCGGAAAGGTTGATGAATACGGAAACCTTGTTGAGTCATCGTATCTTCCCATGGTCGGCTCAAGAATAGTGCCTCCAATTCCGCTTGGATCGGAAGTGATGTCGGAAGAGGTCTGTTTCAAAATTAATCCGGACGGATATATTTTCGATGGTTCTCCTCATGAGCTTAACGGCCGTAAACTTGTCCTGTATGGCCCGTCGTCTCCGGCTCTGGGAAGAACCACCACTGTTCCCGGCCGCACATGGAGGCTCGATCAAAAAGGCGGCTGGACGTGTGAATAGTGGTAGAAGACGTGCGGCTGGTGGATTCAATAGGACAGCTGAAAGGAGTAAGCCATGAAAGCGGCGATGATTTTTTCGGGAAGCGGTCCAATATTGATCCTTACATCCTTCGATTCGCTCGAACACCCCATTTTATCACAGAAGCTCGGCGCGAGAGGCATCACCAAATACATCGCCTACGAGCTACCCGTTAACAGGGTAAAGGAAATGTACGGGACTCGCTTTTCAATAATCTGCGGCGATCTTTCTCAAACCGATGATTTGCGGGTGTTGGACATTGACGGGCACCATGTTTTCCACGGTTTTGCCCTGGAGGAACTTGGAAAACCGGTATATTTTCCGAGCAGGTAGGACAGCGGTAAGCTTAAACCATGTTGCGCGCTCTCCGGCGGGGTGCGCAAACATGGAACGCGGTGAACTGTCCTTCGGGAGCTGTACTCCTCACCATGAACATAAAAGCCGTATGGGTTTTCCAGATGGTAGCGGAAAAGCGCCCGTTTTGGGATCGGTCCGGTAGAACTGACAGGATCAGTCCTTACCCCTTCTTCTAAATGTGGAGCCCAATCCTTGCCGGTCTTCCTGTTTAGCCTTGTTTCGGTCATGTTCATCGGTAAAAGTACGGTTTACGATATCGTCGAGGTGTTCCAGGTACGACAGGACGGCTCCTTTCTTGGGGGGTTGCGCGATTTCCGCCAACTCGCTCAGGGCCGAGCGCAGTTTTCGAATCACCTGCAGCGACGAAGCCCCATAGAAGGAAATCTCATCTAAAGCCAAGGACAGATAATCTTCCCAGTCCGGAGCCGGAAAAATCAGGCGGAGCGTCCCCTCCCCGTCTTTTACCCGACCGATTTCGAGGTTGCACACCGCCAGCCGGCGCAAAAGATCCTCTATCTGATCGATTGCCTGTGTCGCTGTCGTCGGATCGTTTATCGCCGGTGAGAGGGCTTTTATGGAGATATCTACAAGCAGCCGGATGGCATACCTTGGGTCCTGATCGAAAGTGCGATCTCGAGCAAGTATTATCGCCTTTGCGAGACCGGATTCGGGCAGCAGTCTTTTACCTCCATGTATTTGCATGAGTGGCGGGCCCTCCATTGCGGCATCGCCCACCGCGCGATTCAAAACGATCAGCCCTTCGGCTTCCCTTGCCATGCGAACCAGGGCGTGGATGTCGATCGCGGCTATCACAAGCGGCCCACCGGAAAAATAAAGCGTCTGTGTGACGGGCTGATTTTCCGCCCCGCTCGACGAGTCAATATCCAAAAAGGGACGCTCGTTTGAAGGATAGACTTCCCGAATGGACACTCGGCCCCTGTGACCGATGAAGTGCAAAACCCGGGTGACCTGCAGTTCCGAAATGTCCCGGATGAGCACCACCAGGGCAAGCACGCTTAAAGTAAGCAGCAAGAACACCACCCCTGTTCCGATCACAGGCACCCTGCCCGATCCCTCCCTGTCCACCCACGCAAGGGAAGCCAAGGCATAGATGAAAGTGGCCGAAAAAAGGCCAAGGGAGTGGAAAATGACGGGGTTCGAACTGAACCAGTAGACCAACCGTTGTGAATAGGCGGAGCTGCTGAATTGAATCATCACAAATGCAAGCGAAAAGACGATACCTGTAAGAGCTATCATGCCGGAGGCTATGGAAGAAAATATTGCGACCGCAGAAGAGCCGGCCATTGAATGACTAAGGCCTGGCAGGAATTTATACTCCACGCGCGGGAGGGTGAAAGCAAGGGCTATCGTTGCCGCCACATAGATCAGGGGAATCGTCCAGTACGGAAAAAACGAACGGGAAAATGTCGAGCGCATCTGGGGTGCTCTCCTTCAAAAATGACCACGGGAGTTGATTTCCGGTCTCTATCGATAAAGGATAATCAGCCTGTCAGCCGTTTGCCTCTGATGACATGGTATGCGGTAAAAATCATATTCGGGGGCACCATCATGGCCATGAACGCAACCACCGCTATTTCCACGGTCGTCCCGGGAAAGCTCGTGGCCGCTATCAGGAGGCAAACCCCCGCGTTTCGCATGCTCGTAGCTACCGCACTCACCTGCCTCGCGCCCCTGCCGGGTCCGCCCAGCCGCCAGCCGATCGCCATGGAGGATAAAATGAGAACAGCCATGGCAGAAAGTCCCGCCCAGCCGATCGAGCGGGTTGCCCTGCTCTTTACCGTCATCGTGAGAACCACAGCCGCTATGAAAGAGATATTGGAGATGAGCAGGACCGGTTTACTCAGTCCATCCGCAAGACGGAGCGCTCTGTGGCGGAGGGTAAAACCGGCCAGAAGGGGCAGCAGCAGGAACAGGAGCAAAAATTCCATGGCGTGCAGATAGGGTACTCTCACCCGCGTCTCCACGGGAAGGATAAGGTCGGCCAATAAAGGTGAAATGACAATCCCCACGATTGAAAGGATAAACATCACGGCGGCAGCAAAGGGGGTATCGGACTTTGCCGTGAACTGAAGGGCCTGTATTCCTCCAGGGGCCAACGCCAGGAGCAGGATCGCCGTTTTTTCATCCGTCGACAGCGGAAAAATCTGGACAAGGAGCAGTCCCAGGATTGGAACCAGAACAATGTTTGCGAGCAAAACGCGAGCCAAGGGCTTGTAATCCCGTAGTGCTGCGAGGAACTGGTCCACGCTCACGGCCAAACCGATGGAAAACATTGTGGAGACCAGGAACAGGTAAGTAAGCGATACCGCCGACGTTGCGAATACAGACGTCATAGTTCCGTGAATCGGCCCCATGTTCCTCCTTTGGTCTTCATCGGGGAAAGCACCTCCTTCGGGGTCAGAAGGCTAGTGAGGCTTTAAACCACACGTAATCCCCTTTGAGAGTGCTGGAAGCCTCGATTTGCGGCAGCCATTTAACCTCGGCCACAACCATGTGGTTCCCGCAAAACTTTGGGGAGAGGTAGGAGACAACGGGCCCCGCCCCGGTCATTAGAGTTTCAAGGGAGCCAAGCTTTGCCCCGGAGCCGGTGTCGGGGGTGAACTGCTTCCAGTAGAAAGCGTTGACCCCGGCCCCGAAAAGACCGAGTTTGCACAGGGGCAGATGTTCGGCGACGGTAGCGTCCACGTGGAACACATCGCCGCTCTGGTAGTCTGTTGCATCGTTATTGGTGTTGAAATCGAAGCCGGCGGTGGTCGATATTTCCAGCCCGGTCTTCTTGCTCACAAAGCTAAAGGAGGCCAGCGGTTCGAACGTCCAGTAATTGAGGCCCGGGTTGGCCAGACGACCGACGTCGTATTCGCCCGTTGGCGCATATACATCCAGCTGTATGCCCCACTTGCAATCACCCCGGCTCCAACCCAGCCAGAAAGGTATAAGCGTCATGTCGCCAATGCCGCTGACGGTGTCGGTGCGGGTCAATGTCCTGCCCGCCGGGCCGGTGATCGATCCGGTCACATCCATCCATATATAGGGAACGATAAGTCCCGCCGAAAACCTGCTTCCAAAAATACCGCAAGGCCAGGTGTAGATTGCCCCTGCCATTTCGGCGTCACTCGTTGCGCTCACGTTTGCCGCGAGGACTCCTCCAAACTCGATCTGTCTGCCGGCGCCGACACTGCCTTCATAATGGTTGTACCAGTCAAGGACAGCCAAGCCCGGTTCGGGGGCTACGTCCATAAAATCGGCCAAAGCCCCAGGGACATAATGGCCGACACCCTCCTCGGCGGCAAAGGAACTCCCATGGATCATAACCGCACATAAGACGCACGCAAGGAAAATGGTAGAGGAAAACCTTTTCACGGGGCGACCCTCCTTTTGCAAAGTTGTGTTTGTATTTGCGCTCCAACCCGGCCGGGCCGGCATATCCACGCCGTTGAAGTTCCAAGAAAAACGTCAAAATGGACCGATTCGCAAAAGCAGGCCGAGTAGTGCAAGGAGCCCCAGCAGCGTGATGATGATGGCACCGGCGAGCGCCGTTGATTTCGGAAAACTGCGCCCTGCTTCGATGGCCATTCGCCTTGAGAACAAAATGTGTTCCACTGTCGCAAGAGCCAGCAGAACGACCCCGAGTATGACGAGCGTCAAACCGAAATTCCGCGTTCTGCTAACGGGAATGCCTGGAGATATTGACTCGGATGCCCGCAGGTACAGGAAAAATTTAAAGATGGTGAACCCGAAGCCGATCATTGCCAGGCAGGTGCGGACCTAGGCCAGAAGAGTACGTTCGGCAGCAAGACGGCTCTGCTCGTACGCAATATTTGTTGGTTGCCGCGGCATGGGGCTTTTCCCGAGTGCGGGACTTGGAAGCGAGCCGCAGCCTTTTTCAAAAGCCCGGCCCGCTTCCACGACTTATGACCTGCTTCAGCCCTAATGGCCAGGGTTTGCGACCACGCAGTACCCGACTTCAGCACCCTGGTAGCACTGTTGATAGTAGGCGCCGTTTGCGACGTAGTAAGTTTGATTGTTTACCACCTCCGTTTGGTAGGCGGGCGGAAGTGCTGCCACGGTCGAGCCGACCACGACTCCGGCAGCGACCCCGGCGGCCACGGCCCCAGGCCTGTAATAGCCGCCGCCCCAGGCGCCCCAGCCCTGATTCACGGTTACGTTTCGATTGTAAGAACCTCCGGCATAGGACCCGCCAGGTCCCCTGACGCCGACGTTTCCCGCAGGCCCCCGAGCGGCGCCGTACCCGCCCGGACCTCTAACGGCGGCCCCTCCGCCCGGACCTCTAACGGCGGCCCCTCCTCGCGGGCCGGTGGCATATCCCCCGCCTCCGCGAAAACTTCCGCCGCTAAACCCGCCTGCGCCATAACCTCTGGCAGCGCCCCCACCGGCCCTGCCAGCGCCTCCACCAAAGCCCCTGGCTTCGGCCCCCGCTGTGAAAATCAGGGACCCTGCCAGAGCTGCGACCGCAATGGCAATCATAAGACACTCGAGATTAATCCGTTTCATGATTTGGTTCCTTTCCCGCTCCCCGGAGCAGCGGGCTGCTTGCGCGGAGCGAACTTTATCTTCTGCACCCCTTGGGGGGGACTAAATTTGAACAAACCATCCGACAAATTCTGAGCTGTTTTCCAATCACCCAGGTAAGCGCTCCATTGGGGCTCGCCCTCCATTTTTTTCTGGACGAAGACCACCTTCATCGGCAGAGGCTTCTTTCCGGCGGCGATCCAGACCTGGAGTTCGACGCTTGGCCCATCAAAAGCAAGATGATGGCAGGATACGCCTCGAACCTCCACCTGGCCTACATAGAGAGCATTGTCGATCTTGCCCGAGATCAGTTCCCAAAGATGGGGGTTGGCGAGTTCGCTAAGAGACACCCGAAGTCCATAATCCTTTACGGCCTTATCGAGTGCGCCCTCGATGTTTGGTGGGACCTGTATGCTGGCGTAGACGTTTTCACTCTTGTCATAGAGGGTGAGGGAGTCATTGCGCACGAAAAATTGTTTGTTCAGTATGTCGCCAACGGCATTTACGCGAAGCATGTCGGGCCGCTTCACGTACAATTCCATTTCAGCTCCGTACTGGAGTTTTTTGCCCCCGGAATAGACCTCGTCGTAATCGACCACGCCATGAAAAGAAAACTGCCGAAGAGACCCAAGGTAATCGCACATTCCGTGCAACATCGCCATCGGGTCCGGCTCCTTCTGCGCGGCCTCATTTTGCGCTCCTGAGCAGACCACCGGAGTACTCAACAAAAAAAGCAACAGAAAGGCCATGCCCCATGTTTTTTTTGATTGCATCGGATTTCCCCTTTCAAAAAAAGTTACGTTCTCCAGCCGTTCAAGGCCAGGTGGTTCAAGTGCGGGCCGGCGTGCTTACTGCCGCGCAAGGATCATCCGCACCTCTGCTTCCGTATCTTTTATCAGTTCCCCGCTCAGATCCATCGTCACGCTGTGAACGGTCCCGGTGAACGGGAAGGGCGGTTTGTATTTCGGGGTAACCGGGGCCCCGATGTCCGCGCCGCAGATTATGCTGCTGAGCAAGCCCATGGTGAGAGGGTTGGTCAGCTCGATTTTGCTCTCCCCTACGAGCCTGCTGTCGAAGTAAAGCTGCCCTTTCCCTGGTGCTCCTTTTCCTTTTGCGATGTCCGGTTTTCCCGTCACCTCGAACTCGAAGCGCAACTCGTGACGACCTGCCGGCACTGGTTCGACGGATTCGACATAATAAAGATTTCGCCCTACGTAGTTGTATGCATAGCGGAGCAAGCCGCCCTGAATGTATAAGGAATAGCCGCCGTCGCTTCCGCCCTGGGAAAGAAGCACGCCTTCGGCGCCGCCATCCGGGATATCGACATCGGCTGTGATGCTGTGCGGGCGGTTTAGTATGTTTGCGCCGGCGTTTGTCGGAACGCCCTGGGTGCCGGGGTAAAAAACGAACGACGTGCGGTCGACGGCTATTTTTGGCCGCTCGTCGGCAAATCTCAGGGTGCCGCGCGAATCGATGGGCATGACCTTGTATTTACCGGCCTCGACATACCACATGGCAATCATCTCGAGCAGTTTCTCGCGGTTTTGGGCGGCGACGTTGTGATTTTCCGCGAAATCCTCCGCGACATTGTAAAGTTCCCAAGCAGTGGCGTCGAGTTCAGTCAATTTGTCCTTGTCGACAGGGGCTCCGAAGAATTTGCCCGATTCCGCAAACGAAGTCCCCGGCCACGGGCAGACAGCCCGCCATCCGTCGTGATAGATGGACCGGTGGCCCATCATCTCGAAATATTGGGTGACATGTTTGCTCTTCGCCTGAGCGTTATCGAAGGTGTGAGCGAAGCTAAACCCCTCGATGGGTGATTGCGTAACACCTCGAACCGACGTTGGAGCCTCGTAGCCAAGCGCCTCCAGCACCGTTGGGACCATGTCGATGGCATGGGCGTACCCGGTGCGTATCTCGCCTTTTGCCGCAATTCCTTTGGGCCAGTGCACGATAAACGGGTCGCTTACACCGCCGCGGTAGGTCTCGCGTTTCCACCTGCGAAACGGCGCGTCGCCGGCCCATGCCCACCCCCAGGGGTAGTGATTGCAAAACTCGGGGCCGCCAAGCTTATCGATGGCCGCAAGGTTTTCTTCAAGAGACCCTTGCACATTGTTGAAGAAAAGCGCTTCGTTGACCATGCCCCTCGGGCCCCCTTCGGCGCTGGCGCCGTTGTCCGAAAGCACCATGATCAGGGTGTTGTCGAACTCACCGAGTTTTTTGAGAAACTCGATCAATCGCCCCAGGTGGTGATCGGTATGGGTTAGAAACCCGGCGAAGACTTCCATCATGCGGGCGTAGAGCTTTTTTTCGTCCAAAGACAATGAATCCCACTTCGGGACGTCCGGGTCATGACGGGAGAGTTGTCCATTGGAAGGTACGATGCCCAGTTGCTTCTGACGCTCAAACGCCTTTTCCCGGTACGATTCCCAACCCGCATCGAACTTTCCCTTATACCTGTCCGCCCATTTTGCGGGCACCTGGTGCGGCGCGTGCATCGCACCCGGACAGAAGTACATGAAAAACGGCTTGTCAGGGGCTACCTGCTTTGAGTCCGCGATGAAACCGATGGCCTTGTCCACGAGGTCCTCGGTAACGTGGTAGCCCTCCTCCGGGGTTTTTTCAGGCTCGACCGTATGATTGTCGTAAACCAGTTCGGGATAGTACTGGTTGGTCTCGCCGCCCAAAAAACCGTAGAACCGCTCGAATCCGCGCGCAAGGGGCCAACGGTCGTACGGGCCGGCGGCCGAGAGCTGGTCTGCGGGCGTCAAATGCCACTTGCCGACCGCGTAGGTGTTGTAGCCGTGTCCAAGCAGCATCTCCGAGAGAAAGCCGTTTTCGAAGGGGATGTTGCCGTTGCTGCCCGGATAACCCGTCGAGCCTTCCGTTATGCACGCCATCGCGTTAGAGTGGTGGTTTCGGCCCGTCAAGATGCAGGAGCGCGTCGGGGAGCAGAGCGCTGTTGTGTGCATGTTGTTGTAGAGCAAACCGCCCTTTGCCAGAGCGTCGATATTGGGTGTCTCGATGGGACTGCCGTAGCACCCGAGCTGCGCGTAGCCCATATCATCCAGGATGACGAACAACACGTTTGGCGCCTCTTTCCCGGCGCGAAGCGGTTGGGGCCACGCGGGCGAGGATTGATCGAACGTCCGGCCTATCACACCGGGAAATGCTGTTCCAGGCTTGTATTCTTTGAGCGACATTGTGAGCCTCCTCGATTTGAATGTTTTCCGCCTTTTTCAAGCAAGCGATTCGATGCCGGCCCCAGTTCGATTCTTTACTTTACTCATCCCTGTGTATGGACAACTCGCATTCAAGGGCCGTCCGTTTCCTGAAAAAAAGCCGGGCGATTCTCCCCACACCCAGTACTCGCCCCAGCTCCTTGAAAGCGAAAAAGGGTATGAAGGCAAAAAAGACGACCAGCGCCCCCGCAAGCAGTTCATCGAGGTTGCCCGCAATCCAGGAGATGCCTCCGGAAAACCCCTGCCCGTGCAGAAGTCCATGGACCGTATGCTCGACAAGATCGAAGAAAAATACCCAGACTGCAAAAACGACGGCTTTATACAAAGTGCTGACGATCAGGGGCTTGTCGCGAAGACGCCCGGCAAGGCCCAGAAAGTCCCCGATCATGACGACTTTGGCCAGAACGAGCGCTTTAAAGAAGGCAAAACCATAGTGGTAATAGCTGATTTCATACTCGGCCAGCACTAACCTTCGGTACATGATGAACACGCCGAAAAAAATGAACAGATATGCGAAATTCAGCCAATATTCGGCAAGCTCACGGCCAACCTTCTGTTTCCAACCAGACTTTTCCACTATCGACTCGCTCATTTAACGCCCCACTTTTTCCGGCCTTGCCGGTCTTTTGTCCCGGGGAGCGCGGGGGAGACGCTCCCCCGCTCTTTTTTTGTTTAGTTTCCATCCTGAAACTTCATGGTGGCAACGCTTGCGCTTTTGCCCACCCTACAAGATCCCCACTCATCAGTGCATGCCGCTGCCCATGGCATCCCGCATCTGCTCGAGCACCCGGTCCAGATTGAAGGTCGAGGGCTTTTGCCGCGGCGGAAATTCGAGAAGCGACTGGAGGTGCTTCTGCACAAAAGCCTGCGCGGGAACCATCAGAAAGATCCGGTCGATCAGCCAGTCCCAGTAGGTGTTCGAATCCCGGTCCGCACGCTCGAAGGGGTCACGCCGCAGATTGAAGAGTTTGGGGAAGCGAAGCGGTACGAAGGGCTCCTGCCAAAGCGCAAGAGTCCTGGCTCTTTGCTCCATGAATACGAGTTTCCAGTCGTTGTAGCGAAGTGCGACGAGCTGGGCGTCATCATTTACGTAGAAAAAGCATTCGCGGGGGCTCTTCTCCGCCTCGCCGGTAAAATAGGAAAGCATGTCGAACCCGTCGATGTGGACCTTGAAGGTCTTGTCTTTCGCCTTGTGACCTCCAAGGAGTTTTTCGCCAATGTCGGGCTCACCGGCCGCGGCGAGGATTGTCGGCAACAAGTCCTGGTGCGAAACGATACCGTTTAGCACCCTGCCCGCCTCCATTTTTTCCGGCCACCGAATAAAAGCCGGAACGCGGAAAGCCCCTTCCCAGTTCGTGTTCTTCTCGCTTCGAAAAGGAGTGATGCCTGCGTCGGGCCAGGAGTTGAAATGAGGGCCGTTGTCGGTGCTGTAGACGACCATCGTGTTGTCGGCGATACCAAGGTCGTCGAGTTTTTTGAGAAGCACCCCCACCATGTCGTCATGATAGACCATGGCATCATTGTAGAAGCCCTGTCCGCTCCTGCCCTCATACTCCTTTTTCGTGTGCGTCCTGAAATGCATATGCGTGGAGTTCCACCAGATGAAAAACGGCTTGCCGTCTTTATGGGCGCGGTCGATGAAGTCGAGGGTCTTTTCGTTTATTTCTTCATCGATGGTCTCCATTCGCTTTCTCGTGAGGGGACCGGTGTCTTCGATTCGGCCGTCGGCAAAACTGTGAATAACGCCGCGCGGACCAAACCTCTTTTTGAACTCGGGGTCTTTGGGATAATCCGGGTGCTCGGGTTCTTCCTCGGCATTCAGATGATAGAGATTGCCGAAAAACTCGTCGAAACCGTGATTGCTCGGCAAAAACTCGTCTTTATCCCCGAGATGGTTTTTCCCGAATTGACCGGTGACATAGCCCAGTGGTTTAAGGAGTTCGGCAATTGTCGGGTCTTCGGATCTCAGCCCCAAATCGGCGCCGGGCATACCCACCTTGGTAAGACCGGTTCGAAGGGGATTCTGGCCGGTTATGAAGGCGGCCCGGCCGGCGGTGCAACTTTGCTGCCCGTAGTAGTCCGTAAACGCCACCCCTTCGTAGGCTATGCGGTCGATATTGGGTGTCTGGTAGCCCATCATCCCGCGGTTGTTGTAGCTGATGTTCCAAAGACCTATGTCGTCACCCCAGATGATCAGAAAATTTGGTCTTTTGTCGGCCATTGGCTTATCCTCCTTGTGGGGTTCGCCAAAAGGCGCGCATGACGGCGTCCGCGCCCTGTCCATCGCGAATAAACCGCGCCATGAGTTTCATTGCCGGGTCTACGTGCGTAAAAAAGGCAACATATCCCGGACAGAGATAGTTGAGCCCCGGCTCGCCATCGGGTGATCTTGTGAAGCGGTTTTTGGGGCATTCGCCGTTACAAACAGATTGAAAGTCGCACCGCAGGCAGTATTGCGGCAGCCCGTCAAGCTTGTCCCGCCCGAACTTTTTCTGCCTGGCCGAAGCCGCGAGTTCGATCATCGGGGTTTGTAAAATGTTTCCAAGGTAGTAGTCCGGCTCTACGAAGTGATCGCAGGAATAGAGGTCCCCGGTGTGCTCGAGGGCCAGTCCCAGGCCGCATGTGCGGCCGAAGACGCAAACGGTGCCGGCCCTTCCCAGCCAGCCGGCCAGGGCCGCATCGAAGTTAAGTACAAATGTGCGGCAGACGTCGCGCGCGACCCATTCATCGAAAATCCCGATCAGAAAACGGCCAAACTGCTCCGGGCCTACCGAGCGGTCGGTCGGTGCGTCTCCTTCCTGGCAGCCCGTCTCGCTCTCCCGCTCAACGACCGGGATGAACTGGATGAAGCTCACGCCGAGTTCGTCCCGGAAAAACCGGTAGACTTCCAGCGGATGGTCGCCATTTTTAGAGTTCACCGTACACAGGATATTGAACTCGACCCGGTGTTTCTGGAGGAGTCTTACAGCCCGCAGGACCCGCTCGAAAGTTCCCCTGCCCGATTTGTCTTTTCGATAGAAATCGTGAAGTTCACGGGGACCGTCGAGGCTTAGACCGACAAGGAATTTATTTTCGTGGAAAAAACGGCACCACTCGTCGTCAAGAAGGACACCGTTGGTCTGGAACGTGTTTTCGATCCGGACGCCAGGTTTTCGGTATTTCCTTTGAAGTTCCAATGAGTGCCGGAAAAACCCGAGTCCCATCAGTGCGGGCTCCCTCCCCTGCCAGGCCACTGTCACGCTGGGACTCCGGTGGTAATCGAACAGTTGCCGGATGTAAGCCTGGTGGACATCCTCGCTCATGCGGAAGTTGCTTCCGGGATAGAGGTCCGCCTTTTTGAGGAAAAAGCAGTACTCACAGAGCAGGTTGCAGGCCGAACCCGCAGGCTTGGCCATAACATGGAAGGCCCTGGGCGCAGGGGAGTCTGTCATATTTTTTCTCTCGCTATATCGAGGCCATCATTTCCTATTGTTCCCTTTGTCCAGGCTATGAAATGGCTGCGCCGGCACAAGTGGAACACGTCAGTTCCGGCTGGACTGTTTAACCCAGTGCAATAAACAGCCTTTGCACCAGAAGACCTCTCCATGAGGCTATCGTCAAATGTTAAATATGAATACAGCTCAGTCAAGGGTGGGCTCGTGACGTGCAACCCTTGTGGACTTTTGGAACATTCGAGCAGATATCAAAGGAGAAGAGTTGGGGCAGCGCCACAATCCTTGTTTTTGCCTACCGTGTGCTTCCCGTGTAATTTCTACTTGCCTGGTTTCCATCTAGCCTGGTTTCCATCCGGAAACTTCATGGTGGGCAACGCTACGCTTTTGCCCGCCGCACCCGGTGTTAGACCACCTCATCCTTATAAAAGTGCGGGCTCACTAATTTCACTATATATATACATAATATAGATACGAGTAGAAGATGATAATATGGCAGACATATATCTCATTTCCTATCCGGAAATTTTCTAAAAATTTTCGAGGGCGCCGCAAGTTTTCCTGATTTGAACTGTTTAAAGAGCATCTGAATAATGCGCATCAACATCGAAAAGGTGGAGGCGGATCAATGTCGGATTGCGAAATGAGAGCGATTGTGGAAGGGGAACCTGCCCGAGTAGCGTCGAGCGGCGAGAAGAGGACTAAAAATCTTTACAACAAAATGGAGTGGGCAGGCGCCTTTGGCGACATCGGCACCTTGATCCCGTTCGTTGTGGCCTACATAACGATTGTAAAAATCGATCCCCTCGGGCTCCTGTTCATGTTCGGGATCTGCCTCCTGGGTTCGGGGTTATATTACCGGACACCGCTTCCCGTGCAGCCGATGAAAGCAATCGGGGCAGCGGCAATTGCCGGGAGGATCAGTCCGGCGGCTCTTTTCGGGTCGGGAATCACCACCGGGATTTTCTGGTTTTTTGCAGGGGCAACCGGCGCGATCAAACCCATAGCAAAACTTGCCGGCAAACCGGTCGTGCGTGGTATTATGCTTGGGTTGGGCCTTTCTTTCATGGTCGATGGAGTTCACCGGATGATGACTGCGCCGGTCCTTGCCGGCATCGCTTTGGTGGTTACCTATCTTCTTCTGACAAATCCGCATGTTCCCGCAATGTTCGTTCTCCTGCTGATCGGGATAGGAGCGGCGCCTGTCATGAACCCCGCGATACTGCACGAGCTTGCGAAGATCCATGTGGGCTTCAAGCTTCCGGTCTTTGCACTTCCCGCGATTAGATGGAATGATATCGTGGTAGGCACATTGCTGTTTACGATCCCACAAATACCGCTGACCATCGGGAACGCGGTGATCGCAATCGTTGCCGAAAATAATGAACTGTTTCCGGACAGGAAGGTGACGGAAAGAGGGATCGCCCTTTCTCAGGGAATAATGAACCTGGTTTCGCCGCTTTTTGGCGGTATCCCGATGTGTCACGGGGCCGGCGGCATGGCGGGGCATGTCCGTTTTGGGGCAAAAACGGGCGGGGCGCTTGTAATTCTGGGCACTTTGCTCGTTTTGACGGCCCTGTTTTTCAGCGAATCGGTTGCAATCATATTCAAAATATTCCCCAATGCCATATTGGGAGTGATTTTATTCTTCGCGGGTTCTGAACTTGCCATAGTGGTTAAAGATATTGGAGAAAAGAAAGCCGATTTTTACGTGATGCTGATTGTCGCTGCTTTTGCCATGTGGAATATGGGTGGTGCTTTCCTGGTCGGAATAGTATTGGATAATTCGCTAAGGCGTGGCTGGATAAAGATTTGAAGCCCCAGGGGCCCGATCCCGCCGTATCGAACGGGTCTCCGGCGCTAATGCGGTATCAAGGGCTGTTTGACGATGAAAAAGGATTGCTGACCTGAATAGACCCGGCGCAAAAGACCCGAAAGACGATTCAGACCAGGAACTGATCAAAGCCATTGGCCTCGGCGATGATTTGGCATTCGAGAGGCTCATAAAAAGCTACCAGACACGTGTTCTGAACTTTATTTATAGATATGTGGGTGACCGGTTCGCTTCCGAAGACCTGGCGCAGGAGGTTTTTTTGCGGGTTTATCGCTCCGCCGCCGGGTTCGAACCAAGGGGCAAAGTTTCAACATGGATTTTTAAGATTGCATACAACCTTTCGGTAAACGAAATTTTGCGAAGAAAAAGGCTGTGCCAAATTGCAGATACGGTTGGCGAGATTGAAGATAAAGGCAGTGAACTTGAAGTGTCCGACTCTTTCGAACGGAGTGAACTGCGGGAAAAAATGATGGGTTCCATCAGGTTTCTTCCAGAAAGACAGAGAGCGGCATTGCTTTTGAGAGTAAACGAAGAACTTTCCTACGCGGAGATCGGAAATGTTCTTTCGATTTCCATTTCAAGCGTCGAGTCATTGATATTTCGGGCCAGAGAAAACTTAAGAAAGATGCTAAAAGAAAATTCAATGAGAATTCAGGAGGATAGTAGTGGATCACGATAAGATTCGGATGAATTTATCAGCCTTTAAAGATGGTGAGTTGGATGAAGATTTAAAAGACCTTATTTTACAACATCTTCAGTCGTGTGATTCCTGTCGTGAGGAATTAAATGAGTTCGATAAAATCGACTCCATGCTCGGGGGATTGCCGGAAATCAGTGTCCCGCAAACTTTTGCCTCCGATATTATTGTCAAGAGCCGGGCGGAAAAGTCTCCTTGCCATTGGAAATTGAGTTTTGTCCGGAGGGTTTCAGATCGATTTTTTCTCCTGGTGGATTCAATTCTTCAAATGTTTCCAGGTTATATGGATCAGCGCACAGGCTTTCTGGATGAATTTGGGGATTTTCCACCACACTCTCTCGGACATGCTTACTTAAGTCTTATCGGTCGGTAAAAGTGAGGACGAACATGGATCTGGAATTCTTCATTTTCGGCTTTTGGGTGGCTATTATAATTATTGCGTTTATTATCGCCGGGTTCTATGTGAAAAGAAGAGGGAATTCCTCAAACATTAAAGGTTATCTCGATCTGATACCAGACCTTTCAAAAGAGCAGCGATTGAAAGTTCAAGGTATTCGGCAGACTTTCCTTCCCAAAGTCCAAAAAATCAGGCAGGACCTTTGCGGATACAGATATGATCTGGCTATGGCGTTATTTTCCGATCCAACCGATAGAGACAAAGTTCAATCAATCTCGCAGGCAATCACCAGGTGTCAGTCGGAACTCGAACAGGAGGTCATAGACCACATCATTGAAGAAAAAGAATTGCTGAGCCCGAAGCAGCAAAAAAGATTCTTCGAGATAATCCTCGAACAATTTGCCCACGGCGGTTTAGGGGTCCATGACGTAAAACAGCAAAGAAGAAGATCATAACGCTCCGGTTTTATGAGGACTGTCGGCTCTTTTTGCCCAGGCTGTTCAGCGGCGCCGGGATGGGGTGGTTATGTTTTTATGAATCATCGCCGGTTAAGCGGTTCAACTATTTCTCGGGGAAACAGGGGAAGACAAAATGATGAATAGACGCCAATTACTCAAATTGCTGCCCGCGGCAACTGCCGCCGGCGTTCTGCTTACGGCCTCCGGGGGGGCGTTAGCGCTCGATATTTCCGCAAGGTCGCAAGAGTCGCAACGCGACATGACGATAGAGCAGGCGCTCAATGCTCTCAAAAAGGGCAACGAGCGATTCGTAAGCGGAAGAATGCTCAAGCGCAACCTGATAGCACAAGTTCGGGAAACAGCTTCGGGGCAATACCCGTTCGCCGTGGTCCTTGGCTGCATCGACTCGCGAGTTCCCCCCGAGCTTGTTTTTGATCAAGGGATTGGCGACATCTTCAGTCCCAGGATTGCCGGCAACTTTGCGGATACCGACATCATCGGCAGCATAGAGTTCGCCACCAGGCTCTCGGGTGCAAAGCTCGTCGTCGTGCTGGGGCACACTGAGTGTGGCGCAATCAAGGGGGCTTGCGACAATGTGCAACTCGGAAACCTGACACAAACGCTCAGCAACATCATGCCGGCTGTCTATGCGGTAAAGGACGCGGGCGGCGATCGGACATCCAAGAACAAGTTTTTTGTTCAAAAAGTGGCTGACGAAAATGTGCGGTTGACTGTGCACGCTCTGACCGAGCGAAGCGGTGTCCTAAAAGATCTCGTTTCAGCCAACCGGTTGAAGGTATTGGGGGCGATGCATAACGTGGCTACTGGACGGGTATCGTTTTCGGTTTAGGCGATGTCGCGGTCCGGACGAAATACCGACGAGATCATGGTGGAGAAGCGTGTGTTCCCCTCCGGGGATGTCGCCTAAGCGGTTTTTCGTCATTGTAGCATCCCGGCCCGCGTTTTTTTTTGCTGGCTTTGGCGTTTTTCTCTCTACGAAGCGGAAACGGTCGCGATCTTTGGTTTATACGCAGGCGGTCGATTGCCGGTTTCAATAATCCCGATCTTGGGGATGGACCATCTGTTCAGCATCGACACCAACTTCCATCCCTATAAACGACAGGGATCGAGCGTAGTTTGATTAGTGACGGGCGTGCCGGAAATCAAGATTCTCGACACGTTTCCTTCGGCCGCAAAAGGTTTGCTGATGCGCCTTTCAGGGGCATGTGCTATTATAAAATAATGGAGGTTCGGCCCATGACTGAGAAACGGAAATCTTTACAAAAAACCGCCGCTGAAATTCTCTCTCTAGCTAAGCGGTGCGGGGTTGTCTATACGCCAACGGCAAATGACGCCTGGACGCATGACGTTACGCGCTTGGCGGACGATGAGGTAACGCTTGATGAGATCGAATTGCTTTTGATCGAGCTTCAGAGAGCCGGACATCTCAGCCGTCCCGAAGCCCTGAAGCTTCAGGTGAATTACTTACGTGAAGCAGAACTTTGACGTTCGACCCATTTAACGATTTTGAAACGCGAGGATACCTTCGAAATCTATTCGGGGAAAAAGACCCTCTCATCATAAAGCATCTCGAACATAGCTCGTTTATCGCCGGGATTGATACGGCGTTCAAATACCTGTCTTCAATTCAGAATCTGTCATACCGCGACGTATTACAAACGCACAAACTGCTTTTTGGCGACATGTACCCTTGGGCTGGGCAAGACCGCGCGCGGACGGCCCCGGATATTGCGGTCAGCAAAGGGAGCGTTCTATTTGCCCATCCGAAAGACGCGAAAACCCCTGTCGAGTACGCCTTAA
>CAWEZA010000018.1:0-36664 GCA_963813125.1 uncultured delta proteobacterium | reverse complement strand
TTTGGTCCAGGTCCGCGGTAGATATTTTCGACATGAGCGATCTCCTGGTCCGGGAGGGCATTACGGCTCTTGGAGTCATCCCCGTAAAATGCGGAGGCGAGATCGTTGCGGTCTTGGCCCTCTCCTCACATGAGGAGCCGGAGCTCCCCCGGAGTGTCCGCGACGCCCTTGAAGTTATCTCCGCCCACATCGGGGGGCTCATCTGGCGTGTCAAACTCATGGATACCGTCCGGGCCCAGCGTGAGAGTCTCCGGGAAACCAATTCGGCCCTCAAGGTGCTCCTCAAGCAAAGAGAAGAAGATAGAACCGAGCTTGAAGAATCTCTTCTAAGAAATGTAAGGCAACTCGTCCTGCCCTATCTGGAAAAGCTAAAGAAAAGCCGCCTTCATGACGAGCAGAACCAATTCCTTGAAATAATTGAAACCCACCTGCTCGAAATTACTTCCCCCTTTGTACGCAAGCTCTCTGCTCCCCTGCTCGGGCTGACCCCTTCGGAAATCCGCATCGCCGACCTCATCCGCCAGGGCAATAGCACCAAGGAAATAGCCGACCTGCTCGCAATGTCCGAACATGCCGTCAATTTCCATCGCCAGTCCATTCGAAAAAAACTGGGCCTTACCTCCAAAAAACTTAACCTTCAGACCTATTTGGGCTCACTTCAACAATAATAGGTTTTCCCTGGTATTAACCTCCGATTCTTTTCATTACCTCACCGCAGCCCTTACGTGTATAGTACGCTCCCAATACAGACTAGAGCCGCCAAGGCTTGGCGTTTGTCCATTCTGATGCTTTTCTCCATTCTCCATTCTCCATTCTCCAAATCGCTCATTCAGTCTCACTGCTCGAAGGCAGGGGTGAAGTGGTTCATGCCGGGTTGAGTTCAAGATTTCACCGCCTGGAGGGCGCGGAGCCTTTCCCGTGTAGGGGCGGGGTTTATCCCCGATCTTGAACGCAAGCTTGTATCGATGACCGTAAGGCGGGTGGGTTCGTTCGCCATTGCCCGCGGTGTCCGCCAGGCCGGCCCCGGGGTTTGGGCGGGAAATGAACCCTGTAATGCGCACCACGCGATCGCCTTCACCGGACGGAAAGCCCAATGCAGGGGCATGAGGCTTTCTCCTGCGTAGGGGCGGGGTTTATCCCCGATGCTGTTGCTTTAGGGGAAGCGTCCACCACGTAGTCCCATTTTTTCCTTCGTGCTCTTCGTGCACTTCGTGGTTGAATCTTATTCCTGCGGTCCGTTCAGGGCTGCGGGTCGGTAGTCAACCACGAAGTGCACGAAGAGCACGAAGGAAGAGTAAAAGTATGGGGAACGGGTTCCCCGATCCTGAGTAATTTTTCTTAAAGCAACAGCATTGGGGTTTATCCCCGCCCGATCTTGAACGCAACCTGGCATGAGGTCATTGGCATGGGAAAACGAATCCTGGTAGTTGATGATAACGCGCCATTTCGGCAGATGCTCTCTGTGTTCCTCAAAAGCCAGGGCTATCATGTCGATTTGGCGGATGACGTGGCTGCAGCCATCAAAGCTTTGGATTTCACTATATATGACCTGATACTGAGCGATAAGAACATGAAGGGGACTGAAGGCGGTTGGGAGGGCGGCATCGATTTGTTGAACCACGCGCAAACCATGTTCTCTCCCACGCCTGTTATCATTATGACCGGAGACCCTACTGTCCAAGCCCTGGAGGAGGCTTTAAAACTCGGTGCCGTCGACTTTTTACACAAACCTTTTTCTTTGTGGGATCTCAGCGGGAAGATAAAGAAAATCCTGACCTAGAAACCATGTCAGGTCTTCAATCAGGACTCCGGGTTTGATTGCCGGGTATCTTTGCATCACGGCGAATGAGCATGAATTAACCCATCCGAGATGAGGCCCAAACCATGTTGGAAACAAAAAGGATAGTAATAGCCGACGAATTGCCGATCTTTAGAGACGCTTTGAGAAAGCTGCTGTCTTCGAATCCGACATTCGAAGTGGTCGGTGAGGCCAGGGACGCAAAGGAAGCAATTCGCCAGGCGTATTCCCATAAGCCCGACCTGATTCTCCTGGAACCTTCCATGCCTTCGGAGACCGGGGTCGATGTAATCGGGCAAATAAAGAAAGACAGCCCATCCACAAAAATCGTCATCCTCAGTGTCCACAAAACAGAAGAACATATCCTCAAAGCACTTAAGGCCGGAGTGCACGGCTACATGCTCAAAAACACCACCACCAGGGAAATGATGATTGCCTTGGATAATGTTTTTTCAGACAGGGCCTATCTCAGCCCAGCTATCGCGAAAAAAATTATCCATGGCTATCTGGAAGGCAGAAAATGCCTCACAATCTCGACGTCATGGGACACCCTTACCCAGCGCGAGCGCGGAATTTTCAAGATGATCGCCGAGGGTTACAGAAACAAGGACATTGCCGATTACCTTTGTATAAGCTCCAAGACCGTTGAAAAACATCGCGCAAACCTGATGAGAAAACTTGATTTGCACAGTGCGTCATCGGTTACCGCGTTCGCTTTTGAAAAAGGGGTAATATCGGCATGGGATTTTTAAAGATCATCAGGCTGTTGCCCCAACCTCTCATTTGCGATTCGTAAAGGGCGTATTTATCCCCCCCCATCGCCCCCGCAAATCTTGCGTAGGGGCGGGGTTTATCCCCGCCCGCATCAGCCCCCCCCCGGGATTTAAGCCACACCCGCTTGCGAGTGTGGCCGAGCGCCAGGCGCAAACGCCGCGGGTTCACCTCTTATCTCAAATCTTGAATGGAACCGATCTGTTCTTCGACCTTGTTTTTGAATTCGATGGGGCCGGCTACATTATGGAAGGTATCCTTCGTACCGCCTGTTCCGGTTACCGTGATCGACCCGAATCTTAGAACGGTACCGAGCGTGCTTTGATTCACCAGGATACTTTCAACCTTGTTTAGCAGCACCTCGAGCGACCTTCTGCGAAGCATGCCGACTTTCATGATGACACGTCTGTTCGTTAGCCCGAATTCTGAAGATTTATACCGGATCAACCGGGGAATGAACATAAATACCGCAATCAGCATAAGGAAACCGCCGGCTGCAAGTATTCCAATTCTTGTATTGGCTTCCTTCATATTTGCCATATTTGCGCCAAAGACGAGTCCCCCCTTTTCTAAAGGGGGGCAGGGGGGATTTGAATTTCAGCGGGTAGCCCGGATACTTGCCATCCGGGCGCTGGAACCACCGCCGGGAAACCAGGCGGAAACAGAGAAGACAAACCGTATATTCCAGACCCTGCGGGGTGGGCGAGGCAAACCTGCCTGCGGCGCAGCCGCCTGCACCTGCCCCTGGCGGCTATTTGATCCTGCCGTCCCCACTCCGTCATTGCGGCAGGGAATCCACAGCCACCCTCCCGTTCAAACCCCGTGGGGTGGGCGAGGCACACCCGCCTGCGGCGCAGCCGCTACACCCGCTTGCGGCACAGCCGCCCATTCTCCAATTTTATCAATGGCTTCCTGGGCTTCAGGGAAAACGCCAAGAAAGATCAGCTGGAAGTCGTGGACCATGCCCTCCCATGTCTGAAAAGTGACCTCTACGCCCGAGGCCTTGGCTTTTTCGACGAATTGCTTCGAGTTGTCAAACAGGAGTTCGGGTGGCGTTGCCTGGATCAGCAACGGCGGGAGCCCCTTGAGATCGCCGAAAAAAGGGGAAACCAGCGGGTTCAGGCCCTGCGCGAAGTTCTCTACTCCCAGGTAAGCCGCACCCCACCAGAAGATGCCCATGTCGGCCAAAACGGCGTCTGTGTCCATCCGGGAAAAGGGCAGTGCGCCGAAGTTCGTGCTCGGGGAAATACAGATGCCGCCCTTGGGCAAAGGGACTCCCTCGTCTCGAAGGTTGAGGAGCGTGGCCAAAGTGAGGTTTCCGCCGGCCGAGTCGCCCCCGATCACGATATCTGAAGGCTTAAAGCCTTTGCTCAGCAACCACAGGTAAGCCTTCGTACAGTCCTCCAGCGCTGCCGGAAAAGGGTTTTCGGGCGCCAGCCGGTAGTCCACGCTAAGTACGGACATTCTTGTGGCCTGGCCGAGCGCGACGGTAAGAGGTCGGTGGGTGTATGCGGACCAGGCGATAAAACCGCCGCCGTGAAAATAGAGCAGTACTTTCCCTTCCGAGGCTCCGGGAACGATCTGCCATTCCGCCTTCACCCCGTCCGCATCCGCGCTTTCGATCCGAACTCCTTGCGCAAGAGGGTTCTGTGCCATGCGCAAAGCGGCCAGTTGATGGTACACATGGCGAAACATGCCGGCAAGGCTCAGCATCTCATCCAAGGTCATCACACCCCATAAATCCATCGGGGCCACTTCACCCCTGAAAAGCTTCTCGTTGTTTTCGACCACCTTGGGCCAGATCGCCGCTATTTCCGGCGCCTTATTGGTTATGTACTCCGCGAAAAAGCTCGCCTCGATCTGGGCGCCAACGGTCAGGAATTGACGAACATCCTGTCGAAACCCGTCTAGTTTTGCGATAGGCATGGTGATCCTCACTCTTGACGTGATGTTTCCTGGTGACCTTCCCGGTCCTCGCCTGTACTGGAAAAAGGTAAGCGTTCACCACGAAACCCCATTTTCCCCTTCGTGGTCTTCGTGGTCGAATCTTAGTCCTGCAGTCCGTTTAGACCTGCGGGTCAGTAGTCAACCACGAAGAGCACGAAGAACACGAAGGAAGAGCGGAAAGTCGGACTAAAAAGCCCCGGCAGTTCTTCGTGGTGAACGATTACGGGAAAAGTATACAAGCGCGGGTTGGAATTCACAAGTATCACATCAATTGTACTGGTTTGGCATGGCGGACCGAGGATTTTTTTGCCCCTGCACTAGATGTAGAGCGCGGCCATTTTTCGCCAAAAGTATCCGCTGTGGGCTCTTTCCTGCCACACATGGAATCGATGGACTATTCCCTTGTCTGATAATATCCGGCTTAAGTGCTCGTTATTTCCTCTGAAAGGGTCGTTTTCCCCGACTATGAAAGCGATGTCCATGTTGCGGATATGGTCCAGTCCATGATCGCATTGCAGGTTTTGCAGGTAGTGAGTGGGGGTATTGAAATATATGTTCTCATCGTAATAGCCGTCAAAGAGGTCTTTGAAGTCATCGACCGTGATGGTCAAGTCGAAGCGTCCTGAAAAGGCGACAAGCTTTCGAAAAAGTTCGGGGTGCTTGAAAGCGATATTTGCCGCATGAAAACCGCCGAGGCTGCATCCGTGAGAAATCACGCATTCGTGAGGATTCATGGACTGCATGAAGGGGAAGACTTCGTGGATGATGTATTCTTCGTACTGGATGTGTCTTTGTATGCGTCCCGAAGGGTGCGCCCACCAGCAATAAAGACTTTCCGAATCGATGCTGTCCAGGCAGTAAAGTTGGAGCCACCCTCTTTCAAGTTTTTCAGACAGGACCTTTGTCATCCGCAGGTGTTCGTACTCGAAAAACCTGGCGCCCCGGGTGGGGAATACCAGCACCTTGGCGCCTCCATGGCCGAAGACAAGAATCTCCATGTCGCGGCATAACCTCGGACTCCACCATTTGTGATATTCGCGTTTCATGCCATTGTCCTCACTTTCGGCTCGGTAGCTCCAGTGAGGCAAATAGCGTGTTTTGTGTGCCATTGTCGTTACAGGGAGGCGAAAAATCGGAGAAGAGACTCTATAAGCTCTTGTTCCTGTATTTCCTTTTGCGGATAATCGAAATGCCCGGCCTCCAGAACATAGAGCTCTTTTGGCCCCCGCAATGCGTTGTACACCGAGAACTGCCCGGGCGGCGGGACCACCGGGTCGAAAAGCGCGCAGGCGCAATGAACGGGAACATGAATGTACCGGGCAGCAACGGCCGAATCGTAGTAGAGCAGAGTGCTCAAAACATCCCCCTCAAACCGTTTGCTGAATTCCTGCTCCGAGGCCGCGGCCCCCGTTGTGGGCAGAATAAGCCTCAGAGGCTGGTTCCCCGAGCTTGGCACGTTCAAGTGGGCGCGCTCGATCCGCGTGTCCCAGGGCAGCGCCAGTCCGCCGATCCCCCCCCCGAAACTGATGCCCATGTAACCGATATGGCCTTTTGTCTGCGGAAACAGCCTCAGGAGGGCCGAAACCGCCACCCAGATGTCTTGCACGCATCCCCGGTGGATGTAGCGGTCCCGCTTGTCCAGATCATGGAGCACATGCCAGCGGGGCTCCCGGGAAATAGGACTCACAGCACTCCTTGAAAGCCCGCGAAAACAGGGAAATATTAACGCGGTCTCCGGGAAATCCAGGTGGAAATCCGGCCCATCCCTCCCCCCGTACCCATGCCCTATCACAATCCCCCGGCGAACCAAACCCTCTGTCGGCGCCAGCAGCCATCCGCCAATCTCGAACCCTTCCGTTGACCGGTATCTCAAGTCGAATTGGCGCCACCCCTTTTCGTCTTTTCCCGTGTCCGCGATCTCGGGCTTTGGGAAAACCTCCATGGCCTCACCATAAGCCCTCTTCCAAAACTCGGCAAAGTCTTCCGGCCCCACCGGGCCTTCGATGCAAAGAAGCGCTTCGAGGTCGTAGCCATAAGTGGGGTCGAAAGGATAGGAGTGCTTGAACATGAAAGAACCCTCGGTAAAAGGTTTGGCAACTGCGGCGAAAAAAAGCCCGCCCGCATCCATCACCCGCCGATTGTACTCCAAGACCGGGCGGCAGGAAAAGCCCGGTAAAGGCCAAGCCCCCTTTGTTGCCGCTTTCCCGCCAATCGACGGGTTCAAGGACCGCAGCTCACTTTTCCTCTTCTCGTTTCCGCTTTAATTGCCGCTTCTCGTTGCCGCTTCTGTTTGCCGCTTTGCGGCATGAAGCCTTTTTGCGGTATATCCCCTTGTGGATTCGTACGCTGGAAACTCTTAGCGGTTCACTCTAAAATGGCGCTTCTCAAAAAAATGAATATTAAAACCCTCACCGCCCACTATTTTCTGCTCCCCATTCACGCTGTCATCCGCTATCCACTGCTGTTATTCACTTTTCACTGCTGTTTTTCACTGCTGTTACCTCGCTGTTATCCATGCTGTTACGCGTGCTGTTATCAGGCTGTTAATAGGGAGGATAAAACCAACTTTTTCTTTTTAGTTCGCTCACTTACTGCTATATTAAAAAAAAATACGCTGTTTTATCAGCATGGCGATTTCCCTCGCGCTCCGCTGCAAGGCCGGAGGTCGGAAGGGGAAAAGGGCCCGTTTGAGCTTGCTTTTCGCTGCCGGAGCCATAGAATATGCACCTTTTGTTAAGACTTCGTACATACTCCCGTTTGGAGCGATCATGAATTATCCTGTTTTCGACCAGATAGTGGATTCTCTTTCTGAAGCGGTGATTACACTCGACCATGCCAAAAAAATTATCGTCTGGAACAAGAGGGCGGAAACAATGTTTGGCTATGACCTGGCCGGGATAGAAGCGGCCGGCCTCGAGGCCATCATACCGACGGCCTATCGCAAAAAGCATCGGGACGGCTACGAGGCTTTCCTCAAATCCATGGCCTGCCGCGCCTCCTACGTTTCGGAATCGCATGAATTCGAGGCGCTGCGCAAAAACGGGGAAATCTTTCCCATCGAACTCGCCCATTCCCTGGTTAAGGTAGACTCTGAGGAATTCTACATCACGGCAATCGTAAGAGATATTTCCCTTCGCAAGCATTACGAGTTGATGCGCGAACGTTTTGAGCGCATCACCCGCCACGATCTCAAAAACAAGCTGGTAATTATCGGCCTTGCGGCTCAGAGGCTTTCGAAGGGCCATGCTCACGGCGACTCCTCACAGGCCGGCAAGTACGCGGAAATAATCCTTGGTGAATCCCAAGGCTTGCTCGAACTGCTCGACTCCACCAAAGAACTCATCCTTTTGGAAACCGGGGAGTACAAGCGAAAGGATGAGACAATCGATTTGGCCGGGTTTCTAACTCTTAAGGCCGAACAAATCCAGCCCGTCGCGGCAGCCTGTGGAGTAAAAGTCGCCTTTCACAACCGCGCGGCTCGAAGCGTTATCCTCCAGGCTGACAGGTCGCTTCTTGAGCGCGCCGTCGAAAACCTGCTGAAAAACGCGGTCGAAGCGGAAGATTTTTCCAATTCGGTTGAAATAACCCTTGGGGAAGACGAACAAGGAGTTGCCGTCCTCGAAATCCATAACGGCGGAAAACCTATTCCAAAAGACGTTCAGGGGCTCATCTTTTCTCCCTACGTAACGCACGGCAAAAAGGAAGGCACCGGCCTGGGACTCTATTCGGCGAAGCTGATCCTTGAAGCTGTCCACGGATGGAGGATTTCCTTCGAGTCCGGGGAGAGCGGCACGACCTTCCGCGTGACATTTTGTCCCGCTTCGGACCGGGGTTGACCCACAGTCGCCACGGCGCAGCCGGGGCTCGAAGGAGACCTTGCATGGGATACCAGTTGTCGAGGCAACAGTTTGATAGGATCCTGGACCAGCTAAAAAAAGACTACCGGGTTTTCGGCCCGGCGGTGGACGCGGACAAGGGCGCCCTCTCGGACACCGACAGGATAACCTATAAGCGGATTCACCGCTTCGAAGACCTTGAGCTCAACAGGAAGAGCTATTTTTCCCCCAAAGAAATCCTCTATCCGGTAAGGGAGACGCTTTTTCGCTTCTGCGACGGCGACACGACGGTCCCTTCTATCGATGAGAAAAAAACGGCAATCCTCTTGAGGCCTTGCGATATTAACGGTATCGACCGCCTCGACACGATTTTTCTTGAAAACGGCCCCTTCGAAGATTTCTACTACAAGAGGCGGCGCGAAAAGGTCCGGTTTTTCATGATCGAGTGCAAAACCGGCTTTGACTCCTGCTGGTGTGTCGCCATGAACGCCAACACGACCGACCTGTGGGACGTGGCGTTCAGGTTCGGGGATGAAATACTCGCCGACGTGAAAAACGAAGAGTTCCAACCCTATTTTTCCGGCTGCGCGCAAAAACCTTTCGAAGTCGGCTTCGTTCGGCAAAACTCGAAGAAGGTGCGCGTCCCCTCGGTCGGGGACATCACAGCGGATCTCTTTCAGCACGAACTCTGGAACGAGTACACCGCCCGGTGCATCGCCTGCGGAAGATGCAACACTTCATGCATCACCTGTTCGTGCTTTACCATGCGGGACGCACCTTTTGGGGCCGAAAAGAAAATGGGCGAGCGAACAAGAACCTGGGCGGGGTGCCATATAAACGGCTTTACCGATATGGCCGGCGGCCACAGGTTCCGTGAATCGAAGGGCGAGCGCATGCGCTTTAAAACGCTGCATAAAATCGATGATTATCACAAACGCTTCGGAAAACACCAGTGCGTGGGGTGCGGCAGGTGCGACGACGTCTGCCCTCAATATATCTCCTTTGCGAGATGCATAAACACGCTGTCCGATGTCGCCGGGGAGGCCAAAAGCAAATGAACAACCCCTTCTTCCCGGAGAAAATGGAAATCCTCGACGTAATTGCGGAAACAGAAATCGATTACACTTACGTGCTCGCAAGTCGAAAACCGCTAAAACCCGGCCAGTTTTTCCAGCTCTCCATCCCTGGGGCCGGCGAGGCGCCCGTTTCCGTAAGCGATTTCGAAGACGGTAGGCTCTTTGTGACCGTTAGAAAAGTCGGCCGCCTGACAAACGCCCTCTTTAGCCTTGGCCCGGGCGACTTCCTGTTTGCCCGCGGCCCTTACGGCAACGGGTTCGACTACGGCGACTTTTTTGGCGCAGACCTTAAAGTCATAGCCGGAGGCACGGGCCTTGCCCCGGTAAAAAAACTGATAAAAACCTTTATCGGAAGCGACCGTGTCTTGAAGCTCGAGGTGCTTCTGGGCTTCAAGACGCCCGCGGACATTCTCTACAGGGACGAGGTGCGGGCCTGGGTGGACGCGGGGGTCGCCACCCTTACCGTCGATAATGGCGGCCCGGACTGGAGCGGCAATACGGGTCTCATTACCGGGTATCTGAAGGGACTCGACCTCGGTAGCCTTGAGAAATGCAAGTTCGTCGTCGTGGGGCCCCCGGTAATGATAAGGTTCGTAACACTCGAGCTTTTGCTTCTGCAGGTTCCCCGGGAAAATATCTGGGTGTCCCTCGAGCGCAAAATGAGCTGCGGTATAGGAAAGTGCGGTCACTGCAAGATCGGTGAGACCTATGTCTGTCTTGAGGGCCCGGTGTTCAAATTCGACAGGGCCGGGAGGCTTCTCGACTGATGAGTATCAACACGAAAAAAGTAATCAAAAACGCCTACCGCGTAACGAAGGTGCGAGGCAAGACGGCCCTTCGCATCCGGGTGCCCGGCGGGCATATTGAAACCCGTTTTTTTGCGCTGATCGACGAAATCGCTTCCAAATTCGGCGACGGCACTGCCCATATCACCACACGGCAGGGCTTTGAGCTACCGGGAATCGACTTCGAAAAGATCCCGGAAATAAACAAAATGATTCGGCCCCTGATCGAATCCTTAGGGTTATCCGTCGAAGCAGGCGATGGCGGCTACCCGTCGGCCGGCACCCGAAATATCTGCGCGTGCATTGGAAACCGGGTCTGCACTTTCGCAAATGACGACACGACCGGTCTCGCTCAGGAACTGGAAAGGACGGTCTACCCAAACGACCTCCATTTCAAGATCGCCGTTTCCGGGTGCCCGAATGACTGCATAAAAGCCGTCATGAACGACTTCGGCATCCTCTGCACGGTTGAGCCGGTCTACGACGGGTCGCGCTGCATAAGCTGCTCGGCCTGCGTCGACAACTGCGCCAAAGCGGTTACCGGCGCGCTATCCATGAACGACTTTTCGGTCGTAAGAAACCGGGAGATCTGCATCGGTTGCGGGGAGTGCATCCGCAAATGTCCCACCGGGGCGATGAGCCGGTCGCATGTAAAATCCTACCGCATGGTCATTATGGGCAGAACGGGCAGAAAGAACCCGAGGATCGCCGAAACATTCCTCAAGTGGGCCGACAGGGAATCGGTCGTAAAGGTAATCCGCAACGCCTACGGCTATGTCGAACGCCACATCGACCGAAACCTCGACAAGGAACACGTCGGGTACATCGTCGACCGCACGGGCTACCCGACCTTCAGGGAGGAAGTGCTAAAGGACGTCAAGTTAAATGAACTGGCCATTGTGGCCGAACATATCGAATGGGGCGGGTATCGCTACACTGGCGATGCGGGTTTGCGTTAATCCTGGAGCTTGAACCGCTCTCGCAGAACCTGGGAAAGGGCCTTGATTTCCCCGAAGGCCTTTTCGACCGTCTGTTCGCCGTCGTGGTTGACCAGGCAGCAGGTTGCCGGCGAAAGCAGGCTTTGCGAAAGCAAAAGATCCCTGTCGATACCGTTTCGCTCGAGGACTCGCCAGCTGTCCAGCAGCCGTTTTTCGAGCGATTCGAGGCTCTCATTCGAAAACGGCTCGAAATTTGTCGGAACGATCCCCCAGACGATCCGGCCCCCTCTTTTGAGAAACCGTGAAATCGATGCGGCATAGGAGACGAAAATCTCCCCGTTGGAGTAGACATCGAGAGACAAAACGTCCAAGTCGAGCCCCAGCAGAAAATCCCAGTCCGGGTTTCCGCACAGGTGCACGCCTCTTGGCCGATCGACCCCGGCAAAAAACGTCTCCATGTCACGTTTTCCGGTGATTCCGTCATACCCCGACATCGCGCTGAAGATATACTGCAGCCCTGGTTCGTCAACGAACATGAAGGCATTGGGGTTGATTTTTTTTAGGCGCCCCAACTGGGCGTTTATACGCCTCGCCATAAAGTCGAGCATAAAGGAGCGCACGGTCTCATTAAAGAGAATGGGCCGCTTGTCCTCGTCAAGCACGTTTAACCCAAAGCTTATCGGACCTTCCAGCTGCCCCCGGATCGCGGGTCGCCCGGACAGATCCATCTGCAGGAATCGGTGGTAGACCGTGGAGTAGGTCTCGCTTATATCGAAGTATGGCGGATCTTCAAAATGCGCCAGCACGCCTTCTAGTTCGGCGATGAACCTGTCCATGGAAAAGCCGATGGTCCGCTTTTCCATATCGACCGAAATTCCCGGAAAGTTCTCCGAGGCCTGGACATACATGTCTTCGTAATAGCTTAGAAGCGGCAACTGGGGCCAGAAAGGAACATCAAGGGAAAGGGCTGTGCGAAGAGCGCGCTCCGCGTCCCTGTGGGGCATGACCGCCATAGCGGTGGTGAGAAGGCCGCCGATTTCCATCTCCGTAAAGTCCTTTATAGTCGTGGAAGTTTGAATCCAGGCAGGAGATGTATCACCTGAAGCCGCGGCAGGTCAAGACGGTGTTCGCAATTGGGGGGGGTTGCGGGGGAGGCCCTCCCCCGCTCTTGTCATTTTAGTTACGGATGGACACTGGTTAGGCTCTACTGGCACCCGCACCCGCAGGACGACAAATTCCAGTTGCAGGGGTTTAGCCAGCTAAAGTTAAGACCACAGCCACACCCTGACTGCGGCGGCGGCGCTGCCGCGGGGACCTCCGCTGCCGCCGGCACCTCTGCGGCTGGAGCCTGGCAGCAGGACGACAAGTTCCAGTTGCAGGGATTTAGCCAGCTAAAGTCAAGGCCACAGCCACACGTTGACTGCGGGGGCGGCGCCTCTGCCGCGGGGACCTCCGCCGCCGCCGGCACCTCTGCGGCTGGAGCCTGGCAGCAGGATGACAAGTTCCAGTTGCAGGGAGAGAGGAAACCTAAGCAACTCGCCCGGGCGCTCACAAAGGCGCCGCTTATGAGAACCAGCGAAAACGCGATCGCCAGAACCGTGACTTTTCTCATTTTTACCTCTCCTTTCCGGCCCGCCGCTCAACCTTAAAGGGGCGCAGGAATAAGCTGCAAGCAATGGTCCAAGGCCGAGTGGCGGGTAAAACCGGGTAGATCAGCGCGGCGCCGGTTTCCGCGGTTTCCCGGTGCTTTCGTTTCCTACCCTTCTTCTCAAACGCCCCCTTAAGCCTTGGGCCTGGTCTGCCCCCCCTTCCCGGCTTAAGATTCGGAGACTGGGCCTCCCGACTCCTCCCGGCGAGGAGCCGCGAGAAACTTGATGGTAATATACGGAGCTATGCTTAGATTTAAATAAATACATCACCCCATTTTTGAGGGATATTTCGCATTATTTCAGGGTGATCGGGAGAGGGGAAGGAAAGTCGCCGCCGACTGGACCGCTAAGTCCTGTAGGAAGCGTTTATCTTGATGTAGTCAAAGGAAAGATCGCAGGTCCAGGCGGTAAAGGAACCGCTTCCAGCCCCGAGATCCAGGCGTAGACTAATTTCTTTTTGCCTGAATATGCGGGAGGCTTCCTCTTCGACCTTTTCTCCAGGAATCGGAACTCCGTTTTGGAATACGCAAAGGTCTGCAAAAAAAAGACTTACCCGCTCGGAATCCATGACCACACCGGCC
This sequence comes from uncultured delta proteobacterium, assembly GCA_963813125.1. GTDB lineage: Bacteria > Desulfobacterota > Syntrophobacteria > Syntrophobacterales > Syntrophobacteraceae > SbD1. Next base: position 23,283 of record CAWEZA010000018.1, on the reverse strand, counting down.
CTTCCCGCAGCGGCGACGATTCTTCCCCAGTTTGCGTCTGCACCGAAAAAGGCGGTTTTGACCAGGGGCGAATTTGCAATGGTAAAGGCTATCCGCTTTGCGCTTTCGCGGTCCGCGGCACCGCTTACCTCGATTTCGATAAGCTTGGTTGCACCCTCTCCATCCATCACGATCTGAATTGCCAGATCGCGCAGCACGGCTCCAAGCGCAGCGCCGAAAGCAAGGCTTTCAGCGCTCGTGATATCGGCTATGGGCCTGTTTGCGGCAGCCCCCCCTGCGAGCACGATCAGTGAGTCATTGGTGCTCGTGTCTCCGTCGACAGTAATACAGTTAAAAGAGCCGTCAGCTCCCACGCCGGTCCAGTGCCGCAGCACTTCGGGAGAAACCGCCGCGTCTGTACACACGAACACGAGCAGTGTCGCCATGTCCGGGGCTATCATCCCGGAGCCTTTGGCTATACCGCCTACCGTGATTTTCAAACCTTTTTCCAATTCAACTTGAATGCTCGCCATCTTTTCGACGGTATCCGTCGTCATGATGGCCCTTGCGGCATCATGCCATCCATCAGGCCGAAGCGCCCCGACAAGCCCTGGCAGGCAGCGTGCGACAGGTTCCACATCCACCTGCCGCCCAATGACGCCGGTCGAGCACACGAGCACCGAACCCGCCGGGCATCCCAGCGCCTCAGATGCCAGTGCGGCCATTTGGGCCGCCTTGTTTTTTCCTTCTTCGCCTGTGCACGCGTTGGCGATTCCCGAATTGGCAAGGATCGCCTTCGCCTTTCCCGCTTCAAGCCGTTCCCGGCAAAGTTCCACGGGGGCCGCGCAAAACCTGTTCTGCGTGAAGACGCCGGCTGCTGCGCACCCGTCGGGATTAAGGCAGCTGATCAGCGCAAGATCCGGCCTGCCGCTGTAGCGCATACCCGATTCGGCTCCTCCGGCAAGAAAACCGGGGACCTCAAACTGAGCTCTACTTACCGTGGCATTTTTTGAATTTTTTACCGCTTCCGCAGGGACATGGGTCATTTCTTCCAACCTTTGCGTTTTTTCTAACGGCCTGTTGCTTGGCGGGCTCTTCGGGAGGCCCGAAAAACATGGGCTGCTCCTCCTGTTCCGCCCTCATCTCCTGCAACTGGTCCTCTCGTTGAATCTGAATATGGTATAACTTTTCGAGCGTTTCATCCTTTATGCGGGAGATCATCTCCTGGAACATTTCGTGGCCTTCCCGCTTGTAGGCTACCAGAGGGTCCTGCTGCCCGTAGCCGCGAAGGCCGATGCCCTCCTTGAGATAATCCATGTTCAACAGGTGGTCTTTCCAGAGCGTGTCCACTGTCTGAAGAAGGATAAAATTTTCGAGGTCGCGCATTATCGGCTCGCTGAATTCGCGTTCCCTTTCGTTATAGCGCCGCTCGACCAGTTCGAAAAGTTGTTGCCGCAACTCCTCCGGGCTCATGTCTCCAAGGGCCGCCGGAGACAGATCGGGATGCACTCCGAAAATACGCGACATCTCAGTTTTTATCGCATCCAGGTTCCAGTCTTCGGCGTAGGTCTTATCCGCCGTGTTGTTCTCCACGATGGAATCGAGGCAGTCTTCTATCATATCGAAGACTGCGGGCCTCAGATTATCGCCCTGGAGCGCTTCCCGTCTCTGCCGGTAAATTATCTCGCGCTGCTGGTTCATCACATCGTCATATTCGATGATGTTTTTGCGGATGCTAAAGTTGTGATCTTCGACGCGGCTCTGTGCATTTTCGATCGCCTTGCTTATAAGGCCGTGCTCGATGGGTTCGTCTTCAGCCATGCCGATCCGCTGCATTAGGCCTGAAAGCCGGTCGGCGGCAAAAATTCGCATCAGGTCGTCTTCGAGCGACAGGTAAAACCGTGACGACCCTGGGTCGCCCTGGCGTCCCGAACGGCCTCTTAGCTGGTTGTCTATCCGCCTGGACTCGTGACGCTCGGTGCCAATTATGTGCAGTCCCCCAACATCCACCACGCCGGGCCCCAGGACGATGTCCGTACCACGGCCGGCCATGTTCGTCGATATTGTGACCGAACCGGGCTGACCGGCCTGGGCCACGATTTCGGCTTCCTTTTCGTGCTGCTTTGCGTTTAGCACCTGGTGCGGAATTCCGGTCCGTTTGAGCATTTCGCTCAATTTTTCCGATTTGGTAATACTGATCGTTCCAACCAGCACCGGTCTTTTTATTTCGTAGAGTTCCTTGATTTCCCTGGCTACGGCCTTGAATTTCTCGGACTCGGTACGGTAGATACAATCGGGGTGGTCTTTCCGGATCATCTTCATGTGTGTCGGGACCACCACGACGTCCAATTTGTAAATCTTTGCGAATTCCGGAGCTTCCGTCTCGGCGGTGCCCGTCATGCCGGCAAGCTTACCGTACATACGGAAATAATTTTGAAAGGTTATGGAGGCGAGGGTCTGGTTTTCATTTTCAACCTTGACGCCCTCCTTGGCCTCCAGCGCTTGGTGAAGCCCCTCGCTGTAACGCCTGCCAGGCATGAGACGGCCCGTAAACTCGTCGACGATGACTACTTCGCCGTCCTTTACGATGTAATCTACATCCCGCTTGAAAAGAACATGGGCCTTCAAGGCCTGCTGCACGTGATGATTTATGGTCATATTCGCGGGATCGTAGAGATTTTCGACTCCCAAGAGCCGTTCCACCCTTTCAACGCCTTCTTCGGTAAGGGAAACAGTCCGGGTTTTTTCTTCCTTGGTATAGTGCTCCTCTTCGCGAAGAGACGGAACGATACGATTTACCTTGTAGTAGAGCTCGGTCGATTTTTCCGCCGGTCCGGATATGATAAGAGGCGTTCTCGCTTCATCGATCAGGATGCTGTCCACCTCGTCAACGATGGCGTAGTGGAGATCGCGCTGAACGAGGTCCTCTTTTCGGAACTTCATGTTGTCCCGCAGATAATCGAAGCCGAATTCATTATTGGTCCCATACGTGATGTCGGCGCCGTAGGCTTGCTGTCTTTCATTGTCGTCGAGCCCGTGGACTATGCAGTCAACGGTCAGCCCCAGGAACTTGTACAGCTTCCCCATCCATTCACTGTCGCGTTTGGCAAGGTAATCGTTTACCGTCACCAGGTGGACCCCCTTGCCACTAAGAGCATTGAGGTAGACTGGCATTGTGGCAACGAGGGTCTTGCCTTCACCGGTTTTCATTTCGGCGATTTTGCCCTGGTGAAGAACCATGCCTCCTATCAACTGGACGTCGAATGGACGCATGCCGAGGGCGCGAACGGAACCCTCCCGCGCAACCGCAAAAGCTTCCGGAAGAAGATCGTCAAGTTCTTGCCCGTTTTCGAGGCGCTGTCTGAACCCGGCGGTCTTGCCCCTGAGTTGTTCGTCGCTCAGCTTTTGCATTTCCGGCTCAAAGTCGTTGATTTCGCCAACAACAGGCATGAGCCTCTTCAAGGTGCGCTCGTTCTGGCTTCCGAAAATTTTCTTTAGAACTTCAACCATTCCCATTTAAGAATTCCCCTCCGGAACGGACGGCGAAAGTCGGAAATGAAAGGCACGCCAGCGTGCCCTCAATGAATATAATCTGGCCAGACTACCATATTTTCAGCCAATGTCCAACAGCAGCGCCGATTCGTCACAATTCGGGAACTTGGCGCAATTAATACAGTCGGCCCACACTTTTTGAGGAAACATGTTCTTATCGACAAGCCGAAATCCCAGATGCCCGAAGAATTCAACTTCATAGGTAAGGGCGAAGAGCTTATAAATGCCGAGGAATTGCGCCTCCGATATGCACGCCTCCACCAGCCTGCGCCCTATTCCGAGCCGCTGATGAGACTTTAGAACAGCCAGGGAACGAATCTCTGCCAAATCCTCCCAGATGATGTGAAGACCGCAGCACCCGGCGACCTGGCCCTTCTCGTCCTCAAAGACAACCAGGTCCCGCAGAGTGGTATAGAGCTCGCTAAGGGAGCGGGGCAGAAGGGTTCCTTCCGCCGCAAAATCCCTCAGCATTTTTTGAATCTCTACTACATCGGTTATTCTGGCCTTGCGAATCATATCCAAAATGTCCAGGTCCTTTAAGTAATCTTCCAAGCGGCGTCAAAGTCGCCACGCTCTGCGAACCGGTCCAGCGAATAGAATCCATCCACCAGATTTCCCTGGAATTTCCAGTTTATTTTTAAACTGTTCGTTATATCCGGCCAAACGAAAGTAAAAAGACAAAAGGAAAAACAAAGGGTTTTTGACCTCCATTTCCACCGCTTTTGCCTTTTTACTTTTTGCTTTTGGCTTCCGAGTAGTGCGACAGGATCAAGGCATGATCAAACGCCAGGTTTTCCGGCAACATATCGAGGAAGAATATCCGCAGATTTTTGGCATCGTCTCCCGCTTTCGGAACGCCCATTCCAAAAGCAGTGAAAACGACGCTCACCGTGTGCCCCCTCGGATCTCTTGCCGGGTCCGAATACGCATGGAACTGCCTCAGGTTAGCCAACTCCAACCCCGTTTCCTCCCTGGCTTCCCTGACGGCAGCCATTTCGAGGCTTTCGCCGTAGTCCACGAAACCGCCCGGAATGGCCCAGCCAAAAGGCGGGTTTTGACGCTCTACAAGAACAATCCCGCTCCCGGGCATCTCGATTATTATATCCACCGTTAGCAGCGGGTTGCGGTACAACCGCACGACATGCCCGCATCCGGGACACCGCTCTTCTCCCGCTCCCGCATCGCTCATACTGACCCCATAATAGATTCCCCAATCCCTGAACCGGGGAATGGAGAAACAAGCAGGTCGATCGATCAGTGCAAGATCTCGAAAAGCGTGCTGATCGAGTCTTCGTTGTGGATGTTGCGGATGGCTTGCGCGAAAAGCCTCGCAGAAGATACAAACCTGATCTTCCCGTTATTGGTTATTTCTTCCCTCGAAGGGAGGGTGTCGGTAACGATCAGGCTCTGCAGGGCACTATTCTGGATGCGCTCGACCGCAGGTCCCGAGAGTACCGCGTGGGTGGCGCAGGCGTATACTTCCTTTGCGCCTCTTTCAAGCAGGGTCCTGGTCGCTTCTACGAGCGTCCCGGCAGTATCGACCATATCGTCCAGGATTATGGCCGTCTTGCCTTCCACCTCGCCAATGATGTTCAGGGCTTCAGCCTTATTGGGGTCGCTGCGGCGTTTATCGATCATCGCCAGCCCGGACTTGAGCAATTTCGCATAAGCCCTCGCCCGGGGCACGCCGCCCGCATCCGGCGACACTATAACCATGTCCTTGTGAAAATGCTCCTTGATGTAAGGAAGCAAAATGGAAGAGGCATAAAGGTTATCGACCGGGACGTTGAAAAAACCCTGGATCTGTCCGGCATGAAGGTCCATGGTCACAATGCGGTCGGCGCCCACCCTGGTTATGAGGTCGGCAACCAGACGAGCCGTGATCGGAACCCTCGGCTTGTTCTTTCTGTCCTGGCGAGCGTAGCAGTAATAGGGCATAACGGCCGTGACCCGGTGCGCCGAAGATCGTTTGCACGCGTCGATCATTACAAGCAGTTCCATCAGGTTATCGTTAACCGGGGCCGCACCTGACTGAATCACGAAAACATCTGCTCCTCTAACGTTCTCGGCGATTTCAAGCCTGATTTCTCCATCGCTGAACTGCCCGACGATCGATTTGCCGAGCGGTATTTCGAGGATTTCGCATATACTCCTGACCAGCGCGGGATTGCTGTTGCCCGCAAAAACCTTCAATCCGTAAACCGCCATACTTACCACCTTATGTCATTTTCATGTGTCAGATGAGGAACCCGAGCCCCGTCGCTCAAATGCTGTCTATATCTTCTTCTGTGACGCAATATCCTTCATGACCCGGCCAGTAAAGAAAACGGTGACAGTGGGGACATTGCATGATGTCTTCGTCACGCTGGAGCTCTATGAACTTTTGAGGGGGAATATTCATGTGGCAAACCTTGCAAACACCGTTTTCGACTGCAGAAACCGCGATACCGGCTTGTTTGGTGAAAAGAAAATCGGTTTTTTTCAATAGATCTGGATTCACACGGTCGCGCACCTGTTGACGGATATCTTCCAAACGGTCCAAGCGGGATTTCAACTCACCCCCCTGACGCTCCAAAACGGTTTTTTGCTCATCGAGAACGGCGCGCCTCTCGGCCAGGTCTTTTTCGAGCTCAGCGACCTCCTTGCCGAGAAGTTCGATTTTTTCCATAAGCTCCAGGGCGCCGTCTTCATCCTTGGAAACTTCCTTTTTGGTATCCTCGATCTCCTTGAGGATGGCCTGGTACTCTTTATTTGTCTTTACCTCGCCAAGGCGCGTTTTCTGGCGCCCCATACGCCCCCGTAAATCATCCAACTCCATTTCGATCGCGCGGTGCGCTTTTTTGGCATTGTCCCACTCTTCACTTTTTAATAGAAACTGCCCTTCGAAATACTCAAATTCTTTTTCCAATTCGGCGATGCGGCGAGGGCCTTCCTCATAGCATCGAATCAACTGGTTTTTCTTGTCTTCGATCTTCTGGTACTCAATGAGACACTTGAGTTGATCAAGCAATTCAATACCTCCTGACTCCGTCAGTTCACGAGCCGTTCATCTTTATCAGTGCATCCCCTGAAGGCCACGGAGCTGAACGGATCAGTCTCCGATTTGGAGACAAAAACTTCGAGATCTATCGCCTCAGATTTGGCCCTGGAGCGGAAAAAATCGCCCAAAGGCCCAAGAACCGGCTTCTCCGAGGCAAAATGTCCTATGTCAATGACCACGATACCGCTTTCTTCGGCAAACCGGGCATCGTGATATTTCAAATCCCCGGTGATAAAAAAGGTCCGCGCCCGAGGCAAGCGCCTTTCCAATGAGGCTGCCTCCGCTTCCGGCGCAAACGGCGACTCGTCTCACCTTTTTTTTCAAATCCCCCGCGATGCGTACCGATACCCCGCCAAGGGCCGCCTTCAAGGCGCCGGCAACAGACGCGGGTGAGGTTTTTTCCGGCAGCAGCCCAACGAGACCCATGCCCCAGTACCTGCTGTCTTCAAGCAACGAAGGCTCAGCCTCCAGAGGCCCGGTAACGTCGAGGCCGAGCAACTCCACGAGTTGAGCGTTTGTGCCCTTACGGGCAACATCAAGGTTGGTGTGAGCCGCGATTATGCTTATTCCGGAAAGCACCGCAAGCCCGACAACCGATCCTGGCCAGGAATCGGTACAGATGGACCTCACAGGCTGGAGCAACAGTGGATGGTGCGTTACCAGACACTGGCACCCGAGGTCCCCCGCCTCGGTCAACACGGAAGTCGAGGGGTCCAGGGCCACAAGGAGTCGAGCGACCGCAGACTGGGGGTTCCCCACCTGGAGGCCGCAGTTATCCCATGACTCGGCAAAACGGAAGGGCGCCCATGAATCTACCCACCCGAGAATATCTTTTACGCGGACCATGCTGAGTGCTCCAAGACAAAGCAAGAGGGGTGCTCCGCCCGGAGCACCCCTCTTGCTTTATCTTTTTTTATATCGCCCCTGCCCACCCTGTGTTGCGGTACAGGAGGTCTTTCTACCGCCAAGAAATCCTCCGAATAAGGAATCCCCCATCTGCTTAATGACCCGCCTTGCCAGTTGCCATTCGGATTTACCAATGGTGGGCCCACCTGGCCTCGAACCAGGGACCTGCCGGTTATGAGCCGGATGCTCTACCAAACTGAGCTATGGGCCCGAACTAAAACAACCGAATAGTAAGTATAATTTCGTATACGGAAAGCTGTCAAGGAAAACGTGCTCGCCGCTACGTTTCAATAAAACTCTTTAGCTCCTTTCGCCTGCTTGGATGGCGAAGCTTGCGAAGGGCCTTGGCTTCAATCTGCCTGATGCGCTCCCTGGTAACCGTGAAATCCTGCCCGACCTCTTCGAGAGTGTGGTCGGCCTTTTCGCCAATCCCAAAGCGCATGCGCAGGACTTTTTCCTCTCGCGGCGTAAGGGTGGCCAAGGCCTTCCGGGTCTGTTCGCTCAGATTGAGGTTTATTACGGCATCCACGGGCGAAGCGACACGCTTGTCCTCTATAAAATCGCCCAGATGGCTGTCTTCCTCCTCGCCTATCGGCGTTTCGAGGCTGATGGGCTCCTTGGCGATTTTCAATACCTTGCGCACCTTGTCGACAGGAAACTCCATCTTTTCAGCGATTTCCTCGGGCACCGGCTCGCGCCCGAGCTCCTGGACCAGGTAGCGGGAGGTGCGGATCAGTTTATTGATCGTCTCAATCATATGGACCGGAATGCGGATGGTTCTCGCCTGATCCGCAATAGCCCTGGTAATTGCCTGCCGAATCCACCATGTGGCGTAGGTGCTGAACTTGTAGCCGCGCTGATATTCGAACTTATCCACGGCCTTCATCAGCCCGATATTCCCCTCCTGGATGAGATCGAGGAACTGGAGCCCGCGGTTGGTGTACTTTTTGGCAATGCTCACAACGAGCCGCAGGTTGGCCTCGATAAGCTCGCTTTTGGCCACCTTGGCGCGCAGAGTCCCATCTTTGACACGGTTTAGCAGCTGCCTGAGAGTGCATGAGTCCATCTTGGCTTCGGCTTCCAGATGGGCGATCCGCTCTTTGGCTTCCGCGGCGAGGGCAAAGAGCCTGTCGCACTCCGCGCGCGAAAGGCCGCAGGCAGCCGCCAGAGCATCCCTGTTTTCATCCCGGCCGATATGATCGAGATTCTGCCCCTGACGGTCGCACTTGAGGCCCATGCGATCCATGCATTTTTTCAGGTTTTTTTCGGCGCCTTCGATGGCCGCAAGGTGGCCGTTTAGCTTTTCGATAACTTCGTCAATATGACGGCGGCCAAGCTGCATCCCCTTAAGGAGGCTTATTATCTGTTCTTTATTTTGCTGTACCAGGTTTTTCAGTTCGGATTTTTTTTCAGCCTCGAGGCTTTGATCCAAAAGAAGCTGCTGCATGGACTTGTTTTCTTCGTCCAGCCGCTCCACCTGATCAAGGATGGTTATTATCCGGTTCTTATGGGCGAATTCCTCTTCCTCGTTGATCTCCTCCTCCATTTCGGCGGGGACAACCTCATCGAGGCCGTGCAATTCTTTTTGAAGCCTGTCTCTCAGTATCATCATCTGTTTTATGCCGATGGAGGACTCCATGATGGCATTAAATATCTCGCGCTCACCGGCCTCAATCCGCTTGGCTATTTCGACCTCACCGTCCCTCGTAAGCAGGGAGACCTGCCCCATTTCCCTGAGGTACATCTTCACCGGGTCGGTCACCCGGTTGGCCGAATCGGCTTCAAGCTGCAGTTCGTCTTCCTCTTCCTCGATGAGCCCATCGGAATCGGAGACCGAATCCCGCACAACCCGCACCTGCCGGTCGGAATCGACGATTGCGATATCCATTTCATCGAAAATCATCATCATCTCGTCGAGCTTGTCGGCAGTGACAATTTCTTCGGGCAAAGCTTCATTAACTTCGTCCAGCGTAAGAAAGCCCTTTTCCTTGCCGGTCGCAATCAAACGGTTCAAATCATCCAGTTCCGATTTGCCCAGCGCGGGATCGCGCCTCTGCTTGACGTCCTTTTCGGTCATCATATGACTCCTAAACGTTAAGATCACCTAATTTTGGTCTTGACCCTGAGATTTCTGATCTCCACGAGAAGGCAAGAGACCCGGTCCCGATCTCCGGTTCTTTCGGCCTCCCGTAAAGATTGCTCCAATTCCTTTTTCCTCTTTTTGCCCGTCCTTTTGGCCAAGGCCTCGAGCCAGTCGCGCAGCTGAATCTCCGGCTCCTCGAGATCATAAGGCTCCAGAAGATATCGCGTATAGAGCTCGTGCAGGTCGGACTCCCTCAGCAAATCGTACAGAGAAGAGGAAACGCTTTGTTCCCCGCGGCAAAATCCCGCCTGGCAAAGCAAGCCGGCCATCACGGCAAGCCTCGATTCTTCAAAACACCCGAGCACATCGGAGTCGCGCACACACTCAACCAAGTCAGGGTGCTTGATCATGAGCCTCAGGACCTTTTCGTCCAGGGACTCGATCTGCGGCTGCCTCCGCTGATGGTCGGGCGCCCTCACGTGAGCGCGCACCGGCTCGGACCTGGACTGCTTTTCGTGCAAAAGCTGCTCTTCAGCCACTTTTTCCGTAATCAAGAACCGGTCGGCAATGATGCGAAGATATTCCGACCTTAGAATCGGCTGCCGCACACTTTGGAATACGGGCTTTAGCTCCGAGAAGATCCGCATCTTTCCAGCCGAACTTCCGTCCCAGGATGAAACGGCTAGGCGAACCGCATGAGCCCCCAGTTCCTCCCTTTGCCCGATAAGGCGATCGAACTCGGACAAACCGAATTTTTTCAAAAAATCGTCCGGGTCGAGTCCATCCGGAAACCGTATGCAACTTACCGAAAGTTCCTCGGACAAAAACAGGGGAAGAGACCGCAGCGTGGCCTTCTGCCCAGCGTCATCCCCGTCGTAAGCCAAGACGACTTCATCGCTCATCCTGGCAAGGAGGCGCACCTGCTGGGCAGTTAGCGCCGTCCCAAGAGTCGCGGCGACCCTATAAAACCCCTGCGCATGGAAGGACAAAAGGTCCATGTAGCCTTCCACAAGCAGAACCTGCCTGATTTTGGAGCAAGCCTGCCGCGCCACCGAATACTGATAGAGCGTTCTGCCCTTATGGTAGACGGGAGTCTCGGGACTGTTCAGATATTTGGGCTCGTTTCCATCACCCTGAGGCAAAATCCTCCCGCCGAAAGCAACAACCGTATCCCGTTCATCCTTTATCGGAAAAATCAGCCGATTCCTGAATCGATCAAAAAATTTCGAAGGATCGTTCGAACTCTGCCCGAGAAGGCCCGCCTTTACGGCCAGTCCAGGATCAAACCCGCTCTTTTTTAGATGATCGAAGAGCCGGTCCCTTCCCGCAGGCGCATACCCGAGCTTTTGGGATTCCACGACTTCCCGGGGAAGCCCTCGCGAGGCAACATACTCCCGGGCGCCCCTGCCATCGGCGGACACATGAAGCTGACGGTAATAGAAGTCAGCCGCACATTCAACGGCCGCAAGGATTCGCTTTCGTTCCTCCCGGCTTGCCTCAAACAGGCCGTCACGTACATGGTCCTTCTCGGGCAGCGCGATATTGTACCGGTCCGCCAAATATTTAAGCGCATCCGCAAACGCAAGATTGCGGTGTTTCATGACGAAGCTCAGGACATCGCCCCCGCTTCCGCACCCGAAGCAATAGTAGAGCTGATTCTCCGCATCCACTTGGAAAGAAGGGGTCTTCTCCTGGTGAAACGGACATAACCCGATGTGACGATTGCCCGACCGGCGCAGATGGACCGCCCGGCCTATTTCTTCGACAATGTCCACCGACTGCTTTACGACAGAGGCAATTCCGGAACCTGTCACTCGACAAGCCTTCCTGGAAGACAAAAGGAAACGGCTACATGAAAATCAAAAGATGAAAATCATGGGTTTTTAGCCTCTGGCATCTTCTAAATCAAGTATTTTTTGCGATGGAGTACCGAGCGGTGTGCCGCCGCACCCGACATGCCCGCTTGCAGCGGCGTGTCGCCGCGCCCGAGATGCCCGCTTGCAAAATCGCCGCGGGCAAAGACCGTGTAGGGAATCACACGAGCTTTCGGCGGACCAGTTCGTTTACCACTTTACCGTCGGCCCGGCCGGCAAGTTCAGGCATGAGCAACTTCATAACCCGCCCCATGTCCTTAATGGAAGAGGCCCCAGACTTTAAAACGGCTTCATCGACCATTTTTTCCAGCTCTTCGGCCGAGAGCTGAGGGGGAAGAAATTTTTCGAGGACCTCGATTTCGTCTTCCTCTTTTGCGGCAAGTTCCGCCCGGCCGCCCGCCCTGAACTGATCGGCCGAGTCGCGCCGCTGCTTGACGAGGTTCGATATGATCTGCTGGATTTCGGATTCGACCGGCTGTCGCTTCAATTCTTTTTCTTTTACCTTGAGGGAGGTGAGCAACATCCGCACGGCGTCCTTGGCAGTTTCGTTCCTCTCACGGATTGCGGCTTTTAGAGCTTCTTCAATTTTTTGGTACAGTTCCACAGCCAATCTCACTTTCCTCCGGCCTTCCCGGCAAGCGCAATTGCTTCCTTCAAATCGAGGGTTCCCTCGTAGATGGCCCTGCCGGTTATCACCCCGAGCAGCCCAAGCCGGGCAAGATCGAGAAGCTCCTCGATATCCCGGAGGTTCGAGACCCCCCCGGAAGCGATGACGGGCGCCCCGGTCATCTCCATCAACCTGCGGGTCGCTTCGATGTTCACCCCAGTCTGCATGCCGTCCCTGTGGATATCGGTGTAGATGACCGCGGCAAGTTCCAGGTCTTTAAACCGCATGACAAGATCGACGGCATCGGTCCTTGTCGATTCCTTCCACCCCTCAACCGCAACCTGGCCGTCCCGCGCGTCAAGCCCGAGGGCGATTCGTCCCGGATACCGGCCGCACGCCTCTTCGAGCATTTCAGGCGCCCGCAGCGCGGCAGTGCCGATGATAACCCTGGCCGCTCCTCCCGAAATGTATCGTTCAATGCTTTCGAGGGTCCTGATACCTCCGCCCACCTCGACCGGAATTGATACCGACCGGGCGATCTCAAGGACGATCGAATCATTTACAGGCTTTTTCGTAAAAGCCCCGTCAAGGTCAACCAGGTGCAGCCACTCGGCGCCCTGATCCTCCCAATGCCTGGCCATTGCCACAGGGTCCTTGCCGTAGACGGTCGCGCGCTCCGGGTCTCCCTGCATCAGCCGGACACATTGTCCATCCTTCAAATCAATAGCGGGAAAAATGATCATCGGTTTTATCGCTTCACGTCAATGAAAATTCGAAACAACTCCTCACCGCTTTCAAGCCGCCAACCGGCTGCCAGCGCTTGTCTTTCGCAATATCTCAAAGCCTTCCCGGAGCCCCCGGAGCCAAGGTCTTCCACCAGCAGAAACGGGGCCGGGTCCGTCGAATGCGTTCGCATCGATACCGGGGTATAATGATCGGTTGCAACGAGCACGGCGGACTTTTTGGAATTTGCCCGCCCCTTCGAGGACAGGTCCCACGATGCGCTCATCGAAGCATTCTATGGCCTTGATTTTTCCTTCGAGGTCCCCGGTGTGCGAAACCTCATCGGGGGCTTCGAGATGGAGGAAAACGAAGTTTCCGTGTTCGAGCGCGGCCAGGGCCGCCGCGACCTTGCCTTCGTAATTGGTGTCTATATAGCCGGTAGCGCCTTCCACAAGCACAGGTTCCAGTCCCGCATAGACCCCGAGGCCCTTTAGAAGGTCCACAGCGGATATCATCGCCCCGCGCAGCCCGAACCTGTCAAGCCCCGGCATCCGCGGAGCCTTCCCCTGCCCCCACAGCCACACCGCGTTGGCAACCGCCTTCCCCTCGCTTTTTCTTCTCTCGTTTACGGGGTGGCCGGCAAGAATCCGCGCGGCTTTTTCGGTGAAATCCCCCAGGACGGGTTCATCGCGCAGCAGATCGTATTGCGCAATGGGCCGGCCCGAGATGTCATGCGGTGGGACAGCGGCCATATCGGCCCTTCCCCCCTTCCAGACGAGAAGCTGCCTGAAGCCGACGCCGGCATAGAGCTTTAGAGCGGGACCGCAGGCCGCCTGAAGGGCGGAGACCAACTCGCGGGCCTCCGGAGTCGTGATATGCCCGGCGGAATAGTCGGCCATGATCACTTCCCCGCTTTGATCCCTTTCGAGACACACGAGGTTGCACCTGAAGGCAACCTCGTCGGGCTGGAGCGCAATGCCCATGCTCGCGGCCTCAAGCGGCGCCCTGCCCGTGTGGTAAACAGCCGGGTCATATCCCAAAAGGCTCATGTTGGCGACATCGCTTCCCGGCTCCATCCCTTCAGGAATGGTCTGCACAACCCCAAGCGAGCCGATCCCGGCGAGGCGGTCAAGATTGGGCGTCCTGGCCGCTTCAAGAGGAGTGAGACCGCCGAGCCTCTCCGAAGGGTAGTCTCCCATTCCATCGCCGACGAGAATGATGAATTTTCCGTCCATCCGAATCACTCCAAAGTCTAAAAACTAATCACGGTCGTTTTCGATCCGTATCAGGGTGGTTGGAGCAAGCACGAAGTCCAGGCGGTCGATTTCGTCGAGTGCTTCTCTAACGCTTTTTTCGAGGGCCTCATGGGTGACCATGACAATCGGGACAGAGTCCGCATGGCGCCCCTTCTGAAGGACCGCGGCTATGCTTATGCCGTGCCTTCCGAGCACACCCGAGATCTTTGAGAGAACTCCAGGTTTATCCATGGCAAGAAATCTGAAATAGTAGGAAGTAAAGACATCGGCGACCGGTTTTATCTCGATATTTTGAACCCTGTCCGGCAAGAAGGCAAGAGCCGGAATTCTTCCGGGGGTCCCGTCCAAAATGTCCCGGGCCACGTCCATAAGGTCGCCCACCACAGCACTTCCCGTAGGCATCATCCCCGCGCCCATGCCATAGAGCATCACGTCCCCCACGGCGTTACCCTCTATGTGTACGGCGTTATAGGCGCCTTTGACGCCGGCGAGCACATGGTTTTGGGCGATGAGGGTCGGGTGAACCCTCATCTCGAGTCGGCCATCTTCATTGCGGGCGATAGCGAGAAGCTTTAACCGGTACCCGAACTCCTCCGCGTATTGAATATCGAGCGGGTCGATCCCCGATATGCCCTCGATATGGACGCGTTCGAACTGAATCGGGGTGCCAAAGGCTATCGCGCTTGCAATGGCGAGCTTGTGAGCGGTGTCTATCCCCTCGACGTCTAGGGTGGGATCAGCCTCGGCGTAGCCAAGCGCCTGCGCCTCTTTGAGAGCTTCGGCAAAAGAGAGGCCGTTATCGGTCATCCGGGTGAGGATGTAATTGGCTGTGCCGTTCAGAATGCCGAAAATAGTGGTGATACGGTTTCCGGCCAACCCCTCGCGCAGGGATTTTATGATCGGAATTCCTCCGCCAACGGAGGCTTCAAAACTCAATGAAAGCCCCTTTTCCCGCGCGAGAGCAAACAGCTCGTTGCCGTCGTGGGCAAGAAGAGCCTTGTTTGCCGTGACGACGTGCTTGCCGTTTTCGAGAGCCGAGCGAATGACTGTCTTAGCCGCATTCAACCCGCCTATGAGTTCCACCACGATTTGAATTTCGGGGTCTTTTAAAATGTCTTCAATGTTGGTGGTAAGCATCTCCCGCGGGACCGAAACCGGCCTTTCCCGTTCCAGGTCGAGATCGGCCACGCGCCGAAGCTCCAAGGAAGCGCCAAGTCTGCTCTCGATCACATCGGCGTTTTCCCGAAGCACCTGAACCACCCCGCAGCCCACCGTCCCCCAACCCGCCAACCCCACGCCAATTTTCTTCATACCGCCCTCTCAGAAATAAAACCTGCCGGTCCGCCAATCCGAAGACAGGACGGAACACAGGCAGGCGCCCGGATTTAAATGCAGATACTTCTTAAAACGGACAGAAAAAAGGAAGGGAGCCGAGCACGGCAGCGCCCCGACGTCCCGCTTGTATCAGGACCCGGGGCGCTCCCGCACATTGTCAACCCAATTCGCAAACGCCCCTTTGACAAAGCCCCCGGAACTTTAAGCCCTTAACCCGGCCTTTGCCTGTTCTCCGGCGGACATCTTTTTTTGCAGGGCCTTGCGAAGACCTCTTATGGCCTGCCTGGTCCGCATCTCATTTTCGACCAAGGCAAAGCGCACAAATTCATCGCCGTATTCGCCGAAACCAAGCCCTGGAGACACAGCCACCTTGGCCTCTTCGATCAGGAACTTGGAGAAGTTCACAGAACCCATCGAGCGGAAAGGTTCAGGGATCCGCGCCCAAACGAACATGGTCCCCTTCGGTTTATCGGTATGCCACCCGATGCGGTCGAGACCATCGATCAGAATGTCGCGCCGGGACTTGTAGGTCTCCACGATTTCCTTCACGCACGCCTGATCGCTTTTTAACGCCACGGTGGCCGCAATCTGAATGGGCTGGAACACGCCGTAATCGAGGTAGCTTTTTATGCGGGTCAAGGCGCCGACCATTTCGGGATTGCCGACGCAGAAGCCGACGCGCCAACCGGCCATGCTGTAGCTCTTGGACATGGAGAAAAATTCCACGCCAACCTCCTTGGCGCCCTCGGCCTGGAGGAAACTGGGGGCTTTGTACCCGTCGAAGGTCAGATCGGCATAGGCCAGATCGTGAATCACCATGATCCGGTGTTCGCGCGCAAACTCGACGATCTTGTTGAAAAATTCCAAATCGACTACAGTAGTGGTCGGATTGTGCGGAAAAGAGATCACCAGAAGCTTTGGCTTTGGCCAAGTCTGCTTTATCGCGATCTGGAGGTCGTCGAGGAAATTGCGGTCGGGCCCGATGGGGATCGATCGCACATCGCCCCCGGCAATAATGGCCGAAAAGGGGTGAATGGGGTAAGTGGGGTTGGGAGCGAACACGACGTCCCCGGGGCTGATGAGCACGAGCACCAGGTGGGAGAGTCCCTCCTTTACGCCGATCGTTACCACGGCTTCCTTCTCCGGGTCTATATCGACGTCGTAATTGAGCTTATACCACTCCGAGACCGCCTCGCGAAGGCGGGTTATTCCCCGGGAGGCCGAATAGCGGTGGTTGTGCTTTTTCCTGGCGGCTTCGACAAGCTTGTCTATCACGTGCTTTGGCGCCGGGAGGTCAGGGTTTCCCATCCCCAAATCTATAATATCCTCCCCGGCCCACCGCTTCTCCATCTTGAGGGCGTTGACCTCGGCGAAAACGTAAGGAGGCAATCTTTTCATTCGGCTCTGCTCGGCAATATTGAAATTCATAATCGGTCTCCACTCAAGGCATTGAATTCGGGAAAAGATAATATTTTAGTTCCCGAAATGTCAAACAATGTTTTGATAAAGCCACAGCCTTGAGACTTGTCTGCTATGATAAGGTTCTGATAAATTAACCGCCTGTTTTTTCATTTTATAGACCCCGGAGCGCAAAGACAAGCCTATGAAACAGGTCATCCTCGGAACAGCCGGCCACATCGACCACGGAAAGACTTCACTTATCAGGGCACTTACCGGAATCGACACGGACCGCCTGAAGGAAGAAAAACTGAGGGGAATCACGATCGAACTCGGTTTTGCACACATGGACATGCCCGGAGGAGAGCGCCTTGGAATAGTCGATGTGCCGGGGCACGAAAAATTTGTCAAACACATGGTCGCGGGGGCCACGGGGATCGACCTGGTGGCGCTCGTGATCGCGGCCGACGAAGGCGTCATGCCCCAAACCCGCGAGCACATGGAGATTTGTGAGCTCCTGCGCGTAAAAAAGGGCATCGTCGTCCTCACCAAAACCGACCTGGTCGAAGACCCCGACTGGATGGAGATGGTGCGCGAAGACGTCGCCGGGTTTCTCAAAGGGACCTTTCTCGAGGGAAGTGAAATCGTCCCCGTTTCGGCGGCAACGGGCGAAGGGATCGAAGATCTCAAAAAATCGCTTGCCCGGCTCTTTGCCGAAGTCGAACCCAAAAGCGCCGACGGGCCGTTCCGGCTGCCCGTAGACCGGGTGTTCACGATGCGAGGATTCGGGACCGTCATAACAGGTACGAGCATTTCCGGACGCCTTCGGGTCGGAGAGCCCGTAATAATTTATCCCGAAGGGCTAAAAAGCAAGGTGCGCGGAATCCAGGTGCATGGAGGCGACGTCGAGGAAGTCCTGCCGGGCCAACGGACAGCCGTTAACCTCCAGGGCATGGAACGGGCGCTGATCGAGCGCGGAAACGTGCTGGCTTCGGCCGGGGCGCTCCACCCATCACACATGATCGACGTTCAGCTCCAACTTTTGAAAAGCGCGCCAAGACCGCTGAAACACCGGGCCAAAATTCGCCTCCACACCGGGACCGCCGAGCATCTCGCGACAATCGTCCTGCTGGACCGCGACGAACTAAAACCCGGCGAGAAGACCTTCGCCCAGGTGCGGCTCGACCAGTCGACCGCGGTTTTGCGCGGAGACCGCTTCGTGGCCAGATCCTACTCCCCGGTTCAAACCATCGGCGGCGGCTCCATCCTGAACCCTCTTCCCCGAAAACACAAAGGGCCCGCCAAACGCGAAGCCGCAAACGCACTCGAAAAGCTCTTCAACAGCACCGACCCCGAGATAATTCTGTGGCACCTCCACGATGCCGGCTGGACAGGCTTGGATGAGGCCGAACTGCGCATAAGGGTCAACCTGCCGCTCAAGTTTCTCGATAAAACCCTCCAGCAGTTTATGAGCACCGGGAAAGTCGTAATCTACGACAAGGATAACCGGAGGCTCATCGACCCGGGGGCCTTGGAGGAAATGAAATCCGCGGTGTCCGACCTCCTTGCCGACTATCACGGCCGCTTCCCGCTAAAAGCGGGAATGCCCAAGGAGGAAATCCCCGCCCTTCTCGAAAGGCCTGTGGACCCAAGGCTCTACAACTTCGTGCTGCGACACCTGGCCGAAGAAGGAAAGATCGCACTGGAAATGGAATGGGTGCGCCTTTCCACACACAAAGTCGCCCTCACCAAAGACGAGGAAACCATACGGGAAAAAATCGAGAAGACTTTTCGCGACGCGGGCCTCCAGCCGCCCTTTTTCCGCGAGATCGAAGCCACCCTGCCCGGAACCGCCAAACAACGCCAGGAAGTGCTCCAGTGGATGCTGACTAAAGGGGCCCTGGTCAAAACCAAAGAAGACATCTACTTCCACACATCGGCCATGGCCGAACTCCAGGAGAGACTCGTCGCCTGGCTCAAGGAACACGGCGAGATCACCACCCCGCAGTTCAAGGAGATGACCGGCGCAAGCCGTAAATACACCATCCCCCTCATCGAATACTTCGACGCCCAGAAAGTCACGATAAGAATAGGCGACGTGAGGAAACTGAGGGGTTAACGAGCAGTGCGAAGGGCGAAGAGAAGAGCTAAGGGCTGAAAGACGAAGAGAGCGGGGAGCTGTGCCCCCCACACCCCCACGATATCCCGATCGCGGCCTTGCAGGCCGCGATAGGGACACCACTGCCGCTTAGCCTCAAGGGTGGCGATGTCGGCGGTTCATCCCACGCCTGTGGGGAACAGGGCGGGCAGGTACGGCGACAAGCTCCAGGTGGACTCCAACGTCAAGTACTCAACGCCTTCCGGCATCAGATATCAACTCAGACCCGTTGTAGCCTTGGGCCACGGCATGATCCAGAGTGCTCAACGCCTTCCGGCATCAGATATCAACTCAGTTGAAGACTTTCTTCCCCATTTCAAAAACCTCAAGTGCTCAACGCCTTCCGGCATCAGATATCAACTCAGTTCTCCGCCAAAACATCCGCCAGTCTACTTTTTATGTGCTCAACGCCTTCCGGCATCAGATATCAACTCAGGGAAAAATGCAAATTTCTTGATTGAGCCAAAGCCCGTGCTCAACGCCTTCCGGCATCAGATATCAACTCAGTACCGAAGTACTTAAATATCTTAAGGCATACGTACGTGCTCAACGCCTTCCGGCATCAGATATCAACTCAGCCCGCTGATATTGTAGCTGCGCCCGCATATCCCGGCGTGCTCAACGCCTTCCGGCATCAGATATCAACTCAGATGGAATGGCACGGAGATATTTGTAATATAGCCCGTGCTCAACGCCTTCCGGCATCAGATATCAACTCAGATAGGAGGCAGCATTTTGTCAAAGCTTTTGTGAATGTGCTCAACGCCTTCCGGCATCAGATATCAACTCAGTTTTGTAGCTATAAGTATCTGGCTGCAATCCAGGCAGTGCTCAACGCCTTCCGGCATCAGATATCAACTCAGGCGCAACGGAAAAGCGCAAGCTTGGCGTATAAGTTAAGTGCTCAACGCCTTCCGGCATCAGATATCAACTCAGTGCCGATTGCGCCTGCTTTTCAAGGTGTTTTCGAGTGCTCAACGCCTTCCGGCATCAGATATCAACTCAGGCAACGCGAACTTGCGGAACTATGGCGCAAGGTGCTGGTGCTCAACGCCTTCCGGCATCAGATATCAACTCAGAAGGCCAGATAGGAACCGTCTAATGCCAGCCGGAAGTGCTCAACGCCTTCCGGCATCAGATATCAACTCAGTACCGCAGTTCCAGTGGCAGTCCCTATTCCAGCCAGTGCTCAACGCCTTCCGGCATCAGATATCAACTCAGACAGGGACGCTATCGACATCGTGCCGTCGTCATGGATCAGTGCTCAACGCCTTCCGGCATCAGATATCAACTCAGCACCCGGTGAAGGTGTGGCTCAGTAAATGCCGGGAGTGCTCAACGCCTTCCGGCATCAGATATCAACTCAGTTCAAACAAATACTGAACAGCAAGACTTTTTGGCGGTGCTCAACGCCTTCCGGCATCAGATATCAACTCAGAACTTTTCTATTGCACTTGCGCTACAACATGGTGTAAGTGCTCAACGCCTTCCGGCATCAGATATCAACTCAGGCCGGCAATGAAAGCCGAGTACAAGGAGGTGCAATGTGCTCAACGCCTTCCGGCATCAGATATCAACTCAGTTTCCTTCGCGGACTGCCCAAGGTATTACGAGTATCGTGCTCAACGCCTTCCGGCATCAGATATCAACTCAGCACAAATAGATGGAGAATCCCAAAGTCCGGCAGAGTGCTCAACGCCTTCCGGCATCAGATATCAACTCAGCCTGTGTGATTTGGATTTCTCCCTGATTTCCGTGTGCTCAACGCCTTCCGGCATCAGATATCAACTCAGTTCCTAAAAAGCACCCTGATTCTCTCCGTTATACGTGTGCTCAACGCCTTCCGGCATCAGATATCAACTCAGCGGGAGTGCCAATAATATGTTGCCAAAGGTGAACGTGCTCAACGCCTTCCGGCATCAGATATCAACTCAGCTGGGTATCCCGGTAATCCTTCGAGTGTCACCGCATGTGCTCAACGCCTTCCGGCATCAGATATCAACTCAGTGGCGGAAGGATAGCTCAGCTCTATCAATCGTCCCGACGTGCTCAACGCCTTCCGGCATCAGATATCAACTCAGGCGGTCATGCGGTCCACCTAGATAAGTCCACGCCTCCGCTTTAGAACCGAAGTGCTCCAACGCCTTCCGGCATCAGATATCAACTCAGTGGTGATGCGCTAGACTGCGCGAGGATATCGCCGAGTGCTCAACGCCTTCCGGCATCAGATATCAACTCAGCCGACTCTATTGCCGCTTCCATTGCGATTTCGCGGTGCTCAACGCCTTCCGGCATCAGATATCAACTCAGATCGACAGTTTGCGACATTGGGCGTGGAAATGCGCGTGCTCAACGCCTTCCGGCATCAGATATCAACTCAGCATCAGCGATCCGCAGAATCGCTCGAATCCGGCGGTGCTCAACGCCTTCCGGCATCATCAACTCAGTACGGTTTTGATGCAATTTCAGCTCCTGGCATTCGTGCTCAACGCCTTCCGGCATCAGATATCAACTCAGATCAGGACTCTGATCGCGCGTCCGCGTATATCCGCTAGTGCTCAACGCCTTCCGGCATCAGGTATCAACTCAGGGTACGCTGTCCGTAGCGGACTATTGCCGGAGAGCCGTGTGCTCAACGCCTTCCGGCATCAGATATCAACTCAGTCGCTTTGACATCCGCACCGATATCGCGAGTGCTCAACGCCTTCCGGCATCAAGATCAATCAGCTGTTGAGCTCATGTCGACTGCAGTCATGCTCAACGCCTTCCGGCATCACGATTCAACTCATCCTGACGTCGCCTAGTCGTAACGTACTCCGTGCGTGCTCAACGCCTTCCGGCATCAGGTATCAACTCAGTCCTGTTGGTTATTATTGGCCGATCCAACGGCGAGCAGTGCTCAACGCCTTCCGGCATCAATATCATAACTCAGGCCACGCTTCGCTTGGTTTGCCGCCATATTGTCCGTTAGTGCTCAACGCCTTCCGGCATCAGATATCAACCTCAGCGGTTGCATGCCTATTAACCGATTTGCAATGTTACTAGTGCTCAACGCCTTCCGGCATCAGATATCAACTCAGCCCCGACAACAATAAGCAACCTCTCCGTATCTTGTGCTCAACGCCTTCCGGCATCAGATATCAACTCAGTAAATAAATGGAACAGAAAAAAATAAATCAATACTTTGTGCTCAACGCCTTCCGGCATCAGATATCAAATCCTAGCTCTTGCAGGTCAAATTCTCAGGGACTACACATGTTGTGCTCAACGCCTTCCGGCATCAGATATCAACTCAGCTCCTGCTCGCCTATATTAGCTCCTGCTCCTATGTTCGTGCTCAACGCCTTCCGGCATCAGATATCCACTCAGACCCTATAATTCATCCCACTTTCGGCCGAATTGCAGTCGTCTCAACGCCTTCCGGCATCAGATATCAACTCAGTAGAGTACTGGTGAAACCACGCTTCTTTCATTTAAGTGCTCAACGCCTTCCGGCATCAGATATCAACTCAGTTAGGGATACTTTTACATTTTGAAAGAGTTTTCGTGCTCAACGCCTTCCGGCATCAGATATCAACTCAGTGCATGCTCCTATTGAGCTGCTACGACGATTATATAATGTGCTCAACGCCTTCCGGCATCAGATATCAACTCAGAGAGATTGCAAAGGCTCTCGGGTAAAAAGTTTTACTGGTGCTCAACGCCTTCCGGCATCAGATATCAACTCAGAACTGTCACCTGGCGCAATCCAAAGATTACCGGGAGTGCTCAACGCCTTCCGGCATCAGATATCAACTCAGCCGACGATAGCTTCTTGGATAGGTACCGACATCCGTGCTCAACGCCTTCCGGCATCAGATATCAACTCAGGCCTGTACAGGGACTAAGGCCAGGCGTGAACAATAGTGCTCAACGCCTTCCGGCATCAGATATCAACTCAGACGCATTGACCCAGCATTTACATTCTAAGGATGTGCTCAACGCCTTCCGGCATCAGATATCAACTCAGTCATAGTATCTCGTTTGCCTATTGAAGTCTGCTCAACGCCTTCCGGCATCAGATATCAACTCGGTGCCGGCCAGTGTCCATCACCCGAGGGCAAAAACGATGTGCTCAACGCCTTCCGGCATCAGATATCAACTCAGTAGTTATCCGGGCAACCGCTTGCTATCAGTTGTGCTCAACGCCTTCCGGCATCAGATATCAACTCAGTCTGGCTTACGATTTCTTTATCAGGTCTCAAACCTATGTGCTCAACGCCTTCCGGCATCAGATATCAACTCGCAGCCAACCCCACCTGACGTATGACACCCGATGAGCGATTTATAGTGCTCAACGCCTTAGCAATACGTACTCGTAAACCAGTCATAA
>CAWEZA010000017.1:0-45106 GCA_963813125.1 uncultured delta proteobacterium | reverse complement strand
ATGCTGGCGTCTTCCGAAAGGCTCATCCGCGTGGTCGAAGGGGTTCCGGACGAAAGGGCGGTCCTTGCCGACTCGCTCGCTTCGGCGCTTCAGCCCGCACTGGACCATTTTCCAAAAGACGGTGACACGGTTGTCATCTTCGGGGCGGGCATCATCGGCCAGCACCTCATCCGGATATTTAGAACGCTCGGGTCATGCGCCCGGCTGGTGGTCATCGCGCGGCATCCCTTCCAGCAGGAACTGGCCAGTCAGGGCGGAGCGGACCTGGTGTTGGCTTCGCCAAAAAGAAAAGAACTCGGGGAAGCCGTGCGCGCAAGGGTGCTCCCGACCACCCTTGGAGGAGGCAACCTCGAAGGCGGGGCCGACATCGTGTTCGACTGCGTTGCCAACACACATACTTTCCAGGAGTCGCTCCTCGCCCTGCGGGGGCGGGGAACTTACGTGATGGTGGGAACGGCCGGCACGCTCGGGCCGGTGGACGTCTCCAGCCTCTGGTTCCGGGAACTCAGGGTGGTCGGTACGTCTTGCTATTCGATTGCCGATTTCAGGGGACAGAGGGTGAGGACATACCAGAAGGCGATGGAGATGCTCGCGGGAAATTATCCCTGCGAGGGGCTTCTCACCCACGTCTATCCCTTGAGCGAGTTCGAAAGGGCATTTAAGACCGCCTTCGACAAATCCAGGCACAAAAGCGTCAAGGTGGCGATCGACCTGAGGACTGAAAAAGCTTGAGAGATTCCCCGATTCCCCTCCTGCTTGCAATAAGTATCGACGTGGAGGAAGAAGGGCTTTTTTGCGGCCGCTATCCTCGGACCCCCGGAGGGGTGGAAAACGTGGCCGAGCTTCGCCGCCTCGAGTTCATCACCTCGGAGTTCGGCATCCCGCTAACGCTCCTTGTAGCCCACAGTGTGGCGGTCTCACTCCCATGCCGCGTGATCCTGGACCGTTTCCGGGAAAAGTTGGGAGCGGAAATCGGCGCACATCTCCACCCCTGGAACACGCCCCCTTTTCAGGAGCTTGCCCATGCCGAACCGGTTCGCTCAAGTCTTCTTCCACCACGGCTGCTCGAGGCCAAATTCGAAACGCTTCTGACTTCGCTAAAAGACATCGGGGTTTTTCCGCAATCGTTTCGGATGGGCAGGTTCGATCTCGGAAGGGGTGTTTGCCGGCTCCTGCCGGGCTGCGGGATAAAAGTCGACAGCAGCATCGTCCCGCTTAGAAACGCAAGGGGTGGTCCGGATCACTTCCTTGCCCCCGCGGACCCGTTTCCACTGAAATGGACGACCCTCTTCGGCAAGACGGGGGAGGAAGGAAAAGAACAAAACAGGCAGGTTTGGGAAGCGCCGCTAACCAACATAGCGATCTTTCCCGCCTCCGCCCGCCTGGTTTACAGGCTGGCCGGCCGCCTGCCCGCAAAGGGACGCGACGCGGTTTTAACCGGGTTTCGCCATATCGGTGCAGCGGGAATTCACCCGGCGTGGTATCCCCTGCAGTCCATGAAGGCCGCTGCCGCCCTTCATCGCGCACGTGGAGGGCAAGTCCTCAATATGTTTTTGCACTCATCCGAGCTCATGCCCGGGGCCACGCCTTCATTTCGCACTACCGGAGCGGTGGATGGGCTGGTTGAAAAAATCAGAAAGTTTCTCACATGGCTCGTTGGCACAGGGCCCATAAGGGGCGTCCGGCTTTGCGAACTGCCAAAGGCAGGGCTTTCGCACGGAGGCGCGGGGAGTCAACCGCCCAAAAGTTTTTCCGGGTTTTCCGCAATTGGCTCGGTGTAGCAATTTCTCTGTAAAATCCGTGTCACAAGAAATTCGAATATTCCCATGGCCGTAAATTGCATACCCGAGAGCATGATAAGTGAGCCCACGGAAATAAATTGCCACTGGTAGCTGATGTGGCCCGTGGCCACATATTGGGCCATCGCGCCCAGGTTGGAGAAAAAACCGGCGACCATCAGCGCCCCGCCGACCGTCAGCATCTTCCCGACCGAACAGAGCCAGAGGATCAGCCGCCCCAGGGGGGAATGTCTGCGGCCGTTGCCGTTTAGAGCCGCGGCCATCCGCTCGGCAACCACGCCGATGCTAAGCGTCAGAAAGCTCGCCAGGAAAAAGGTATTTATGGCAATGTGCCGGTAGATGAAATCCTCGCTCGAAGTGCGCCTCACGAGGAAATCCCATGCGGGGTCAAAACTGTAGAGCAGGGCCGCAAGAAAAAAAATAGCCGACGTGAAGCCGAAAAGCCTTAGAGGACAGTAACACAGTCCGATTTCCATGATGGACATAAAAAAACGCAAACCGTCCCTCAAAACGCGCAGTTTGGACCGACCCGTTCGTTCGTTGTAAGGCACGGTCATCTCGGAGACGGCAAGACCTGCGACAAGCGCCCGGAAAGTCATGGCAGGGGCGAAGTGGAGTCCTGTCGGCAAGGGATAGAGCTTCTCCAGGGCGTCTTTTCTCAACACCCGCATGCCGGTGGCGGTGTCGCTGATTTTCTTTCCTGACAGGTAGGAAACAAGAGCGGCATACATGCGGTTTCCAAACCACCGCAGGCCCGGCATCTTGCTTTTCTTGTGCATCCTGCACCCAAGGACCATATCGGCGGGTTCACGGACAGCCTTGTTGCACATATCCGCGAAAGATTCCGGATCGCATGTTCCATCCGCGTCCATAAAGGCCACGAGGTCGCTCGAAGCCCTCGAGAGCCCGAGCTTTATGGCAGCTCCATAACCTCGGTTTTCCTCGTAGGCGATGACGCTCACCGCCTCATAACGACGTGCGATCTCCGCGGTGCGGTCGGTGCTGCCGTCGCTTACGACTATGATCCGCACATCTTCGATCGAAGTATTTTTAATGATGTTGCCCCTGGCGCCGAGGCAGCGCTCGATAGTTTGTCCAATGGCCTTTTCTTCGTTTAGCGCCGGGATAACGATGGTAAGACTTGCGGGCAGGACATCCCGCCGCTTTGGCCCCGGGGAGATAAACGTCGGGACATACGCTTCCAGAATTTCTGGTGCGAGACCGGAACTCGGATTATCCATTTCCCCCTCGATTGTGTTGCGCTGAAACGGGGTGATGGACGGAACCTGTCAGAAAGCCCCAATTCCAGTGCACTAAAATGATCAGAAATAGAAGCAGGAACTGGACGGCCCTGGCGAGATCCCCGGTTTTTAGAAAAAACCAGGCACCGAGGATGGGCCAGGGCAAAAGGGCCACAGGCCACGCGCCCGGATGCAAAAGGAGCAGGGCCGCGATAAAGATCACGGCGGCCGGCGCGGCAACGGGCAAAAAATCCGGGATTCTGAAAAACCCGTGTTTTTTCACCAACCGCCGCTCCCCCGCTCCATACCGTCTCATCATTTTCGAAAATTCCCTGTAAGTTTTCGGGCGGTAGTGCCCAACGATCGCCGCGGGGTTGTAAATGAGCCTGTAGCCCTTTTGCTTGATCTTGAGATCGAGTTCCAGGTCTTCGCCGGGAAACTGCGTTTCGTCGAACCCGCCGATTTGCTCAAAAACAGACTTCCGGTAGGCAGAATTGCAGCTGGCATTGTGGTCCGTTTCACGGAAAGTGACATCAGGTTTAACATAGCCGGTCACAAAACCGCTCAGTTTTAAAAACTCCTGAATTCTTCCACCCAGCTCCGATTCATCGGCAGGGCTTTTCTGGTCGCCCCCAACGCCCGCCACACCGGGGCTCACAAAAGCTTTTTCCAGTTCGCCAAGCCATTGGCTCTCAACGACACAATCGGCGTCGGTAAAGGCGACAATCGCCCCCCTGGCGTTTCGGACCCCGATATTTCTGGCGCGGGAAGGCCCTCCCCTGCCAAGCCTTATGAGCCTCACCGCGCCAAACGTCTCGCACAAATCGGGGGTCCGGTCCGTCGAGCCGTCATCTACGACGATGATCTCGTAGCTCGGGTGAGTCAGCGCGCAAAGGGACTCCAGGCATTTTAAAATCGTGCCCTGGCTGTTATAGGCGGCAACGATCACCGATATTTTTGGGTCAGTCCCAGCCATTGGTTGCGTTAAACACCACCCCAGAGGTAAGAAAAAAAATTCCATGCACCCCGGACTTTGCGGTAGACATCCGAGGGACTCCGACTGGAAAAAAGAAACCTGGCCATATAGGCCGGGCGAAGATAGAAGCTTCTAAGGCCCCTGTCGACGGCTCTGGTCACGGCGTCACGGCTCATTCCGGGACACTCGGCCACGGGCGCCTGCTCGCCGTTGTTGAGCCACTTGTCCCACCGCCGCTCTTTTAAGAGTCCCGTTTCGAAACAGTGGTCGAAATAGTCAGTCCCCGGAAACGGAACCGCCGCGGAGAACTGGACAGTATCGAGCCCGAGCGTTAAGGCATACTGAATAGTT
Organism: uncultured delta proteobacterium; assembly: GCA_963813125.1. Classification (GTDB taxonomy): domain Bacteria; phylum Desulfobacterota; class Syntrophobacteria; order Syntrophobacterales; family Syntrophobacteraceae; genus SbD1. The sequence continues at coordinate 40,739 of CAWEZA010000017.1, read as the reverse complement.
TTATCCATACTCTGCGGGGTTTCGCCCGGAAGCCCCAGGACGAAACACCCGTGGACCTGCAGCGCCGCTTTTTTCGCCATTTCCATAAAGCGGCGGCCATCCCCCGGGGTCTCCTTTTTGTTCATTCGGGCGAGCATCCCGGAATCGCCGGATTCAAAGCCGACAAGCAGCTGCCGGCAGCCCGCCCTTTTAAGGAACCCGAACAGCTCCTCATCGGCAGTATCGGCCCTCGCGTTAACGGAGAAGGTGATTTTTAGATCCCGCCGCAGGATCTCTTCACAAATTGCCACGGCATTGGCTTTTTGCAGAGTGAAGGAATCGTCTTCGAAGAAAAATTCTCCCCCTTTGGCAACCCCGGGACACAAGCCGATGTCATACTCCATTTCGTCGACCACGTTTTTCGCGGAACGAAGTCTCACCTTGTGGCCGTGCATCACCTGAGGCCAGAGGCAAAACGAGCACCGGTAAGGACAGCCTCGGCCGGAAAATATATCTATATACGGATAGAGCTTCGATCCGTCGAAGTATTTCATCAGGTCGATTTTGTGCCAGGCGGGGAAGGGAAGCGAATCGAGGTCGGCTATCAGGGGGCGAGCCTCTGTACGGACGGGCCGGTCGTTTTCGAGGCGGCAGATGCCCTTCACACTTTTTAAGTCCGGGTAACTCAAAACAATGTCTCGCACCGTCTCGTCATACTCGCCCAGGCAGATGGCATCGACCGCCCCCTCGGCAAGACGCAGCGTTTCCTCGGGCAGGGCCGATGCGTGGGGGCCGACCATAATGACGACAGCCCGGCTTTCCTGCTTGCAGATCCTGGCGCAGTCGAGGTCCGAATAGATAGACGGGGTAGTTGAATCCAGAACTACGAAGTCGGGGTTTTCGGCTTTTACGAGCCGTCTCAAGTCGTCTTTGGACCAATTTTGGGCCGGAAAGTCGTAGAGCCTCACATCTTCTCCGGCCCTTTCAAGAACGGCGGCGGCATAAGCGAGCCAGTCGGGCGGACGCAAAACGCGGCCGCGCGTGCGCGTCGCCCAGCGTTGAGTGCGGTTAAACCCTTTGACATAAGGTTCGTTAACGACCAAGGTTTTCATCGGAACACATTCCAGTTTTATCCCGTCTGGTTGCACGAACATTGCGGGACGAAATCGGCCAAGACCTTTCAACGAAATCCGGCTCCCGGAAGACACGGCGGCAAGGCCATGCCGGGCAAGCGATCATCGAGGCTCTGCGGGAAAAAAGCGCCAAGCCTCCTGTATTTGCATGGACACAAATATTATCACAAGATTTGCAGGTAGCGCTCGATTAAGGGATTTATTAAATATTACAATTTTGGAATTCACAACGTTCCTAACTACGCGATACTAAGCTCGGCCGATTTCTTTGTCAAACCCCAAAACAGGCAGACGTTGCGGGCGAGCCAAGGGCCGGTATAACATCCATTTGGAGCGGCCACACTTTCCCCTGGATTCCCCATGGCGGTCTTTGTGGTTGTTTAGGTATAATTTGGGCCGAACAGGAAAAAACCGGGGTCCGGTTCCGATGTCCAGACCAGTTCAGGATGCTCGTGACCTGGATATGTTATAGTGGATTATCCCCTGTTTTTGCTTACGACCAAATTCAGGGGGGATGGCCGGCAAAAACGGGCGCAAAAGAAACCCGGAAAGGGCCTGGCGGACACTCCAGCCGCTAAACGGATGGGTAGCGCTGTACAAAAAAGCGGCGCTAAGAATTAGCCCCGCGGCGGCTCCAACACGCAAGGGAAGGCCTTGATTTTCAAAGGATTTACGGTTTCTTTTATTGCGGTCTTTATGCTTGCCTGTCAGGCGGGCGCGCAGAGCGATATCAACGGTACATGGCGTTGCCGGTATATGTTTACGGACATAACGGCCCGCGTGAAGAGTTCGAATGGAACTCTCAGCGGGCTGGTAATTGTCTACGGAACCCGAAATGATGCAATATATCACTTTACGGGCACAATTAAAGGGAACTCGATTCTGGCCTTCCATGACGGTGATTACGCCTTCCGGGGCCATCTTACGAGCGATGAACGGATAGCGGGCACATTGACCACGAATAAGGGCGTCACGATGCGACTGACCATGACTAGGGGTTTGGGCAGGCGCTCCAAGGCAAAGACCATTACCCATGATCGAGCTTCGAGATGAAAATCCTTTTGGACGCAATACCCTTAACTGAAATAGTGACGGGCATTCAGCGCTACGTCCGGTGCCTTTACTCCGAGTTGGAGTCCTTTCCAGACGTTTCGGTGATGTATTGCACAAGAGCCGGAGGCAGTGCGCAAATGCCTCGGGCGGCCGATCCCGGCGCCTGGTCCAATAGAGTGGGTATGATCGGCAAATTGAGCGACCCGGTGATAGTTGGAAGCAGGATTGCCGACAGGGTCCTCTTTGAGCTGCGTCTCAGGCAGACGAACCGCAGGGGCCCGTGCGACGTCTGTCACGAGCCTTCGTTTTTTCCCCCGGTGCTAAATGGCATCCCGATAGTCTATACGCTTCACGACCTTTCATTGATCAAACACCGGGAAAAACACCCACGCGAAAGGGTATGGTTCGCCGATATTTTTTTTAAGCGCAGGTTGCCCCGCGCCGCCCATGTTATAACGGTTTCCGATTTTACCAGGTCCGAAGCAATCGAGGAGCTTGGACTCGCGCCGCATCGAGTAACGACAGTGCATCTGGCGCAAAAGGAGATTTTCCACCCCCGGCCTCAACCCGAAATCCGTTCCATGCTCGCGTACCGGGGGTGGCCCGCGGAGTACGTGCTGTTCGTGGGGACACTTGAGCCCCGCAAGAACCTGCAACTGCTGATAAGGGCCCTTTCCATGCTCCGGTCCGACATCCCCCTGCTTCTTGCCGGATGGTCTGGTTGGGGCGACAGGAGCTGGTGGGATGAGATCGAAAGACTGGGGCTAAAGAAGCGCGTCATCCTAACGGGTTATGTCGATGAGCTTAGCCTTGCTCGCCTTTATGCGGGCGCATCGGCATTCGTATACCCGAGCTTCTACGAAGGCTTCGGGCTGCCGGTCCTGGAAGCCATGGCCTCCGGCTGCCCGGTTATATGCAGCAACTGCGCGAGCCTGCCCGAGGTTGCAGGGGGAGGCGCCATCCAGGTCGGCCCTCACGATCCCGAGGCCCTGGCTCACTCATTGGAAAAAGTCCTATATGATTCCGATCTAAGAAGTGGGCTCGTAGCTGCAGGGCTGCAAAGGGCAGGGTTGTTTTCCTGGAAAAAGGCGGCATCGGAGACGCTCGATATTTTCAGGATGGTTGCCCGAAGGGGCTCCGCACATGACTAAGGGCTTTTCCGTAAAGAAGCCCTCCAGGGATTGCGCCGGCTTTTGAGACTGATTTGGTTCCCAATATTTAGCAAAACCGCAGGCATAGCAGAGCTGCGTCGAGGACTTTACGATTTGTGAGCGGCCCAAAGCCGCCCAAAAGCCGGATGCAAGCACCCTGGAGCAGTCTGCCCCGATTTAAAAGGTTATAGATTGCCAGGCCGGCGGCGTCATTGTATGTTGTTGGGATAATCCAATTCCAACCCGGAATTGCTCAAAGGTCCGATGAGATGGAGGTTCCAGATGGACGACAATACCGAAAAATTCACTTTCCCCTTCATCCCGCTCGACGTTGCTGAAATCGAAGTGGAAACCGAAGCCAGTGATTCTCAACTGGGCGCATGCGTCGAGAAAATCAAGGCCGTATGGACACATTTGGGAATCACCAGGCCGCATTTTTCGGTCCTTTCTCACAGACAGTTTCTTCCCGAAAACCTGGGGGGCTCCATAGGCGAGTTCTGGGCATCGGGACAAGGCGATGCGGCATGCCTCGAACGCATACTTGCGCGCCATGGGTGCTCGCAGCTTGCGACCAAGACATGCGTGGAGTTCGGGTGCGGAGTGGGCCGCATTACCATGCCTCTAGCGCAGAGATTTTTTTGGGTTCACGGCTACGACATTTCAGCTCTACACTTATCACATGCACAGAATCGCGCCGGCGAGGAATCGATTGCGAACGTGAGTTTCCATCTGTGTTCGGAGACATTCCTGGAGGCCTTCCGTCAATGCGATATTTTTTACTCTATAATTGTTTTGCAGCACAATCCTCCCCCAGTAATCTCGCGACTGGTAAGAAACGGACTTCGTTCGCTAAAGGCCGGCGGAATTGCCGTATTTCAAGTACCTACCTACATAAGGGGCTACCGTTTTAAAACGGCTGAATGGCTGGAGACAGACCACGCTCTGGACATGCAGATGCACTGTCTGCCGCAGCAGCAGATTTTTAAGATTATTATCGAAGAGAACTGTTTGGCGCTGGAAGTAAGAGAGGACAGCTTTGCAGGCATTCCTGACCAGATTCTTTCCAACACATTTATAATCCGTAAAAATCAGGATTTACAGGATTAAAGAAGGGCTGAGGAGCCAGGGGGTACGGTTCGGGCGGATAATCCGGCATTGTGTATTCTTTACCTGCTCCTGTTTTAAAAATCCTGTAATTCCTGCCCGGCTGGAAACTCGATGAGGGCCATGACCTTTGGCCCGACGCATGAATTTCGCGCCGGGCACAGTGGGCTTTTGGGGCCACCTTGGTCAGGTCGGGGGTTTGCCCCATCCCGGTGGCCCCTGTCAGATATTACAGTGGAGTTCTAATAATCAAAGCCCGGCGCCCTCAAACGGGGGACTACTCGTAGCTTTGGGGCACCAACCCCGTGTATGGCCCGAAACCGATCGCGCTGGAATAGTTATCCGAGCTGTCGAGCGTCCAGAGCATTGCGGCCCCGCTGGTGCTGGACCAAAGCAGCTTGGGCACACCGTTGGCCGCAAAAGCGTACCCGATCGGCATCCAGTCGGAATAAGGCCCGAAACCCACCGAGGAGGAGTAGTTACCTGAGCTGTCGAACATCCAGATGTTTGCAGCACCGGCTGTACTCGACCACATCAACCTGGCCGTGCCGTCCGAGGCAAAGACGTAACTCGTCGGCGTCCAACCGGAATAAGGCCCTAATCCAATCGAGGAGGAGTAGTTATCTGAGCTGTCGAGCTTCCAGATGATTACCGCGCCATTTGTATTTAACCACAGCAACCTTGCCGTTCCGTCGGGCGCAAGGACGTAACTTGTGGGCGTCCAGGCCGAATAAGGCCCGAAACCGACCGAGGAGGCGTAGTTACCTGAGCTGTCGAGCGTCCAGACGATCGCAGCGCCGGCTGTATTTGCCCACATCAACCTCGATGTGCCGTCCGAGGCAAAGACGTAACTTACCGGCTTCCAACCGGGATAAGGCCCGAAACCGACCGAGGAGGAGTAGTTGCCTGAGCTGTCGAGCTTCCAGATGATTACCGCGCCATTTGTATTTGACCACAGCATTCTTGCCGTGCCGTCCGGCGCGGGGGTGTAGATTGCCGGCGTCCAGTCCGTATAAGGCCCAAAACCTATGGAGCCGACATAACTGTCCGAGTTGCTGAGCGACCAGACGATTACAGACCCGGTTCCGGTCCAGAGAAGTCTATCGACGCCGTTTAGCGCCGTATTTCCGATTTCGGCTATAAAGGCATCGCCGCCGCCGCCCGCATTTGTGGGCTGAAGAGCATTAACGGTGGGAAAGCCGCTCGACTCCGTGACTCCCGCGACATAAGCGTTTCCGGAGTTATCCAGGGCGATCCCGTAAGCCTCGTCGTCGCTGCTTCCGCCGAGGTAGGTGGAGTAGACAAGACTTTGGCCGCCGGTTGCTATTTCGCTCACAAAAGCGTCGTAGCCGCCGCCGTTACTGGACTGCAGTCCGTTAGCGACAGGAAAATCAGTCGAGTCGGTCTCTCCCGCAACGTAGGCGTTTCCGGAGCCATCAACGGCTATGCAGTTCCCCCAGTTATCCTGAGACCCGCCGAGGTAAGTGGAGTAGACAAGCCCCGTGCCGCCGGCGGCTATTTCCGCGACAAAAGCGTCCCCGTTGTTCGTGGTGCTGACATTTTGGGGCTGGAAGGGGTTTTTGGTGGGAAAATCGGTAGATAAGGTCGAGCCTGTAACATAGGCGTTGCCCGAGCTGTCCACCGCGATGCCGTAGGCCTCGTCATTGTTGCTTCCGCCGAGGTAAGTGGAGTAGACAAGACTCTGACCGCCGGCGGCGATTTCGCTCACAAAGGCGTCGGTGTAGTTGTTGCCGCCCGCATAGCCGGCCTGGATGGGGTTTTGGGTGGGAAAATCGCTACTGACGGTCAGCCCGGCAACGTATGCGTTGCCCGAACTGTCCACGGCGATGGCCCAGCCCTCGTCGTTGCCGCTCCCACCGAGGTAGGTGGAGTAGACAAGACTCTGACCGCCGGCGGCGATTTCGGTCACGAAGGCGTCCTCGCCCCCCGTTCCCGCAAGGCTTGAGTAGAGAGCATTCCGGGTTGGAAAATCGGTCGAGTAGGTCGCTCCCGTGACGTAGGCGTTTCCCGAGCTGTCCACGGCTATGTGGTCACCCCAGTCATCCTCGGTTCCGCCGAGGTAAGTGGAGTAGACAAGACTCGTACCGGCGGCGGAGATTTCGGCGACGAAAGCATCCGAGCCGCCGCCGTTATAGGCCTGGAGGGCTTTTTGCAATGGAAAGTCGGGCGAGTCGGTCCAGCCTGTAACGTAGGCGTTGCCCGAGCCATCCAGGGCGATGCTGTAAGCAATGCTGCTACCCGAGCCGCCCAGATAGGTCAAATAGACCAGGCTCCGGCCGCCGGCGGCGATTTTGGCAACAAAGCCGTCATAGTCGGTAGTGCTGCCCCCAAAGCTTGACTGGAGACCGTTTCCAGCAGGAAGGTCGGTCGAGTTGGTAATGCCCGTGATGTATGCATTGCCCGAACCGTCCACGGCAATCCCGTAAGCTTCGTCAACACCCGTTCCGCCAAGGAAGGTGGAGTAGACCAGGGCGGGGTCGATGACCAGAGGGGATTTCCGGTCGTAGGCGCCAAGCTCGAAGCGGCAGGTGAAGGCGGACATCTTCGCCGACTCACTGGAGAGGCCCGAAGCGGGTCTATCCCGCCGGACCTCGAATCTGCCTTGCCGCGACACGATCCCGCCATTTAGTTTCTGATAAATGTCGGGTTTTCTGAAGACAAGCCGGCCTCCGTTCAGGTCGATTGCCAGGTCTCCGGCCGCTGTGACACGAACATCCCCGGCCCCTGAATACTGGAACCGGACTTTGGAAGGGTCCGCGCCGGGCTTTACAATGATGTCGTATTCGAGCATGCGGTTATTGCCGTAAAATTTCACATCGATTCCGGGATAGGCGTCTTTATAAAGGATTGCTCCGTAGGTCGGAATGGAGGAGCGCCATTTGCGAGGGTCATTACCAATGAAGTAGTTCACTTTTGCCGGCTGCGCATTTTCCGGCACGATTTTCACGTTTTTATTCATGCCGAGCATCCGGACTCCGAGATAGGAAGAGTGAACGGCGGCCAGGCTTTCGGCGTCCGATTTCCCGTGGAGAGCCCGCCCTTTGGCAGCCCCGTGGACTAACGGGCGGGCTTTGCGGTCCCCTTTGCTAAGACGCAGCACAATGCCCTTTTGGGTGAAAAAAATGGCGTGCCCGGGACCTGTTTCATAAAATGAAGCCCGGCTGTCCACCTGGCCCCGATTTGCGATGAAATAGAGGGGCAGCCGCCCGTAGGCCTTCGAAACCCGTCCATTGACCAGACCGGATGAAGGATTCGCACATGGACCAGCGGAGATGGCCGCCATCGGCACGTTCCCTCCGCACCCGGCGCCGGCCGCCGGTGGGATCCCCGGAGATACAAAGGAAATAAGGGTTGCCAGTGCGGCGACCGAAAAATAGCGTAACAACGTCCCGATGTGCTTGCTCATACCCGTTCCTCCCAGTCGTAAGCCGTCAATTGCCTGGCTCCACATGTGCAACTCAAGCCGGTTATCGATTCCATTGGCCTTCGAGAGCGGTCGATAAGTCAACCTCGGGGGGTTTCCGCTCCCGCAGCCCTGCACCTTATGCGGCAGGGTCGAAGTGGCGGCGTCTTGCGCACCAAATAACAGTTAAATATCGTTGCACGCTCAGTCGCCATGCAACTGCCCACACCTTGGATGATAGCGGAAAGATCCAGACTTTTATGTCAATCGGTAAAAAGATGGGAAAACTTGAAATGACTTGGAAGCCGGTGTCTTACGTCCAGGAGAAGGTGAGCCGGATCCGTCAGGGTGACGGATCCGGCTCAGAACTTATGGTTTTCCGGAATCAGTTATAATCGAGAGGCTCCCAACCTGAATAAGGTCCGAAACCGTTCGAGCTTACATAGTTATCAGAGCTGTCGAGCTTCCAGACCAATAGTGAGCCGCCCGTAGTCGACCACAATAGCCTTGCCGTGCCGTCGGCCGCAAAGGCGAATTCAAAGGGCGTCCAACCGGAATAAGGCCCGAAACCAGCCGAGGAGGAGAAGTTGCCCGAGCTGTCGAGCGTCCAGACGATTGCGGCGCCATTTGTATTTGACCACAGCAACCGTGCCGTACCATCCGAGGCAAAGACATAGCTCACCGGCGTCCAACCCGAATAAGGCCCAAAACCAGCGGAGCTGACATAGTTATTCGAACTGTCGAGCTTCCAGACGAGTGCGGCGCCACTTGTGTTCAACCACAGCAACCGTGCCGTTCCGTCCGAGGCAAAGACGCAGCTCACCGGCGTCCAGCCCGAATAAGGCCCGAAACCAACCGAGGAGGAGAAGTTGCCCGAGCTGTCGAGCGTCCAGACGATCGCCGCGCCATTAGTATTGGCCCACAGCAACCGTGCGGTTCCGTTCGAGGCAAAGACGTAGCTCACCGGCGTCCAGCCCGAATAAGGCCCAAAACCGGTTGAGCTGACATAGTTACCCGAACCGTCGAGCTTCCAGACGATTACGGCGCCACTTGTATTCAACCACAGCAACCTTGCCGTGCCATCCGGCGCGGGGACGTAGCTTACCGGCGTCCAGCCCGAATAAGGCCCGAAACCGACGGAGCCGAGATAGTTGTCCGAACCATTTAGAGTCCAGACAATTGCAGCGCCGCTCCCCGCCCAAAAGAGTTTGTTGTCGCCGCTGCTCGATGAGACCACATAAGTCCCGCTCGCCGTGAGGGTTTGACCGCTGACAATGGTAACCGTTTGATTGGCAGGAATAGTCCAGCCGGAAACCGCTTCAAAACTTATCGTGTGCGACCCGGCGCTAAGGTTGTATACCGTCGCACCGCTCGCCTGCCATGTCCCACCGTCCACATTCCACATAGCGCCGGCGCTTGCGGCGGCAGAAGGAGTGATGGTAACCGCCAAAGCCCCTTTTGCCTGATATGCCATGACGAAGTTGGTCGCGTCCACCGAACCGAGACCGGTCACCTGGTCATAGCCGGTTGCGCAGGAGTATCCCGGGAGGTTCCAGTCGACTGTTTTGCCATTGTTGTTATAGCCAGAGCCGACAAAGCCGTTGTTGCCCGAGGTGATGTCGTTGAAAACAGTGGACGTTGAGCTTCCGGCATATTGGGTTTTACCGAGCTGATAAAAAATGGTGTTTGCGTTACCCTGCGACTCGCCTCCCAGGCTTTGTACGATCAACGCCATAATGCCCGCAAAGGCGGGCGTTGCGCAGGAAGTCCCGCCGTACGCCCACAGCCCGTATGAATTGGATGCGCATACGGAACTGTCATCGTTGCAGGTGTAAACCAGGTAAGCCGTGCTGTCGGGGTCGGCATTGAGAGAGACGTCGGGCAAGTCGCGCTTGCCGTCGTTTGGAACCCCCTGGCACACCTGCCACGAAGGTTTGGCGTAATAGGTCGAGGCCCCGCCTCCCGAGGCATACGGGGCGTAGGAGCTATAGTCATTCCAAGCCACTTCGGGCATTGTGGGGATGGAACTCAAGACCGAAACGTCCGAAGAGCTGTTGGCCGTCCCCCAGTACTGCGATGCACCGCTAAGAGAAGTGCCTCCCACCGCGACATTGTAAGGTGTCGAGGCCATGCCGTTTACCGCCTTGGGCGAGATCGGATCGTTGCTCTCATCCACGCAATCGTATGCACCGTTGTCTCCGGAGGCGACAAAAACAGTTATTCCATACGAAGCCGCCTGCTCCCACATTTGGTTGTAGAATTGGTTTACCTTGGTGCCCAGGTCCGATTCGCAATCGTCGTAGCTGAGGCTCATTATCGGAGCGAGTTTGTTGTCGACGACGTATTCGGCTGAAATATCTATCCCGCCGCCATTTACCGATGCGGTGACGAAATCGATAGTAGCCCCCGGCGCGACCGCGCCAGCCCATTCGACATCGATGTCGCTTTCTTCCACGTCGCCTTCCCCGTCGTCGACCGGGGCCTGTCCTCCCGCAATTATGACGTTAGGCGTATTGTAGGGGACCCCATAGGTGGACTGAAACTTGGCCCACATGGTGGTGTCGGCGGGGGCCTGGCCCACGATGGCGATAGTCACGCCTTTTCCGGTGTACCCCATGCTGTTATAGATTGTGTTGACATCGTATATGGCGGCGAAGTCACCCGGGGAAAGATAATTGCCCGGGGAAGGTAAATTATTACCGGGGTTCGAGCCGCCAGCATAATAGAAGTCCGCCTTCCCGCCGACCGACAGCGCACGGGCAGCGGAGTGGGCGGGCTTGCGGTGGAAACTGGTAAGCGAAACCGGCCCAGCCACCACGTCGGCCAGAGCGGTCGGGATCGAAGGGTTTATGGAATTGGCGTGACGCAGATGGCCGTTAACCTGGTAATCGTGCATATTGGCTTTGAAGGCGCTGTCGACATTGGCCGCCGTTCCCGAAAAGTTTATCATGGTCCCGCTCTTTGAAACGGAATCGATGGTAAATCCATGGGAGGTGAGCCAGTTTTTCACCGTGGCTATCTCTTCGGGACTTCGTCCGAACCTTTGGCCAAACTCCGCCGGAGTCAGCCACCTGTGATAATTCGCCGAGGAGGGGTCATGCTGTTCGGCAACCAACTGGTCGAGTTGCGCCTGTTTTTGAGAATCGATATTCAAAAGCAGGATCATCCCGTTCATCGGAAGCGATGGATCGGAAGCCCCCTGGTCGAACTCGGGTTTTGCCCTGGGATTTACGTTTCCATGCAGGGTCACCCTGTTGTTTTCACTTACCGCAGCACCACTTGAGGCAAATGAGGGCCGGGCCCCGAGCGAAAACCAAGCCAGCGATGCGACGGCAAATACAACCGCAGCGATGATAAGTCTTTTTCTCATGGCGTTTCCGTCCCTTATAAATAAAGACAAACTCAGCTGTCTCTCAGGCATATGGACTCCGGCGGGAAAATTAAGCAACTTCCGCGCCATTTAGCCAAACCGCATATCGGCATCCGGCTTTTTCCCAAAAATCTCCGGCTGCACGCCCGAGAGTGGGAAAAGAGTACATCCGTGGATTGAACAGGCAAGCAGTAGCAGGACAGGAAGCAGGTTTGGCAGTGCTTATCCCGGCTTCCCGCATCGATTCCGGACATGAAGTTTTCCTCGATCCGGTTTTTGGCAGCATCGTCACCATACCTCCCCGGCAGAGCGGGGCAGCAACGGTCTGGAAGGCTAAAATCACGACCCAACTTCAACATGGTTCCGAGTTTAACACACTAAATAGAAATTACATTGTAATATGTTGTAATACTGAGGAAATAAACAGCCCCGGCAGGTAAATCGGCGGAGCGGCCGGCATACTTTACGCTAAGATAGGCCCGGCAATTGCTAATTGCGTCATGAAAAGGCGGTATTAACCGGCCTATAAGAAATTACCCATTTCCCGTTGCGTTTTGCATGTATTCTGGCATCATGCCTTCGTAATATTAATGATTTATTAATGCGCCGGCAACCAGTGTCATCATGAAAAAAGGGCTTTAGGCCGGCAGCCCCGGGTCAAACATCTCCGGGGTGAGGCGCCGAGATGACAATGTTTTCGCGAAATGGCGGCATTTTCGCAACCCTGCCTCCATTTCAAGCATCGCCGCATTCAAGATCGGGCAGGGATAAACCCCGCCCCCACACAAGCTTCGGGGTAGGCCGATGCAGGCGGGGATAGACCCCGCCCCTGCGCAGGAGAAAGCCTGCCGCCCTCGCGTTGGCATCATCCTGAACGCGACCTGGCAACAGGTCTTCCCGCCGTTATGGAAAGGAATACTCTACCAGGACATGATAAGGGTTGACAGGATTTGGAAGACTTTCAGGCTGTACAGTTCGCCTTCCGAGCGTTTGAAGGAAATACTTCTGGGCGGCAGGCGCCATCGTGATTTCCACGCTCTAAGGGGCGTTTCCTTTCAGATCGAACCCGGAGAGGTGCTCGGCATAATCGGGCAAAACGGAGCGGGCAAGTCCACCATGCTCAAAATCCTGGCCGGGGTCACCATTGCCAACAGCGGCACAATCCACGTGGAGGGTAGAATCACCGGACTTCTTGAGTTGGGCACGGGGTTCAACTACGAAATGAGCGGACTTCGAAACATTTACCTCAATGGCACCCTGCTAGGCATGTGCAAAGGAGAAATCCAGGAAAAACTCGAGCGCATAACCGCATTCAGCGAACTGGGAGATTTCCTGGGGCAGCCTTTAAAGACATACTCGAGCGGGATGATGATGCGGCTTGCTTTTGCCATCGCAATTCATGCCGACCCCAGGGCATTCGTCGTCGATGAGGCCCTGTCGGTAGGAGATGCCTACTTTCAGCAAAAGTGCATGAAAAAGATCCGGGAGTTTAAGGAAGGCGGAGGGACAATCGCCTTTGTCTCACACGATCTGAACTCGGTAAAAGTACTGTGCGACAGGGTTATTCTTCTGGACCAGGGCCAGGTGGCCGACGAGGGCGACCCTGAAAAAGTCGTCAGGACCTATAACTTTCTATGCGCCAGCAAAGGCATGGGCAAGGAGTTGAGGTACTGCGACAGCGAGGCCGGGGCAAACGGCTACGGCAACTACAAGGTAAAAATCGTCGGTGTCAGGATGATCGACCAGGACGGCAACGACTCCGAGATTTTCACTTCGGGCGCACCCTGCAGCATAGAAATCGACCTCCAGGCAACCGATCCGGTAGATGAGGTGACAGTCGGAATTCTTATCAGGGACAGGTTCGGCCAGGACATTTTCGGAACCAACACGTTCAATCAAAAGATTTCGATCGAACTCCAGGAGGGTGAAAACATCCGGGTCAAGTATATCCTGGACGAATTAAACCTTGGAAGCGGGCAGTACACGCTCACCGCGGCCGCTCACAGGGACGGTGTTCACGTCCATGAGTGCTACGAGTGGGTGGACGCGATCAAGTCATTTAAAGTCGTACTCGACCCGGAATACATTTTTGCAGGGGTTGCGCGGTTAAAACCGCAGGTGCGGCTGGAAAGACTCCCCGTTAACGGCGCGGACAAAACCGACGTGTAACAGCCCCCTTTTGCCCCCCTTAAAAAAAGGGGTAGCAAAAGGGGTGGCTTTTCAGGGGCTTGGAGGTGAAGCGACTTACAGGGTCTTATACAATGTTGCGTTCACAATCGGGCGGGGATAAACCCCGCCCCTACACAAGAAAGGCCTCTACGCCTTCCAACCGATGAACGCAACCTGGTTTTTTTAAAGCTAATCCGCCTGCCTCCTTATGAAGGTGGGGATGTTGAGGTCTTCTTCTTCGTGAGCTCTACCGCCGCCGGTAATCATCTGGAGGAGGGTCCTCCTTTTCTGGGACGGGTGGTGCAGTTCGCGATCGGGTTCCATGTCATCCATGGAGTGAATATTTTCGTTTACAGGCAGTCTTTGCCGCACGCCAGGCGGGACCTGGAGAAGATCATAGTCGATCGCCGGCACGACGCTCTCCGGCCGGGTTCTCCTAAGAGGCCTTACCGCAGGCTGTTCGACGGCCCCTTTGCGGGCCACCTTCCCGATGCCCGTGGCGATCACGGTAACGCGGATCTCATCCTCCATCTTTTCGTCTATCACCATACCGAGGATGATATTGGCTTCGTCGGTGACCTCTTTCTGAATTATGGCAAGAGCTTCCTCGAATTCGTGCATGCCAAGGTCCGGGCCGGCGGAGATATTGATGAGAGCCGCCCGCGCGCCGTGAATGGAGACATCTTCCAAAAGCGGGCTCGAAATCGCCTGCTCGACGGCCTGGGAGGCCCTGTTTTCGCCGCGCCCGACGCCTGTGCCCATGAGGGCCAGCCCCATTTCCCCCATCACGGTTTTGACGTCGTTAAAGTCGACGTTGATATAGCCCTGCTTGACGATGAGATCCGAGATGCCCTTAACGGCGTAAAGCAGGACGTCGTCAGCTCTTTTAATCATTTCAAGAAAGGTCGAGCGCTTGTCCGCAAGGCACAGGAGGCGGTTGTTTGGGATAGTGATAAGGGTGTCGACGGTTTCCTGCAGCGTCTTAAGACCGTCCTCGGCGTGACGCAACCGCACCTTGCCTTCGACCTGGAAAGGCTTGGTAACGACCGCGACGGTGAGAGCCCCGATCTCCTTACAGATCTGGGCAGCGATGGGGGCGCCTCCGGTCCCGGTGCCGCCGCCCAACCCGGCGGTGATAAAGACCATGTCGCTTCCGGTGACCGCTTCACGGATCTTATCGATGTCCTCCTGGGTGGCTTTGGCGCCCATTTCAGGCTGTCCACCGGCGCCCAGGCCCCTGGTCAGATTGGTTCCAAGCTGAATTCTTTTCGGCGCGAGATTTCTCTCAAGCACCTGCCAGTCGGTATTGGCGGCAATGAAGTTGACCCCCTCGAGTCCGGCCGTGATCATGTTGTTGATGGCGTTGCCACCGCCCCCACCTATTCCGAGGACGGTGATCTTTGCCCTGTTGCTAAAGGTCTGTTCCATGGTCGTCTGTTCCATATTGAGCTTCCCCCTTTTGGTCGCATTCCTTGCCATGACCTCTCCGCCTGAAAAGCCTAAAGATTCAAAGCAGCCCGCCGGTAAACCGGGCAGGGCCGCCTGTTACCAAAATTCCTTCCACCAGCGCTTTATGGTTTCCCATACGGGTCCCATCCCGGTCCTGGAATCCCGCATCGGCATCCCGCCCCCGTGATCTTTTCCGTAGAGCAGGAGCCCGGTGGCCGTCGAGAAGATCGGGTTTTTCACCACGTCGCCAAGCCCCCCGAATTTGGATGGAACGCCGATTCTGACCGGCATGTCGAACACTTTTTCAGCAAGCTCCCGGATCCCGGGCAGCAGCGAAACCCCCCCGGTCAGGACCACCCCGGCGTGCAGGGTCTCGATCAATCCCGACCTGACCAGTTCCCATTCGATGATGTCCAGAATTTCCTTGACCCGGGCCTCGATAATCTGAATCAGAATCGACTGCGCGAGCTGGCGAGGCTTCTGGCCGCCAACGGAACCGACCTCGATGACTTCCTGCTGGTCGACCGCTTCGATCAAAGCCGAGCCAAACTTTTTCTTGATCTTTTCGGCTTCTTCCATCGCACACCGCAGGCCCACCGAGATGTCCGAAGTAATGTGATTTCCGCCGAGCCCGACGACAGTCGAGTGGCGGATGCCGTTATTCTGGAAGACCGCTATTTCACTGGTGCCCCCGCCGATATCTATGAGGGCCACCCCCAGCTGCTTTTCGTCGGGGTCGAGCACCGCGCCGCTCGAGGCAAGAGATTCGAGCACGACATCATTTACCTGGAGGTGCGCCCTTTCGCAGCATTTCACGATATTTTGAACCGCGCTGGTCATGGCGGTAATGATGTGGACCTTGGCTTCGAGCCGCACTCCGGCCATTCCCGTCGGGTGGTAAATGCCGTCCTGGTCATCGACGATATACTGCTGAGGCAAAACGTGCAATATCTGCCTGTCGAAGGGAAGAGCGATCGTTTTGGCCGCATCGAGGACCCTCACGATATCCGAAGATGTGACTTCGCGGCTCTTTATAGCAATGACTCCATGGCTGTTGAGGCTTTGGACGTGGGTGCCGGCAACTCCGGCAAAGACCGAGGAGATCTCGCACCCGGCCATGAGTTCGGCTTCTTCGACCGCTTTTTTTATGGAATTGACCGTCTGGTCGATGTTGACGACGACTCCCCCCCGCAGCCCGGCAGAAGGATAAGTCCCCACGCCCACGATATCTATTCCCTCAGCGGTGACTTCTCCGACCACGGCGCAGACTTTGGTCGTGCCAAGATCCAAACCGACGATCAGTTCCTCTCTCTTCCCCATGGGGATACCTTTCAAACTACCGTAGAGGCTTTCAGCCCGGCCGTTTGGCCGTCCCCTGCACCTTTTCGGGAACAGGAAATTGTCCCTCCAGATATACCCTGCCGGGATAATCGAGATCGATCCCGGTGACCAGGTCGGCCCAACCCCGGTCATTTAGCGTACGAATTACGTTTTTGAGTTTAGCCAGCTTTCGCAGGAAACCTTCCCTTCCAAAATTGACCGGAACCGCCCTTTGGCCCATGATGAGCGTCAAGTCGCTCCTGGTCCAGCGGCATTCGTCGATGGCTGAACCGGACAGCCAACTTTTCGAATCCTCGAGGGCTGAGAGCAACTCGCCCATGTGCTCCAGGCTGCCGGCGGAAACAGAGTCGCCAGGCTTTACGCCCGAGTCGCACAGCCCGGTCATCAGAGGCAGCGAGTTCTTTTGGCCCGGGCTCATCCGGGCAAAAAGAACACCCTTTGAGTCCATCAGCATCGCCTGCCCTCCGCATTCGACAACGGCAACCGGTTTGCGCTCGACTATCGCCGCCACCACCCGCCCTTGCCAGTCGAGGTCCACGGATGCCTTATCGACTAACGGCAAGTGTCCCAAGCGATCCTCGACCCGCCGGACATCGATACCCAGGGCGCACTGACCTCTTCTGAGGCCCATCGTGTCCAAGACCTCTGTGCGATTGAGTCGTTTGATCCCGGTAATCTCGATTTTTTCCAGCTTTAACCACTGCCCGGTTACGATTAGGTAATAAAGCTGGGAGAGGCCGGCACCAAGAGCCACAACGAAGCAAAACCAGCTGAAAACGATAAAAAGATCACGAAAAGCGCGAATATTGCCTTTGAAGCGGTCCCGCGTGCTTTCCTGGTACCTGTTTTTTCTCGATTTCCTGGGTTTTAGCATAGGGCCGGGTTTCTATAAAGTTGTTCCAGTATACGAATTTCTCGCTCCAAACGCACGCCAAAAGTTCCGTAAATTACATTTTCCGCTTTCTCAATGAGAGCGACGACATCCCTGGCCGAGGCCCCGCCGCGATTTACAATCCAGTTTGCATGCTTTTCCGAGATCTGGGCATCCCCTATGCGAAATCCTTTGAGGCCGGCCTTTTCAATGAGGGCCCCGGCGAATTGGCCCTCGGGGTTTTTAAACACCGAACCGGCGGAAGGATAGCGCAGGGGCTGGGATTGCCTGCGCTTTTCGAGTATCGATAAAACCCGCTCTTTCACCACCTCGCTCGCGCAGGGCCGAAGCTCGAAGTTTGCGCCAAGGACAAGGGAGTTTTCCGGAATGGACATCGTGCGGTAGCCGGGCTCAAGCTGGTTCCTTCGGACCGAGCGCTTTTCGCCGTCGGGGCCGAGCAGGTCCACGCTCACGAGCGAGTCGGAGATTGCGCAAAAAGAGGTAGAAGCGTTCATAAAGATCGCCCCGCCAACGGTAGCCGGCACCCCCGCAAGCCCTTCGAGCCCTTCGAGCCCGTTTTCGACGCAAAACCGTACGAGGTCCGGAAGCCTCACGCCCGCGCCGGCATGGAGAATCCTTCCACCCTGCCCGTCAGGGCTGCCCGGGACAAGACCGCCGCAGGCCAGGTGAAGGTGGACGACCAGCATGTCCCAGGGACCGTCGGGAGCAAGGACGTTACTGCCCTCGCCAAGGACGACGAACGGGACGCGCAATTGCCTTACGGTGTCCAGAAGGGCGAAAAGCGCTCTTTCGCTTCGCGGGCGGGCAAGCATTTGCACGGGCCCCCCAACCCTGAAGGTGGTGTGGAGCGCGAGCGGCTCATCCCTTAGGGTTTCGACATCCGGAATCGATTCAAGAGCGCGAAGCGTCGAGTTCATCCAAGTTTTTCCATTAAAAGACCGGGTCTTTTGCCCGCATTGAAGCGGGCGTACACTCACGGGCGCGGTCTTCAACCCGCGCTCCCAAGACTTTTCAAAAGCGATTCGCCAACCTGCACGATGTTTCCAGCCCCAAGAGTCATAACCACGTCACCGGGCCTTACCATCGCCGCGAGCTTTTCCGCCATCTCCTGGAGGGTCGGACAAAAATGGAGTTCATGGTGGCCGTGGGCGGCGATCTGCTCTGCAAGCCTCTGGCCCGTTATGCCCGGTATGGGCTTTTCGCCGGCCGCGTAGATTTCGGAGATCAGCAAAACGTCGCAGTGATAAAAACACCTGGCAAACTGTTCGAACAGGGCCTTGGTGCGGCTGTAGCGGTGCGGCTGGAAAGCTATAATGCGGCGGCGGTCGGGATAGCAGCCCTCAAGGGTTTCAAGTACCGCCCTTATTTCCGTCGGGTGATGGCCGTAGTCGTCGAGGACAAGAACGGACCGGGCTTCGCCCTTTATCTGGAACCTGCGCTGGACGCCGGTCATATCCCGCAGACCGGCCTGGACGGCAGGCCAGGGGATTTCGAGTTCGTGGGCCACGGCCACGGCGGCAAGGGCATTGAGCACATTGTGTCGCCCGGGAATTTGAATCTCCATCTCGCCCAGTTCCCGCGAGTCGTGAAAGACCCTGAAGGTACTGCAAAGGCCTACGGTTTGGACCTGCCTTGCCTGGAAATCGGCCTGGGATGAAAACCCGTAGGTAACAAAGCGCTTTTCGACCCGCGGCAAAATCGCCTGGATGTTTTCGTCCTCAAGACAAAGAATTGCCTGCCCGTAAAACGGGACCCTGTTCATGAACTGGAGGAAGGTATCCCGTATGTGGTCGATGTCGCGGTAGAAGTCGAGGTGTTCGAGGTCAATGTTGGTGACCACGGCGATTGTCGGGGGCAGCAGCAAAAATGTGCCGTCGCTCTCATCGGCTTCGGCCACCATGAACTCCCCGCCCCCCAGCTTCGCATTGGTTCCCCAGGCATTGAGCTTTCCCCCGATGACCACCGTCGGGTCGAGGCCGCCGCGGGCAAGGACGGTTGAGACCATCGAGGTGGTGGTGGTTTTGCCGTGCGCCCCGGCGACCAGCACCGAGTACTTGAGGCGCATGAGTTCCGCGAGCATCTCGGCGCGGCGGATGACGGGGACCTTCGGGAGCTTTCGCGCGGCCAGGAGTTCGGGGTTTTCCTCGGAGATGGCCGAGGAGGCCACCACGACGTCGGCGCCCGTGAGGTTTGCCGGGTCGTGGCCGGAATAGACGACCGCGCCGAGGGCGGAAAGCCGGGCGGTCAAATCCGACAACTTCTGGTCGGAACCGCTCACCTTGTAACCGAGGTTTACGAGCAGTTCGGCTATCCCGCTCATGCCAATCCCGCCGATTCCTATGAAATGAATGTGCTGATAACGTTTAAACATGATCTTTTAGTTCCATCATTGACCGTGCGAGACGCTAGTCAAAAGTATCCGTTTTCTTCTCACAGCTTCCGGCTATGCTCAAAAGCATCCCGGCAGCGATACAATTTGCGACAAACGCGCTGCCCCCGTAGGAGATGAAGGGCAGAGCCGTTCCCTTTGTGGGGACGAGCCCCAGCACGACCCCCATGTTGAGCAGGGCCCCGAGGGCTATGAGCATCGTAAGGCCCAGCGCAAGCGTGCTTCCGAAATGATCGGGGGCTTCCTTTGAGATTTCAAGACCGGTAAGGAACAGAAAAAGGAAAAGCACGCAGGTAAAAAGTATTCCGATAAAGCCCAATTCCTCACCGATTACCGCCAGGATGAAATCCGTATAGGACTCGGGCAGGTAGAGAAGTTTTTCCTGCCCTGCGCCAAGGCCTTTTCCCAAAAGGCCCCCCGAACCGATCGCTATCCATCCCTGGATGAGCTGATAGCCCGAGTAGAGGGGATCGACCCACGGGTTCAAGAAGGCCTCCCAGCGGGTGCGGCGGTACGGGACGAGAAAGACCAGCCGGTAGAAGCCCAGCGCGGCAAAAGGGGCCATGAGGAAAAAGCAGCGGAAGGGCACCCCGGTTGCGGCCATCATGACAACCATGAGCAGAACGAACATGAACACGGAGCCAAAATCGGGCTCCTTCAGCAAAAGAGCGCAGAAGAGGCCGCAAAGAACGAGAAAGGGCCAGAAGCTTACGCGGGGCTGTTTTATGCGGTCCTGTTTTCTCACCAGCGCGGAGCTGAGGAATAAAACCCACACCACCTTGGCGTACTCGGCGGGCTGAATGTGCATCGGACCCACTTTCACCCAGCGCCGGGCGTTGTTTAATTTCACGCCGATTCCGGGCACAAGGACCAGAACCAGCAGCACGAGCATGCCCAGCATGAGCGGGCCGGAGTATTTTTTAAAAGAACGGTAGGGGATGCGGCTAACAGCGAACATGACCCCGAGGCCGAGCGCGATGCAGAAAAGCTGGCGTTTGAGATAGTAGCTCGAGTCGGCAAACTTTTTCAGCGCGGGAATGGAACTGGCGCTGTAGATCATTATCAAACCGAAAGCGATCAGGAGGGACACCTCGACCCACAGCTGCACCTTCAAAGGAAGCGGCTTCCAGTGGAGGCGCTGTCTTTCCTTCGAGAACTCCGCTGCTGCCGGAGGCGTATCCGAGGCCGTTCTAGACAATATGTCCCCTTGTTGTCGATTTATTCAAGAGTCTTTCAACTCTTCGGCAAGTTGCTTGAAATGATCCCCCCTGTGCGCGTAGCTTCGATACTGATCGAAGGAGGCGCAGGCAGGAGAGAGCAAAACGACGTCTCCGGGCTCGGCACGGCCTACCGCATCGCGAAAGGCCGCGGCCATGTCCGGGTATAGCCCTGCCGGTACGCCGGCGCGTAAGGAATCAAAAATTTGAGGCCCGGCCTCCCCGAAGGCGAAAACCCCTTTGCCCTTTGCGGCCAGTGGGGCGAGAAGCGGCTCGTAGGCGCCGAGCTTGGAGCGTCCGCCGAGCAGCAGAAGCACTGGCCGGTCGAAGCCCTCCAAGGCTTTTACGACCGCGCCGACGTTTGTCGCCTTCGAGTCGTCGTAGAAATCGATCCCCTTCCAGTTTCGGACCCATTCGACCCGGTGGGCGAAGCCCGCGAACTCGTCGACGGCAGCCTGCACGGCCTTTTGGCCGGTATCCCCGCACATGGCGGCAAGGCAGGCGGCCGAGATGTTTTCGCGGTTGTGGGCGCCATGGAGGCGGGTTTTCTCAAGGCTTATCTCGAAAGCGGACCTGCCCGGAACGCAAAGTTTTACCGCACTGCCGCAAAGGGCCGCGTTGGCCGTAGGGGAGGCTCCGTTAAACGAGAGGAGTTTTGCGGGAAATTTTCCCGCGCGCTTTGCGCAAATCGGGTCGGCCGCATTTACGATGGCGAAATCCGCTCCGCTTTGCCTGGAAAACATGGAGAGCTTTGAATCCGCGTAGGCTTCGAAGCTCGGGTAGCGATCCAGGTGATCTTCGGTAATATTTAGGAGCACCCCGACATCCGGGCGAAAGGTGGAAGCGGTGTCGAGCTGGAAGCTGCTAACCTCGAGCACGAGGATATCCGCCGGTTCTCCAGAGATTATCCATTGGCTTAGAGGCGTGCCGATATTTCCGCCGACAAAAGGGCGCCTTCCGGCTTTTTTTAGCATTTCTCCGATAAGGGCGGTGGTAGTCGTTTTTCCGTTGGTGCCCGTAACCGCTATGACCGGGAGGCTGATCTGCCGCCAGGCCCACTCGAGTTCGCCGATTATCTCTATCCCGCGGCTCCGCGCTTTTGCCAGCGGCTCGATATCCAGGGGGATACCGGGGCTTACGATTATGCTGTCCGCGCCGAGGAAATCCTCCAGGCTGTGGCCTCCAAGGCGCAGAAGCCCCCCGGCCTTTGCGATCGAGTCGAGCAGACCGCCAAATTCCGCCGGACCGCGCAGATCGGTCCCGATCACTTCAGCGCCCCGGCTCAAGAGCAAATCGCAGACCGCGCGCCCCGAAGCGCCCAGGCCTACGACAAGCGTTTTTTGACTGCTTTTTAGACTCAATCTCTTAGTCCCCGGTCGTCCAGGATCTTTTGCACGACCTTTTCCATGGTCATTCCACGGGAGCCTTTGACCAGGATCCACGCCCCTGCCGGTGTAAACCGCAAGAGATAATCGGCCGCTTCTGCGTGATCGGCCGCATGAAAGCAGCGCGCCTCGTCGAGCCCCGCATCCCGGGCGCCCCTCAAAAACTCAAGCCCCAAGTCCCCAAGTCCGATCAGGCGGGCGGGTCTTGCAGCCCCGAAGGCTCTTCCCACCTCGAAATGAAGGCGGGGGCTCTCGGGGCCCAGTTCGCGCATCTCCCCCAGGACGGCCACCAGGGGGCTCCCCGAACTTGCTCCCAGGACCGCTTCGAGGGCGGCGATCATCGAGGCCGGATTGGCGTTATAGGTATCGTCGACCAGAACTGACGAGCCGCCGAGTCTTATGCAGCGCATCCGCTGTGCGACCTGGGGGACGCAGGCAAGGCCGGCCTCCACATCCCCCGGCTCGGCCCCGGCGAAGAGGGCGGCGGCCGCGGCGGCAAGACTGTTTTGAGCGTAGTGCGCGCCCATAGCCGGAAGGCAGACGGGTATCTCAAGGTTTCCCGCCTTTATCCGGAAGGTGGTTTTTCCCTCGCAGACCTTGACCGGTGAGCAAATCGAGACATCCGCCGCCGAATTTACGCTGGAGAAGGTAATTTTTCGGGCCTTTATGCCTTCTGAAAACCTCGCGAGCATCGGGTCGTCAAGATTTACCACAGCTGTCCCGTGGGGCCCAAGGGCCTGCCAGAGCCGCCCCTTTTCCTCCATGATGCGGGCGAGCGATCCCAGGCCTTCGAGGTGCGCCGAATGAATGTTTGTGATGACCGCAACCGTTGGGGAGCCAATATGGGCGAGCCGCTCCATTTCGCCGGGAACGTTTATCCCCATTTCCACGACGGCCGCGCCATGTTCGGGGCCAAGGCCCAGCAGCGTGAGAGGAAGGCCTATGAGGTTGTTGAAATTTCCCGTGTTTTTGAGCACCTTCCGGCTCCGGCTCAAAATTGCCGCCGTCATCTCCTTGGTGCTGGTCTTACCGTTGCTGCCCGAGACCGCGATCACCGGGATGTCGAACCTCATGCGGCGGTTCCGCGCGAGTTCACCCAGTGCAAAAAGGGTGTCGCTTACCATTATTACGGCGGCTGAAGTTCCTGGAGGAAGGGCTACGCCGCGGGATACGATCACAGCCCCCGCCCCCTTTGCCACGGCATCCTCGACAAAGGAGTGGCCATCGCGGTTTTCCCCGGAAAGAGCGATGAAGCAGTCTCCCGGTTTAATCCCGCGGGTATCGGTGCAAATCGAACCGACACCTGCCCCGGGGTCTCCGGAGAGCAGTCTGCCGCCGGCATCCCCGGCCAATGTCGCCACCGTCCCAATCATATGCGGTTCATCAGGGTTTTGCACTTTCAAGGTACTCCCTTACCACCAGCCTGTCGTCGAAGGATTGTCTCGATGCGCCGATTATCTGGTATGTCTCATGCCCCTTGCCCCCGATAAAAATCATGTCTCCCGGTCGGGCGGCAGAGAGAGCGAGCTCGATCGCCTTTCGCCTGTCGGCTTCCCGCACGTAGCCCTTCTGCGCCCAAACCAGTTCTTCGGGGAAAAGGGGCGGGGCGCCGGATTTTACCCCTTCCTCGATTTGATCGAGGATGTCTCCGGGGGGCTCCGAGCGGGGATTATCGCTGGTGATGATAACGATGTCGGCCTGGACCGCGGCGACCCGTCCCATGAGCGGCCGTTTTTTCCTGTCTCGGTCCCCTCCGCAGCCAAATATCACGATGAGCCTTTTTTGAGTCATTTCCCTGATGCAGGCAAGCGCCTTTTCCATCGCGTCGGGCGTATGCGCGTAGTCGACCACGACGTGGAAACCGCACCGGTCCGGGAGCGGGACACGCTCGAGGCGCCCGTCGACGCGCGAAAGATTGCGTATGCCCTCTTCGATGGCCAAAGGCTCTATTCCCATCGAGACCGCGGCGGAGATAGCCGCGAGTATATTATAAAGGTTGAGCTTGCCAAGAAGCCGCGACTCCACCATGACCGGTCCCCGGGGCGTATGGACCCTGGCGCTGATGCCAAGGGGGCTAAAGCGTGCGTTTTCAGGAAAAACGGCCTGCGCCCCCGCCGCCGGGCGAGCCTCCCCGGCGGGTCCGCCCGAGTAGCCAATGACTCGTTCCGCGCGGCATGAGCCGTTTCCGATTAATCTTGCGCCGTATTCATCATCGGTGTTTATTACCGCCGCTGAAAACCGCGGGTTTAGATATGATGAAAAGAGAAGCTTTTTTGCGGCAAAGTAATCTTCCATGGTCGAATGAAAATCGAGGTGATCCTGTGACAGATTGGTAAAGACGCCGGTTTCGAACTCGCACCCGGCTACTCTTCCAAGCGCCAGCGCATGAGATGAGACTTCCATGACGACGTGGGAGACCCCGTCTTGGACCATCCGGGAAAAAAGGGCCTGGAGGTCGAGGGACTCGGGGGTGGTCATGGGGGCGGCAATTTCCTTTCCGGCCCACCTGTAGGCGATGGTGCCAAGGACCCCGGGACTAAAACCGGCGGAGCGCAGAATGCTTTCTATCAGTAGAGAGGTCGTGGTCTTTCCGTTGGTTCCGGTTATTCCAACCAGATGGAGCTTCGAGGCGGGAGAATCGAAGAAGCCGGCCGCAATCGAGGCCAGAGCCGCCCGGGAGTCGCGAACGCGCGCGAAGCCGACCCCGGGGCCGGGGTCACTTTCGGTTTGGGCCACTATAGCAACCGCGCCTCGCGAGACCGCGTCGTGTATAAAACGGTGCCCGTCGGTGCGGGTTCCCGGAACGCACACGAAAAGACTGCCTTTTTCCGCGAGCCTGCTGTCATAGCAGACCCCGGATATTTTAACGTCCAGCCCGCGGGCGGGACCGATAACTTCCAAACCTTCGATGAGCTTTTCGAGTGTTTTCATCTGGACCTGATTTATGTTGTGGAAATCTCTACACGACCCGGCGGCATGCCGAACTAGTAGAACTCCGCTCCGGGTTTAGCGACTTTTAGCGAATACCTGCCTTTGCAGGCGGCGCCGTTGCGAACCCGGCTGACCTTACCGGCAGAGGGGTGAACCGGAACCGGAATTTTCCCAAAAACCGATTTTGAACAGACTTTTTTGTGGGCGGCTCTTTTCTTAATCTCACCGGTCTTTGCCGCAAGCGTTCTTTTCGCATGACCGTGTGAGGTCTTGACCATACGAACGGCCGGACCGGGATTTAAACCGGGCTGGGAGGGCATCACGCCAAGGTAGGGCAGCACCGTGGCCGCAATGTCGCGAAACACGGGTCCCGCCACCTCCCCGCCGTAAATGGACCCGTGGGGATCGTGGACAACTACGGTAATCACCAGTTTGGGATGTTCGGCCGGGACGAACCCCGTAAAAACCGCCGTGTAGTCGGTAGGAGAATAGCGTTTGGTCTTTGAATCCATTACCTGGGCGGTTCCAGTCTTTCCCGCAACGATATAGCCCTCGGGCACAGCCTGGACTCCGGTTCCTCCCTTCTGAGTTACGGTTTCCATCATATCACGAACCACGTTGGCTGTCGTCTTTCGAATGACACTCGTGGCGTCGAGCGAGCGGAACTGACTGACCGTTTTGCCCTGCGGGTCGAGGATGCTGCCAACGATTATCGGAGAGCCGCGCTTGCCGCCGCTTGCCACCACGGCAACGCCATTTTCGAGCTGAATGGCGGTAACCCCGATGCTTTGCCCAAATCCGGTCACGGCCAAATCGATCGGCCTCCACGACTTAAGAGGCCTCAAAAGCCCCTTGAATTCTCCCGGCAGGTCGATCCCGGTGGGTGAGCCGAACCCGAAACCGTGAATATAGCCGTCATATCTTGTGGCGCCAAGGGCGAGCGCAATTTTGGCCGCCCCGATGTTGCTGGAAAATTTCAACACTTCCTGCAAAGTGAGCCATCCATGAGGGTGAACGTCCTTAATGAAATGGCCCTCGAGCTTGCACCTGCCGTTTTCGCAATAAACACTGTTGAATTCGTGAAATACTCCCTGATCGATAGCGGCGCTCATCAAGAATACCTTAAAGGTCGAACCGGGCTCGAAAGAGTCGGAGACGGCATGATTTCTCGCGATGTCCTCCCCGGGAGATTTCTTTTTGGCGACAATGTTGGGGTCAAAAAAAGGCCAGTTCGCCATGGCAAGCACCTCGCGGGTTTCGGGGTCCATGACGATTGCCTCGGCCTGTTTGGCCTTGTATTTTACCGCCGCCTTTTCGAGCTCGTTTTCGGTGACGTATTGGATGAAGGCGTCCAGGGCGAGTTTGACCCCGCAGCTCTCTTCAGGTTCGGGCGGCGCGGAATCGCTAAGCCACAACATCCTGCGTCCACCGTCGCGCAGCGCGCTCACGGGGACCGATTTGCGCCGAAGCAACTTGTCGAATGATTTTTCAACACCCTCGATACCGATCCCGTCGATACTCACGACCCCGACCACCTGACCGCCCACTTGCCGGTACGGGTAGAAGCGCCTGTATTCGTTGGTGAGGTTTAAGCCCGGCACCTTGATCTTGCGGATGGAGGCAGCCTGCTGGTCGGTCAGCTGGCGCTTTATCCAGACGAACCGGTTGGTGGAGGTGAGCTGTTTTTCGATAGTCTGCTCCGGCACGCCGAGGATTGGACTCAACAGCCCGGCCACTTTGCCCGGGTCTTTTACCTGCGACCCGAAAGCATAGAGCGAGCATTGCGGGACAGAGTAGGCGAGGACCCTTCCCTGCCTGTCGTAGATCGTGCCTCTATATGCGGGGACACAAAATTTGGTGTCGAGGCAGGCATTTGCCCTGTGCTGCCAGAGGGAATGCTGGATCACCTGGAGGGTGAAGGCTTTGACCGCGATGGCCAACAGGCATCCTATCACCACAAACTGAAAAAGCGCGCGGCACGTCCAGTATCGGGAGTTCAACGATTTTCGCTCTTCGCGCCTTTCCATTTTTTTCTCCCGAATTATCCGCGCCGTGTCCAGGTTTAAAAACCGTTAACGCATCACCACCTTCTGACCGGGCCCCGGAGGGGCCAGGCCGAACCGGTCCCGACCCATCTCTTCGAGCCACTGCGGATCCTGGAACTGGGTCCACTCAAGAGTGAGCTTGCGTTGCACGGTGCTTAGAAGTTCACATTCTTCGCACATCTTCGAGAGGTGATAGCCGTTTTCGACATGCTGCACGTACAGCCAGACGTAGAAAACGGCACAAAGGACAAAGACGGCGCCAAGAATGATCGCCGACCCCAGCCAGGCTTCGATTCCCACCCGGGCAGGCGTCGTCTGATAAACCCCCGGGTCACTCTCCAGCCTGATGCCCAGAACGGGAGCGCTCGATCTTGCTCTTTTCATCTAATTTCCCTCCCGCCCTCCTTGTTAAAAGGAGGGATGCCCGGTCCACCGCATAGCCCATGGCGGAAACTGTCAGTGTCCACACCCGGGGTTTCCGGATGGACACGAGCTAGCAGACATCCCATTCCGATTTTCTACGGCCGGGGTCCGCGCAATAGAATTCCGGCTCAAAGCTTCGCCCGACCGATACGCCGAACACACCGGCTCTGGACATCAGGCTCGATCCACCGGGTCCGCAATAATTCGCCAAGCCGCGCCTTGGAAGAAAATGCGCTGAAGGGCAGCCGCTTCTGGATAACCTTTTCCTCGAGGTCCCTGCCTTCATAACCAACGCCTTTCATTTTGAGTGTTTGTAGAAAACCTTCGGTTTCCTCATTTCCGGCGAAGCACTCTTTTTAGTCCCGCCCGCAGCGACTCCGCGCGGGGTCCAATTTTTCAGCCGCCCTTAGCCTTGCGCTGCGCGCGCGCGGATTTTGCTCGACCTCACCCTCCTCGGGGCGCAAAGGTTTTTTGGTAAGCAGCCTGACCAGCGGCCTCCCCTCACACTCGCACGCCGCCCGCTCCGGCGGGCAGCGGCACGTCCGCGCCCAATTTCTGAATGTTTCCTTTACCACCCGGTCTTCCAGCGAATGGAAGGAAACCGCGCACAGCCTCCCCCCGGGTTTTAAGACATCCAGGGCTTCGGGCAGGAAGCGCTCCAGGGATTCGAGCTCCCTATTGACCGCTATCCGCAGGGCTTGAAAAGTGCGGGTGGCCGGGTGAATGCGAAAAGAGTCCCGTGTCTTCGGGACGCTTCTTCGTATCAACTCGGCGAGTTCCAAAGTATCTTCAATGCGGCTCTTAAGTCTTGCCGCAACTATCGCGCGCGCTATCTTCCTGGACTGCTTCTCCTCCCCGTAGCGGTAGATCAGATCGGCCAGCTCTTTTTCCGGAAGCGTGTCCACGAGGTCCGCGGCCGTTTGAGGCAAGTCCTGGTTCATGCGCATATCGAGCGGTCCCTCTTTAGAAAAGCTGAATCCCCTCTGTGCGTCATCGAGCTGAAAGCTCGAAAGACCCAAGTCGACAACGATACCGTCAACCTCGTTAATCCCGTTTTTCAGAAGAACCCGGCGCACATCCGCAAAGTCGGCCCTCTCCAAAACCAGTCTTTCTCCTTGGCCGCCAAGGCTTTGGGCCGCGCGCTCTATTGCTTCGGCGTCCCAGTCCATCCCCACAACGCGCGCCGCGCCATGTTCAAGAATGGACCTGGAATATCCTCCTCCCCCCAGCGTGCCGTCGACGTAGACGCCGCCGGGTTTGCAACCCAGTAATTCAAGAACGGGTCCCAGCATCACCGGAACGTGTCGGATCGGAATGGAGTCCTCACCCATGCTGAGCCAGGATTTCGGCGACACTCTCCATTATTCTCGGTTCGTTATCCCTGTCGCTCGTATCCTGCGACTCATAAGCTGCCTTGTCCCAGATCTCGAAGCGGGTCAGCATGCCCACAAGGACCACCTCCTGGTTGATGTGCGCATCTTCTCGAAGCATGGGCGGAATCAGTATTCGGCCCTGGGAATCGAACTCACAGATTTCAACAGCAGAGATGAAGCGCCTCACAAAGGACCTATGGTCCGGATGAACCTCGGAGAGATTCTCCGCCCTGGCTTCGACCTGTTCCCACTTTTCGGGCGGATAGGCGACCAGACAATCCTTCATTCGGGAGATAAAGAGTGCATCGGTATAATGTTTTTGCAAGACTTCCCGGAACTTGGTGGAGATCCGGAGTCGGCCCTTGGCGTCTACCCTGGCGGCAGAGCGACCTCTAAATTTGGGTGACTTGAGGATACCCATCTCCACTTTTTGCCCCTTTTAGCCACAATTCGCCACATGGATAGCATGTAAGCCGCCCAATTGACTTTGTCAAGATGTTTCTGGGGTCTAGGAATAAAATTTCGCAGGAGCGGGGAGCTATTAAGGAGCGTGAAGCTTAAAGAGCGTGGGGGGGCTGCGGTGCAGGTCGAGTGGTCGCGCGCGCGGTAGCCGCTCTGAGGCTCTGGATGGCGCTTTCGGCGCCGGGCTTCGGCCGGGAGCCGAAAGCGGTTGGCCAAAGGCCGCACACGTAAAGCGCGTGCGGGGGGGGGGTGCGGGCGTCCCTTTTGAGGTTCTTAAGCCAAAATCGCCGAAAATTCCGGTGTCACCAAGCCCTTTCCGGATCATCCAGGGAAACCATATCGACCTCAATGGAAGCACTCTTCCATAGATATTTTCCAATTACCCTATTGGCAGATAAGCGTTCCGGTATAGTCTCGCGATTGAACCACGTTGTAATGCTCTGCGAAATACGAAGGGGGGCGCCCTGCCCTCACACTATGGGCAGGGCGCAGGGTATTTCTTGATTTAGTAGAAAAATATCTTGGAATGTCGTATTTCATAAAGGGGAAAATAGATGTTTAAAATTGCAAATGACGGCCTATTAAAGAGGGCGCCTGGACGCCCAGAAAAGGCGAAAGGCTGTTACCCCGTGCAACTCAGATTTAATGTAGCGAGTTCCCCGAAAGTCTCCGCCGCTATCGAGACATTAGCGACGCAGGGAGGAATCGAAGCACGCGGCGCCATTTTTACGCGCACCGAAGTGGTGGATTTCATCCTTGATCTGATAGGCTACACAAAGGATCAACCCCTTTACGAAAAAAGGCTTTTAGAACCATCTTTCGGGGGAGGGGATTTCCTGCTGCCGGTTGTTGACCGGCTGCTTGCAACTTGGTTGGCCTCGAAGAACAATAAATCTGTCGTCGAAGCCCTGGGCGTCTCTCTGCGTGCGGTCGAACTCCACCGTGAGACTTTTGTTGCAACGCGCGAGCGGGTTATCGAACGAATTAAACTCGCGGGGATTGCCCCGCGATCTGCAATCGCACTCGCGGATCACTGGCTTATGCAGGGTGATTTCCTGCTCAATCCTCCCGCAGGACAATTTGATTTTGTGGTCGGCAATCCTCCCTATGTCCGTCAAGAGCTCATCCCTGATGCTTTGCTGACCGAGTACCGATATCGATATCGCACCATGTACGACCGGGCTGACCTGTATATTGCATTTATTGAGAGCTCGCTCTTAATGCTGGCGCCTTGCGGCAGCTTAGGTTTCATCTGTGCGGACCGTTGGATGAAAAATCGCTATGGCGGGCCGCTCCGGAATCTCGTATCAGACAGATTCCATTTAAAAATATACGTTGATATGGTGGAAACGCCGGCTTTCCATCAAGAGGTCATCGCCTATCCGGCCATCACGATCATCAGCCGGGAAAGGGCCGGCCCTACGCGAATCGCGCGCCGTCCTCCAATAGACCGCACGGCACTTATAGGACTGTCCGAGGTTCTGCGGGCTGCAAAAATGCCCGCAAAAAGTGAGGCGGTAAGCGAACTGCCATGCGTCACAAACGGGGCTGAGCCGTGGTTGTTGGACTCTCCGGATCAGACGGCGCTTATCCGCCGGCTTGAACAGCAGCACCCGACACTTGAAGAAACAGGCTGCAAGGTCGGCATTGGCGTAGCAACCGGGGCCGATAAAGCTTTCATAGGAGATTTCGAAGAGCTTGATGTCGAGCCGGACCGCAAGTTACCTTTGGTCACTACTCGCGATATTCTCTCGGGAGAAGTCCACTGGAGAGGACAGGGCGTTATCAACCCCTTTACCGATGCCGGCCCGCTCGTTGATCTCCGGAATTACCCGCGCCTGCGGCATTACCTCGAGGAACGTAAAGGCGTGATCGCCAGCCGGCATTGCGCACAAAAAGCGCCGGCAAACTGGTACCGCACGATTGATCGCATAACGCCGGCAGTCGCCAAAAAACAAAAGCTTTTGATCCCCGACATTAAAGGCAAGTCGCATATTGTTTTTGAGTCCGGAAAGTTCTACCCGCACCATAACCTCTACTACATCACGTCTGAAGCCTGGGACTTGCGCGCGCTCCAGGCGGTGCTGCTTTCTGATGTAACAAAGCTTTTTGTTGCAACTTATTCAACAAAAATGCACGGCGGATTCCTGCGCTTTCAGGCGCAGTATCTCAGGCGCATTCGTCTCCCCTATTGGAAAGATGTACCCGAAGCCTTACGGCAGGAATTGAAGGAAGCGGCTCAAAAGCGGGAACTCCAGGCCTGTAACCAGGCCACCTTTAAACTGTACGGACTTAGCCGCGAAGAACGGGCGGCCGTTGGAGGCAACTGAGACTGAATGGCTCTTGATCTTGTCGATTATGAACGTAAGGCCCGCGAGGCCATGAAAGCGTTTTGGGGAAACCGTGAAGCCGCACGTCAAAAGCAAATTGAATCAGGAAAAGCCGACCAGGGCGAAAGGGCGGGGGTCACGGCCGGCAAAAATATGGACGGTTTTGTTGCCCTGGTGCTCGATATCGTGAGAGCCAACGGCCTTACTCATGCCGATATTCATCAGCAGCGCTCCGTCTTGACTCTACCGGGTTATTTCCGACCAACAAAGCTATGGGACCTTCTCGTTATGTATAAAGGCGAGTTGATCGCAGCCCTGGAAATGAAGAGCCAGGTCGGCCCGTCCTTTGGAAACAATTTCAACAATCGGACCGAAGAGGCTATCGGTACGGCACACTGCTTTTGGACCGCCTACAGGGAACAGGCTTTCGGGAAACAGCCACGGCCTTTTGTCGGCTGGCTCATACTGGTTGAAGATGCTCCGGGGTCTCGATCGCCGGTCAGGATTGACTCTCCACATTTTCCGGTTTTTGAGGAATTCGTGGGCGCCTCATACCTGGAGCGCTACAACCTTCTATGCCAAAAGCTCTTCCAGGAGGGGCTTTACACAAAGGCCTCCATCATAACATCCAAGCGAAGCGCATCGGCAACCGGCGTTTTTTCGGCAATATCGACCGTGACCGACCTGAAAACCTTTTTTACTGCCCTTGCCGGACATGTTGCCGCTGAAGCCGCGAGACTTGAATAAAGGTATTGGACGTTTTCCGGCTCATCCCATCTCGTTGGTAAGTCGAACCACACTGGGCCTGGCGGTAAGTTTCACAGGATCTGCGGACAGGATCGGCGCTACGGAATCGGACCGGCCTACCCGTCGGGCAGTTCAGTGCCGCGACTCATGATCTCCAAATACCCAGGGTAGCTGAAGAGCCGGTTTCGTTTTTGAGCGGTGAGTTCCCGCACGATGCCGAGTTGTTCCAGGTGGCTCAGAGCCTTGTTGACCGTGGCCGGCGTAATGCCTGTCTTTACAACCAGCCAGCTCGAGGTGGCGACAGGACGCTCCAGCAATGCCCGGTGTACCCGCAATGTGGACGCCGCCGCCCGGCCAAGTCCACCGATCCTGTCGCAATCCTGGTTCGACAGGTCTATGAGCTGCTGCGCTGTTTCCACCGCCTGGGCGGCAGTAACGATGACCGCTTCGGCGAAGAAATCGAGCCAGGCTTCCCATTCGCCAGCCAGGCGCACGTTATCGAGCAGTTCGTAATAATACTGCCTGTGCATCTTGAAGTAGAGGCTCAGATACAGCATCGGCTCCCGCAGCACCTTCTGCTCGCGCAAGAGCAGCGTGATCAGCAACCTGCCCAGACGGCCGTTACCGTCAAGAAAAGGGTGGATCGTCTCAAACTGCACATGAGCCAGTGCCGCTTTGAGCAGCACCGGAGTCGGCTCGGGCAGATCGTGCAGGAACAGTTCGAGCCTGCTCATACACTCCAGCACATGTTCGGCCGGAGGCGGAACAAAGGCCGCGTTGCCGGGCCGGGTACCGCCGATCCAGTTCTGGCTGTGCCGAAACTCACCAGGCGTCTGGTCGCTGCCACGGCCCCTGGTCAGCAAAATCCCGTGGATCTCCCGGAACAGCCGCAGCGACAGGGGCAGGCCTTCTTGAATCAGATGCAGTCCATGATGGAGTGCCGCAACATAATTGCTGACCTCACGCACATCATCGAGGGGAGCGCCCGGTTCCTGATCGAGCTCATACAGCAACAGGTCCGAAAGCGACGATTGCGTCCCCTCGATCATAGAGGAGAGCACCGCCTCCTTGCGGACATACATGTAAAGAAATAGAGAGGTATCCGGCAGCAGGGTCGCAACACTGTCCAGCCGTCCCAGCGCCAGGAGCGCATGGTCAAACTTGCCGCGCAGCTCCGGCGTCCAATCGATGGGCGGACGCGGCGGCAGCGGCGCCGGCACAAAGGCGCGCACCTTCTCACTCACGGTGGATATGGTCACGTAATGTCCCTGAAGTGCTCGTTTCATCCGGCTGCCTCGAACCTAAAATAAGACCCGCCCTTATTTTATCTTTACGGGATAGCCTAAAATAAAGAGAGAGAGAAAGGAAAAAGCAAGGGAATTTCCAGAGGACAGCATCGGGTGGCACAGGGGAGCCTGCCCTCTGTGCCACCCGATAACCCCATTTTTCGGTGCCAGGTTGGGGCTCTTGAACCCAAATCCCCGAAGATTGTGGTGTCGAAGTCCTTCAGCCTGCTTTCAGATATACATTTGTCACGCAGCTTCCTCGCTCGTCCAAAAATAATAGACTTTGAGCTTGTTCCCGTGAGAGTTTTGTAAGTGTCCGTCATGCTGGAGCCGTCCCACAACGATTCCGGGAGCAATGCCAATCCGGTCGGCAAACGCCACAATGTCCTCGTTGGATTGATTCCAGTGCTGGAGAAAGCGGTGCAGTTCATCGGGCGGAATGAGTTTGTCGCGGGCAAAAGCGTTGGCCTCTTCTTCTTTTTCTCCGTGCAGGCCGTTGCCCTCGATGAAAATCTCCTTTCGACCGTGCTTTAGAATGTGTCCTGCTTCATGAAAAAAGGTGAACCAAAGCTGATCATTGCTCTTATACCGCAGGCTCAATTGGATAAGCGCTTTATCCGCGATCCATCGGGTTGCGCCGGATACGCCTGTTTTGGGTAATTCCCGCACAAATACAACGGCCACGCCCGCCGCAGCGCAGAGCTCGGTCAAACGGTCCACAAAGACCTGCGGCTCTTCACGGGTCAGAGCGCGGACGGATTCCAGCACCTTCTGAAACTTTTTCCTGTCGAACGGCTCACACTGGATTTGCCGGGCCTTGATCGCGCCCTGCCTGAGCCAGGCAGAAACAGCCTCGGCACAGGTTTCAAACCTCTGCGTTTGTCGATAGGCCACCTGGTGCTCTCGCCAGACCCTTTCCCATTGATCTGGAGATGCTATGCCGAAGAAACGGAGAACTTCCTCAAGCTGCGCGAGCTTGTCTTTTTGCTTCGTCAGCCATCCAAGCTTAACCATCGCATTTACTGGAATCTTCTTCAACCAACCGAGGTGAGACTCCAGGCGCTCTTTTTCGGCAAGCCGCGTGCGATCTTCCTGAAACTGACGCTCCAGATTGTTCCAGAAATGAGCGGGCCGGCCGAGCGCGCGCTCCAGCTTGAGCGCCGTGTCGGGGGTGATGGAGGCCTTGCCCTTGATGATTTCATTAATGGTCTTTTTAGCCATCCCGGTGCGGGCTGCAAGCTCAGCCTGGCTCATGCCATGGGCGTCCAGATATTCTTCGAGAACCTCGCCCGGCGTCACCAGGTAATCGGGAATGTATTGGTTTCGACTTGAGTCAGCCATGAGTGTCCTCCACTCCCAAAATCTTGATGGCTGTGACTTTTGACCAGTCCAGCCCGCCTTCTTCGCGCTCGGGCAAGGGATCGTGGTCCGGCACGAAGATCAGGCGATAGGGGTGATCCAGGTCCACCGACAACTGCCCGGCTCTTTGCCCATGTGGCAATTCATGGCATCGGGCCGGCGGACTTTTGGGTGGCCAGAAATCCATCAGAGTCTTCGCTGCGCGAAGCTCTTTCATGCGGATGCGGATCTTCTTCGCCCTCAAAGCTCCTTGGACCTTTTCGAGCTGAACGCCTTCGTTAAAGTCCTTCTGGAGCTTCCTGTTCTTGAAGGTGATATCCATAAGGTAACACAGACCAAGAAAAAATTAACCTGTTTAGTTACTTTTTTTATTATTTGCCGTTATCCGGCGAGCCTTTCAGCCAGGCGGGTGTAGCGTTTACGGGTCTTGTTATTGCCAACGGCTATAGCCAGGGCCTTCGGGGTGCCTACCATCACGACGAGCTTTTGCCCCCGGGTAATGCCGGTGTAAATCAAATTGCGCTGCAGGAGCATGTAATGCTGGGTGTGCACGGGGATGACCACGACGGGATACTGGGAGCCCTGCGCTTTGTGGACGGAAACCGCGTAGGCCAGGACGACCTCGTCGAGGTCGGAAAAGTCATAGTCGACATTTCGGCCATCGAAGGAGATGGTCAGTTCCTGGGCTTCCTCATCGATTCCGGTAATCCTGCCTATGTCACCGTTAAAGACCTCTTTGTCGTAGTTATTCTTTATCTGCATGACTTTATCACGGACTCGAAAATTTCGGCCAAAGCGGCTCACGCCGTTTCCTGAAGGATTTAGCACGTCCTGGAGCCGCGCATTGAGGTTTCCCGCCCCGATAGACCCTTTGTGCATGGGGGTCAGAACCTGGATGTCGTCTACGGGATCAAAGCCGAACCGCTCGGGAATTCGATTTTTCACCAACTCCAGGATGAGTTCCAGGACCTCTTCGGGCTCTTCCTTGCGGATGAAGAAAAAATCATCGAGTTGCCCAGCGGAGGGATTGAAAGAGGGAACGATACCGCTATTGATTTTATGGGCGTTTACGATGATCGAGCTTTGCCGGGCCTGGCGAAAGATCTCGTTTAGCTCCACGACCGGGACTTTTCCGGAGGAGATGACATCGTTTAGGACATTTCCGGCCCCGACCGAAGGCAGCTGGTTTACGTCCCCCACCATTATTAAGGTTGCGTGTTGGGGGATTGCCTTAAGGAGGTGGTGCATCAGGATGCAGTCCACCATGGAGAACTCGTCGACGACCAGGAGGTCGCAGGCGAGGGGATGTTCTTCGTTTTTCTGGAAGCCGGCCTTCTTCGGGCTGAACTCGAGGAGCCTGTGAATCGTTTTGGACTCATAACCGGTGGCTTCGCTCATCCGCTTTGCGGCTCTTCCGGTCGGAGCGGCGAGAAGGACGTTAACCCCAAGGGCATTGAAGATTTTGAGGATGGAGTTGATGATGGTTGTCTTCCCGGTGCCCGGCTGGCCGGTCAGCACCATGACCTTGGAGGAGCACGCCGTTTTGACCGCCTCCGCCTGTTTTTGGGCAAGGGTGATCGAGAGTTTTTCCTGGACCCAGCCCAGGGCCTTATCGGCATCGATTTCCCTGATGGACTTCCGGCCCTTGAGGAGATTTCCAAGCCGCCTGGCAATATTTGTTTCGCTGATGTGGAAATGGGCGAGGTAGACGGCCTTGTCGTTTTCCTCGAAGTTTTCCGGGTCTTCGTGCATGTCCTCGATGACTATCATTTTGTTTGAAGCTATGGTCCCGAGGGCTTTTACGATGATATCACTATCTATCTGGAGGATTTCATTGCATTTTTGGATGAGAGGCCCGCTGGGATAGTAGACATGGCCTTCATCGGCAAGCTCGTGTAGAACATAGAGGATGCCGGCCTGGGCCCTTAGCTCGGAGTCTTTGGCAAACCCCAGTTTTTCAGCGATCCTGTCGGCGGTGACAAAACCGATTCCGAAGATGTCGGTTGCGAGCCTGTAGGGATTTTCTTTTACGACTTCGACCGCATCGCTTCCGTAGTGCTTAAAAATCTTTGTCGCATACCCCGAACTGACCCCGTGGCTTTGAAGGAATATCATCACCTCGCGTATTTCCTTCTGGTCGGCCCAGGCCTGCCTTATCATCCCGATGCGTTTTTCGCCGATCCCGTCAACCGAGGACAGCTTTTCCACATCGCCTTCAATGACATCGAGGGTGTCTTTTCCGAACTTTTTTACGATCCTCTTTGCCATTACGGGCCCGATCCCTTTTATGAGGCCGGACCCCAGATATTTTTGAATGCCGGCGACTGTTGCCGGGACCATCGATTTGTAGAAGACGATTTTGAACTGCTCACCGAACTTGGGGTGGTTTGTCCACTCACCATGCATTTTGATGATTTCGCCAGGCATGGGGGCCATGAGGGTTCCGACCACGCACACAAGATCCGGCCGGCCCGGGACTTTTACCTTGGCGATGGTGAAGCCGTTTTCTTCGTTTGTGAATGTGATTCGCTCGATCTGTCCCTGGAGTTCGGCGAGCATGCAGTCCTCTCGGAGATATCTTTTATTTAGGGAGGAATATATCACAGAGGGGGTATGGAAGAGTTTCGAAATCGCCCGGCACAAGGTGGAAGGGGCAAAGAAACCGATAAGACGCAAATCGGGGGGGAAGTCTTGGTTCGGGTTGCGTTTGTGAAGACGACACAAAGGCCGCAGGTCACTCTTTGAGTTCGTCCTGAAAACCCTCAAGGACTTCAAGCAAATCAGCCTGACATTTGAAGAAACAATCGACGAGCTTCGGGTCAAAAGCCGCGCCGCTCATGGCCCGGATTTCACCCAGGGCATCCCCCGAAGACCATGGCTCCTTGTAGGGCCGCCTGGAAGTAAGAGCGTCGAACACATCGCAAATTGCAACTATTCTTCCCGCAAGGGGAATTCTATATTCCGAGAGCCTCTGCGGATAACCGGAGCCGTCCCATTTTTCATGATGGGTCAAGGCGATCAGCCCCCCCATTCTTATGAGAAGCGAATCGTGGCCGGACAAAATCTCGGCTCCAATGGTGGTATGCGTTTGTATTATCTTCCGCTCAGCGGCATCGAGCCGGCCGGGTTTCTGTAAGACAGCATCGGGTATTCCGATCTTGCCTATGTCGTGCATTGGGCTCGCATTGAAAATCAGCTCGGATGTTTCTTCATCACAGCCGCAGGCCACGGCCAGGATTTGGCAAAGGTGACTCATCCTCTTGATGTGCATTCCCGTGTCATTATCACGATATTCGGCCGCGCGCGACAGGCGGAAAATAATCTCGAGCCGCGTATCCTTAAGCTCCTTCGTACTCTCCTTTACCCGGATATCAAGGATGCGATTCTGATTGGCATAAGAGAGCATGGCATGCCTAAGCGACAGATGGGTATGCACCCGCGCATCCAGTTCGGGAATCCGGAATGGCTTGGCGATGTAGTCCACGGCGCCGAGCCTGAACCCCTTCGTCACGAAGTCGGTTTCGTTCAGGGCGGTGATAAATATGATCGGTATAGAGCTGGTCAAAGGATCTTCTTTTAATTTCGAGCACACCTCGAAGCCATCCATCGTGGGCATCATGACGTCGAGCAATATAAGGTCGGGAATGTTTTCCCTGGCCTGGGCAAGCGCACTGTTCCCGTCCAGGGCGACACTCAGTTTGTACTTCTTCCCAAGGGCCGAAACCAGAATATCGATATTGGCTTTTGTGTCGTCCACAATCAGGATTCTGCTGTGTGACAGGTCATCGAACATTGATATTTCCATAAAATCAGCGCGGATTTGTATTTTTATTGGAAACAGTATTATTCAACAGTTCCAAAGTATCTGAAATCACTTTGTCACTCAGGCCAAGCTTTTTCGCACTTGGCAATGCGTACGGGTCGCTTTCGGGCCTCTTCGTCAAGCCAATACCCAGTTTGTGACAAAGAGAATCGGCCACGCTCACTATATAAGTCAGTTCCCTGGCTTTTCCGGCACGGTCGGGCTCATGATGATTTGCCGCCACATCCACCATTGCCAGGGGAAACTGCCAATTTTGGGCAAGCACCTGTCCGACCTGGGGATGAGTAAAACCCAGCAGTTCACGCTCGGCATCCAGCACGCTTTTGCCCTCATTTACCAACAAGACGACTTGCCGTATCATTTCAGGGACTTGCATAAACATCACCGACTTTCCGATGTCGTGCATCAACCCGGCAAGAAAAACTTCCTCAAGACGCTGATAACCCAGGACGCCACCTATGTGCCTGGCTCCAACCGCAACGCAGATCGAGTGCTCCCAGAGGCTTGCGCCTGCCTCGCCGGCTGTCGAAGCCATGTCCTTTATGACTGAGGACATGATAAGGGAACTTACCGTATCGAACCCCATGAAGATGACGGCTTCTTTGATGCTGGAGACGCACCTCGAGGCCCCGTAGAAAGGGGAATTGGCTATTTTAAGGACTCGAGCGGCCAAAGACTGATCTTTGGAAATGAGTTCATTGATTTCACGTGGGGTAGAATCCGGGTTGCCAAGCTTTTGCACAACCTGAGCGGCGATGTGCGGCATTGCCGGCAGATCTCCCATCAACCAAATCATCTTTTCCGCACCGGGCGGTGGTGCGGGACTTATCGGGGCTGCCTCACAGTTGCTTGACTTGATCAAATGCTTCGCCATGTCTTTCCTGTTCGGAGTACCAAGCCTTAGGATGAAATGTTCTTACTAGACAGATCGGCATCAATGCCCGATAAAATTAATAGAAATAAGGGCGCTCTCACTCTTTTCGCCGTGCAAACCCTTCGAGTAACTATTCGCCCCCCCCCACGTCAAGTCGGGTTCACTTTTCACTAAAGCAGTTTCTCTATTTCCCCGATCAACTATTTGCTACAAATGTAATCATGCAAGAACAAGATATTGGCGAAAGAGTGCTCAATTTGGCGGGAGCTGGTTTGAAATCATGAAATTTGTCAGTAACGCCCTCATTGGCAATTTGGGTTCGGATGCCCCGCGCAAGCTCGTCCACAGAATTTTTTTATTGAACACGATGAGCATCGCGGGAATCCTCAACATGTCCGTTTTTGGGGCGATAGCCCTTGCCGGAGATGATTATCTGTTGTTTGGAGCGGACATACTGACAGGCTTGGCTTTGCTTTTCAGCATAGTCTACTTTCGTCTGAGCGGAAAAAGCGACCTCGCATGCGAAATCGCAACCGGTTCGGTATGGCTTCTGTTCCTGTTCCTTTTCGTCACAGGGGCCATGAACCGAACCGGCGACATCTGGATGTTCATCTTTCCGTTGTCGTCCTGCTTTTTGCTCGGTTACAAAAAGGTTTCGTATCTCGGAAGGGACCACATGTTGATACTTTCAATATGTGGAAATGCCTGCTAAAAGATGTCCGAACTCCTATTTTCGGTTGACGCGGGGGCGTGAAGATACTTTAAATAGAAAACATTGAATAGAATATGTATTCTATTTCATGTTTGCAGCTCCCCCGAGAGGGAGACCCTTGGAAACACCGTGGCCGAGGATGGCGACATGTTGCCCGAGAAGACCGAAATATCAAACGAGAAAAAAATTCCATTGAATGTCCTTTTGCCGGAGAGCTGGGAAGAGGCCCTCGCCACCTTCAAAAACGACCTCTACAGCCGGGGCCGCTCCGATGCGACCGTCATCACCTATGCCTCCGCCCTGCGGGCCTTCGCCCGG
>CAWEZA010000016.1:0-19387 GCA_963813125.1 uncultured delta proteobacterium | reverse complement strand
TCCTGAGGCGGCCAGGCCTCCGAGGTCGCGCCACTGCTCCGACCCGCCGACGTAGACCTGCACCGGCGCCCGAGGCTCGTCCTCGGCGCCACCCACGCCGGGCTAGCCGTTCGGTCATCCAGGCCAGGGCCTCGCGTGACACTCTCACCAGCCCGTCCTTGGTAAAGGCGGAGGAGTGGCTCCACGGGCCGATGAGGAGGCTGACGTCACACCCGCCAGCCCGCAGCGCGGCGTACTGGGCCATGGTCTGGTCGAGCGCCGCGTCCCACCAGCCGCCCTGCAAGGCAGTCGGCACCTGCCACCGGGACAGGTCCGGGGCCATCTCCCGCCAGTAAGCGTCACCGGGATCTTCGTGGTCGAGGTACTGCTCAGGTCAGGCACGGGCTCGCCGAAGGCCTGTCGTGCGGCTTGCCTGAGCGGAAGCACCCGGGAAACCCGCTTCCAGCGCAGCCCAAGCCGCACCAGGGCCCGGGTGGCCCGCAGCAGACCCTGGCTGGAGAAGGCTGCTCACCGGCATGCCCTCACCGGTGAAAGCTATTTCCCTGTCGCTTATGGTATCGACCACACCGTCGGCCCTGGCCTTGATGCGGAACCGGACGACTATGCCGGCATGAAGGTCGGCCTCATCGGCGTCGTAGGCGGACCGGACCTCCCCGGGGCTGTTGTATACGCGAATCCCGCCTTTTACTATCAGACGATTCAACTCCTCGGCATCGGCGAAGACGGGGGTCGTGCCCTTTGCGAAGGGCTTTTCGCGCGTCATGTAGTAGATCCCGAGCACGATGTCCTGAGAGGGAACGATGATCGGGTCGCCGTGGGCGGGGCTAAGGATGTTGTTGGTGGACATCATCAGCACCCGGGCCTCGGCCTGGGCTTCGATCGAGAGCGGGACGTGGACGGCCATCTGATCACCGTCGAAGTCGGCGTTAAAGGCCGTGCAGACCAGAGGGTGAAGCTGGATGGCCTTGCCTTCGATAAGTATTGGCTCGAAAGCCTGGATACCCAGCCGGTGAAGAGTCGGCGCCCGGTTGAGCATCACGGGGAACTCCCGCACGACTTCGTCGAGCGTGTCCCAGACCTCGGGGGTTTCGCGCTCGACCATCTTCTTGGCCGCCTTGATCGTCGTGACATAGCCCTTTTCTTCGAGCTTATTGTAGATGAAGGGCTTAAAGAGCTCGAGGGCCATCTTTTTGGGGAGCCCGCACTGGTGCAGCCTGAGATTGGGGCCGATGACGATAACGGTACGCCCGGAATAGTCGACGCGTTTTCCCAGAAGGTTTTGCCTGAACCGGCCCTGCTTTCCCTTGAGCATGTCGCTAAGCGATTTTAGCGGACGCTTGCTGGCGCCGGTTATCGTTTTCCCCCTGCGGCCGTTATCGAACAAGACGTCCACGGCTTCCTGGAGCATTCTTTTTTCGTTGCGGATAATGATATCCGGAGCGTTTAGTTCCTGGAGGCGTTTTAGCCGGTTGTTGCGGTTTATCACGCGCCGGTAGAGATCATTTAGATCACTTGTCGCAAACCTTCCGCCGTCGAGGGGAACAAGAGGCCGAAGATCTGGCGGAAGAACCGGGATGACGTCCATGATCATCCATTCGGGCAAGTTTTCGGACTCGCGGAACGCATCGATAATCTTGAGGCGTTTGGCGAGCTTTTTGCGCTTGGCAACCGAACTGGTCTTGACCATTTCATCCCGAAGCTCGGCGGCGAGGGTCTCGAGATCCTGGGCGGCCAGCAACTGCTTTATAGCTTCCGCGCCGATACCTGCCGTAAAGGATGCCCCGTGTTCCTGCACGAGCTGCCGGTAGCGCTCCTCGGTCAGCATCTCACCTTTTGGCAGGTTCGTTTCACCCGGGTCGAGCAGGATGTAGGAATCGAAATAGAGCACTTTTTCCAGTTCCCGAAGGGTCAGATCGAGCAGATTTCCGATCTTGCTCGGAAGACTCCTCAAAAACCAGATGTGGGCAACCGGGGAGGCGAGCTCGATATGGCCCATCCGCTCACGGCGCACCTTGGATTGAATGACCTCCACCCCGCACTTTTCGCAGACCACTCCCCGGTGCTTCATACGCTTGTACTTGCCGCAGTTGCACTCGTAGTCTTTTATGGGGCCGAAAATCCTTGCGCAGAAAAGTCCATCGCGCTCGGGCTTGAAGGTTCTGTAATTTATCGTTTCCGGTTTTTTAACCTCTCCGTAAGACCACTCCCTGATTCTTTCGGGAGACGAAATCATTATTTTGACGGCGTTGAAATTCAACGGGTCTTTCGGTTTGGTAAAAAGCGAGTAAAGTTCTTTCAAAGGGACCTCCTTCGCGCGGTCACATTAGAAACGAGGGGGCCGGCTGCCGGCTGTACCGCGGCAACCCCGGCGCCCCGCGACCACTGCTTAATTGCCTTCCTCTTCTTCGAGGAGCCTTACGTCCAGGGCAAGCGCCTGCAGCTCCTTTACCAGAACATTGAAGGACTCCGGCAGTCCAGCCTCGAGCGTGTTATCGCCCTTTACGATCTTTTCGTACATCCGCGTACGACCGGCCACGTCGTCGGATTTAACCGTGAGGAACTCCTGGAGCGCATAAGCGGCTCCGTAGGCTTCCATTGTCCAGACTTCCATCTCCCCCAGCCTCTGCCCACCGAACTGGGCTTTACCACCAAGGGGCTGCTGGGTGACCAGGGAATAGGGGCCTATCGACCTTGCATGGATTTTGTCGTCGACGAGGTGGTGGAGTTTTAGTATGTACATCATGCCAACAGTTACGGGCTGATCGAAGGCAAGCCCGGTGCGCCCGTCATAGAGGGTAGACTGGCCGGTTCCGGAAACCCCGGATTCTTCGAGAAACGCCCTGATCTCGGGTTCCTCGGCCCCGTCAAAGACGGGGGTGGCCACATGAACGCCCTCCTTGAGATCTCCCGATGAGTCCGTTTAGTTCTTCTTCGGAGGCATGTTCAAAAAAGTCCCCATACTCGAGCTTATTGAATATGCGGCGGAGTTTTTCATCGATAGTCTCTCGCTCCCTCAACTTTTTCATATGCTCTTCGAGCATCACGGCAAGCTGTTGCCCGATCCTTGCAGCGGCCCAGCCGAGGTGAGTCTCGAGGACCTGCCCGACATTCATTCGGGAAGGAACGCCCAGAGGATTCAAAACGACATCCATCGGGGTACCGTCGGGAAAATAGGGCATGTCCTCGGGAGGAAGAATCCGGGACACAACACCCTTGTTTCCGTGCCGCCCGGCCATCTTGTCTCCGACCTGGAGCTTTCTTTTAACCGCGATATAGACCTTCACCATCTTAATGACGCCGGGAGGAAGCTCATCGCCTCTTCGAAGCTTGTTTATCTTTTCTTCGAAAAGATCCTTTACCGCCTGGACCTGCTGACGGTAATTGGAAAAGATCGTCTCGACCTCCATGGAGGCGGCGGCGTCTCTTGTCGCGCTTATCTGGTCCCATATACCGCTTGGCACGCTCAACAGGGCTTCTTCGGTGAAAAGGTCGCCCTTCTTGATGTAGACCCTCTTGCCATCCTTTACGGTAGTGTCGCTCACCTTGTCGGAGAGCACCT
The DNA here is from genome assembly GCA_963813125.1 of uncultured delta proteobacterium. Taxonomy (GTDB): domain Bacteria; phylum Desulfobacterota; class Syntrophobacteria; order Syntrophobacterales; family Syntrophobacteraceae; genus SbD1. Next base: position 15,828 of record CAWEZA010000016.1, on the reverse strand, counting down.
GGGAAATCTGGCGGACCGCTGTCTTCCTTATGATGTCCAGCTCGTCGCGCTGGTCCTTCATAATCCGGCCGATTTCATCTTCTTCGATCTGGCGGGTGCGCTCGTCTTTTTCGACACCCTTTCGCGAAAAGACCTTGGCATCGATGATAATTCCCTCGACCCCTGGAGGCACGCGAAGAGAAGTGTCTTTTACATCGCTTGCCTTTTCGCCGAAAATGGCTCTTAGCAGTTTTTCTTCCGGGGTGAGCTGGGATTCGCCCTTGGGGGTCACCTTGCCCACCAGGATATCGTTAGGCTTTATGTAGGCGCCAATCCGGATTATCCCGCTCTCGTCGAGGTTTCTTAACGCCTCATCGCCGATGTTCGGGATGTCCTTGGTGATTTCTTCCTTCCCGAGCTTGGTGTCCCTGGCGACAACCTCGAACTCCTCGATGTGAATCGAGGTAAAGACGTCTTCCTTTACGATGCGCTCGCTTATAAGGATGGAGTCTTCGAAGTTGTAGCCCCCCCAGCTCATGAAGGCGACCATGACATTTCGGCCCAAGAGCCAGTTCCCCGTGGTCGGTGGAAGGCCCGTCGGCCAGGATCTGGCCTTTCAGGACGAAGTCGCCCTGCTTTATGAGCGGCTTCTGATTGATACAGGTATTCTGGTTGGAGCGCTGAAACTTGATCAGCTTGTAGATGTCCACGCCGTAGCCGACGTCTATGCTGTTGGTGGCCCTTACGACAATTCTTGTGGCGTCGACGTATTCGACAACGCCCTCGCGCCTGGCAACGATCGTGACGCCGGAGTCCTTGGCGACTATGCGTTCGATACCCGTCCCAACGAGCGGGGCACGCGTCTGGATAAGAGGCACGGCCTGGCGCTGCATGTTTGAGCCCATGAGGGCGCGGTTGGCGTCGTCGTGTTCCAGAAAGGGGATAAGAGAGGCGGAAACGCTAACCAGCTGGTTTGGCGAAACGTCCATGTACTTGATTTCGGCCGGAGGCACGATGACGAATTCTCCGGCTTTTCGGCGCAGAGATCTGTTCGTCTTTAAGGAGTCCCGGTCTCGTCGAGCACCGCATTGGCCTGGGCAATCGGATATTCTTTTTCGTCCATGGCCGTAAGGTAGCTGACATCGGATCTCGCCGTCGAACCTTCGACCTTGCGGTAGGGAGTTTCGATGAACCCGTAAGGGTTTACCCGCGCATAGGTGGAAAGGGAGACGATAAGACCGATATTGGGACCTTCAGGGGTCTCGATGGGGCAGATTCCTGCCGTAATGAGTCGGGTGAACGTCTCGGACCTCAAAGCCGGCTCGCTCACGCGTGAGCCCGCCTGGTCCAAGGGCGCTCAAGCGCCGCTTGTGAGTGATCTCCGAGAGCGGGTTTGTCTGGTCCATGAACTGGGAAAGCTGGCTTGTTCCGAAAAATTCCTTTACCACGGCGGAAACGGGCTTGGCGTTTATGAGGTCGTGAGGCATTAGCGCCTCGACTTCCTGGAGGGTCATTCTTTCCTTTATGGCCCTCTCCATGCGCACAAGACCAATACGGTACTGGTTTTCAAGAAGCTCGCCGACCGCGCGCACTCGTCTGTTGCCCAGGTTGTCGATGTCGTCTACGGGCCCCTGGGAGTCCTTGAGCTTTATCAACTGGCGAACGGAGGTGAGGATGTCTTCCTTTCGGAGCACCCGGTAGTCGAGCGGCACGTCGAGATCGAGCTGCAGGTTGAGTTTTAGCCTTCCGACCTCGGAGAGGTCATAGTGGTCGGGGTTGAAAAACAGATTTCTAAAAAATTCGTTTGCCACTTCCAAAGTCGGGGGGTTGCTCGGCCGAAGTCTGCGGTAGATTTCGATAAGAGCGTCCTCCATGGTGTTGACCTTGTCCATGAGCAGGGTGTTTCTGAAAGACGGGCTGATATCCGGACCTTCGAGGTGAAGCAGTTCAATTACCCCGATCCCGCGCTCCGAGAAATCCTTTAGCATTTCCTCGTTTATCGAATCGTTGCACTCGGCGATGATCTCGCCACTCTACAAAGTCGATCACGTCCTGGGCCAAAACCTCGCCGATAAGCTCGGAGGCCTTAACCGGAAGCCGGCTTATTCCGATTTCCTGCAGCCTTTTCAAGGCCTGCTTGCCAAGCTTTCTATTCTTCTTTATAAGGACTTCGCCGGTCTCCGGATGACGATCTCTTCGGAAACCCGGCTCCCCAAAAGGATATCGGGGTTTAGTTCCTTCTCCATCAGGCTGTCGGCGGAAAGAAAGAGCTTCTCGCTCGGATAAAAATAATTCAGCAATTCCTCGGTCGAATACCCCAGGGCTTTTAAAAGGACAGTGACCGGGAATTTGCGCCTTCTATCTATGCGTATATATAAAATGTCCTTGGGATCGAATTCCAGGTCGAGCCAGGAGCCGCGAAGGGGAATGATTCGGGCCGAATAGAGAATCTTCCCGCTCGAATGAGTCTTTCCCCGATCATGGTCGAAGAAAATTCCGGGCGAGCGGTGAAGCTGGCTAACGATGACCCGCTCTGTCCCATTGACGATGAATGTGCCGTTGTCGGTCATGAGCGGCAGAGTGCCGAAATAGATTTCCTGTTCCTTTATGTCTCGAATCGAGCGTGTATTGGCCTCCTTGTCAACGTCATAGACGACAAGACGCACCACGATCTTAACGGGGGCCTCGTAGGTCATGCCCCTAGCAAGGCATTCGTCGACTTCATATTTGACGTCGCCAAAACTGTACTGGACAAACTCCAGTGAAGCCGTCCCGCTGAAATCCTCGATAGGGAAAACAGATTTGAAGACCTCATGGAGGCCTCTTTCCACCCTTGCCTCAGGGGGAACATCCTTTTGCAGGAAGAGTTCGTAGCTTTCCTTTTGCATCTGGATAAGGTTAGGTATCTCCACAATCTTGTGGATTTTCCCGAAATTTTTGCGTACCCTGTATTGGTGGGTCAGTGCAGTCGGCATATTCTCTCCAGGTAGCGGGAAACGGCGAGGGCGCCGCAAAAACTCAATCGCTCTCCATCTCCCCGCTCATGCATATTTACTTTGGCGAAATCACTTATCGATCCGCCGCATTTCGGCTGGTATGCCGCAAAAAGAACAAAATCGGAAACCGGCCGGTTGTACCAGCTCAGTCAGCCGATTTCCGATATTTTCTAGATTCTTAAACCCTATTTGATCTCGACGGTCGCGCCGGCTTCGGTAAGCTGTTTGGCCACCGCTTCGGCCTCAGCCTTGGGGATGCCTTCCTTGACCGTTCCGGGGACCTTTTCCACCAAGTCCTTGGCTTCCTTAATACCCAGACTCGTGATCGCCCTGACTTCCTTGATCACGTTGATCTTCTTGTCGCCAACGCCGGTAATGATCACCGAGAATTCAGTCTGTTCTTCGACCACGGCGGCTTCTGCGCCGCCCGCGGCCCTGCAGCCACGGCCACCGGAGCGGCGGCGCTGACTCCGAAAGTTTCTTCCAGTTCGTGAACAAATTCGCTAAGTTCGAGAACCGTCATGCCTTTAATGAATTCAACAACTTCCTCTTTTGTAACAGCCATCTAAAAATCCTCCAATATTGTCTTAAGCAGCAGCCTGTTCTTCTTCCGCTGGCGCTGGATAGCAGCCAAAACACCGACAAATGCTCTCGGCACCCCGCTCAAAACCGTGACCAATCCAGTGGGAACAGCATTAAGCGTTCCGAGCGTCTTGGCGAGCAACTCCTCTCTGGGCGGCAAATCGGCCAGGGCAAGGACCTGATCGGCGTCGATCAGGCGGTTTCCAAGCGCATGCGGCCTTAAGCTTTAGCTTCTCGTTGCCCTTGCTGAATTTTTTGATAATTTTCGCCGGAACCGACGGATCGCCATAGGCGATCGCAACAGCACAGGTGCCGGTCAAGCGCGGGCTCGAGCACCGAGGTGCCGTCTGCCTGCAAGCCAGACGCATCAGGGTGTTCTTTACAACCTGATAGTCGATCCTTTTCGGCTGCCAGAGAATCGCGCAAACCGGTTATCTCGGCCACCGTCAGTCCCTTGTAATCGGTCAGAATGGCCGCGCTTGCGCGACCCAGTTTCTCGCGAAGCTCCTCAATAACCTGTTCTTTTTTGGAGCGATCCAAAGTGAAGCAAGCCTCCTTTCACTTCTGCCGATGTGCTTTCGACCGATCCCGATAAAATCTTAAACGGGAGGATTTCCATCATGAGCCCATACGCCTGATTGGTTCTCAGGAATCTGTGCGGGCGTCCCCCGATAGAGGGATTTTAAACACAACGTCAAGTACCCGCGGTCTCCGACAACTGAAAACACACAAACGGCAGTCAAGTTGTTAAAAGCGCTAAACGTACTATGCAACAATCGACTTAACGGCCAGCGGATCGACCTGAATACCGGGGCCCATGGTCGTCGATATGGCGATCCCTTTCATATAGGTGCCCTTGGCGGCCGAAGGCTTGATCCGCATCAGCGTATCGATGAAAGCGGAGATATTTTCGAGAAGTTTTTCTTCTCCGAAGGAGACCTTGCCCATGGGGCATGGACTATACCGGTTTTCTCAACGCGAAAGTCCACCTTACCGGCCTTGATTTCCTTAATGACCTTCTCGACGTCGAAGGTGACGGTCCCGAGCTTGGCGTTAGGCATGAGGCCGCGAGGGCCGAGCAACTTGCCGATCTTGCCAACAGAACCCATCATATCGGGCGTGGCGACCGCCTTGTCGAAGTCGAGCCACCCGCCGCGAATTTTTTCGATCATCTCGTCGCCGCCGACGTGATCGGCACCCGCATCGAGAGCTTCCTTAACCTTTTCGCCCTTGGCGAAGACCATGACTCTTACCGTTTTTCCCAACCCATTGGGCAAAACGACCGTGCCCCTCACCATCTGGTCGGCATGACGGGGATCAACACCCAAGCGAACGGCTATATCCAGGGTCTGGTCGAATTTGACAAAAGAGGCCTCAGCGGCCAGGCGAACGGCTTCCTGGAAGGTGTAGCGTTTCGCCGGGTCTACCATGCCACGGGCGGCAATAAACTTTTTCCCATGCTTTGCCATTTTAACTCTCGAAACTCCCTTCCTCCGGTTTATTCAACTTCGATTCCCATACTGCGGGCGGTTCCGGAAATGGTGGCGACCGCCGCCGAAAGGTCACGCGCATTGAGGTCGGGCATCTTGAGCTTGGCTATTTCCTCGACCTGAGCCTTGCTCACCTTTGCGACCTTATTGCGGTTGGGTTCGCTCGATCCTTTAGCGATCTGAGCTGCCTTTTTGAGAAGAATTGCAGCCGGAGGCGTCTTGGTAATGAAAGAAAAGGACCGGTCGGAATAGACAGTGATCACCACGGGGATGATCATTCCGTCCTGTCCCTGAGTCTTGGCGTTAAACTGCTTACAAAACTCCATGATGTTAACGCCGTGCTGACCAAGAGCCGGACCGATAGGCGGAGACGGGTTGGCGGCCCCTGCCGGTACCTGCAATTTGATGTTGGTTACGACTTTTTTTGCCATTCTCGAAACAACTCCTTAAAAGACCGAACCATGACGAGCAACAGAGCTTCCCGCTGGAAGCATCAAGTTCGGTTTACCTGAACGAAATCGAGTTCCACCGGAGTAGAGCGGCCGAATATGCTGACAAGGACCCTGACTTTGCCCTTTTCAGGAATCACTTCGTCAATGGTCCCATTGAAGTTGGCAAAAGGACCGTCAATAACGCGGACCTCGTCTCCCTTTTCAAACTTGAATTTCGGGCGAGGTTTCTGCGCGCCCTCCTGCATCTGCAAGATAATGGTTTCGGCCTCGGCATCCGAGAGCGGAATCGGCTTTTCCTGGGCATCCGATAAAGCCGGTCACCTTGGGAGTGTGGCGGACGAGGTGCCAGGTATCGTCGTTTAGCTCCATCTGCACGAGGATGTAGCCGGGATAGAACTTCCTGGAGGATGCCTTGCGCTCGCCTTTTACAAGCTCGATGACCTTTTCGGTGGGAACCAGCACCTGGCCGAAAAAGACGGCTCTGCCCTCGGCCTTGACACGTTCTTCCAGGGCCGATTTGACCTTGTGCTCAAACCCCGAATACGTGTGAACTATGTACCATTTCAGATTTGCCACACGATTCCCCCATAGGCAATAAGTCGGAAGGCAGCCGCAAAGGGCCGGCAATCCCTGTTCAGTGCACCATGAGGTGCAACAACTTGCTCAATACAAGGTCGACGAACCCCAGAAAAAGACCCGAAATTGCCACGATAATCAAAATCACCGCGGTCGACCCCAGGGTCTCCTTGCGCGAAGGCCACACGACCTTCTTTAGTTCGGCAATAACATCCCGAAGGTAATCGCGGAAGACGTCGATCACCCCCTTACCGGCCTCACCGGACTTTTTGACAGCCTTTTTGGAAGCATCACTCTTCCTGGAAAGGTCCGACTTTTTGGCCTTCACGGGCGCCTCGGTCCTCGGGACCAGTTTTTTGGGCCTCGGAGCGCCGCGCGCCGCCTTGGAGTCCGAACTCTTCTCGTTATTTGCTATCAATTTCATAAGAGCCTACTTGGTTTCCTTGTGCTCCGTGTGACCGTTACAGAAACTGCAATACTTTTTGAAGGCAAGCTTTTCGGGAGTGGTGCGCTTGTTTTTCGTAGTATTGTAGTTTCGGTGCTTACATTGTGTGCAGGCCAGAGTAACTAGAACTCGCATCTCTTCGAATCCCTCTATTTAATGATTTCCGTAAGGACGCCGGCGCCTACAGTGCGGCCACCCTCACGGATTGCAAATCTCAACTCTTTTTCGAGCGCCACAGGCGTAATGAGTTCGACTTCGCAGCTGATATTATCGCCGGGCATAACCATCTCGACGCCCTCGGGCAAAGTCATGACGCCGGTGACATCGGTGGTCCTGAAGTAGAACTGAGGCCGGTAGCCGGGGAAAAACGGCGTATGGCGCCCGCCCTCCTCTTTTTTAAGCACGTAGACTTCGGCCTTGAAGTTTGTATGGGGAGTGATCGAGCCGGGCTTGGCCGCGACCTGTCCACGCTCGACTTCCTCTCTTTTCGTTCCCCGCAGAAGCAACCCGACATTGTCGCCGGCCTGCCCGGAATCCAGGGTTTTGCGAAACATCTCGACACCGGTGCAAACCGATTTGAAAGTCGGCTTAAAGCCCACGATCTCGAGTTCTTCGCCTACCTTTACCATCCCGCGCTCAACACGGCCGGTGACAACCGTACCGCGGCCGGAAATGGAGAAGACATCTTCGATGGGCATGAGGAAGGGCTTGTCGATATCGCGCACCGGCTCGGGGATATAGGAGTCGATGGCGTCCATGAGCTCGAAGACGGGCTTTGCGTCATCTGATGCCCCATCGTCGGCCTCAAGAGCCTTTAGAGCCGAACCCTTTACGATCGGGACATCGTCGCCCGGGAACCCGTACTTGGTCAGGAGCTCGCGAAGCTCGAGCTCGACGAGTTCGATCAGTTCGGGGTCGTCCACCATGTCGACCTTGTTCAGGAAGACAACGATAAAGGGCACGCCGACCTGACGGGCGAGCAAGATGTGCTCGCGGGTCTGGGGCATGGGACCGTCATCGGCGGCAACGACCAGGATCGCCCCGTCCATCTGGGCAGCCCCGGTGATCATGTTTTTGATATAGTCCGCATGGCCGGGGCAATCGACATGGGCATAGTGGCGATTATCGGTCTCATATTCGACGTGGGCCGTCGCAATGGTGATACCGCGCTCGCGCTCCTCGGGCGCCTTGTCGATCTGGTCAAAGGGAATGTAAGTGGCCCTACCTTTTTTTGCGAGCTGCTTGGTAATCGCCGCGGTAAGGGTCGTCTTCCCATGGTCGATGTGACCGATCGTCCCAACGTTTACATGAGGCTTCGTCCGCTCGAACTTCTTTTTAGCCATCGCCCTTTCTCCTGAAAAATTTCGGTATTATATGAGCAAAACGTTAAAAAGACGGCTCCCCGGGAGCCACCTTGGGCGCCCTGAGCACTAGAACACGAAAAATGTTTTCCGGTGGAGCCCACGACCGGGATCGAACCGGTGAACCTCTTCCTTACCAAGGAAGTGCTCTACCTGCTGAGCTACGTGGGCTTATGAGGTGCAGCCAAACGAAAGAGGTCTGAAAAGGTCCATAGCGCGAAGGGAAAACGGAGCCATCCAGAGCTAAAGAGCCCCGGCCGTGAATCTTCCATGCATCCCGACCCAACAACCATGTAGTCCCAACGACAATGACCGCTTTTGCCCGCCACCATCTCCTACATTCTCATATATGGTGGTGAGGGGAGGATTCGAACCTCCGAAGGCTTCGCCGGCAGATTTACAGTCTGCTCCCTTTGGCCGCTCGGGAACCTCACCATGGAAAAGCCCGCCTCAAGAGCGCGTGACTTCCAGGTAAGCTTTTGTTTGTAGCACACGAAAAAAAGAAAAGCAACCCTCTTCTATTTCGCTTTCTCTTATTTCGCTTTCACTGTTTTTACCGCTGTAATTTGCAGCTCGATCTGCGGAGTGGGAGGATAGTCCCCCGGCTCCTGCGATGCAAGCTCAAAATGCTCGGTGGCCTTCAAAACATCTTTTTCCGCCTGGAAAATCCGGCCAAGGTTCCAGTCGGCTTCGCGCCGCATGGCCGGAACGTCTAGCTTTTTTAGAGCGGCCCACGTTTCCCGCGCCTTATCGGGCTTTCCCGCAGCCTCCCAGGCATAGGCGAGCTGGTATAAGAGCAGGGGCTTCACGCTGGAGTCGCTCGGAGCGACTTCGAGGGCCCCCTGCCAGGCCTCGGCGGCCTTCGCATAGCTCCCGGTAACGAACCAGGCCTTGGCGAGGTCAGTTCTCGCCGCAAGGGTCGAGGACGAATTGCCGTACTTCGAAATGAACCCGTCGAGAACAGGGATGACCTTTTTCCAGGCGGCGGCCGCGCCTGGGGAACTATCGCCGGGCAACCCCGCGGCAATCAAGACATATTCAGACCGCGCCCGCATATCCTTCGAGTTTTCAAAAAAGGAGAACCCGCCAACAAGCACAGCCAGGACCACGATCCCCACGCCGATACCGACACAAAGGCGGGCATTCGCGGAAAACCACTCTTTAGCCAGGTCCATAGGCGAATCGCCCGACAACACGGTTTTTTTCACGTAAGGCCTTGCCTTTTTTACTCCCAAGCTAAACTCCTTCTCCGTCCATACGTTTAAGAACGTTGAGATCGGAAAATCTGAGCACATTCAGGCCGAGATTGACCATGTACGCATCTCCGATATCGGAATCGATGTCAGCAAGGAAAAGTTAAACGTCGCCTTGCTCCTTGCGCCTGCTTTTTTATGTTTTCATTGGCTCCTAAGGCCATTGGATCTTTTCCCGTAACGAGTCCCGAAACTCCTTAAAATGAGGACAGTTTGACACTCTTTCCGTGTCCAGGGCTCCCAGCGCCAACGGACCTTCGATGGACTTGCGATAGGAGTACCCAAATAAACGAACTGAACGACATAACAGTTCCGAAGGTTTGGGATTGCAATCGATTGTTTCCTCTGGGGACCCCCCTTTAGCAAGCCTCCCTATCTCATCTATGAATTTCTCACTCGCGTTCCGGTAAATGGAACAAAAGCCATGCGGGTCTGCGATCATCCACGCTTCCACTTCCTGAACAGCGAAATGGATCTCGACTTGATTGCGGAATTTCAAATCAATGGTAGAATAAATCTCCTCTCGAACCGTCGTTTCAACCTCGCAGTCAAGATCGCGCAGAATAAACACGAAATCCCCCGGTTTCGATCCCTGCCGCTGAAGTTTGTCCCGAGCCTTTTGGGATGGCTTCAAGTGCCGGCTGACGTCAAAACCAACATTGCAGAGCAGATCATATTTCCCGTTTTTGCGTAAAGTATGATGCCGAACGCCCTGTTGCCGCATGTGTTCGCACTCTGCGCGTAGAATGTTTTGGAGCCCTTTGCCATAAAGCTGGGCATGCCCTTCCGTTCGGCCTTCCACAATGAACAGCACATTCTGAATCATTTGGGCCATCCTCCGAGTTCCGGGTGGCCGGTTCGGAACATCTGGCCGAGGCGGTAGCGCTCCAACCACTCCAGGAGTTCCTCCTTGTCCAATCTGTCAAAGACGGCATGTCCCTGCTCATCTTCTGAGCAGACCACTACTTTTTCGGCCTGGTCCGTAAATTCATCCAAAAGCTCAGGAGAATGGGTAGTCACAATGACCTGGGTACGCGTTGAGGCGTCCTTTATTAGATCGGCCAGGATGGGTAACCAGGCAGGATGTATCCCCAACTCGGGCTCGTCTATACAGATGAGGTCAGGCGGAGATGAGTTGGTAAGCACAACGACCCAGCATAACATGCGGACCGTACCGTCTGAGACTTGATCTAACGTCAGATCCTTGTTGTGGGATCTGAACCCCCATCGAAGTTCAAAGTGCCTGGAATCTATCAAGGGGAACTTGATCCCGCGATGTCCGGTAAACATGCTACGCAAGATTCGATCCAGGTTTTCCTCGAAATAGTTATCAGTGTGGTACAGGTTGTATAGAACCATTGTGAGATTGCGACCGTTGGACTCCAAAGTCTTTTGCAAGGCGTCAATCTCTATTGGTTCTCTTTTGATTGCACGTATATCCATGTCATTTGCATTATAGAAAGCCCAACGCTGAATCTGGCTACGAATGTAGTCGAGAACAGGATAAATCGTGGGGCTGCTTAAAGCTCCCAGAGCCAGTTTCTGAGCGCTTTTCAGGTCCTCTGGTTCGAGATATTTCAGACCTTTTGGACGTTTTTTCTCATAGGGGGTTGCAGACCCGCTCCCATACGTAAATACCAGGTGTTTGTAGTTTTCAGGCTCCCTCGTATGCCGTGGTTCCACCTCCTCCATCAATTCGTGTTTGACCGAAAAAGTGCCTCTCTCTTCGATTTCGATGTCGAGCTGATATTTTATGTCAATTCCCTTTGTCAAGTCAGACTCGCCTGAAAACCGCCAGGAAAGATCCATGTCCAAAGGGAATTGACGATCGACGCAGACCACGGATGTTGAACTCCGCCGTTTTTTGAAAGCCTCAGACAGGCCCAGGATTATGGCATCAGGTAAAAATTCAATCATTTCGATCAAATTACTTTTCCCTGCGCCATTAGATCCGATAATTACATTGAGGTTCTCAATAGAGAGAGGACTATCCAACTGAAGGTTGCGATAGGCCCTGGCTTTTATCGATTTTAGCATTGTCAACCTTTTGTGCCCTGGGTTCAGGTCTTAAAGTGATCACGACAAATTATACCCATTCATAATATTATAGCCCCGGGGAAATTTGCATTGGAACAAGACCTGGTCTCACTCGATGTTCTGCGCCTGCTCCTTTAGTTTTCCGATTTCGGTTTTCATCCGCACCACAGCCTGCACGATCTCCATATCCGAGGTCTTCGACCCGATCGTGCTCGCTTCACGGTGAAGCTCCTGGATAAGGAAATCGAGCCTTCTCCCGTCGGCGGGCTTTGCAGCGGAAAGCAAAGACCCGACCTGTTCGACGTGGCTTCCCAGACGAACTATTTCCTCGTTAATGTCGGCGCGGTCGATAATAAAGGCTATCTCCTGAGCGAGCCTGTTTTCATCGGGCTCAGTTCCTCCGAGCAGCTGTTTTATCCGATCTCCAAGCCTTGCTCTGTATTCTTCGACAACGACCCCGCGCCGGCTCCCCACAACCGCGAGGTCCTCTTTCAAGGCGCCGAGGCGGTTCATAAAGTCGTTTTTAAGAGCAAGCCCCTCGGTCTGCCTCATTCGGAGCACCTGATCGAGCGCATCGGCCATCGCCAGGCCAACCGGTCCCTTTACGGCCTCCGGGTCGATCACCGGCTCGGGAGCTTCAAAAATGTATGGCACCCGCAGGAGCTGATCGAGGGTCGGGCCCTGAGACTGGCCGAGTTCACGGTGAATATCTTCGAGCTGCGACCAGTAGAAGCGGGCGAGTTCGAGGTTGATCGCCGGAGCCTTGCGCCTTATGTCGGCGGATTCGATCTGAACGAAAGCGTCAATGCGGCCTCTGCGCATTTTATCCGCGATCTGTTTTCTGCACAAGTCCTCGAATTCGAAGAAATTCTTCGAAATACGAACGGAGATGTCGAGCTGTTTCGCGTTAAGAGCGCGGATTTCGACGTTTATGGAATACCCGGCACCTTCTTTTCGACTGCGGCCAAATCCCGTCATGCTGTTGATCAAGGCTGACTCCTGGAAAACCCTCCGTGCGGCCGCCATGCCCCCCCCGCCCATGTCATGGAGGAGGCCGAAGACGTGGTCACAAAGGATCAAGTCGGTTTGAACTGATCCTGGCGGGCAAGCTAAAAGCTTTGCCCACTCATCATTTTGGCGTCGAGAAACGCCAACAATCGCCAGATTTAAGGTTTACATCAGGGCACGAATCAGCGAGCGCAACTCGGCGGCCAAAAACTGGCCCGGCGCGGTCGCAGACTGGCCTTCGAGCTGCGCATAGGTCCACGGACTGCCCACAAACAAGCTTGCCGGCCTGCTCCACTTACCGGCGGCCCCCATGCAGAACGCGACAAGGTCCATGCCGAACTCTCGGCGGGCAAGAGTAATGAGTTCGAGCACCCCCAGGTTGTCCTCGGCCGACCTGGCCAGGGTCGCGATCTTCAAGGCGTCGGCCCCCCTTGCACACATTTGCTTCAAGCTTTGCCCGAAGAGCCTTTGCCGGCGGAGTCCCGCCCGGGTCGTGCCAGGACAGGAGCACCCTGGCCCCCGCATTTCTAAAGCGGGCGACGGTCTCCCGGCTCGTGTCGTGTTCGAGATCGACCCAGTCGGCGCCGCACCGGGCGGCATCTTCGAGCATCCCGAGCCGGACATCCTCCGGGCCATCGAAGTCTCCCATCTGGCGAACCGGCCGGTTCGTGGCGATGACCGGGACCCTGGGGGTTTCCCGAAGGGCCCGGCAAAAAGATTTCATCTCAGCCGGGGAGTGGGTGAGGGCAAATCTATCCATTCTCCACTCAAGGAGGTCGACCCCGGGGTGGTTAAGCCATTCGGGAAACCGCTCCAGGGAACTTTCCCCAAGACACCCGCAAACGAGCATCCCGGAAGCGGAGTTCGGGTTATCCGCCGCCGCCCCGCTCACCCGATCACCTGCTCTTTGGCCAGACCACGCATCTTTTCTTTTTCGATCCTGAAAGGCTGCCCGGGATCCCCTTTGGGGTAGGAGCCAAGGACTTTCATAAAAGTGACGTTTTGCCCCAGAGCCTCAAGAGCCGCCGGGATAGGGCTCTCATCGCGGTGGCCGTCGATATCCGCGAAAAACAGGTACTGCCCGGGAAAAAGCTTGTTGGGCCGGGATTCGATGCGGGTCATGTTGGTCGAAGAAAGGGAGGAAAGGGCGGCAAACAACGCCCCGGGCCTGTCGGAGACCGAAAAAAGAAGCGAGGTCTTGTCATTTCCCGTCGGTGGATTGATGTGGTGTCCCAGCGCGACAAACCTGGCGGTGATGGACGGAACGTCCTCGATGCGCTCGGCGAGAACGCCAAGCTCATGGCGATCGGCGGCGAAAAGGTTACAGATCGCCGCCCCGTTCGGGTCCTCTTTTGCGAGTTCCGCGGCGCGAGAGGTAGAAGAGCACTCGACCCACTCGGCGGAAGCGATGTTTTCGGAAAGCCACCTCCGGCACTCGTAAAAGTTCTCCGCGCGGGCGTAGACGCGGTTTACCGCATCAAGGCGGGAAACGTTTCCGCAAAGGTAGTGCGCGATCTCGAGATAACACTCGCTCACCACCCGCACATCGTGAGTAAGGAGAAGATCGACCCCGTGGCCCCCCCCGCCCTGGATCGAGGCCTCGATCGGAATCACCGCAAGGTGCGCCTTTCCCTTAAGAAAACTGTCGAATACGTCTTCAAGAGACGAGCAGGGCACGTAGGTAGCCGAATGGCCGAAGAGCGACATCGACGCGAGGTGGGAGTGCGTCCACTCGGGACCGGGGAAAGCGACCAGGAGCCTGTACTGCATGAGCCGCGAAGCCGCGAAGATTTCGCGATAGATCGCGCGAAGCGATTCACCGGACAAGGGCCCGGGGTTCATGGCCGAGATTCGCCGGGCGACCATCTGCTCGCGCTCCGGATGAAAGGTGGGAAGCCCGGCCAAAGCCTTTATCCGGCCAGCCTCAACGGCAAGCTCCATGCGGTTGTTTAAAAGCAGCACCAGCTCGGAATCAATCCGGTCGATTTCCTGTCTTATCTTTTCCAGATCACTGTTCACTACTCTACTCACCTGAGCCCCTTCGGGGGCAAATGGGCGGGTCTTAATGCCAAATTGCGTTCAAGATCGGGCGGGGGTAAACCCCGCCCCTACGCAGGAGAAAGCCTCATGCCATCGCATTGGTATCATCTTGAACGCAACCTAGTATAAATCACCCTCCGATCGAAAACATGGGCCGGGAGATGCACTTGCGAAAGACCGGGTTGCTCAGATGGTGCTTTTCGGGCTTTTCGTCAATGGCCGCACGCATAGCGGCTGCAATCTCCTCATCCGAAGCGCCCTTTCGCAGCAGCCCGCGAAGGTCGGTTTCATCTACGGAAAAAAGGCAGGTCCTGAGTTTTCCGTCCGCAGTCAACCTCAGCCGGTTGCAGTTCGGGCAAAAATGGTCGGACACCGGGCTGATAATGCCGATTTTGCCCAAGGCGCCTTCAAACGCGAAATGCTGAGCCGGGCCGTTGCTCTCCGGCTCGCCAGTCTCCTCCAGGCGCCCAATGGACCGCAACCTCTCCAGAATTCTGGAGGCCGGAAGAAAGAGCGAATCGTAATCGCACTGCTGGAAAGGCATAAATTCTATGAACCTTACATGGAACGGGAACTTGAAAGTCAAGCGCGCCAGGTCCTCGATTTCATCATCATTTACCCCGGCCATGATCACCGTGTTGAGCTTTACCGGCGAAAGGCCGGCCCGCCAGGCAGCCATGATCCCGTCCCAAACCCTGCCGAAAAGATCCTTTCTGGCGATACGCAAAAACCTCTCGGGCCTGAGGGTATCAAGACTGATATTGACGCGCCTGATGCCGGCACGGAAAAGGTCTTCGGCAAAATCGGAAAGCAGCACGCCGTTTGTCGTAAGAGTCAGGCTGCCAAGCCCCGGGAGTTTTGAGATGGACTCACACAACCGCAGGGCGTCTTTTCTGACCAGGGGCTCGCCACCGGTTATGCGCACCTTGGATATGCCCATAGATATAGAAATCGCGGCAAGCCGTACGATCTCCTCGTAGCTCAACATCTCCGAGTGGTCCAGCTTCAGGACGCCGTCTTCAGGCATGCAGTAGATGCAGCGAAGATTGCACCTGTCGGTGATGGACAATCTCAGATAATCGATTTTCCTGTGAAAAGAATCGGTCAGCGGAGCGGGCATCCAGTTTTTCCTATCCAAAAACGTTGTATCATAACACATTCGAGAGCCAACTTCACGAGAAAGCGGCTGCGCCGCAGGCGCGTGTGGCGGCTGCGCCGCGGCGGGTGTGCCTCGCCTTTTCCACGTGTCCCGATTGGGGGGCGGCTATCTAAAAAGCAGGATCACAGACCCTGAGCAGCTGTCAGGTCGGCATGGTTAGGTATTTATTACCCACACATACACCCGTGGTAAAAATCCGGGGATACGGGGGCTTTGCCAATGCCCCCCTTTTCAAAAGGGGGGAAATCCAGCCGCCATCGAGTACAATGATGATTTTCGCAGCCGGACAGTAGAAAATCAACGATGTAGTTTCCAATGTTTCTTTTCCTGTAGCATAGGAGACCGTTGAGCTGCTTTCTCCTCAATTTGGAGCAAAGGGCGTGCTCGGCGTCTGTCATATTCTTGAAGCGCTCCGGCAAAGGGTTTAAGCGTTCTGTTTAAAATCCCCCC
>CAWEZA010000015.1:0-6560 GCA_963813125.1 uncultured delta proteobacterium | reverse complement strand
GTGAGGGTGTGCCGCTGCTGTCCTTGACCCAAAAGGAAGACGGGGACTGGAACGACACTTTTGTTTTGCACGCCTTTATCGACTCCGGCGACCTCGTTAACACCCTCGTGCGATACTGTCGTGAAAAACTGAAGTTTAAACGTTTTGCGTGTCTTTATCCCGATGACCGCTATGGGCAAAATCTGGCCAAGATTTTCGCCGAAACAGTACAGAAAAATGGCGGGCAAATGATGGCCAGCGCCTCATACATGGAAAAGAGCACCGATTTCACCGCAGTCCCTCAAGGCAGTTGATGGATATAGCCAAGAAAAACGACCCGCTTGCGGTCGATTGACGCGACGCCTTTCGATGCCCTTTTCATTCCCGACCAGGTGAGCACCGTGTCTCTTATCGCCCCGCAGCTTCCCTACAACAACATAGTGGGGGTGACCCTGCTTGGGACCAATCTGTGGAGCGAGCCGTCGCTGGTGCAATCCGGCGGGGTCTATGTCGATCATGCGCTGTTTTCGACCGCTTCTTCTATCAGCAGAGCACCAGTCCCAAGTGTGCAGGCGTTCGAAAAAGACTACGAAGCCCTCTATCATTCGTCTCCTTCCTATCTCGAGGCACAGGCCTATGATGCGCTGACGATGCTGCTCCAGGCAAGGAGCGCTCAGGGTGGTGCGGCGAGCCGTAACGCGCTGTTCGAGAACCTGGTTGAGACGGCGAAAAATTTTAGCGGGGTCACGGGAAATTATACCATCAACCCCGGGGGGACCTGGCGCGCCAGTACTCTATTTTTCAGGTCAAGAGCGGCTCTTTGGATCAGGTTTATCCATGAAATTGGGCTTGACATTGAACCGCCCGGATTTATAATGATTTAAATTAGCGTAGAACTTATGGATCGCGCGAGGAGGCAAATGTATGCCAATCTATGAGTACGAATGTTCGAAATGCGGGAAGACTACCGAAGCAATGCAGAGATTTTCCGACCCGCCGCTGACCCAGTGCTCGGAGTGTAGCGGGCAGCTCCGCAAGCTCATCTCCATGAGTACTTTCCACCTGAAAGGTTCAGGTTGGTATACGACTGACTATGCAGGCAAAAATCAAAGCACGGCTAAGGCGGCGGAAAGCAAGCCGGTTGCTGCCGAGACCAAAACCGAGAGCTCATCGGAAAAGCCTTCGTGAGGCTTGGGGCTTAGTTGTTCGGTCACCAAATTTTAAAAGATTGGCGGGTTTCTACCCGCCTTTTTTTTGCTTGATCGGGGGAGAAGGTGAATTCTCAAAAAGGCCTTTTGATCGTCTTTACCGGGCATGGGAAAGGAAAGACCACCGCTGCGCTCGGTATGGCCCTGCGAGCTGCGGGACATGGCATGAGAGTCCTCTTTTTGCAGTTCATAAAGGGTGCGTGGACCTACGGCGAACTGCTCTCTATTGCCAAAATGGAAGAGATCGAAATCGTGCAGCTCGGGACCGGTTTTACCTGGAAAAAGGAAGACCTGGAAGAAGACCGCCGCCTGGCCGAAGCCGGCTGGCAGCGGGCAGTCTCGGAGATAAATCGCGCCGCCTTCGATATGATTGTTCTCGATGAATTGAACATAATACTGTCGCTGGGGCTTCTGCCGGTTAAAACCGTGCTCGATGTTCTTGAGGGCAGAACGAGCAGCCACATTGTGGTGACAGGAAGAAACGCTCCGGATGGACTCATCGAGATCGCAGATCTCGTGACGGAAATGAAGGTCGTAAAGCACCCTTTTGTGGACCGGGGGCTGAAGGCAAGCAAGGGCATCGAGTTCTGATGCGCACCCCCGCTCTTTTTATTTAGTCACCTCTTCCAGGGTGCTTTTCAGTTCGTCCATGCACCCCGGCAACCGGGCAAGCAAAAAATCGCTTTCGTCCGCCTCGACCATCCCGTCCGAGGCGACAGCCTCGGCAAAGGCAAGCCTTTCAACCGGCGAAAGGGCCTTGAGCAGTGAAAAAATCTCCTCGGCTTTTGGCAAATCCGAAGTCTTCCGCACGACTTGCCATCCTTCTCTAAACCCGCGAACGACTCCAGGCAGGCAGTCCGGGCCGGCCCAGGCCGGTTCTCCCACGCCGTCGAGCCTGTCGAGCCGCATCCTTATGCACAGGTTGACAAAAAAATGGAGCGCCCCGAGCATCTTGTCCCGGCAGTCCGAGGGGTGCGAAAGCAGGGGCCGATAGCCTCTTACGGTTATCAGCCTGAGGCTCGGAGGGCTTTGGGTGTCGTCGATTATAAAATCGCCCGCCGCATGGTGCCATGGATAGATTTGCGAAAAAGTGGCTCGCATCCATGTATGATGTCAGTATCATGGACGCCTGGGCGTAGAGTTCGGGGATTTTCGCCGTGTCCAGGATTTTTCGCGTACCGTCCTGGTTCCATATCTTTATGGCCGTACCGCCGGAGCCGTTCGCGCATAGGTGGAACTCGTTATGGTTTTCGAACCACTCCGCAATGAAGAGCATCAGGCCGGGGGTCTCTGCGGAAATGTAGTGCAGCGGGAGATAGTGGAGGTCGTATCTTGACCTGAGCTCCGAGAGCAGTCCTGCCTCGACCTGGAGGAATGCCTGCTGCTCCCGGGAAAAGGCGCAGTTTACGGCAAACTGGCGGATATCGTCCCCGAATCGCACGAGCAGTCGCGAGACGGAGTAGAGAGCGCCGTGTTTTTCGGCTATGAGTTCGATAGACGTCGACTCTTCGAGTCCCCTGGCACCCCCTGGCTGCTTATTGAGAAGCTCCCTTATGATCTCAAAGGAGTTTTCGCAAAGCAGCCTCGCAACCGAATCGAGGTATTGGCCGTAGGTCAGTCCGCTTTCTCCGGGCAGCTTTACCCGCCTTGTCGAATTAGCACCGTACCCGGAGTCGAGCGGGACTATCTTTTGGCCGGTGTTTACAAAGCACTTTATCGCGGGGCTGGCCGGAGTCCCCTGTTTTTTTTCTCATGACGTGGCTTCCTCGTTGAAATTTTATGCCGGATCGAATAGTAGCAAAGCTTTGCTTGTCTTGGAAGTTGCCGGGGTATATAAAATGAAGATAATCCGGCGAACTGGCGAATCTTTCTGAATTTTCCTGGCTGCACAAACCTTTTTTTCCTGGAGCACTGCCTTGGATTCGACAAACCGGGTCATTCTCGACAGGGTCCAACGTTCGTTCCCGATTGTTCCCGAGCCTTACAGGGCTCTGGCACAGGGGCTTGAAATCTCCGAGTCCGAACTGCTGGAACGTGTCGCGTTGCTCAAAGAAAATCGCGTCATTCGCCAGATCAGCGCCATTTTCAATACCGGGGCTCTCGGCTACAGGAGTTCCCTTGTGGCCATGGCGGTCCCGCGGGAGAAGCTGGAAGACCGTTGCCGCGGCAGTAAACGCTTACCCCGGGGTAAGCCACAATTACCTGCGCCCCGGTAACTTCAATATGTGGTTTACGATAGCTGTGCCTCCCGGGCAGGAACTCGAAGCTGTCGTGTCCGAGCTCTCCGCGAGGGCCGGCGGTTTGCCCGCTCTCGTACTGCCCGCCCTCAGGAAATATAAATTGGCCGTAGTGCTTGACGTACTCGAAGATGGCGACTGGGACCAGGCGGAGGAAAAAGCGAGCCTTCCGCTCACAGAATCCAGGCCGGGCTTTGAATGCACGCCGGCCAACATATCGATAGTAAAATGCATACAGGAAGACTTGCCGCTTGTTCCAAGGCCTTTTGCCTCATGGGCCGATTCGCTTCAAATGTCTGAATCCGAACTCCTCGAAGTCGTCTCGGGATGGATCGGGCATGGAGTTATCCGGCGTTTTGCCGCCGTGCTCAACCATCGCCAGGTCGGGTTTCGGGCCAATGGCATGGTTGTCTGGAACTGCCCCGAGGAACGGCTTGACGCCATCGGCCCCGTTGTGTCCGCCTATCCGGAAGTAAGCCATTGTTACAGCAGACCCGCCTGCCCCCCGGACTGGCCTTACAATCTCTATGCGATGATACACGCGCGCAGCGCCGAACAGTGTGAAGACCTGGCAAAAAGACTCGCGGGTGAAATCGGCCTGGAAAACTTCCGGATCCTTTTTAGCACGCAGGAATACAAGAAAATAAGGCTCAAGCTTTTCTGGGATTGATTTGCCGGGCAACCGGGTTTTGATGAAACCGACTCCTCTTATCCAGCGAGTTCGCTATGACCGACAATGAAGAACACGAACGCAGGAAAAAGGGCATCTTCGACACGATGTCGAAGCGCGGCCAGGAAAGAATCCTCAGGATAGGCTATGAAAACTGGGACCCTTTCGAGCTTCCCAAGGACCCGAGGGAGAGGATTTTTAGCTCCGCCAGTGTCAAGGCCGGCGCCCTCATTAAGGAATACCTCGAATCCGCGGGTATCGCCGGCGAGTCCGTCGCCGTCCATAAAGAACTCTTCGATCTGTGCCGGGGACTTCATCCAGGGGGAAAGGCGAGCCGAGATCATCGTTGATTTTTGCGCCTGGCTTCGTAAAAGGAGCGGGCAGGGCTAGTGTCGCGAGTCGGCACGTTCCTCACCCCGGGTGATAAGGTTTTCACTCCGTCATTCCCGCAGTGCCCCCGCCGCCTCACTCTTGCCGGTCTCTTATGCCAGTTTGTAAATAGTTTCCATCCGAAAACTTCAGGGTGGGCAACGCTTGCGCTTTTGCCCACCCTTGTGTGTGTGTGCGGGGGAGCGTCTGCTTAAATCTCCCATTGCGACTCGTAGGGGCGGGGTTTATCCCCGCCCGCGCCCGCGCCGGGGCCGCCGTGCGGGGAAGGTAATTATTTTTTTCCTTGACCTATATCGAAACGATATATAGCATCACGATACGTTATGGAGGCGTTTATGGACGTTCAATCAGTTCTGCTTGGCTTTCTCATGCGTTCCAGTATGTCGGGGTACGATCTAAGGAAGGCTTTCTCCATGTCCTTTTCCTTCTTCTCCAGTCTTAGCTACGGCTCTATATATCCAAGCCTTAAGAAAATGGAAGCGGGGGGCCTGATCTCCGGGCGGGTCGAGATTGGGGAGGGGGCGCCCAATAAAAATGTCTATTCCATAACGGAAGCCGGAAAAGAGGCCTTTCTCGATGCCATGAAGGCTCCCTTTGTCCCGGAGAAGCCAAAGAGAGCTTTTTTGATGAAACTTTTCTTTTTTTCCCATCTTCCTCCGGAGCAACGGGAGCAAATTGTCCTTCTACAACTCGATTCGATCAGGCAGGTGCGAGGGGATCTCAAGATGATCCGCCCCGAAGTTGAAGCCTGCGCGGACCGCTTCCAGTACCTTTGCTTCCAGATGGGCATCCGGTATTTCGATAATCTCGCAGACGATCTTTCAATGGTGATTGAGGCCGTAAGGGATGAAAAGAGTTGAACGATTGGTTCGGGCGTATAACTTCCTCATACTCTCAAAAGGAGATTCCAATGAAGGTGATAGCGTTTAATTCCAGTCCCAGGACAGGTGGTGTGAGCAAGACCGGCATAATGCTCGATGCATTGATGGAAGGCATGCGCGAAGCGGGAGCGCAGGTCGAGACCTTTGACCTTCGCAAAAAGAAGATCAACGACTGCATCGGCTGCTACACCTGCTGGACCAGGACTCCCGGGGTCTGCCTCCACAAAGACGATATGACGGGCGAGCTTTTTCCCAAATGGCTCGAGGCGGATATCGCCGTGTATGCGACCCCCCTGTATCACTTCACGATGAACGCTTCGATGAAGGCGCTGATCGAACGCACGCTCCCATCCTTACAGCCGTTTATCACGCAGGTCGGGGGAAGGTTTTCCCACCCCCTGAGGCATAAACTCCCGAAAGCCGTTGTTTTGTCCGTTGCGGGGTTCACCGATCCGTCGGTCTTTGGCGAGCTTTCGCGCTACGTCAACTTCCTGTTTGGAAAAGGCCTTCTGGCCGAGATATACAGGCCGGGCGCCGAAATGCTTCCCTGGCCCGAATGTGCGGAAAACAGGCAAAGCATTCTCGATGCCGCATCCCTTGCCGGCCGCGAGATCGTTCAAGCGGGAAAAGTGAGCCCGGAGACCATGGAGCGTATAACGCGGCCTATCGCTGACCCGGATTCCTTCGTGTCGCTTGCCAACGTGTTTTGGCAGACCTGCATCAGCGAAGGGGTAACACCCGAAGAATTCGAAAAACGAAAGATGGTCCCGCGCCCTGATTCGATCCGAACGTTCATGGCGATAATGTCCCGGGGTTTTAATCCCGCGCGTGCGGAAAAGTTGAGCGCCGTTTTGCAGTTCACCTTTTCCGGCGAAGTCGCGGGGAGTTGTCATTTCATAATCGGGGACGGAAAAATCGAGGCGAAGGAAGGCGTCGCCCCGGCCCCTGACCTGACCGTCGAATCTGCTTTCGAAACCTGGATGGACGTGATGACGGGCAAAGCCGACGGACAGAAACTGTTCCTGCTGCGCAAGTACAAAACTTCCGGGAATCTGGGGTTGCTTATGCGCATGAATGAACTGTTCGGAAGTAATTGAAAAAGGGGGGCCCAATTACCCCCCCTAAGGGGGGCCCCGATTCCCCCTTTTTCTAAAGGGGGCCCAAATCCCCCCTTTTTCTAAAGGGGGCCCGATTC
>CAWEZA010000014.1:0-46890 GCA_963813125.1 uncultured delta proteobacterium | reverse complement strand
CACAGCGCCTTCAGGATGCGCTGAAGAAGAAATTTCGACCGGATAATATCATCGGTGATTCCAAACCCATGCGCGAAATTCATGCGATGATCGAACGGATTGCCCAGACCAGGACAACTGTCCTGCTTCTTGGGGAAAGCGGCGTGGGCAAGGAACTGGTCGCTAACGCAATTCATTACGCCAGTCCGCAGGCTCGCGGTCCGTTTATCAAGTTCAACTGTGCGGCTCTTCCTGAGAGTCTGATAGAAAGTGAGCTGTTCGGGCACGAAAAAGGGGCGTTCACAGGCGCGGCCAGTCAACGTATCGGCCGTTTCGAACAGTCCGACGGAGGAACACTCTTTCTGGATGAAATCGGTGAACTCTCCCCGGCCATGCAGGCGAAACTCTTGCGCGTCTTACAGGAGCGCACCTTTGAACGCGTGGGCGGCAACCGCCCCATCAGAGTGGATATTCGTATCGTCACTGCTACCAACAAAGACTTAACGGTTATGTCCGCCGAGGGTAAATTCCGCGAGGATTTGTTTTTCCGTCTGAACGTTTTTCCGATCATGATACCGCCGCTTC
Source organism: uncultured delta proteobacterium (assembly GCA_963813125.1). GTDB lineage: Bacteria > Desulfobacterota > Syntrophobacteria > Syntrophobacterales > Syntrophobacteraceae > SbD1. The sequence goes on along the minus strand of CAWEZA010000014.1, from coordinate 46,326 downwards.
GTGAACGAGGTAGCGACATCATCACTTTGGCCGATCACTTTGTCGCCCGGTTCGCGAAGGAAAACGGCAAAGAAATTAAACGAATCACGACGCCGGCGCTGGACCTCCTCATGAGTTATCACTGGCCCGGTAACGTAAGAGAGCTTGAGAATGTAATCGAGCGCGCTACAATTTTGGCGGACGACCATGTGATTCACGCATACAATCTCCCTCCTTCGCTGCAGACCGCGATCAATTCCGGTACGGTCGGGAAGATCGGCCTGCAGGCCAAGCTTGACGCCGTAGCCTACGAAATGATCGTTGACGCAATGCAAACTACCGGGGGTAACATCAGCAATGCCGCACGAGAACTTGGCATCACTCGTCATTCGTTCCGCCTGCGGATGGATAAATTGAATATCGACTACCGAAAATTTCGAACGAAATTATTGAAAAAAGAAAATTGTTAAGCCGCGTTGAATATTACCCCCTCATAGCGTCGGTTCTCCCGGGGGATTCCGTTACCCTTATTTGCGCCGCTTTTCTGATATTCCTTGCGCGGGCATAGTAGCCGAGCCCTTCCCAAAGGCGCAGCACATCGTCTTCGGAAGCTCTCGCAATGGATAGGGAAAACGGGTTTTTAATTATTACCCTCCGCGCCTCTGCGTGAGAAAAAAGCTTTTAAAGACCAGGGATCACGCGGAGGCGCGGATGGTGGGAAAACACGCCTCCCCCTCTCTTAACATCTCACTCCCTTTGTTTTTTGTCCTTTTGCTTTCTGCCGTTTCTGATGCCGCTTCTATTTCCGTTTCCCCTTGCCGCTTCTCGTTGCCGTTTTGCGGCGTGAGGCAACTTTGTGCTATATGCCAATGCGCACATTCCGCACCGAGGGGGACCCGAGGTACCGGTAATGCCGCTCCTTGAAAACCGAATAATTGGATCATTTTCAAAAACAGCTGATCACTGCTGTAAATCACTGCTGTTAGCCCCGCTGTTACCTGGCTGTTACCCATGCTGTTAGCAGGCTGTTAATTTGGGGGTCTAAAAAGAGTATATGTAATAAAACAAGGAAGTTATAGAAACGCAAAAAAAAATGCGCTGTTTTAACAGCATGCGGCGGCTCAAAAAGAGGGGGAGCGGCAGCCGCCATATCGCGCCCACAGCTCCCCTTTGATATAGCATTTAATTTATTTCCAGCTTATGGCTCAGGCCTCCGGCCACAACTCACTTGCGAGTTTCCTCAGCTCATATTTCTGAACTTTCCCGCTGGCGGTCAGTGGAAGCTGCTTGACGAAACCCACGTATTTGGGGACCTTGTAGTTGGAAATCTTTCCACGGCAAAAATCCTGGACGTCTTCCGGGGCAAACTCATACCCTTCCTTGGGGATAACGAACGCCCCGACCTGCTCACCATACTTTTTGCTCTGGACCCCGACCACCTGGACGTCCTGGACGCCGTCCATCCTGTAGATGAATTCCTCTATTTCTCTTGGGGATATATTTTCACCGCCCCTGATGATCAGGTCTTTGTGCCGGCCGGTTATTCTCAGATAACCCTCCTCGTCCAGTACGCCAAGGTCGCCGGTCAGCAGCCAGCCGTCTTCGATGATTGTCTTTGCGGTCGCTTCCTCCATATTGTAATAGCCCTTCATGACGGAGTAGCCACGGCAGCAGACCTCGCCTTCGACCCCGGCGGGAAGCGGTTTGTGGGTCATAGGCTCCTTTATGGCCACCTCGATTCCCGGCATGGCTTTTCCAACCGTTTCCACCCTCTTCCGGACCGAGTCGGTGACGGTTGTTTGCGTCATAACGGGAGAATTTTCCGTAAGGCCGTAGCAGATCGTGATCTCCCGCAGATACATCTTCTCCATTACTTCTTCCATCGTTTTGACAGGGCATGGAGAACCGGCCATTATGCCTGTGCGCAGCGTATGAAAATCGAACTTGCTGAAAAGTTTGTGCTGCAGCACGGCTATGAACATCGTCGGAACACCGTAGAGCGCTGTGCAGCGCTCCCCCTCAACGGCCGACATTACCCCCACGGGGTCGAATGTCTCCATGATCACCAGGGTGCTTCCGTGATTGACTGCGGCCAGGACCCCGAGCACGCATCCAAAACAATGGAACAGGGGCACGGGCAGGCATACTCTGTCCTTAGGACCCAGCACCTGGTTATAGCCGATCCAATACCCGTTGTTTCCAATGTTGTAGTGGCTGAGCATGACTCCCTTGGGAAAACCCGTGGTGCCGGAAGTATACTGCATATTGACCACGTCGTGAGGGTTCAGTTCAGCCTGCCGAGCCTTGTAAGCCTCATCGGAGACCAGGTCGGCAAGCGAGAGGACCTCGAACATCGAATACATTCCCCGGTGCTTTGAGTGACCCAAAAAGAGCACACGCTTCAGGTGAGGGAACTTTTCGGTCTTGAGATAGCCTCTCGGCATGCTCTTTAATTCCGGAACGAGGTCGTAGATGGTCTGAACATAGTCGGTGTCTCTAAAGCCGTCGATTATGAATATGTTTTCGCACTCGGACTGTTCGAGCAGATATGCCAGCTCGGCGATTTTATAATTGGTGTTGACCGTAAGGAGAATGGCCCCGATTTTTGCCGTGGCAAACTGCAGGGCCACCCAGTGCGGGACGTTTGTGGCCCAGATGGCAACCTTTTCGCCTTTTTTAATTCCAAGGCCCATGAGCCCCTTGGCGAGCCGGTCCACGAAATCTCCAAACTCACGGTAGGTAAGCCTCAAATCACGGTCATAGTATACGACGGCATCATTTTCGGGGTATTTTTCTATGGTTCTGTCAAGTATCTGTCCCAAAGTGAGGGACTGAAGATTTGTGGTTTCCATTGTCTGATGATCCTGTCTCTATTCCGGGATATAAAGGACTGCATATATTTCGGCCTTTGGACCACAGCAGCCGACGTAATGTGGGACCAGGGAATTATAGTAGGCGCTGTCCCCGGGCTTTAGAATGGAGACCTCCCGGCCGTAGGAAAGCTCGACCTCGCCGGAAAGCACCACTATGAACTCCTCGCCTTCATGCGAAGAAAGTTTTTTGTCCTCGGCCGGCTCGGGAAGTATTTCAATGTGAAAGGGTTCCATGTGCCTGTCTTTTTTGCCCCGTCCAAGGGAATGAAATTTGAGCGCGACCGGTTTTCCCTTTCCCTTTAACATGCTCAATTCTTCCTGGCGCTCCATCAACCGTACAATAAGCGGGTCCTGGCTGAACTGGTCGTCCAGAATGGTACCGAGCCTGATGCCCAAAGCCCGCGAAATCTTCAAAAGAGGGCCAAGGGAAGGATAAACGTCGTCCTCTTCGACCGCTCGAATGAAATCCGAATCGAGTCCGCTCCTGCTCGCAAGCTCATCTCGGCTTACGCTTTGACCCTCTCTTAACCGCAATATCCGCGCTCCAATTTTTGCATCGCTGTTCAAGACAAAATCCTCCCTGGTCGAAATAATTTTAGCCCGCAAAATTCATCATTCCCGAAAAAGAAACGGGCATACTATAACAGGTGAGCCGACAATGAAAAATGAGTGATAGAAGGAATGCCCGTAAAAATCAGTCTGTCATAACCGACTCTGTTTTGCAAATCTTGATTAACAGAAAGGAGGGTATAGATACTGGTGGCGCTTTCGACCCGGATCGCGAACTACGCCCTCTGCGGCGCAACCGCCCCGGGCTTCGGATTCGTTATTCCGGCAATCTCTCAGCCGGAATCCACGACCGTCCCCACCCCAATCCGAATACGTGGAGGAGGCGGGGCACACTCGCCTGCGGCGCAGCCGCTTTTTCACCTCTTGATTGGAGCCGGCTTTACTACTTTCCACAGGGAATCGACAAAATACCTGCGTGTATCGAAGAAGTCTTTGCACACCTCGAACCCGGTCTCCGCGGCCAGGCGGGCGATCTCGGTTTCCAGGTACTTAAAGGAGCTTTCGGTGTGAATGGGTTCCCAAGCCTCAAATGAGAAAACCGCGTCCAGCTCCCTTATGAAAACTTCCTGTTTTTTCGTGCTCACCAGGTAACTTTCCACAGCACTCGTGGCGACCTGGTAGCTGCCGTAATAGAAGAACTTTTCGCGGTCGAATTCCCCGCCAAGCTCGCGGTTTATCCTGTCCAGCACATTGAGGTTGAATTCCCGCGTAACTCCTTCCGGGTCGTTATAAGCCCTGTTTAGGACCTCTATGTCCTTCTTCAGGTCAAACCCGATCAGCAACTGGTCGCCCGGCCTCGAACAATCCCATAGACAGTGGAGAAACCTTCTGGCCGCCATACGGTCAAAATTGCCGATATTAGATCCCAGAAAAAGTGTGAGGTTTCTCGATCCATTCTTGCTCGCAAGCCATTTCATGCCGTCGAAGTACTCGGCAATGATGCCCGTCACCTTCAGCACGGGTGAAAACATCTCTTCGAGCGAAAGAGTAAGACCGTCTACCGACTCGGCCGATATATCGAGCGTTATGTACTCGAAATCGAATTGCTTTCTCATAAAACACTCGATCAGCGACATTGTCTTGCGCCCGTCTCCTGAGCCGAGTTCGACGAGGTTAAAAGATTGCCGCGGCAAAGACTCGCAGATTTCTTCCCTGCAGCCGCTGAGTATTTCTTGCTCGCTTTGCGTCAAATAATAGGCTTCGAGCTCCGTGATACGCTGGAAAAGCTCGCTGCCTCTCTTGTCGTAGAGGTACACCGAAGGGATCCTCTTGGGGCTTTGGGACAACCCTTCGAGGATGTCGAGAGCAAATGAGCGGCGAGGGGAATTGTTGGATTTCAAATTAAATGGACTGATTTTTTCTGATTAAATGGAACAACCGCATTATTTGGACGGATGCCTCGTTTTGTCTATGGTTGCCTTTGCATTCCTGACTGATCTGTCCAGATAAAGATCGATCCTTCTGTGCCCGGCATGATTACCCCAGCTTATTCTCTCCGATAGCAGGCGACTGCGGATTTCATTTTCTTCATGCCCCCTGCGGGCCAGCGCCAAAGCATAAGCGAAGTCGGTCTCGGACTCACCTCCTCGGTCATAGTCTGAGCGGCAGATTTTCTTCATGCGACACACAGCCCCCCTTGGGGGTGGATGGGAAAGGATCTCATCAGAGGTCGGCACCTCTACGATTAAGTGAGGGACTTGAGCCTGCGAGGTCCAATCTATCCAGATTAGCCTGGCCAAGGGATATCTGCCGCTTTCGCTGCCATACTTGTCCTTGCGGTTGCGGAAGCCGGGGCAACGACCCCAGCGGTCGTTCGGGTCCGCTCCGGGATCGCTGCCCATCCTTTTTAACCAGTAGCGCTTTTCGTCAAGCGATAATGGTCTTTGGCTTCGAATCCAAACCTGGTAGTTTCGCGGCGAGGTCTCTACCACCATTCGCCCCGGCTTCCATGACCTGTCGGCGTGTCGGTGTTGACGACAGATGCGCTCCCAACAAAGATCATCTGCAAGCAGATATCTGGACTCATCGACCGGTTGCATCAGGATATGCCGGCTGTTGGCGTTTTCTGCCTTGAGGTAGCCAATCCTGGATGGGGCGGGATCGACGATCCAGCGCCCCTTGGCCATGTCCAGGACGGCCAGACGCCAAGCCGAGCCAAAGTAATCGGCGAGCTTGACAAAAATTTTTCTCATCAGAAAAGCTCGCTGGAGGCTGTTCTCACGTGCTCGGCGCTAACACTCAAGCATTGGTCTTGAGCGGCGGCGACAAGAGAGCCTCTGGCCAGGTGATTGGCTTTCCTGAACAGGCCTGCCGATCCCTGATAGATGGCCGTAACCGCAGCCTCCTCGAAAAGATCGCGCTTTATGCCTGCAAGCTTCAGATGATGCGCAAGATAGACTTCCATTTGCCTGCGATCGGCACCCTCAAGATGGGACCTGGCAACGATTCTTGAGGCCAAGGGGCGCGAGCCGGGATACATCAGCTTATCGATAAGGTGTGACTGACCCGCCAGGACGACGGGCAGCCACGGCTTGGAATCCAGTTCGAACTGACACAGGGTGTGGAGTTCGGAAAAGACTTCGAGCCTTAAAAGCGAGGCTTCATCGACTATGAGCACGATTTTCATCTTCTTTTCGCACACCAGGGCGCATATCTCGTGTCTTATGCGTCCCAAAAGAAAAGCCCGTGACGAACTTGAGGTCTCCACGCCCAGTTGTCCCAAAAGCATCCTGTACATCTCAAGGATGGATCCGCAGGCCGCTGTAATCGATATGGTTCGATACTCGGAGTGGTGCAGGCGACTTGCCGCGTATCTGAGGGCGGTCGATTTGCCGCTTCCGATCTCACCGGTTAAAAGAGCTATGGCCCCGAGGCCCACCGCATAGTCAAACCGGCTGCAAACCCCCTTGATCTCTTCGGTCTCCAGGATGTCCTTCAACCCCGGATCAGAGGGGAAAGGCTCCCGCTCAAATCCGAAAAAGCTACGGTAGCCAGGATTCATGACTTGCCCTCCGGACCTTTTGCGCCCGACCAAAGATTGCCTCCTCTATAGCGACTTGGGACAGCAGGCTCGACCATCTGGGGATTGTTGTTGCTGTCACGCTTCACCCGGCAGTTGACATGGATGTCCACAGCGGGCAGGAAGCCATAAGAGCGCCCGCCCGCGCGGACTTCGACACGGCTATCGTCCTTTTGATGGTAGAGCAGTTCAACCTGCTTTCCGATCAGGCAGACCGGCCCCTCGAAGATTTTGCCGTTCAGTGTGATCGTCCTGTCTTTGGCTACCCTCCGTCTTGCAAGCTGTCTGAAGTGATCCCTGAGGTCCGCGGGGGCGACTCTGAGGCACTCCAGCCTGGAGGTGAAGCGAGCATGGGGCGTTTGCGCCGTAGATGTATGCTTTCTTTGGTGATAGGCATTCTCAAGCCACAGACCGAAAGCTTCGTTGAGACCGCACAGGCTATCCCCCTTAAAACCCGAAAGGAATCCCTCACGGACCGTTCTGAAAAACCTTTCAATTTTTCCCTTTCCCTGAGGCTTGTAAGGCCGGGCATGAATCAAGGCTATGCCAAGGGATGCGCAGACCTGCTCAAGATGATGGCTCCTGAATGCCGCGCCATTGTCGGTATAAAGTTTTCTTGGCAAGCCCCGCTTCATAAGGGCCTTCTTGAGTGCGTCCATGAAGCATTCGACTCCCTCCGATAAATAGAACTCCCCGTGAGGCACAAGCCGGGAATGGTCATCGAGAAAGGCTATGAGGTAAGCCTTCCTCATTTTTTCCCCTGCCATCACCATCGGGCCGTGAAGTACATCCGACTGCCAGATCTCGTTTGCAAGCTCGGCCTCGTACCTGCGCCGGTCTTCGCACTTTTGTCCCTCCTGCTTCATCATCCCTTCCCGCCTGATTAACCTGTAAACGCCGGAGTGATTTAGCACCGCCTCCGGGTTTGCCTCCCTCATCTTGGAGATCAAGTCCTTGATCGTCACCCGTGGAAACTCGCGCCTTAAAGCGAGCAGGGATAGACAGGTCTCTTCATCCATGGCCCTGGTTGCCCCACGGTCCGAACGATCCGTGGTCAAAAGAGATTCAAGCCTGCCGCCTGCGGCCGTATAGAGCCGAGCCCATCTCAAAATGGTGGTGCGTCCGATCCGGGTCCTGCCGGAGAAAGGAATATTCCACCTCCGCTCGCATTTTTCCCGGATCAGGCGCTCCCGCTCCCCGCGTGAAAGCTCCTTCGTGTTTACCAGTTCATGAATCACCCCGAACCTGAACGTAGCCACCTCTTTTTTCTGCTCTTCTGTCATAAAACGCCTCCTTTTATGGTTATTTGAGGCTTTCTAGGACATTGGCGGCTCTTATTCCATGACACCCTTCGGTGGGGTGGGTAAAAGGTCGTTGGCCATCAAAATTGGATGGACCTGCTAACCGGTATTTTGCCCATCTCGATCAGCCGGTCAAAGGCCGCAAGAAAATGATCCCGGAAAGGATCGCCAAAATAAGCCAGGACCTTTCGTTTAAGTGCTCTTAACCAGTGGGCCTTACGTGCGCGCGAGACATCGGAATAGGAAGGTTTTTTCTCAGCCGGCCCGCAGATAACGGCGCGGATCGTTTCGATGGGAGACTGGAATCGGTCGAAGTAGCCCACAGGCTTGAAGCGAATAACGCAACCACAATTAGGACAGCGATAGCGGCGTAGTAAAAGGCCGGATGCGAATCCATCAAAATAGGCCATGACAAATCCGTGTCCCCAAGGCCTCCGCGCCTTGCATCGTGGACAAACCTCCGGCCTGGGCCACAGATAATCGCGGCCTTTCTCGTAAATCTCCTTGAGACCGACGACGACAGACAGTATCATCAGTTCACCTTTTGGGGGTACATCGCGTACCCATGTTTCGGGGCGGTGAGTTCTGCCAAAACTCCCGCCCCTTCCAATAAAAAAAGGCCTCTTTGGTGAGGCCCATTTATTCCGACAACATCTGCCTGCCTGTCAATCTATTCTGAAAAAATCCCCCTCATTTTGGCCGTTTATTCTGATTCCCTACAGGAATGGGGAATAGCGGGTTTTAGCACCTCGCGCTTTCCTTTGGCGATAGAAGCACTTTTCATCTCGTTTCCGATCATCTTAAATCCTTCGCAAGTCTGAATCCTGTAAATTTAAAAAGGGTCGCTGGATGCCGGACATTTCGACGTGCAAAGACTAAACGCGCATCCGTTGAAGCTAAGCACAAATGCGGGCGCGGCAATATGCGGTCTTTTCGCGTCCCTTCCGGCTGAGTGCCGCCCATGGTTGGCGTTGCTGCGGATCATTATCTGCGGTGCTCGTTCGGATGCTCATAATCGAGGATACAACGTGATGGCGAAAAGATGATTCCCGGATGCCGGAAACCTGTAGTGAACCTGCTCGACTCATCTGGAATAGAATTCAATTACCATGGGCATCTCGCAGAGCAAAGGGACCTCGGCAAGCGTTGGAACATACAGGAGCCTTGCCGACATTTGTTCCCTCGAACGTTCAAGGTACGGCACAGTCACACGTGCAACCATCTCCGCGGCCACTTCTTCAAAAGGAAAAAGCTTCCTGCTTTCCTCATTGACCGCAACGACATCGTTTGGCTTAAGACGCTGAGATGGGATGTCCGCTCTTTTGCCGTTTACGAGAATATGGCCATGAGTTACGAACTGTCGGGCCTGATAGATCGTACGGGCGAACCCGGCTCGATACACCACCGCGTCAAGGCGCGTCTCAAGAAGTCGAATAAGCGCATCAACGGGGTTTCCAGGCCTTCGCATTGCCATGTTCACGTAGTTGCGCATCTGTTTTTCCTCGATATTGTACTGCACGCGAAGGCGTTGTTTTTCTATGAGGTGGCGCTTGTAGTCGGAACCCTTCTTTCTGTCCCTGGTCCCCCCATGCTGTCCGGGGGGATTGGGGCGCCGTTCCAGCATCCTGCTTGCCTTGGGTGTAATCGGGATGCCCAACTGCCGGGATAACCTTATCTTGGCTCCTCTTGCTTTCATCGTCTGATTTCTCTCCTTATACGAATTATTTTCTAAATAATAACCGGTCATTACTAGATTTCCAGTCGCCCCCGCGGCGTTGTGGCGCCAAAGCGGACCGCTTCTTATACTGTGAGCTTGGGAGAACCGTTTAACGCGGAAAGTTGCAATGGTTGCGGAAGGAGAAATTCGAATCGGGACCTCGGGACTCGATCGCGGATGAGATCAGCCGAGCAGGTGTTCGTTGCCTAGGCGCACACGGGTGAGACCGGCTAGCTTTGCGGCTTTGAGACAAGCCTCGGCCTGGGCGGAGGAGGTCGTAGGAGAATCTTCCATCAGGAATTGCGGGGCGAATGCGAGGAGCGCATAAGGGATATCCGGATTGATCCGGGCTATGAATGATGCCAGCCCGTAAATTTCCTCTTCGTCGATAAATTCGGGGATGAGTGTAGTGCTTGCCACCAGCGCCGGCGGACACTTGCGCTCCGAGGTCCAATCGGCCGCCCTGGCAAAATTGTCCAGTATCCTGGAATTGTCGGACCCGCAAAGAGCCCTGTGCGTTGCGGGACTCCAGGCTTTGAGATCCATTTTTACGCATCCCCCGGATTTAACGGCCAGCCTGATCATTGCTTTTAGCCCCGAAGGGTGAACGGAGCCGTTGGTCTCCCAGCAGATGCGAAGTATCCTGCCCGGGTGTTTCTTTCTCACCGCCTGGCTGAGCCTTACGGCGTACGGCAGTTGCGGCCCTGGGTCCCCCCCAAAAAAGCATATGCAGCTCGTACAATCGTCGACTTCATTTGCCAGGGTCTCGATGCTCGTCCACCTGGGCGCGAGATGAGCTTTCCTGAAAGACCAGTTCTGGCAAAAGAGACAATTGAGGTTGCAGGCCTCAAGAGATACCGCCAGGTTATAGAAACCTACCTCGGGACCGCAATCGTGCGCGAAATGGGGATACCCCTCCCCTGTGCCGCCGGCGCAGACCCAGTCGGCAACGCAGTTGGTGGGCAGAGGGTCGCGGTAGTAGGAAACCATCGCGCGAGATCTCCCGTCGGTTCGCATGCTCGATTTCGCCCCGTGCCTTACGCCGCAGTAGCCTTTCTGGTTCCTGCCGGGCCTGCAGCGATGAAAGCAGAGTTTGCACTCGATTCCGTCAGGATTGGCGGGGGGGCGGGTGGGAAGACCAAACATTTCCCTCGATTCGGCATGGACCAACTCGATGCGTTCCCTGCTCTCCTCCGGCCGCTTTCTGATACAGGATGGACAAATCCCAATGCAGCGGGCAACCCCTCCCAGAAGATCACCGCACAGAAGGCACCTTGAGTCTTTTCCGCCCGATAGGGATTTTTTTCTTATGAGCATGGGCCGGTTTCCGTATCAACAGATCCGGGGAAGCTGCTCTCCCCGCAGCATATCCACTATGCGGCAACCCCCTATCCGGGTCCTTAGCAGGACTCTTCCCGGATCGTCGGAGACGACTTCCCCAATAATACATGAGGATTTTCCGAGCGGATGGGACTTCATGGCCGAAAGCACACCGGTTGCGCCGCCGGCCGGGACAATCACCAGGACTTTGCCCTCGTTGGCCACGTAGAGCGGGTCGAGTCCCAGCACCTCACACGCGCCGAGCACGTCCCCCCGGACAGGAAGCGCCTCTTCGAAAAGCCGGATTCCAACACCCGACTGTTCGGCTATCTCATTTAGGGTCGTCGCCACGCCGCCCCGTGTCGGGTCGCGCAGTACGTGAATTCCGGGAAAAGCCTCCAGCATAAGTTCAACAAGGCCTCCCAGGGCCGCGGAGTCGCTTTGTATTTCATTTTCAAACTCGAGCCCCTCGCGTTTGCACAACACCGCCATACCGTGGTCGCCTATCGTGCCGTTGATCAGCACGAGGTCGCCAGGCCTCGCGTTGGAGCCGGAGATGTCCCGTCCCTCCGGTACGATCCCGATCCCGGAGGTGTTAATGAAAATCTTGTCCGCCTTTCCCCTGGGAACCACCTTGGTATCGCCCGCGATCACCTGCACGCCGGCATCTCGCGCGGCCCCGGCCATCGAGTCCACCACTTTTTTCAGGTCCCCCAGCAGAAGACCTTCCTCCAGGATGAAACCAGCCGTAATGTAGAGCGGCTTTGCGCCCCGCATTGCAAGATCGTTTACCGTGCCGTGCACGGCAAGACTTCCGATGTCGCCCCCAGGGAAAAATATGGGGTCGACTACGTAGGAATCGGTGGTCATGGCCAACCGCCCGCCGGCGATTTCAAAAACGGCGGAGTCGTTTCTTTCCAAAAGCAGCGGATTATCGAAAGCGCTGAGAAAAAGCGCGTCGATGAGTTCGTGCATCGCCCGCCCGCCGCTTCCCTGGTCGAGCTGGACAAGTCCCGATTCCATCCTCAATCCCCCGAAATCTAGCGCAAAACCGCGCCGTGATACCTGTAATAAGCGCCGCAGGTTCCCTCCGAAGACACCATGCACGGGCCCTTTGGCTCCTTAGGCGAACAAGCTTTTCCGAACAGGCCGCATTCCGGCGGCAGTATAATGCCGCGCAGCACTTCTCCGCACTTGCAGCCGGGGTGCTCCCGCACCTTTATCTCAGGCATGGCGAACCGCTCTGCGGCGTCAAATTTTTTCCAGCCGGGGCGAAAACTCAGCCCGCTTTTCGGAATAACTCCCATGCCTCGCCAGGTCGAATCGGCTGGTTCGAAAATTTCGTCTATCATCTTTTGCGCGGCGACATTTCCTTCCCACGTGACGGCCCGCCGGTACTGGTTTTCGACTTCGGCGCGCCCGCTCTCCACCTGGTCGATCAGAAGGCCCACGCCCTGCAGGATATCGAGCGGCTCAAAGCCCGTAACAACGCACGGGGCACGGTACTTTTCCGCGACCTCCCTGTATGCCCCCGCTCCGATAACGATACTGACGTGGCCAGGGCATATAAAGCCGTCGATGTGGACTTCCCTGGCCTCGAGCAGCGCCCTCATCGCCGGCGGAAGCAGCTTGTGGGCCGAAAAAACGGAGAAGTTGTCAACGCCAAGCTTCGAAGCCTGCTTCACCGCCGCGGCGATAGTCGGCGATGTGGTCTCGAAACCGATGCCTATGAATATAACCTCCCGGTCGGGATTATCACGGGCGATTTTAAGAGCGTCGAGGGTCGCATAGACAATCCGCACATCCGCCCCCCTGCTCCTTTCGATATGAAGCGACGACGACGAACCAGGCACCCGCGCGAGATCTCCGAAAGTGGTGATAATAACCCCCGGCCTGCCGGAAAGCCATATGGCCCTGTCTATATCTTCGTTTGCCGTAACACATACGGGGCAACCAGGACCGCTTATCAGTCTGATTTCCGGGGGCAGAAGCTCTTTTAGGCCGGACCTGAAGATGGCTACGGTATGCGTTCCGCAGATCTCCATGAGCCTTATTTCCTTTTTGGACAAGCTCCTTCGGCGAAGCCTTTCGATAAGCTCCTTCGCCAATTGAGGGTCCCTGTACTCATCGAGGTATTTCACAGCAACTGTTCCTCCTTTGCCCCCGCACCTTTTGCGCGCTCCTCAAGGAGCCTTTGGGCGCCAATCCACGCCTGGCCTAGAGATATGCACGCGTCATTTGGCGGGACTTCCCCGTGGGAAAAGACCTCGAAGCCCAATTTCCAAAGGTCTGCTTCCAGCCGGTCGGAAAGATAGCCATTCTGCAAGACCCCGCCGCTAAGAGCCACGCGCTTTATGCCCGTTCGTGCCGAGGCCGCGGCTGCGGCCTCCCCGAGGATGCGAACGACGCCGTTATGGAATCGCGCGGAAATCCTGCCAGTTGAGACCCCTCGTCTCACGTCTTCGACCAGCGCTTCGATTATCGGAAACTGGTCGATAACAATGGTCCCTTCACTGTGAGTAGCGGTCTCAATTTTTGCGCCGTAATACCCGTCATCGGGTTCTATAGCCTGTTCTAACTCGATTGCCGCCTGCCCTTCGTAGCTGGCGTAAAGACAGACCCCGCAAAGGGCCGCGGCCGCATCGAAGAGCCTTCCGCACGAAGAGGTAAGCGGGCAGTTTAGCCGCCGGGAAAGCATACGCGAAATTATTCGCACATCCTCCGCCGGCCAGGCGGCCAAAAGATCCGCATACCGACTCCCGGTATTTTCCGGGTCGATGCTCCACAGGTATCCAAGGGCCATTCGCCAGGGCTCTTTTATCGCTTTTGCCCCTCCCGGCAGGGGAACGTTTTTGAAATGACCCAGCCTTTCAAAGCCTGCCTTGTCGACGCGCAGTATTTCCCCGCCCCAGAGGTTTCCATCCGCGCCAAACCCGGTCCCGTCCAGGGCGAGGCCGATCACCGGCTCGCCTATCCCGTGTTCGGCCATGACAGCCGCAATGTGAGCGTGATGGTGTTGGACTGCCATTACGGGAATCTCCCGTTGTTCTAGCGCCCACCGGGTGCTCAGATAATCAGGATGCATGTCGTACACGATCAGCTCTGGCCTTACTTCGAGGAGCCGTTCGAGATGCAGGATCGAATGCTCGAAGGAGCGCAGCGTTTCGAGATTTTCGAGGTCCCCCGTGTGCTGGCTCAAAAAAGCGCTCGTGCCGCGCGTAAGGCAGACGGTGTTTTTTAGCTCGGCCCCCGTCCCCAGGACCGAAGGGCACGGATCGCGCAAGAAAACCGGCAGCGGCGCGTACCCTCTCGCCCGGCGTATGCACAGGGGACGGTCTCCCCGCACCAGTGCGATCGAATCGTCGCAGCGAATGTAGATCTCACGGTCGTGAAACAGGAAATAGTCGGCAATTCCCGAGAGCTTTAGCCTCGCCTCTTCATTTTCCGCAACTATCGGCTCATCGCTTTGATTGCCGCTGGTCATGACAAGCGCCCTGAAGGGCGAACCGTCAAAAAGGAGAGAGTGAAGCGGCGTATAGGGCAAAAAAACGCCAAGCCGCCTGTTCTTCGGAGCGACGCTTGCAGCAATCGGAAGACCCACTGTATCCCCACGTTTCCACAGCAGAACGATGGGTCTTGCCGGGCTTTTAAGCAGCTCCTCCTCCATGGAGTTCAGCTGACAGTGGAACCCGATATCCTCGATTCCGGAAAACATGACGGCGAAGGGCTTTTCCTCGCGCACTTTTCTACCCCGCAGCCGGCTCACCGCCACTTCGTCTGTGGCCTTAACCGCCAGGTGAAAACCGCCAAGCCCCTTTACTGCGACTATAGCTCCCGCATCGAGAAGCGACACCGCATTGCGCACGGCCTCATCACCGGCACCGATCGCTTTTTGCCCGCAGTCTTCCAGCCACACCTGAGGTCCGCATTGCGGGCAAGCGTTCGGTTGGGCATGAAAGCGCCGGTCAAGAGGGTTTTCATACTCGCCCAAACACTCCGGGCACATGTCGAACCGCGACATCGTTGTCTTGTCCCGGTCGTATGGAATGTCCTTTATGATCGTGTAGCGGGGACCGCAGTTGGTGCAGTTGATGAAAGGATAGCGAAATCTGCGGTCGTTTGGGTCGAAGAGTTCCCTCAGACAGTCGGAGCAGGTGCACACATCGGGTGAAATCAGTGTCGAGCGCGACTCGCCCGCCTTGCTTCCGGCTATTTTGAAGCCTTCCAGCTGCCGGTAAGGTAGATCGGTCGTCTCGACGCCGACGATCCTGGCCAAGGGGGGGGGGTCGCGGGAAATCCAGCAGATGAAGGTCTCCACCGAATCGGCTGGACCGGCCACTTCGATTTCCACACCGTCCGACTGATTGCGGACCCATCCGCTTAACTGGAATCGCCCGGCCAGCTGGTAGATAAAAGGTCGAAAGCCGACTCCCTGCACGATTCCACGGACTTTTACCAAAACACGGCGTCCCGCTTGCCTGCCGGCATCGGACGGCTGGTCGAACCGTGATTTTTCGGCCGAGGATTTCACCGTCAGTGTTTGCCCTCGTGAGGCGACGGGGCGGCGCCGGCCCGGTTCTTTTTGTGTTCGCTAACCTTTTCCTCTATCCAGGAGAGCCAGGGGCCAAAACCGTCCCCGCTCCTGCACGAGATTTCGAAGACCTTGCCCGCAGGGTTCAACTGCCTGGATATTTCCCGAATTTTCCCGACATCGCAGTCCGTATATGGCAAAAGGTCGATTTTATTTACCAGCAGGACCGAACAGATCTGGAACATGAGCGGGTACTTGATCGGCTTGTCGTCCCCTTCGGCAACGCTTAGCATAGTGATTTTTTCGTGCTCGCCCAGGTTGAATTCGGCAGGGCACACGAGGTTTCCGACATTTTCGATTATCAGCAGGTCGACTCCGGCGAGATCGAGCGAGTCCAACGCGATCTGAATCATGTTGCCGTCGAGGTGGCAGCCGCCGTCCGTGTTGATCTGCACGGCCTGAACGCCTTTTTTTTGAATCCGCTCGGCATCGTAGGACGTCTGGAGATCTCCTTCGATTACCGCGATGCCCATCCGCCCTGCCAGTGAGTCTATAGTTCTTTCCAAAAGCGAGGTCTTGCCCGCCCCGGGCGAACTCATGAGATTTACCACAAATATTCCGGCCTCGTCGAACCGCCTCCGGTTTTCGGAGGCGAGCCGGTCATTGGCCTGAAGAATATTGCGAACAACGGGCACTTTAATTTCCGCCATCCTCTTCTCCCGTTTCACCCTCTATGCTCATAACGTTAAGCTCCCGTCCGCTAAGCATTTGTAGGACAGGCTCACCGCACTTCGGGCATTCGAACACCCGATCCTTGACTTCAAAAGAAAGATCACATTTGTCACATCGGGCAGTAATCCCAATCGTCTCTATTTCAATCAGCGCCCCTGAAGCCACGGTATCGCGGCTGACCAGGTCGAAGCAAAACCTAAGCGAGTCGGGGACAACGGCCGAAAGCTCCCCGACCTGGAGCTTCACCTTGCTTACGCGCCCCAGCCGGTGCCTTTGCGACTCATCGACGATGATGTCAAGAAGGCTCTGGGCAATGGAGAGTTCGTGCACGGGGCTTTCCCCTGATTGGTGGCAGGACATTTGGCAAAATGCGCTTCCGGCAATGAATTCACGTCGCCATTTAACATACCGGGCATGACGGGTCAATAGAGGCGGGCCAACGTCAATCGATGAGACCCGGGGCGGCGGTTTTACGCCCGGCGTCGACGCTGAAAGCGCCGGGGCCATAGCCGTGGAGCAAGAGCAACCCTCCGGCCATTGCCAGGTTCTTCATGAACATGATCGACTGGATCCTGTCGCCAAGGTTATGGTGAAAAATCAGCGCGGCAACGACGCAAAAAAGGGCCAGCGCCAACGCGGCCCAACGGGTCTGAAACCCGAGCACCAGAGCAAGGCCTCCCCCGATTTCAAGGGCTATCACCAGGGGCAAAAGAACCGTCGGAGCCCCCATCGCCTGCATATAGGCGCCCGTTGCCGCGTAACCCGCGCCCAGCTTGCTAAAACCGGAAATGAGAAAAATTTGCGCCATAAGAAGTCTCGCCATCAGTGGAACGAACTTATTCATGGTCATCCTCCAGGATTCGGGCCGCGACCGACTCGTCCCTCATAAAAGCGAGTTCCGGCCATGCCCATGTTTGATCGTTTTCCCCAACGCCTCCGGCAAAGCGGTTCCGCACGCCCGTTACGAAGCGTGCTTTATTACCCATGCGGCGTACCGGTTCATCCACTCCTGCAAAAAGTCTTTAGAGGCCGCCCCGATGTTTCCCGATTCATCGAAGAACCCCTCTTTTGCCTGGAGAAAAACTTCCGGCTGGCCCAGCGTGGGAACGTCCAAGTATGCCAGGACGTTTCGCAAATGCTGCTGCGCCATCGCCGTGCCGCTGGGCCCGATCGATACGCCCAGCACTCCCGCGGGTTTTTTCGCCCAGGCATTGCTCCCGTAAGGCCGTGACGCATGATCGAGGGCGTTCTTCAGCACCCCCGGCATTGATCGGTTGTACTCCGGAGTCAGGAAAAGAAGGCCATGGGCCGAAAGAATATTTTTTTTCAACCTCGCCACGGACTCCGCGGGACTCGCGTCATCGTCCTGGTTGTAGAGCGGCAAATCATCTATTTTCAGTTGTTTGAACAAAAACTCGCGGGGGGCAAGTTTTGCCAGAGCCTTCGACAACCTGAGATTAAACGAATCCCGGCGGATACTTCCGACGACAACTCCGATTTGATATTCACTCATGGCCCTCTCCTTCTCCTTATAAAAAGTTCTTTCTATCGCAACGGTAAACAAGGCGGTCAACCTCAACCCATCCGAACCGCCAGCATGGACATGGAGCCCCCATCTATTCCTTCGACCGGAAAACCTGGCAGCTCCCCCCTGTCGCCCGTACCCAGCACGTAGAGTAAAGGCAGGTAGTGTTCCGGGGTAGGAATCGACAACCGGGCGTCTTGACCGAGCCTTTCGTAGTCGATCAATTTGGCGTCATCCCGAAAGCTCAAAAGTTCCCTCACCTGATTCTCGAAACGTTGTGCCCAGTCGTAGGCAAAAGGGCTCCTCGCCTCCCATGAATACATCGACAGGTTGTGAACGATGTTGCCGCTGCCAACGACCAGGACGCCCTCCTTTCGAAGCGGCGCGAGTCTTTTGCCGATTTCGTAATGAAACTCGGAAGACCGGCTAGCGTCCATGCTAAGCTGAACGACCGGAATGTCGGCCTCCGGGAATACATGGCGCAACACGGCCCAGGTCCCGTGGTCCAGACCCCGGTTTTCGTCCAACGCAACCTTCTGCGGTGCGAGCAGGTCCCTTACCCTCATGGCAAGCTCGGGGCTACCAGGCGCGCCGTATTCGATTTCGTGCAACTCTTGGGGAAAACCGTAGAAATCGTGCATCGTGCCCGGAAAGGGATTGGACGTTACCGAGAGCCCCCGCCCGAACCAATGCGCGGATACCGCCAGAACACCTTTTGGGCGCGGAAACGATTTGCCGGCCTCGCTCCATCCCAATGTATAATTGTTTTTCGATAACGTGAGCATTGGATTGCCATGCCCGAAGAAAATGGACGGCATTAAATCACTCATTTCCACACCTCCCCGCTCCGATTTTTTCTCTCAGTTCCCGCCCGCCCTGCCTGAATCGAGCCGCTTGATTCCTTTTTCCTTAAGCCCTATCTTATGGATGAAACTTTCGATATGCAAGTAGGCACTGTTTTGTAATGTACTAACCAAAAAGTAAGTCTTAGAGGGCATCACCGATCAGGGAGAAAAATATGTCTGGGGAAAAGTTTGGTTGCCCGGTGGAAATCACTCTCGCGCTTTTGGGCAACAAGTGGAAGGTGTTGATCCTGCGCGAGTTGTTCAAAAGCACGAAACGATTTGGAGAACTATCCCGCGGGATTTCCGGGATCAGCCAGAAGATGCTGACCCAGCAACTCAGGCAGATGGAAAACGACCACCTCGTGGAGCGCAAGGTCTACGCCGAGGTGCCTCCCCGCGTCGAATACTCGATTACTGAAACGGGCAGGAGTCTTAAACCCATTTTGGACGAGATGCACCGTTGGGGCCAACAATACCAACTCATGCGCTCTTCGGACGCATAAGGAGCAATTATTTTTTTGTTCGTCGGATTGGCGTCATGGTAGTCTTTTCTTCAATTAAGGCATAAAGAAAAATGGAGAATTGAATGTCTTATGTTTCCGAATTGTTAAAAGAATTGACCGAGGCTCATGGCGTTTCAGGCCACGAAACCGAGATTCGTTCGCTGGTGCGCCGTTATATACAACCCTTTGGGAAGATAGAACAGGATCGCATAGGGAGTCTGGTCTGCGTAAACGAAAGCGTTGGACCTCGCGTGATGCTGGCTGCCCACATGGATGAAATTGGTTTCATGGTCACCTACATTTCTGAAGAGGGTTTTCTCAGATTTCTTCCACTCGGCGGCTGGTCTGATCAGGTGATCCTCGGGCAAAGGGTAATAATTAAGACACACAAGGGGGATTTGCCGGGTGTTATCGGCGCAAAACCTCCTCACCTGATTCCTCAAGAGGAACGTGGCAAAGTTATCGAGAAGAAAAACATGTACATCGATATCGGCGCCACATCAAAGGCTGGGGTAGAGGAGGCTGGAGTTCGTCCGGGAGACCCTGTAGTGCCGGAAAGTTCGTTCAAGGTTTTAATGAACGGAAATGTTTTTATGGGCAAGGCTTTCGACGACAGGGTCGGAGTTGGCCTGGTAATCGAGACGATGCGCCATTTCTCGACGAACCCACACCCCAATAGTCTTTTTGGTGTGTGTACGGTTATGGAGGAAGTGGGTCTGCGAGGCGCCAAAACAAGTTCCGAACTTGTTCGGCCTGATATCGCGATTATTCTGGAAGCCGATATTTGTGGGGATGTTCCAGGCATAAGACCTGAAGAGTCGAGCGTCAAACTCGGGGGCGGCCCTACACTCGTCCTGCTCGAAGCAAGGCTTATTCCCAACCTCAAATTGCGCAATCTGATAATTGACATTGCCGGTGAGATCGGCATCTCTTTGCAATTTTCGGCAGGC
Organism: uncultured delta proteobacterium; assembly: GCA_963813125.1. Lineage (GTDB taxonomy): Bacteria > Desulfobacterota > Syntrophobacteria > Syntrophobacterales > Syntrophobacteraceae > SbD1. Next base: position 26,461 of record CAWEZA010000014.1, on the reverse strand, counting down.
CTTGGGGGCTCAACGGATGGCGGACAGATTCATCTGCATGGAATAGGTGTTCCGACCGTTGTCATAGGAGTTCCCACCAGGCATATTCACAATCACTCAGGCATGATTCACAAGGATGATTTTGAAAGAACGATTAAGCTCCTCATTGCCCTGATAGAAAGGCTGAATAGCCTGACGGCCGAGGACCTCATACTCTAGTAAAACGAGACAATTCTGCCGCGGTCTGCCCTGAATCGACAGCATTCAGGGCACAGCCGCGCGGTTCCTCCTTATAAGAGCACCCTCTTCCCCGCATCGTTCTTACACATTAATTGAACATTTTGGATACAAAACTACATTTACAAAACTTTACCCGTTTTAACAAATGTTAACTAGACTTTGATGCGGACATTCCGTAGATTCACGATAGACTGCTTGAAGGAGAAATCAGATGAAAAAAGTGCTGATCGGGTTGAGTATTGCTTTGCTGGCGGCACTCTGGGGAAGTGGATCGTGGGTTTTCTTTAACTCGTTCCCCCAGGGAGACGATAGCGGCGGCTGCCAGGGCTGTGCGCAACAAAGGGCTGATTGGCAATCATCGCGGGGACCAATAAAGACATCACCCCCGCTTATCCAGAGTGCTCAATTTGAGTGACGACCGGACAAAAGAGACGAACGCGCAGAGATGAAGCCACTGCTCAATTCACCGAAGATCCGGGCTTTTTGGGGTGCATCGCTCCGGATATTATGCTGGTCTATTTTTGCATGGCTGGTTTGGAACCGCGTGCTGTCGAACTTTTTTAATGCCGGCAATGCCGGGTTTTTGCTATCAATTGGAATGGGATCATTTCTCCACGTAATGTCGGTTATCCTGGGAGACTCGCAATCCTGAAATTCCCGCCTAACATCCCTACGACATCAGCAATCCCTCCTGGACCACCATAGGTATTTTCTATTTGACCGATAGGAGGAATTTAGTTATTTTTTGTTCGTGATCTTGGCAATTCTTCCTGTGGAGTCCGTTCATGCATCAGTTTTCCGGCTACGGCTGAAGTAGCGCTTCGGGTCCTGCCAGTGTTTGGCGGGAAAAGCGGCAATGCCGGGAAATTGCGTTTTTTTCCACTCTGTGTGCTCGAGCGTAAAGCATACTGTCGTAGAGCTTTCCTGGCCGCCCGAAAACAGCCGGCGCAATGTCTCCTTTCAGTGACAGAAACGCACAAGGTGCGGGCCGGCGGGCCACATACCCGCCGGGAGAGAATTTTCCACCAGGAAGGGATAACAAATGCAGGACACTCTTCTGACCCCCCAGGGGCTTCCAGACCAGGTTAAGCAATATCTCGGCAAATTCGATTTAAACCTTTGCCTCACCTGCGGCACGTGCTCCGCTGGGTGCCCGGTGAGCGGCACCCCGGGACACGAGGGGCTCGATACCCGCAAAGTCATTCGGATGCTTGCCTTCGGCATGCTGGACGAAGTTGTGGAATCCGTGTTCCCATGGCTTTGCACGGGATGCGGCCGTTGCGTTCACGCCTGCCCCATGGGGATCGACATAGTGGGCATCATGGGATACATGAAATCTCTTCGCGCCCGCGACAAGGTACCCGGAATCCTGCACAAGGGCGTTTTGAACGTGCTGGCCAGCGGCAACAATATGGCCATCCCGCGGGAGGACTACATCTTTTTGATGTACGACATGGGCCGCGAACTCGCCGAGGCGGAATGTCCGGGCTTTTACGTGCCCATCGACGGGGACAAGGCGGACATTCTCTTTTTCCCCAACTCCAAGGAAGTTTTTTCCGACAACGACGACATGCTTTGGTGGTGGAAGATTTTTTATGCCGCAAATGAAAACTGGACCGTTCCTTCGGAAAACTGGGAAGCGGTGGACTGGGGTTTGTTCACCGGAGACCCTGCCGCCACAAAGGAACTGGCCCGAAGGAAGATCAGTTTTGTAAAAGAGCACAACATCGGCCGGATGATCATGCCCGACTGCGGCGGGGGCTCCTACGGCTGCAGGAAAGGCATGAAGGAGTGCGCGCTCGAAGACCCCAACAACAAGATTTCTCATATCTACCTCTACGAGTATCTAAAAGAACTCATCGAGTCGGGAAGGATAAAGCTGGACAAGAGCCTCAACGCCGGCAAGGTCTTCACCTGGCACGACTCCTGTAAACACGGCCGGGAGCTGGAGCGAAACTTTGGCAGGGGCTACTTCGAAGAGCCGCGCTGGATTCTCGAGCAATGCGTCGACGAATTTGTGGAACTTGAGCCCAATCGCATGAACAATTTCTGCTGCGGGGCCGGCGGGGGCAACTGGCCAATGCCTTACGAGAAGGAATCGGCCTACCATGCCCGCCACAAATATAAACAGATCAAAAACAGCGGGGCGAATGTGGTCGTTGTTGGCTGCTCCAACTGCCGAGACCAGATAATGAGAAGAATCCCCAAATTTTACCCCGATTGCGACTACGAGGTTAAATACATCTGGCAGGTAGTGGCGGAAAGCCTGGTTCTGGAGCCCTGGAGCGATGAAGAAGCAGCCGGGGCCCAGGAGGCGGCAAAAACCCAATGGGAACGGCTGGGATACACGCCCGAGGATGAAGAATAGCCACGTTGACGGGGGCGGGGCTGTCATGGGGAGTTTTTGCCGCCCGCTCCCGGTTCTTTTACCAGCGTCAGGGAGAAATACAATGAGCACAGGCTTCTACGTCTGTCAGGACGCAAAGCTTTCAAAACAGCTAAAGGCCCTCACAAAGGGCGGGGCCAACGGCGCGGCTGCCGCCAGGCACGCGCAGACCATTATGGATCAACTGGTAGAGGCGGGGACCCGCGCCCCCAAACTCATGGGGCGCCTCACCCGTTACGGCGAAGCCAGGATCAAAAACTGCGTGAAGTTTGACCTGGTGAGCGGCTATCGCCTTATCGGCGTACTAAGGGATGAGGGAGTCGCATTTCTCTATGTGGGCAGCCACGACGAGTGCGATCATTGGCTGAGGAACAACGCCGGCCTGGAGCCTGTTCTAGACAAGAAAAGAAACAAAGTGGTCGAGGCGAAGGGATATTCCGCCGAGCATAGCTCGAAGCAGTCCGAACCCGAAATGGATGATCCCGAGCCCGATTACGACCAGATGTTGATGCGAAACCTAACCGAACAGGACATCATGAAGATCTTTTCAGGCCTGCGCTGTCGAAAATAAAGAGTTAAAACCCGACCGGAAACAGTCCCCCCCTTCTTGGGTCTTCACTATGCTGATAAAACAGCGCATTTTTTTTGTGTTTTTATAACCGCCTTATTTTATAATACATATACGGTTTAGACCGCCAAATTAACAGCCAACTAACAGCATGGATAACAGCCGGGTAACAGCCGGGTTATCAGCAGTGATTTACAGCAGTGATACGCTGTTAAGCCGAGCATGATCGAATATGCTTTTTTCAAAGAGCGGGATTACCGAGTCAGGCAAGGCATATAGCACAAAGTTGGTTCAAGCCGCAAAACGGCAACCAGAAGCGGCAAACGGGAAACGGCAATAGAAGCGGCAACAGAAAAGGCAAGAAATAAAAAGGACAAAAACCGTGGGTTGCGCGACACCATTCGTGATACATTGAACGGAGTGGGGGCGCTGCCGTCATTTTCTTAGCCGGGCACGGGCGCTGCTTCGGGGACAGTGCGCCAAAAATATGGCGCGACCGTTTCATGTCTCATTATTTATCCTAACCGGATCACCCCGGGCACGCTCTGCGAGCCTTTACCCGAAAGGATAGCTTTTTCGAAGCTCATAACTTTTCACCGGGCACGAATATTGAATTAACCTGGAGCACGATCCGGGAGAGTTTTCCGTACAACCCCCCCGAACTCTTCAGCATGGAGCAGCAGATGGACGCAAACAACGGCAGAAGCCTCGAATACCACATCCAACAGGTCAGGGAAGGAAGGCGGCATTTTGAAAACGGTTATCAGGCCGTCGCCAGAATGATCCTCGACGAGTCCTCAGCGATAGAGAAAGTGATGGTAAACGGCAAGAGCACCTATGATTTCAAGCTCTTCCGCAACTTTCCCAAGCACGTGATAGGCATGTATGACGAAATAAACAGTTTCGTCTCGTTCGTAAAGGATGCCGCCGAAGGGGGGTCATCGAGGGAGATGGCTTTCGTGCTCGTCGGGGAACCGGGCAACGGGAAAACATTTTTCGTCGACTACCTGTGCACCCTTTACCGCAATTTTGTGGCAAGAGACGAAAACCGCAGATACACGTTCAATATCAAAAATCTCGACGCTCTGGGAAGCTACGGCAAGATAAAGGCGATACAGTCCCAGACCTTCGAAGACCCGATGATCCTGGCGATGAATCTCTTCGAATCCGTGGAGAAAAACAGGCAGTTTCTTTCCGAATCGGGCGGCTTTTCCGACGGGCAGATCGAAAGACTCTATCTCAATTTCAGGCCGCTGGGGGCGTGCAGCGACTACATAATGAACGAGATAAGAGAATACACGGACGGCGATCGCGAAAAGCTTCTCGACTTTTTCGAAATCGTCCCCGTGCCCCTTAGCGAAAGCATGGGCACGATGACCGGCAAATACTCCGCAAAGGACAAGATAACCTCGTCGGCGGTCGATCTGCTGGGGGAAGAATCGATCCAGCGGCTGCTCCACATCTCCGACGTCAACAACCCCTACCGGTTCGACTTAAGACGAGGCGCCCTGGCGCGGGTGGCCGGGGGAGGAATCCATTTCAGCGATGAAATCTTCAAAAACAAAAAGGACCTCGTGCAGGTCTACCTGGGGGTCATCCAGAACCGGAACATAGAAATCGACGGGTTCCGCTGGCCCATCGACACCCTCATCATCGCCACCAGCAACAACTCGGAATTCAACAGGTTTCTTGCTGAAAAGGAAGAGGCGCCCATCGTCGACCGATGCAGGATCTGCTATGTGGCCCACAATACCGACTACCGCCTCCAGGAACAGTTGACGTCCTACGCCATAGGCCGGGAGGCCAAAACCACACTGACGAAGGAAAAGCTTCATCAGGACCCAAATCTCAACAGCGCGGCATCCGCGGCCGTGGTGCTAAGCAGGCTGCCCAGGTCGGAGAAGCTCACCCCCATCGAAACCATGAAGCTTGCAGCGGGCGAGGTCGCAGGCGAAAAGAGCATAAAGACTCTCACCGAGGTTATCGACTCCCTCAGTCATGAACCCGACATCACCAAGAGGTTCGGTCAGAAGGGGCTGGGCCAGCGGAATCTCGGCAGGGCCGTCCAGCTGCTCATGGAGACCTCCGAGACCAACGAAGGTCAATGCATGTTCTCCTATGACATCTTCAAGTGTATCGAACGGGTGGTCCTGGATTACGTCTCGGAGGCAAACGAACGCGCGAAGTACATCGACGACCTGAAGATCGCGAGAGGGCTCTACCGCGAGCGGATAATGACCGAAATGTTCAACGCCTACATGGATGAACCACACGCCATCCGCAAGGACGTGATGAACTACGTGAACATGATAATCGGAATGGACGCCGAGGAACTCGGCCCTGACAGGATGTGGAAATACAAGAACCCGCAGACCGGAGAGCTCAAGGCCCTGAAGATCGACGAGCGCTACATTCAGAGCGTCGAGGACAGGCTCGGGCTCAAGACCAGGGAACAGATGGAATCTTTCAGGACGTCCATCCGCAAGATATACGGCCAGAAGATGTCCACGGATCGCGATTATGATTTCATGGACAACCTCGAACTGGTAAAGGCGGTAACCGATGTTCGGCTAAAATCCGACATCGCCGGGGCGGGCAGTCTCATCGGCGCCCTCGCCAACCGTACAAACGAAGAAAACCAGAAGCTCTACGACCGGATCATCAACGCGATGCTCGAAAAGCTGGGATACTGCCGGACCTGCGCTCAGAAAACCGTGGAATACTTTTGCACCAAAACCGATGAGAACTGATGCCAAGTTGCGTTCAGACGGTATGGACCAAGGGTAAACGAGGGCCACATGGATAAAAGGGTTTCAGACTCCCCGCAAATCAAGACCGAAGAGGCCGCGCGCGCTGAAAAGGAAGACCGCACCCCTTCCGGCAGTCTTGCGCATGCGCCCGGAAGGGCCTCCTGGCTCGGGGACATGGTCTTTCTCCAGAACTCATCTCCTTCCATGGCCCCTTACGTCTACAGCCTCAGCGCGATAGACGAACTCCTCGAACGCGACAAGCAGCGGGAACAGGACGGTTTTCCGCGAAAGATTCGTGTTGGAAGGCTGGTCAAGCCCGGTCGCGGAGGCAAGGACAAGATCATTTTGGTGCCCACGACGGTGGAGGAAAAATTCATCCACGACCTAAGGAACGAGGAGTCGGAAGAAGAGAGCACATCGGGCGGAACCGGCGAGGGGGAAGAAGGGGAAGTGATCGGTGAGGAGCAGGCAGACGGGACTCCAGGCGCGAATGGCCCGGGTTCGGGTCCGGGCGGCGGGGAAGACGCCGACCACGAAATAGAATCCAGCGCCTATGATCTCGGAAAAGTCCTTGGCGAAAAATTCGAATTGCCCAATCTGAAAAACAAGGGGACAAAGCGCTCGCTCACCCGGTACACCTACGACCTGACCGACAGGCACGACAGGAACGGGCAGTTGCTCGACAAAAAGGCTACTCTAAAAAAGGTCATCGAAACCAATATCAGCCTCGGAAATATCACAAACGACGGGGAAATCGACCTCTCGAAAATCCTGGTCTCCCCGCAGGACGAAGTCCATCGCATCCTCTCGAAGGAAAAAGATTACGAATCGCAGGCCATGATCTTTTTTTTGAGGGACTACTCGGGTTCGATGGCCGGCCAGCCAACCGAAGCGGTCGTTACCCAGCACGTGCTGATCTACAGCTGGATCCTTTACCAGTATGAAAGACAAGTGGAAACAAAGTTCATCCTGCATGACACGACCGCAAAGGAGGTCCCCGATTTCTACACCTACTACAACTCATCGGTCGCGGGCGGCACCAGGGTGGAATCGGCCTACAGGCTTGTAAACGAGATCGTCGAAGCGGGCAATCTCGCCCGCGACTACAATATCTACGTTTTCCACGGCACTGACGGAGACGACTGGGATTCGGACGGGCAGGACACGGTCCCTGAAATCAGAAAAACCCTGCGGTTCGCCAACAGGGTTGGCGTGACCATCGCCGGTTCGAGCCAGGGCGGCTCCACCACCGTGGAAAAGTACATGGCGGGCTCCGGCATTTTCGAAGAATTTCCGCAGGCGATTCGCCTGGACAACGTGGGCCAGAACGCCACGGAAGTTCGGCTCATCGAGGGAATAAAGAAACTTCTGTCCTGACGTGGAGCTACTCCAATGGAGCTTATCAATCAGCACACCAAGAAAATAATGGAAGGGTGCAAGGAACGGGCGCGAAAGTCCGGGCTGCGCTTCGGAGACGAGACGCTCGAATACATCGTGACCAACAAGGACCTGCTCGAACTCTCCCCCAAGCACATGATCCCCACCCTCTACGACTACTGGGTAAACGAGGTCGAAGTGCTCAGGGAAAAGGGAAAGTACGAACTCTACCCCAGTAATCCCTACGAAACGGTCATCAATACGCGCCCGGCCATTTCCTTCTATAACGACAACAACCCCGACTGGCTAAATGTCATGATCTTTTACCACGTCCTGGGCCACATCGATTTTTTCCAGAACAACATGTTCTTCAAGCACACTTGGGATGAAGATTTCGCGGGACGAGCCCTTTCCGACAAAAGATCGATCGCCATGCTGCGCTCCGAAAAGGGCCGATGGGTCGATTACGTGATCGAATTCAGCCGCAGCATAGACAACCTGGTGGGGTTTCACGCCGAGCTGTCGGAATTAAACCAGCCACAGGAGATAAAGGCCTCCGCAAAACTGGACTTCTACTTTGACATCTTTCTGCAAGCCATCCGGAAGGTGAGCATCGTCGCATACTTAAAAGAGATCGACCGCTATAACGAAGCGGCCCGCCAGTACGGGGAAATGGCCGAGACCATGTTTTTTTCCCAGGTGACCAGGACTTATCCGGAATTCGACGCTCTTTTCGAACGGCACAAAAGACAGGGACGGCGGGAAGCCAGGGATCTGCTCGAATTTCTCCAGATCAACTCACCTTTTTTGCAAATGGAAGAAAACAGGTGGATGCAGTCGGTGATCGAGATAGTGCGCAAGACCTCGCTCTATTTCCAGCCCCAGATACGAACAAAGATCCTGAACGAAGGCTGGGCCAGCTACTGGCATGAAAAGCTTTTCTTAAAAGACGACAGGATCAATGGAAACGAAGTGGGGTTTGCCCGGGTAAACGCGCTCGTCACCTCCCTTCCCAGGGTAGGCATAAACCCGTATGCACTGGGGATGAGGCTTTTTAGCCACATCGAAAATATGGCCGACAAAGGCAGGCTCTCCTACGACTTTCAAAGGCTCCAAAACGCCGGGCTGAGGCGCGAATACGATAAAAGCACCGGTTCGGGACAGGACGCTATCCTCAGGGTCAGGGAGGATTTCGACGATTTCACGTTCATAAACACCTTCGTGGACCAGGAATTCGTCGACAACCACAAACTCTTCGTAACAGGCATAAGACTCAACCCCGACAAGGGAACCCGGGAGTACTACGTGAAAAGCCGGGATGCGGGTCAGTACAAGCAAATGCTCCTCGACCAGCTCTATCACCCTCCCTATATAGAAATCGAAAAATCCAAGACAGGGGACAACTGCCTCTACCTCAACCACCACTTCGAGGGTAAACCGCTCGTAAAGGAATTCATTTCGAACACGATGATCGGAATCGAGTACCTCTGGGGCGGCCCAGTCAAGCTCGAGACCTCGGAGCCGACTCAAAAGGCGCGCGAACCTTATCCAGGGGAGTCGCATCCCCCTGCCGACATGGAACCCTCCTACCAGAGGGTGCTCTACACCATGAAAAACAGGCAGCTATCGAGGACACTGCCGTGATGGGACCGGAAATGGAAAACGCCAGACGAGCGGTCGACGAACTCTGCGTCAAGATAGAGGAACGGGGGCGGCGCACGCCGTTCAGTTTCCCGGAATACATCGACCTTGCCGCCAAGTTTCCCGAGCGCATCTTCCGGAACATCTTCCAGATGTTCTACGACATGATGCACAGCTACATAGATGTGGGAACCGATGAATACTCAGACGACCCGGAATCGATCAACTACGTCTCCTACGATTCAAGCCGGTTGTTCGAACAGGGGACCGATCAGCCGTTTTTTGGCGACCGGCTTTTCGTAAACAGGCTGCTCGGCCACATTGCCTCCTTCAGGCGGGGCATCAGGCAAAACAGAATCTATATTTTCGAAGGCCCGCACGGCAGCGGGAAGAGCACATTCCTTAACAATGTGCTGATGAAATTCGAAAAATACTCAGCCACCGATGAGGGGGCAAGCTTCGAGACGGTCTGGCGCCTGGACAGAAAACTACTGGGAAACGGTGCGGACCCGACGGCAAAATACCTCGTCGAGCAGTTAAGAAACATCGTGGACCGCTCCACTTTGGGAGGGCAGGACCCGCCACCGGCCCCCTCATCGGACGCAGCGGGCAAAGAGTGGTTCGAAATCGCATGCCCGAGCCATGACAGTCCCCTGCTCATGATTCCAAAGAGATACCGCAGGGATTTTTTCGATGAATTGATCCCCAACAGGGACTTTAAACACAAGCTCTTCTCTCACAAGCAATACGAATGGGTTTTCAAAGACAGCCCATGCACTATCTGCCAGTCTTTGTACCACGCCCTCCTCGAGGTTTTGGACTCACCGTGCAAAGTCATGGGAATGGTCTATGCGCGCAGGCATCTATTCAACAGAAGGATAGGAGTAGGCATCAGCGTGTTCAATCCAGGCGACAGGATAGAGAAAACGCACACCATAAACGATGAACATATCCAAAGCCACCTCAATTCCGTACTTATGGACAGCACCAGGGTAAGATATCTGTATTCACGGTATGCGAACACAAATAACGGAATTTATGCCTTAATGGATATCAAGGGATATAATAAGGAGCGTTTCTCCAATTTACACGGAATCATAAGTGAAGGGGTACATAAGGTAGATTGCATAGAGGAAAATGTGAATTCTCTTTTCCTTGCGCTTATGAACCCGGAAGACCGTGCGAATATATCCGATACCCAGTCCTTTGCGGATCGCATCACTTACATAAAGATACCTTACGTCCTGGATTTCAATACCGAAGTCAAAATTTATGAGAACATTTTCGGCGACCAGATCCAGAAATATTTTCTTCCCATGGTTCTCGAAAATTTCGCAAAGATCATCATCTCCTCGAGGCTCAACCCTCAATCCCCGGCCATGGCCGAGTGGATAACCGACCCGGGGCAATACCGCACACATTGCGACCGAAATCTTTTGCTGCTCAAAATGGATATATACGGCGGGATCATTCCTTCCTGGCTATCGGAGGAGGACCGAAAAAATTTCACTGCCAAGAGGCGGCGAAAAATCATTTCCGAATCGGAGTCGGAAGGAGACAGAGGCTTTACCGGAAGAGATTCGATCAGGATGTTCTACGAATTCTACCAGGCTTACATGAAGAAGAACAAGCCCGTCACCATGGCCATGTTGAACCTCTATTTCAAAAAACATTGCTACGAGGGCGGCCCGGTCCCTCAAGGCTTCCCCGAAGCCTTGAGTTCGCTCTACGACTTCACAGTCCTTCAGCAGGTGAAGGAATCGCTCTACTTCTACAATGAAGACCAGATTTCCCGGCAGATTCAAAATTACCTTTTTGCAGTGAATTTCGAAATCGGGCAGACCCAGAGATGCCATTATACGAACGATGAACTGAAGATTACCGAGGAACTGTTCGAGACCATCGAGCGGAAGATCCTCGGGCCTCGATGCGACGATGCCAAAAGGAGGGGTTTTAGAAAGGAGGTCCAGAGCGTCTATGCGTCGAAGACGATTGCCCGGGAGATTCTGATGGAGGGGAAAGCGATAGGTGAAACCCAGCTATATCAATCGCTGCGCGACCGTTACGTCCACAACCTCAAGGAAAACGTGCTGGACCCCTTCCTCAAAAACGACAACTTTAGAAGCGGCGTCAAGGATTACGCAACAGAGGGCTTCAAGACCTACGACAAGCGGATCACGGAGGAGGTCACCCTGCTTATTCGCAACCTCAGCTCCAGGTACGGCTACACCGAAAACAGTGCAAAGGAATTATGCATGTATGTGATCGACAACGGCCTCGCGACAAAGTTCGCGGAGCAGTGAGCGGGCCGGGGCGGTAATATCGTTTAGGTCCCGTTCAGTCCCGTTTCTTGGTCGGAGATCGTGTTGTGGTGGGTCGGAGGTCATGTTGTGGTGGGTTATGCCGCGTTCACGGTTCAGGATGAAGTGGACCAGTACCGTATGTCGCTTCCATGTGCCCAAGTGTTTTATACCAGGTTGCGTTCAAGATGCGGGCGGGGATAAACCCCGCCCGCTCGCCTTTGGCTATTTGACAGCATAACAAACCGCCGCTGGTAAAGACTTTTCAAAAAAAACGCGGTTCGTTCTCTCTTTTGCGCAATTGGCGAAGTGGTCTAAATTCACCCCCATTGCCTTTCCCCAAAGCTCCGATCGAAACATGCCGATCAATTGAGAAGTTGAAGTCCTCGGAGCCGGGGCGGAGTTCCTCCATTTTGGTTGCGGTAAGGCTGGCAGGCCCTCCCGGTCACCTGCCAGCAGCAGAAAGGCATAAGCAGCGATAATTAAGGCCGGCACCATTTCAACCGCCGCAGGGGTGCGTACCTGCGCCTCTCCCGCACCCAAGACCGTCTTTTCTTCCCTGAAGTTCAATTCAATTTCCCAGCGCCAAAGATAGGATTGGATGAGCCGATGCAGAGGCAGATCAGGATCGGTGCGGATGAGATAAGCGGGATCACGGTAGAGAAGGTTGGAACCTTTTCGGGGCCGGTAGGCCAGTGGCCGGATCACAACCAGGCGCACGTCCTGCTGCCCCGTTACCGCCCAACGGACTGAGGCAAGGGTTTTAATTTGAAACGAATGAGTCTTGCCGGCCGCAAACGCCTCGACGCTCACCCAAGGAATTAACTCATCCTGTCTAATTTCCTCGGGTGTTGGCAGGGCTGCTCCGTACCACCGGCGACGGCCCCGCGTGGTCTCTATCTTATTCTGTGGAAGATGGAAAAGCCGGGCATCCTTTCGGATCCGGCCGATCGCCACCGTATCGTGTGGAAGATTGCGAAGGACGGCTCGATTCGTAAAACCTCCGTCCACAGCGACGATAAGGCGGATTTTTTCCTTATTTTCTTTATCCATTATTGCTCTTAATTCAGCTATCCGCCTTGCCCTGACACAGCTTATTTTCATGATCTTTTGCTTCTCCCGGTAGTCAGCCAATTGTTCATCGGAGGCTTTTTTCCCGGGTCTTACAGGGGATGGGGCATGCATCAGATCTATAGGCACCGCCCTCGCTCTTCCTATTCCCCCCGTCTCCGGCAATGCAGCCGAGAGTTGGAGGAATCGCCGGCCCCACACGAGGTTTGTGCAAAATGCCGGCCCTAACGGATCCCTTCGCCATCCAGCGCCGCTAACCTTGCGCCCCCGTTTCCTGATGAGAGTATCGTCCATTATCACCACAAGCGGCTCTCCTGGTTTAAGGCATCCGACCACCTCACGACGAATCGGGTCGAACAGAACGTCAATGTTAAACCGCTCCCGCTCGAAAAGCCGATAAGCAGCGGACCAGTCGGCAAACTGCTGCCCGCTGGCGCACAGCATCCCGCTCACAGTCTTACGCCCCAACCCGACCAAGGAACTTATTGCCAGAGTGCGAGCGCGCTCAAAGGTGCGTTCTTGAGCAAAAGCACAACGGGTGAGCTCGAAGAGGCGGTCGAACTCCCCTGCTATTCCAGGAGTTTTTTTTCAATGCCGATGGTGGTGTCTTCGCCCTGCGCAGGACAAGGCTCGATTTATCCTCAATGATCCATTCAACCGTCTCGCCTCGTTCAAACTCCATAGCCTGTGCCACAGCGGATGGAAAGTTGATGTACCACTGCTCGTTTTGCTGTCGTTTGATCAGCTGCACTTTGGTCGGATAACCCATTGGACGCCTCCTTTGTGAGAGCCGGGCCTAAGCTTGGTCCTATCTAGTCAAATAACTAGATCATACTAGAATAAAAAATCGAGAGTTGCAAGCTCTCGATTCGATTTACTTATCAATTATCTAGTAAAGGGCCAAAGGCGAGCGGGCGGGGATAAACCCCGCCCCAGGATAAAGCCTCATGCCCTCGCATTGGTATCATTTTGAACCCCACTTGGTATTAATTGTTTATTTGCTGGAAAGCTGAAGTGTAATCGTTTTTAAACGACCGAAAACGTTTTTAAAGAATCCAGCCTGATTCGCCTCCCCCACTGTCCCGTACAACAATTTTCTTTAAATCAGCAGCTAAAATAACTATATTTTGGAAGTAGAGATGATTGGTAATCGTTTTTTTGGATTTGTAACGATTTTTTGAGGGATGAGATGACTTCGGAAGCGACACAGAATCGGTTAGCAGGATATGCGTTCCTGATCGAGAAGTTCCGGCTGAGCGTTTTGCCGAACTGGCACATGTCCTCTGTCAGCCCGACCGGGATGCTGCGCTCGAGCATTCAGGGCGGCCGGGTCGAATCCGTTTACCCCCAGTCATATTGTCCTGGAGACAGCACGGGCGATCATCTGGAATTCGCCCTCAAGTATGACGGTGTCAACCTGGGCATCCTGTCGGCTCTTTTCGAGGCGGCCGCAGAAGACGAGATCACTGCCTGGATCACCTCGAAACCCATGGGGAAATACACCCGCAGAATCTGGTTCCTGTATGAATTCCTGATCGGGATCAAGCTCCCCCTGCGCGATCTGACCGTGGGCAATTACATCGAGCTTCTGGAGGCGGATCGTTATTACACCACGGCACCGGGTCGGCGAGTACAGCGCCAGCGGGTCATCGACAATCTGCTTGGCGGGCGGTCCTTCTGTCCCCTCATCCGGCGCACCGACAAGCTGACCGCCATGGAAGGAATCGACCTGAGCCGGCGCTCCGAAGAGATCGTTGCCGCCTATCCACCGGGGCTACTCAGGCGTGGATTGAGATATCTTTACAACAAGGAGGCCAAGTCCTCATTCGAGATCGAGCACATTAAGCCAAGCGGTTCCCGCACCGAAAAATTCATTGGCCTGCTGGAGATGGCGGAGCATAGGGACTTTTGTGAAAAGCCTCTTTTGATCGACGCGCAGAACCGCATCGTCGATCCCCGTTTCCTGGATACCGATTACAGGACAAACCAGAATTACGTCGGCCAGACGATTTCCTACCAGAAGCAGCTCGTTCATTATGTTTGCCCAAAACCTGAGGATCTTCCCGAGCTTATGGACGGCCTGCTCGCTTCACACCGGATGATGAAAGATGGCGCGGTCCCGGTCATTGTCCACACCGCCGCGATCTCCTACGGATTTGTCTTCATGCATCCCTTCGAGGATGGAAACGGTCGCATTCACCGGTTTCTCATCCACAATATCCTGTTCCTGAGGGGCGCGGTCCCCAAAGGCCTCATGTTCCCGGTCTCCGCCGCCATGCTGAAAAACCCAGCGCTTTTCGATCAGTCCCTGGAGGCGTTCTCGAGCCCCCTGATGCGGCTGGTCGAATATGATCTGGACGATTCCAGCCAGATGAGCGTTGCAGGAGAGACCGTCCGATGGTACCGCTACATCGATATGACGACCCAGGCCGAGGCGTTGTACGATTTTGTGAAGCTCACCATCGAGCACGAGTTGATAGAAGAGCTGGACTTTCTTGCGAGCTACGACAACACCAAGCAGGCCATTCAGCGGATCGTGGACATGCCCGACCGGCTGATCGATCGCTTTATCCAATTCTGCTTGCAGAACAACGGCCGTCTTTCAGCCAAAAAGCGCGAATCACATTTCAGCTTCCTGACTGATACCGAGCTGGCCGGCACGGAAGATGCCGTCCGGGCAGGGTTCGACAAGAGCTAATATAAGTGTAAAGACGCATTCGAATCAGCGGACCTTGTGGTGCCTGGTTCCATACCGCTTCTGGGCCATGTCCAATTGAACCCGGCTCCTCGGATGGTTTTTCGGGGTAAAAAAGTCCTTGGCGGTGAGCAATGAAAACCCACATTTATTTAACTTGAGCGGACTGAGACGAGAAATAAGTCTTGGATTCAATGCTCCAATAGTGCCCCTCCAAAGAACTGATTTTACCAACGCAAAGGACTCGGTTGAACTCCAGAAATGATAATGAAAACAGGAGGGTTTTTGCAGAATCCCGCACTACGTAAAGAGGAGAGATAACTAAACTTCGCGGGAACCCGTGGCGGGCCAGGAGAGCAGCGGTCTGTTAAGAGTGCAACTGACGACACCTTCATCATTTAATCGATATCGACGGGACAACTCCCTTTTTAACTGAGAGTACAATTCATCAGTGCTCAGTTCTGGAAAGATCTCTCTCATGATCACACCGAAGGTGGGTCCTAGCATCTGATCTACCTGCACCTGGACAAGCAAATTGCAAGGGTCTTGAATTATCATTTTTGCAGAAACTGCTGTGGGTGGGATGGCTATCTGACTGCTAAGCAAGATGAGGCGATTACAATTCACCAGTACCTTCAAGAATAGATCTCTCTTTGATTCGAGACTTAGCTTTTCTTTCTTAATCAATAAATGAATAAGCCTTGCAAATATCCTTTCTTTCTTTCTAGTAATTGCTGCCTTGCTAAAAAAAACTCTATCTTTCCAGCTTTCATCCCCTTTAGCCCATACTCCATATCTCGATATATGGGTTGCTAATTCTGATCCTAACCAGGTTCCAGAGCATAGCTTCTCTGGTCTCAGCCATATAAAATCTAGGTGTCTGCTAAGCCGCCTCTTCTGTCCTCCCACAAACAATATGTCAATGTCGGATTTATCATTTTCACATTCACAAGCAAACGATCCGAATATAATCGCTTGTTCGCTCTTGTCAAGACAACTGTCGAATGCAGCCCTAAAACCGGGAAGTATACGCGATGCCTTATTGAGAATATCGTCATATTTATTTAGCATAAATCAGCCTAAGTTTATTTATAAACTCTTCAAAACTATTCTCAATAGTTTACTGCAAGATTTTGAAGTTTGTCAAGATCATCCTCATCAAGCTCACCAGTAGATCCTCTCTCTTCGGACAATTCTTCCATTTCGGATGCAAGATATTCCAATGCATTCAGTTGGTCTTGGAATCCGGTGCATGGAGCTAGCGAGCTAAGTATTTCCGAAACCTGCTTTGATTTAGGTTTATGCCAGCCCGCGAAGTCGAGCTTTAGCAACACATCCGCCAATCCGTGCCAATAGGCGGAGATGTTGGATATCTCTCCATAGGCAATCTGACCGATGAGCTCGTAAAACTCATTTTCAATATCATCAATCATCGTTTTATCTGGCATGCTGGAGGACTCCTTCGGCTTCATGTATATTATCTTTTGGGGATTGGTCAGGCCTTCCCAATCGCTCCATGCATGGTACGGGAGTAGTATCAAAGATTGTATTTTTCTTATAATAGCCCGAGCACCCCAAATTGGTATGAGCGTAAATTAGGCAGGATAGTAGTACAATTAACAGGAGGGCATATTGACAATAGTAGAAAACATGAGTTTTAAAACCAAACATATGCCGAAGAGCGTATCTGAATCTATTTCGTGAATAATTTCGAACAGTAACGGCTATCCGCGGGAATCCTTGTAGCTCTCTCAACGCGGAAGCATCTAGAATCCGACGCTTCTCCTCTCTTTCGTTTCTAGTTAAAGTGAATCGGTCAATGGCTTTCTCCAAGGCAAATGCTCTTTTTGCCAGCGCCGTCTCGATCTCCTTCTGCTCTTGCTCCATGTATTGAAAAATGATAATGATAACGAAGATCAATGGCATTGCAAAGTATAGCATATTCGTGTTGAAATACCTGAGCAGAACGGCCAGGAGGGCCGTCTCAAAAGTTATTGACCAGCTTCT
This sequence comes from uncultured delta proteobacterium, assembly GCA_963813125.1. Classification (GTDB taxonomy): domain Bacteria; phylum Desulfobacterota; class Syntrophobacteria; order Syntrophobacterales; family Syntrophobacteraceae; genus SbD1. The sequence goes on along the minus strand of CAWEZA010000014.1, from coordinate 9,447 downwards.
CACTTTGAGTTGAAACTCGCCGATCTTATCAATTTTCGATTGGACTATTTTATATTCTTCGAAAAGAAGATCGCTCAATTTCTCGTTCATGCTCATCCCGCTGCCAAGATGACTTTACAATCCAATAAAAATGGGCTGCTGGCACAGGTGATACGGAATATCCATGCGCAAGGGTCACGATAAATAAACCATTTAGGCTGCATCTGCCAATTACAGCCCATACTATCAGCATCTTCCTTGCTGGGCGTCGCCCTTAACCCTTTCTCATGATACCCAATGTTGACCGGAAATCATAGCCAAGAATGCCAACGAAAACTCCACCGAGCTTGCCAATGAGTTAAGTATTTCTCGTGCCGGGCAGCACAACGAGGATGACCAGGAAATGTGGAAGGGCGGAGTAACCTTGTTGCAGAGATGGCCCCCGGCTGCATCGATGTTGGGATCGCCCCGTTGTCGGAAGCTCTCTCCGCAAAGTGACTAGTGTGGACGCCCTCGTTCGCCTCTCCGTATCAGCAAAGATGGTCGTTTTCATTCTGAAATATTCGTAGAAAAAAGGTTACTTCGACTGACAGATACTATTCAAGAAAAGTGGAAATTTACCTTTTCACTGCGAGTGCCTAAAAAAGGTCAAAGACCATCGCCTATGTCCGGATCTCCATCGACGAGCAGGGCTACTGGAACCAGAAGCATGGAATCCTGGCCTATTGCGACAGACAGAGACGGCAGGCCGATAGATGGCTGGAATTGGAAATGTCCAGCCGCCGTTCCGCAAAAGAACGCCGGATAGACGAGTTGCTTTCCGTCTCGAAGCAAGGTGATCGCTTGATCGTCTCCGAACTCTCCCGATTGGGACGAGGCACCGGGGAAGTGATTCACACTGGTGAATGAACTGACTGCCCAGGGGAGTGGCATTGGCGGCCATAAAGCAAGGGTTCCTAATCAACTCCCATAGCCGAGTTGGAAAGAGATCTGATCTCCGAGCGCACCAAGGGCGCCTTATCAAGAGCGAAAGCAAGCGGGAAGAAACCGGGGCGCCCCAAAGGAGCTGGAAAATCGGGGCCGGCCGGCAAGGAAGCAGAAATTAAGAACCTTATGGAGATGGCGGTTACGAGAGCCAACATCGCCGGCATACCGGGAGTATCATGGGGGACCCTGAGCAACTTCATGGGCCGGAAAATGCCGGGCTGATCAAGACGTGAGGCAATAGCAGCTTCTTGGGCGTCACACGGTAAATTGGTTCTGCCGGGAATTCCTCGTCTTTGTAGGGTTGAGGTGCAGGCTTCCAGCCGCAGCCTGTCTTGATCGCGGCTGGAAGCCTGCACCTCAACCCTACACGGTCTTACATCAAGAGCAAGGCTGAACCAAATACCCCTGCTTTCAATCTCAGAGAGGTCATGCTATCTTAAGCAGTAGGTAACGGGAATAGATTCTGGCCTGGAGGTCTTTCATGCGAAAAGAAAGAATCGAATACGGCTCCTCGGTGGACGCTCTGGTTGCGGTGGCGAAGCGTCTCAGCATTTATGAGAATCGATATGGGATGACTTCTGAAGATTTCTATGACAGATACCAGAGAGGACAGAAGGACGATTCAATAGATTTTGTCGAGTGGGCAAACGATTACCAACACTATGTGGCCATCCGTTCTGAGATAGAAAATCATCTGCGCCATGTTGCTTGATCCGTTGCGCAATTACCTCAATGAAATCGAATCTGCCGTTCTTAATTTACGAGGAGCCTACGCAGAACGCTACGAAGAAGAAATCTTGGCCGCAGATCGAGTCAACCTCAGGATTCGCGTTCGTTTTCGGCAAGGGTTCCTACTGGAACTGAATGAGGCGATCATTGCAGCAGGGACGACAATCAGTCATCTGGACTATCGCTACCATTTTCAGGATCAGCAAAGACGGCTCATTTTCCGCTATGACAATACCCCACATTTTCCCGAGCTGGATAAATTCCCTCACCATAAACACGTAGATAAAGGGGTGGTTGGCTGCGAGAGGCCGTCCATTCCGCAGGTAATTGAAGAGATAAGGGAGCATGCCGACTGATGGAACTCGCGGATTTGCGTGGTATGACTCCTGCCGATCCGTACAGAAACGGCGAATTGAAATCGGCCAGACCAGACTATTCAGCAAGCCCAAGCGGATTTCAATCTCTTGCCAGTACGTTAAGTATTTCTCGTGTCGGGCGGCATAACGAGAATGACCAGGATATGTGGAAGGGCGGAGTAACCTTGTGGCAGAGATGGCCCCCGGCTGCGTGAATGCTGGAATCACCCCGTTATCGCTCTCTCCGCGAAGTGACCAGTGCGGACGCCCTCTTTCGCCTCTCCGTATCAGCAATAATGGTCGTTTTCATTCTGAAATATTCTTTGTAAAAAGGTGCCTTCCACTGATAGATGCTATTCAAGAAAAGTGGAAATTTACCTTTTCACTGCGAGTGCCTAAAAAATATCAGAAACCATCTCCTATGTCCGGGTCTCCACCCACGAGCAGGACTACCGGAACCAGAAGTATGAAATTCCGGCCTGTTGCGACTGCCGGAGATGGCGGGTCGATAGATAGCTGGAATTGGAAATATCCAGCACCGTTCCGCAAAAGAACGCCGGACAGACGAGTTGCTTTCTGTCTCGAAGCAAGGTGATCGCTTGATCGTCTCCGAACTCTCCCTTTTAGGACGAAGCACCGAGGAAGTGATTCAACTGGTGAATGAGCTGACTGCCCAAGGGAGTGGAGTTGGCGGCCATAAAGCAAGGGGTCAAAATCAATTCCCATAGCCGAGTTGGAAAGAGATTCTGATCTCCGAGCGCACCAAGGTCGCCTTATCAAGAGCGAAAGCAAGCGGAAAGAAACCGGGGCGCCCCAAAGGCGTTGGAAAATCGAGGCTGGCCGGCAAGGAAGCAGAAATCAAGAACCTTATGGAGAAGGGGGTCACGAGGGCCAACATCGCCAGGATACCGGGAGTATCATGGGGGACCCTGAGCAACTTCATGGGCCGGTAAATGCCGGGCTGATCAAGACGTGAGGCAATAGCAGCTTCTTGGGCGTCACACGGTAAATTGGTTCTGCCGGGAATTCCTCGTCTTTGTTGAGGTGTAGGCTTCCAGCCTCGGCCAGTCTTGATCGCGGCTGGAAGCCGCTCCAACACAATCGATCTGTCTTCGTCCCACGATCTGGAACAGGCCGTAACTCGACGGCCATACATCAAGATCAAGGCTGAACAAAATACCCCTAAGACCAGGAATCACGCAGAGGCGCAGAGGCGCGGAGGGTAATAAGGACATTTCTTTTCTATTTATCTGGTAACCGCATCCGGGTCTCAACGGTCTTACTGATAATCTCGGGATATTCATGGTTAAGAGTGTCTCTACGAGGAGGTCCGTGCAGCGAGCAAGACTTCTCTGGCCGCTTTGGGCAACTGGATAGGAGCGAAATACCCCTCAGGGTACAGGTAGTCTTCTCCTGATTCGTCAATGACCCGGAGATAGCCGTGTTCTCCTGCACCAGGATCGGGGAGCACCCGATAGACCTTCCAAACCTCCAGGGAAGCAGGATAGTCATCATTCCGGATGCAAATAGCAAAAGTCTCATGAAGTTCGTTTGGGTTCTGCATAGTATTCTAATCCACAAGGTGCTTGATTTTAAATTCTTTCCTGCCTACCACCGATGCTTCATACCAATGTAACTCCGCTTTCCAGAGGGCGCCATCGGTGAGGCGGACCATGGCGATTCCTTTACGCTTCAGCCACCGCCCCATCCCATAGGCCTTTCTAAGGCGGTTGACATCTCTTATGCTGGTTTCTACTGCAATGGTCTCAACATGAGTAATGTCACCAACGATCTCAAATACCATGGAAATTGATGCTCACGAGTTGATTTTATACTATCGATGCCGCTGAACAATACCCATTACCGTGTTTTTGCTGAGACCAAGCTCCCTTTCGATGCCCCTGCAGGAGCGGCCCTCATCCACAGAGCGAAGCACCTTGGGAGCCAGACGATCCGACTTGGGACGTTCCCCGGGCTTGCGGCCAAATGTCCTCCCCTTGGCTCGAGGTACGGATTGTATCATTTAAACTCTACTCAAACAAAAATTCTTTATTTGACGACGAATAAGAGGCGTCAACGGTCTTTGCCGATCCTCCGGCCATCTCCTCCGCCGACCTCGATCATTCCTTCGACAAAGACCGTTACCTTACATTTGGCCTCTCAAGACTGGAGCGCCCGTGGTAGCAGTCCTGCGTGATACTCCCGTGGGACAATTTCACACGGATTTCCAATCTTCTGGGATAACCTGCCGGCCGATATTGTATCCTTGGCAGCTCCAAGTAACGGCTACACCGAAAACAGTGCAAGGGAAGTATGCCTGTGTGTGAGCGACCTCGCTAAAAAATTCGCGGGGCAGTGAACGGCCCGTGAGTAGCTTCAGGAGGCCACGTTTCAAAGAACCGACCAGATGGAGCATGCCGTCCCAGTTAGACCGGATTTTGTCCACTTTAACCCTGTTACATGCCAGACCATTGAGAGATCCATAAAACGACAGATAGGGTCAGTAAGGAGTCCCGCACTCGAGATTTCGTCTAAAATCGCCAAGGGGTTCAAAAGCCGAAAAACTGCCTGGCATGCAAAATGCTGTGTTACAATGAAGATGTCAAAATCCTTATTTGACAACGAATAACGGCGCATTTTTTAGGGAAAGAGGACGTCGTGGTGAGTTATTATATATGCAAGGCCTAAAATGCAATTCGAATGGGACCTGAAAAAGGCGATTAAGAACAAACGAAAGCACGGGGTTACATTTGAAGAGGCGTCAACAGTCTTTGCCGATCCTCTGGCCATCACCTTCGCCGATCCGAATCATTCCTTCGACGAAGACCGTTACCTTACTTTTGGCCTCTCAAGACTGGAGCGACTCCTGGTAGTCTCGCACACTTTTCGCGAGGGGCGGGCCAGGATAATCGGCGCACGACCCTCAACCCGCCAGGAAAGGATTATTTATGAAGAAGGTTGAGACTGATGAACTGCGTCCGGAGTATCGCCGTGAAGACTTGGGGCCCGGCGTTCGAGGCAAATATTTGGAAGCTTATCGGGAAGGGACCAATTTGGTACTGCTCAGCCCGGATGTCGCAAAGGTATTTCCAACTCAGGAAGCCGTCAATAAAGCACTTCGCTCGCTGATCGAGATAGCCCAAAGATCAGTCGTACCTACAAAAAAGTCTTCTTAAAAGACCAGGGATCACGCGGAAGCGCAGAGGGTAATAATTAGAAAGCTGTTTTCCCTTTCCCGCATAGGCCCTGCGATTCAAGTATCAGATTAAATGGACATAATAGTCGGAGTTTCGCCACAGAGCGGACATGACGGGTCTTTGGATACGGCAAGGGTCCTGAACTCGGCCTGCAGGCAGTCGTAGACAAGAAACCGGCCGATGAGAGTCTTGCCTATGCCCAGAATTAGTTTCACGACTTCGCCGGCCTGCACCAGGCCGATTTGTCCGGGAACGATTCCGAACACCCCCACTTCGTTGCTGGTGCGCACGGTGCCGGGTTGCGGCATTACGGGGGCCATGCATCGCATGCATGGCCCGCCTCCTTTGGGGAAAAAGACGCTTGCCTGACCGCCAAACCCGACCGCCCCTCCGAAAACATAAGGTTTTCCCGCAAAAAAAGCCGCGTCGTTGAGTAGGAATTTGGTCTCCGGATTATCTGAGCCGTCCACAACCACGTCATAGGCTTCGATGAGCTCTAACGCGTTGGCAGACGTGAATCTCTCCTGATGGATGGCCACTGCGATGTCCGGATTGATTTTTTGCAATTTCTCCCTGGCCGCTTCGGTTTTGGGCCTTCCCACGTCGGAAGTGCCATACAGGACCTGCCTGTGAATGTTGCTCAGATCGACCCTGTCGGAATCGACGATTCCCAATCCGCCGATACCGCCCGCGGCGAGGTAGAGAGCAATCGGGCTGCCGAGACCGCCCGCGCCCACGAGCAGGACCCTTGAGCGCAACAGCTTCAGCTGCCCTTCCTCACCGACCCCGGGCAGCAGCATCTGTCTGCCGTATCTGTGGATTTGATCGGCGGTCATCGCGCCTTTCATGACAATACTTTGGATGTCTTGTCTTGCCGGCTATGGAAATGAAATGGAAACATTATTATGAACCCAATCGGATCGCACCGTTTGCAACGACCGAAAATCCATGCTTCCCGTTTTTCTTGTGAATCAAATGAGTTACCCACCGAAGTCCAAATAGATGACCTCGAGGTTATCCCCTTCTTTAAAGGTTGTGGCGCTGTACTCCTTGACGTAGGTGAACTTCCCGTTGATTTCGACGATCATGTCGTGTCGAACCGGTTCCTCCATGATATCGAGGACACCCTCGACTGTCGTTCCAGCAGGAATCTCCTGATCGAAGCCGTTGACAGTGATCTTTATTGCTTGCATTGTGCTCCTTATATGACCGGCAATTCGACTGCAGGGAATCGGAGTTATAAAGGCCGAAGCCGGCGCCGGGGAACTGCAAAACCAGAAGCTTTATACCTCCAAGACACACCACTTTTAACCCATTTAGCCGCTCATAGGGATAGTATAGTACACGAATAGATGGCCGTAAAGCCCTGGCTATCATCAAGTCCGACCCGTTTTCTCTTTCCCACATAAGCCCTGCGTGAGAAAAAAGCTTTTAAAGACCAGAATCACGCAGAGGCGCGGAGGCGCGGAGGGAAGAATTAAAGACCCGTTTTCCCTTTCCGCGTGACGAATTTCCAATCTTCCGGTTTACACGCAGTTTGGATTCCTCTGCGTGAAAGACATCTATGAGAAACAGCACGGTTGATGTATCATAAAGGCAAACTCCATCAGCCTGGAAATAGGAATGAAAACCGTTGTAATCCTCAATCCCGCCGCAGGCAGGGGTCGTGCCCCGCAAAACTGGCGGCGCCTCGTAAACGAGTTACCCGGCAAGACAAAGAACCTCGAGACCTGGCTCACCGAGTACCGAGGCCATGCGGAAGTCCTCGCCGCCATGGCCCGCAGGCTGGGGTTTGAAAGAGTCATCGTTGGCGGGGGAGACGGAACGCTTTTTGAGACAATCAACGGGTTGTGGTGGGAAAAAGAGGGTGAACTGCCCTCGGTAGGGGTTGTGCCCCTGGGGACCGCCTGTGACTATATGCGCAGTTTCGGGGCGGCTCTCAAGCCTGGAGAGGGATTGGCGGCAGCGATGGGAAACCTTACCGCGCGGGTCGGGGTGGGAGAGGCCGAACTCACCGGCCTTGACGGAAAACCTCTCAAGAGGGTCTTTCTAAACGTTTTGGGCGCGGGCTACGACGCCAACGTCGTGGCGCGCCTTGCCGAAAACGGCAAATTGGGCAAGATTTCGTTTTTAGTCGAATCGCTAAAGGAATTGGTCCGGCACAAAACATACTGGTTACGGGGAGAACTGGACGCCGAACCATTTGAGGACAGAAGCGTCATTTTCGTAGCCGGGCTCGGTCGCTACTTCGGGGGAGGCATGAAGATAACGCCCGATGCCTCCCCGATGGCCGAAAGCTTCCAGGTCCTTTGGTCAAACGGGGTTGGACACCTCAAAATACTCGGTCTGCTTGCCAAGATCTACATGGGAAGCCATCCGGGCGACCCGCACGTTCGAAACCGGCATGCACGGCGCCTCAGGCTCGAATCCGACCCACCGGCTTACGTGGAAGCCGACGGAGAGCTTGTGGGCAAGACCCCCATGGAAGTTCGGCTTCACCCCGCGGCACTGAGCTTCGCGGCTGCTGCGCCGCGGGCGGGTGTGGCGGCTGCGCCGCAGACAGAGCTTGGCAAGAACATGACAGACGCCGGGCACGCCCTTTGATCCAAATTGAGGGGAAAGCAGCTCAACGGTCTCCTATTCTACAGACAATGAAACATTGGAAACTTACATCGTAGATTTCTACTGTCCAGCTGCGAAACTCATCGTTCAATCGATGACGGCCGGCATTGTTCAGTCGAAGGCAGGGCCAAAGACGACATCAAAGATGCGTACATGGTCAATCTCGGCCTGAATTTGCTCAGATTTTCCGATCTCGACGTTTTTAAACAAAGGGGTGGAGTCTTGTCTGTATTCCACGAACATACCAAAATCCCCCCTGACCCCAGCAGTGTCCGGTTAGGTTTTTGCTAGGCCTTGGACTACCCCCCGTTCTTTGAAATTTTGGGAGCCCTCGGTGGCTATCTTGATGCCCTGGAGTTCGTTGCGAATTTGGGTCCTGAGTTGTCTGACTCTTTTGATGCTGACCTTTTCCCCGAAATGGTTTTGGCAGTAAATTGCAAGGAGAAGATAAGTAATCAGCCCGGCAAGTATTTGCATGGTGAGGCCATATCGGCTCCTTGCAATAATGTGATAAACCTTTAGGTGGCGCTTCCACCACGCGAAGAACTTCTCGATCAGCCAGCGCTCCTTGTATATCGCAGCGATTTGCTCGGCGCTCAGGTCAAAGCGGTCGGTTGCGATCCAGTAGTTTTTGTGGTCCACCCGATAGCAGATGAGTCGCACCTGCTTTTTGGTCTGGTTGATGCCTTTGGTTCCGAGCAAAACCACGGCGTCGTAGAAAACAATGCTCCCCTCGGCGATGGAATTGGACGAAATTGCGGTTTTCTTATGATCGTAGCGTATTCGGCAGACAAAGTGCTTCCCTTCGGACTGCCAAAGATCGAAGTCTTTGTAGCTCTGGTACCCGCGGTCCATGACACCGGTCTGACCGGGCGACAACAACTTGGTAACGAAGGGACGCTCATCGACTTTTCCGTTCGTTAGGATGATTTCACTGGGAATTGATCTGTTCAAGTCGAAGGCAACGTGGACCTTGGCTTTTGTTTTCTGATCGGAGTAGTCGGCCCAATGCATCGAGAGAACCGTTTCAATATAGGAGCCGTCGATGGCGATCAATTCACCCCAATCCGCATGAGCTTTGGGTATGACTGTGGTGGCTTCGGCTTGGAGATGCCTGAAAACCCTGAACATTTGCTCAAGCCCTCGGGTATTGATTGCCTCAAAGAAGGAGCTTCTCTTTATCCCCTGGGGAGGGGCGATAGTCTGTCGAGCAAAATCATCCTCTTCGAGGAACTGAAGCAGGTCGCGTCCTGATTTATGCTCCTCAAGATGGAACGCAACGAGTGCTTTTAGTTGATGAGAGAATTCCATCTGCAATGGCCTGTACCCCCTCGATCTCAAATCCGGAATCGAGGGAGCAAGTTTATCGATTGGTTTATAGAGGTCTTCGAACGATGGTGGCTCTTGACTGAGACAGAAGGAATGCGGCATCTCCGTAACTCCCTTAAATTATAGGATTTTACGAAGAGGCGCCGCCGCACGCTCTCATTGGATTGTCAAGAAAAAAATCGTTCAAATACCCCGATTTTGTAACTTTTTTTCACACTATGCCCATGCAAGTTCCTAACCGGACACTG
>CAWEZA010000013.1:0-24988 GCA_963813125.1 uncultured delta proteobacterium | reverse complement strand
TCTCGGGATAGGCAAAGTCGATGAGACATCCGGAATAAAACACTACCTTTTCCGTTGATTCAGGCTGTTCGATTTTCTCGATCCTGTCTCTGAAGGGAACGGCGGCAATTGCGGGCAGGCTCCGAAAATCGGTCAGCTTCGATAAAAACATCGGCAGGTGTCGAATGAACCCATCCCTTTCGAACGGCGCCTGAGCAGCCGACGCCGTGCGCAAAATGGAGTGGAAAAGCCTGCGGTTGTTAACGACGGCGAACATGGCCCTGGCCATCAACGGCTGGCCTTCCTGTTGCGCTATGCGGCGGCGCAACTCGAGAATGAGCCCGGGAATGTCTATTTTGCCCGGACAGACCTGCTTGCAGTTGCCGCATTGAATACAGAGGCCCTGGATCTCTTCGGATTTTTTCAGCTCATCGAACCATGCGGTGAGTATTGTTCCGATGCCTCCGGTATAGACCTTTCCGAAGACGTGGCCGCCAACGAGACGAAAGACGGGACAGACGTTCAGGCACGACCCGCAGCGGATGCACTGAAGGGCCTGTTTGAATTTCGGGTCCCGCGCCATCTCCGTTCTCCGGTTGTCCATGAGAATGATGTGCAGTTCCTTTTGGCTCCCGTCAGTCGCGGGCGCGGGACCGGTGATGATCGATACGTAGCTCGTCAGCAACTGGGCGGTAGCGCTCCGGGGAAGTGCTGTGAGAATAGGGGCGATGTCTTCGAAAGAGGCCACGAGTTTTTCAAGGCCGATTATTGCGACATGAATCGGGGGAAGCGAGGTGACCAGGCGGCCGTTTCCTTCATTGGTGACAAGGACTATGCTGCCCGTCTCCGCTACGGCGATATTTGCGCCGGAGATTCCCATGTCGGCGGAAAGAAACTTCTCGCGCAACTGCTCGCGCGCAACCTTTACCAGGCGGGGAATATCGGTGTCCAGCCGCTCATTTACCTCCTTGCTGAAAAGATCGGCGACCTCCTCCTTCGTCATGTGAATTGCCGGCAAAATCATGTGAGAAGGCGTTTGCCCCGCAAGCTGAATTATCCACTCCCCCAAATCCGTCTCCCTTACGGCAATACCCGCTTTTTCGAGATAAGGGTTGAGATGGATCTCTTCTGAGGCCATCGACTTCGATTTTACGATGTTTTTGACCCCCTTTTCGCGGGCCAGCTCCAGGATGTATTCCTTGACCGCATCGGGGCTGCCAGTTCGGAACACCTTCGCCCCTTTGGCCTCGGCCTGTTGTTTGAATTGATCGGCCAAATCGTCCAGGTGCGAAGCGGCATAGGATTTAATTTCAGCTATCCGGCCCCTCAGGGCCTCGAAGTCTATCCCCTGGTATGCCTGCGCGCGACCGACCCGGTAGGCCTCGGAAAACTTTCCGAGGGCGCCCGTTAGGGTCTTCGTGTGCAAAGCCGTGTCTATTCTTTTTCTGAATTTATCGCTTATGGCCATCAGTTTGTCCCTCCAGGTTCGTCAACCGCCACGATGATCAGTCTCAAAGGGCCGTGGACCCCTATGGTCAGTACTCGCTCGATGTCCGCAGTCCTGCTCGGGCCGGTTATCATGGCAAGGTAGCCGCACTTTTCGGGCTTCACCTTCTTTAGAAGAGCCGGAAGATCGGGCAGGATTCGATCCGTGGGAAGAAGCGCAATATGAATGGCGGGAAGCGTGGATACCAACCGCTGCTCGGCCTGAGTCGAGTCCTGCACCAGAGTACCCGTGTCCGCCAGCGCCCAATCCATCTGGCTGATGCCTATCCTGGCCGCACTCGCGAGTTCGCGGGTGACTTCGAATTTTAGCCCCGGTACCTGTTCTGAGAGCCGTTTGTAGTCAGACCCTTTCAAAAAAGGGCTAACGGCCCAGACGGCAAAAGATTGCGCAGTGTTTGCAACACCCTCCTCCCGAAGGAAAAAGAGAATGAAACTCAGCGCCGCGGCCATCGTCGGAAAACGATGCACCTCCGCGCTTACGGCCTCCGCCCTGGCCTTGAATGCATCAAACATCTCTTATGACTCCTTGCAAGTGACCCGAACCCGGTGTGCCGATTCACTGTGAAACCGCTTTGCCCCGTGTCCCAATGCTTTTGCCCAGAGTGCGGGACAATGCGGTGATGGCAACCGCCGCGGCAAATGTAATCCCGAGATAGAGCAGGCCGTCTGAAATGGTGGCCGCGGCCCTGGCGGCAACCTGGGCGACTGCCGGGGCCGCCTTCTCCACTTTAGGAACGACCCCGGTGAAGACATAGGCCTCGAGCATGCAAATGATGCCGATCGCAGTCGTAAGTATCAGCGAGTGCTTCAGGGTGAAACGGAAGATTTCCGACTCGTGGCCGACATTGTAGGTGGCCGCGGTGGCAACGGAGATCGACTGCGGGGAGATCATCTTGCCGCACACACCACCGCAGGTATTCGCGCCGACCGTTACGAGGGGATTGATGCCAAGCTGCCCCGCGGTGACGGTCTGCAGTTTTCCGAACAGGGCGTTCGCAGAGGTGTCTGACCCCGTCATGAATACCCCGAGCCAGCCCAGAAAAGGGGCGAAGAAGGGGAAGAGCCGGCCCGTTGAAGCCAGTCCATAACCCAGTGTGATGGCCATGCCGGAATAGTTCATGATGTAGGCGAATCCGAGAATGGTGGCGATAGTGACAATCGGCCACTTGAGTTGTTTGAGTGTACTGCCCGCGACCGCGAGGGCCATCCCGGCGGAGGCGCCCATGACCGGTATGCAGAAAAACCAGGCCAGAAGAATGGCTGTTCCGGCCGCACTCAGCCCGTTAAAAGTTATAAACCGCCGACTTTGTAATACCCATGTGGTCGACCACCATTTTGTCGAGGCCGTAGATAGGCAGCTTTACGAGAAAAATTTGGTCCATGGCATTCTGTACGGGTTTGATGCCCCAGGCGGCAACGAAAATGGAAAGCAGAAGGAAGGGCGCCCACGCGCGAAACACCTGTCCGCCGGTGTAGTCGAGTTGCGCCCGGCCATTGCTTTTGGCCTCCTCGGGGAAATGCCAGCTTTCCTTCGGATGCCAGAATCGCAGGAAGACAACGGTGGAGATAATCGAGGCTATGGACGAGAAAATATTCGGGAGAAGCGGCCCGACATAGTTGGAAATCAGAAACTGTACGAGCACAAAGGAAAGGCCGCACACCAGGCAGGCCGGCCAGACTTCCAGTCCTTTTTTCCAGCCGGCCATGAGTATGACCAGGTAGAGCGGGATGAACAGGCCCAGGAAGGACAGATTCCGGCCGACTATCTGGCTGAATCCCATAAGATCGACGCCGGAAACACTGGCGCCGACGACAATGGGTATCCCGATGGCCCCGAAGGCAACCGGGGCCGTGTTGGCCAGAAGACAGATGCCGGCGGCATAGAGGGGATTGAAACCGAGTCCCACCAGCATGGCGGCCGTGATGGCTACAGGGGTTCCAAACCCGGCCGCGCCCTCGAGGAACGCGCCGAAGGAGAAGGCGATGAGCAGGGCCTGCATGCGGCGGTCATCCGAAATCGTTGCCAGAGAGTTCTTGATGATTTCAAATTGCCCCGTCTTTACGGACATGTTGTAGATAAGCAGGGCGGTTATGACTATCCAGCAAACAGGGAAAAGACCAAAGAGCCCTCCATAGACCACCGAGAGCCCGGCGAATTTAAGGGGCATGCCGTATACGGCGGAGGCGATGATCACGGCAAGCGAGGTGGCGATGATCGCCGCCCAGTGGCCTTTCATCTTCAATTTCGTAAGGGCGGCAAAAAGAAAGAGGATGGGAACAGCCGCGGCAAGCGACGACAAGGCCAGGTTCCCTAATGGATTGATGTTCATTGCCCAGGTCATGACTTTTGGCCTCCTGATAAATGGTTAATGAGATGGGGAAAAAGCTGCGACGATCTCTTTTGTTTGGGAATACCGTTTTTTTGGGATTCTTTACCGGCCGATTTCTTTTGGGGTCGTCTCCTTTACGCGATGGCGCAGAAGAGACAAAGTGCCAATGGTCTTACCAACTCATATGTTGGCTTGCACTTATCACGAACTGAAAAGCGTGTCAAGAAAGATATTTCTTGACATCTCAAAATAGAGCCTATAATCATTATAGCGACTGAATTGCCCCGCAATAACTTCTCGTTGGCAGATGGTAAGGTATGGTGCTGATCACCCCATAGACAGGAAGATATATCATGATTGGTCAAAGGCTTTTCAAGGAGTTCCAAGCCGTCCTGGGCAGTGAAAACGTTTTTCATGAGGAGGGAGACCGCCTCTCCTACTCCTACGATGCGGCCGTCCTGGATCAGGTGCTCCCCGCCCTGGCCGTAAGACCCACCTCCAACGAGGCCCTTGGAAAAACGATTCGCCTGTGCAACGAAAATTCCCTCCCGCTAACCGTCCGCGGCGCCGGGACCAATCTCAGCGGAGGCACAATTCCCTCTGCGGGCGGCTTAGTTGTCCTCACGACCGGTTTAAACAGGATAATCGAAATAAATGAGAGCGATCTCTACGCCGTGGTCGAACCTGGTGTTGTGACCGCCAGGTTTGCAGCCGCAGTGGCGGAAAAAGGCCTTTTCTACCCGCCCGACCCCGGCAGTCAGTCTGTTTCCACCCTCGGGGGAAACGTGGCCGAAAATGCCGGGGGCCTTCGCGGCCTGCGCTACGGAGTAACCCGGGATTATGTGATGGCGATCGAATTTTTCGACTGCAACGGGAAACTGATCAAGGCTGGCGCACGCACGGTAAAGTGTGTCACGGGCTATAATCTCGGGGGGCTTCTGGTGGGCTCGGAAGGCACCCTGGGGGTCTTTAGCCGCATCACCCTCAAGCTCATTCCCCCCCCGGCGGCCAGCAAGGCGATGATGGCGATCTTCGACGACGTCCTCAAAGCCTCCGAAACCGTTTCGGCAATCATCGCCAACCGTATCGTACCGGTTACCCTGGAGTTTATGGACAACTTCACAATCCGGGCCGTTGAGGATTTCAGTCACGCGGGGCTGCCCACAGACGCCGCCGCACTGCTTCTGATAGAGGTCGACGGCCATCCCGTCCAGGTCGCCGAGGACGCCGCGAGGGTAGAGGAACTGTGCTCCAGGATGGGCGCGATGAGCGTGCGGGTAGCCGAAACCGCCCAGGAGCGGGACAAGGTCTGGGAGGCTAGGCGCGCCGCTCTTTCAGCCCTGTCGAGAGTGAGACCCACCACCGTTTTGGAAGATGCCACGGTACCCAGGAGCAAAATTCCCGAGATGATTGAGTCAATAGAGAGCATTGCCAGGAAATTCGACCTCAAGATCGGGACCTTCGGACATGCCGGCGACGGAAACCTCCACCCGACCATCCTTACGGACCGTCGCAATGCACAAGAGTGGGCTCGGGTTGAGCACGCCATCGATTCTATATTTGAAAAAGCCCTGGATTTGGGCGGCACCCTGTCGGGTGAGCATGGAATAGGAATAGCGAAGTCCCGTTTTCTGGAAAACGAAATCGGCGCGACCACGATTTCCTATTCGCGCCGCATAAAGTCGGTCCTCGATCCGAACGGTATTCTGAACCCAGGCAAGATCATAGGAGGCTGACCGATGTATGACATGAACAGGCTGGCAAAACTCGTAGAGGAACTCGAGGATCAGCTCGCCACCTGCATGCGCTGCGGGTTGTGTCAGGCAGTCTGCCCCGTTTTCGCGGAGACCGGTCGGGAAACCGATGTCGCCCGAGGAAAGCTGGCGCTCCTCGACGGCTTGATCCGGGAAATGCTAAAGGACCCGGTAAGTGTAAGGAAGCGACTCGACAACTGCCTGCTTTGCGGGTCCTGTGCGGCAAATTGCCCGAGCGGGGTCAAGGTGCTCGATATCTTCATAAAAGCGCGTCTTATCCTGACCGGGTATTTGGGACTGGGTACTGCCAAGCGGCTGATCTTCCAAGGCATGCTGGCCCATCCCGGATTTTTTGACAGGTTTTTGAAGTTCGGGGCAAGCCTTCAGAGCGTTTTCCTCAAGCCCGCCGACACCTTGCTCGGGACTTCCTGCAGCAGGTTTTCATTCCCGCTGGGGAACCGGCATTTCAATGCTCTGGCTCCCGTTGCCTTCCACGCTCTCGACAATCCGGTCAACACGGTGCCTGGAAAGTCGGGTATAAAAGTCGGTTTATTTACCGGATGCGTTGTCGACAAAATCTTTCCGGGGATCGGGCAGGCAACGGTCCGCAGCCTTAAGCATCACGGTGTCGGGATTTTTCTTCCACCAAACCAGGGTTGTTGTGGTATCCCGGTGCTTTCATCCGGCGAGGCCGATGCTTTTTATCGCCTCGTAAGGTATAATCTCAAGACCTTTGCATCCGAACCCCTCGACTATATCGTGACCGCTTGCGCCACATGCACGTCCACGATCAAGCATCTCTGGCCCCTTATGGCAAGCGGGTTGGATTCCGAGGAGCAGGGTCAGCTCCAACGTCTTGCTGCCAGGACCATGGATATAAGCCAGTTCCTGATCGATGTTGCGGGGGCCGGTAAGCCAATAAACGCATCGCGAGGTGATGGGGAAATCGTCTCCTATCATGACCCCTGTCACTTGAAGAAATCTCTGGGAATATCTGAACAGCCAAGGAAGCTCATACTGGCCAATGGGCGGTGCGAGTTAAAGGAGATGGCCGAGGCCGACAGGTGTTGCGGCTGCGGCGGAAGTTTTAACTTGCAGCATTACGACATCTCGGCAGCCATTGGAAAACGGAAGCGAGACAACGTTGTCGCCTCACAGTGTTCGACCGTGGCGACCGGTTGCCCCGCGTGCATGCTTCAGCTTGGCGACATGCTCTCCCAGGCCGGGGACCATGTCAGGGTAAGACACGTGGTCGAAATTTACGCTGATTCACTTAGCTGAGGTAAAGATGTTAAAAAAAATCAAACCCGCACGCGCTTCCGACCTTGTGTTCGAGCAGCTTCGCGACTTTATTTTCAGGGGACGCATCAAACCCGGCGAGCGCCTGATGACCGAGCGGGAACTGAGCCTAAATCTCGGGGTAAGCCGCCCGACTGTCAGGGAAGCGATCAACAGGCTGGTCGCACAGGGTCTTCTGGAACATAAGCAGGGGCAGGGGACTTTTCTTAGTCCGACTGCCTTTTCGGCTGAAAAAAATCCCTTTGCGGCCATGATAACGGACCGGGAAATAAGTCTCCTGGATCTGCTGGAAGTAAGGCTTGCGCTCGAATGCAGCGCGGCCAGAATGGCCGCGACCAGGGCAACGGAGGAGGACATCATCGATCTGGAGCGAAGCCTTGAGGAGATGAGCGCCGAAGCCAAAAGGGGGGAACTTGGACAGGAACCGGATGTAGCTTTCCACATGGGAATCGCATATGCCTCAAAAAATTCTGTCTACATCCACATCATGAAGAACTTGTTTGCTCTGTTCTATTTCGGGATCACCAAGAACCGCCAGAATCTGGCGAGCGACCCTGACAATCTCGGAAAAATTGCCCAACAGCATGCAAAGATACTCGAAAACATCCGCGCGCGTGATCCCGATTCTGCTTCCAGGGCAATGGAGGAGCACATCAAGTTTGTCGTGGATTTCACCAGGCGCGCGGATAACCCTTCGTTCAGTGTATGAGTAACTCCCCTATGCCGCTGACTTTGGCTTCCCAATCCTGCTATTGTCCAAGCGGGGTCCCGCACTGGAAGCAAAATTTCGCATTTTCAGGCAAAGTCGCGCCGCATTTCGTACACACCGGCGGCTTAAGGGGTTTCTCCTCCTGGGTTGCCGGGGCCGGAATTTTTTCACCGCAATTGACGCAAAACAATGCGCCCACAGGATTGGCCGAACCGCATTTGGCACATGCGGGGGATTCGGCGGCCTTTATCGTCTCCCGGGGGGGCGGCTCCAATTTGTTCCCACAGTTTGGGCAAAACGCGGTGCTGGAAGGATTTAGAGCACCGCACTTGTCGCATGAGACATTCTTCTGCGGTGCCGAAACCTCTCCCCAACCGTGCTCCATCCGCATGACAACATCATCGACCAGCCGTGAGCAGTCCTTCTTGATTCCCGGATAATTCAATGTCCAGGATGGAAGCCCGAACCTGAAGATAACCTCGAACAGGTCCTTGCCTTGAGGCACAATGCTCACCAACAGGTCGCGATAGCCATCCTTGGTCCCCCCAAGAAGCGCGGAGATGGCTTTGCTGCCCGCGCTGGCGCTCACCTGGGAGTAGGGGAGTTGTTTTCCAATCACATACCTGTTCATCTCCAATAGGTTCAATACCGTCTGCCAGATTGCTTTTGCGTCACCTCTAATCTGCACTTTCTTTTCGAGCACGCCCATACGCAAATCACCCTCTGTAGAAGTGCCATGCACAGTTGCTGTCGTTTGACACAGTTAATCATAAAACGGATACCGGGCTTAAATTAAAAATAGCGCCGGCTAAGCTCGGCTATAAGAGTTGGGTCCGGCTGGAAGTCGATTGATGGAGAGCGGGGGATGGGAAGTCTCCTGTCGCTGAAGGGCGTGTTTGCGACTTCCATGTTGAATGCCTGCACCATGAGATTTTCAAGGTTTACCGCGTCGGCCATGTTATAGGCCAGAAGTGTTTCGAGCGCCTTCTCGCAGCCTTTTTGCCGGTATTCGTTCCACAAAAGCACAGCGAAGTATCCGTCGACGCCGTCAAGCTCTCCCCTGTCGAGTCCGAGGCTTTTTTCGCAGCACTTTAAACCCCCTCGATAGCCCAGCCCGGCAAGCAGGTACCGCAGATCGATGTGGGCCTGGCCAAGAGAAACGCCGAAATAATTTCTTATGAACGGAAGATCGAAACAGGCCCCGTTGTAGGTGACGAGGAGCTTGTACTTCATTAAATCCCTGGCAAGGCAATCGAGATTTTGCCCGTAAATATAATGAAATACTCTGGACCCGTCGTAGATCGCGGCGGTCGTGATGTGATCGCCGGGGCCGCCTAGCCCCGTGGTTTCAATATCGACATAGGCGGCGAAGGCGCGGAAATCCGAAAAAAGCCGCCAGAGAAGGCGAGGCGGCATTGTTGCGGCGAAAAAGCCGGAGTCGTGAGCCTCAAGCCTTTCACGGCAAAGTTCGATGTGTTCGCTCAGCGCCTCGTACCTCTTTGGGCCGAAAGGGGAGGCGGACTTGCCGTATTCATCGACGAAAATATCCCAGGAACGAACACCCTTTTGCCACAGAGTCCGTTCTGTTTTTATGCCGACCCCCGGCAGGTGGACAAAAGTGTGGTGCAGCATTCCTTATCTTTAGTCCCTGCCTCTTCCGAAAATGCGAAGCAAAAGAAGAAACAGGTTTATAAAATCCAGGTAAAGGCGAAGAGCACCGATTATGGCCCCCTTGCGCTCCTCTTCCGATCCGGAGAACCCCGCGGAGGCCATTGCCTTTATCGCCTGGGTGTCATACGCCGTAAGGCCGATGAAAACCGCTATGCCGGCATAGGTGATGAGCCACTGGAACCCGCTGCTGCGCAGAAAAATATTTACGACCGAGGCTAATATTATGCCGATGAGGCCCATCATGAGGAAGCCGCCAAGCGAGGTCAGGTCGCGCTTGGTGGCATACCCGTAAGCGCTCATGGCGGCGAAGGTCCCCCCGGTTATGAAAAACGTGCTGGCAATAGAGCCCTTCGTGTAGACGAGAAATACCGAGGATAATGTAACGCCTGTTAGAATCGCATAGGCGAAAAACATTAACAGGGCGGTAGCGGACCCGATCTTGTTGATTGCGGCCCCAAGGGCAAGGACAATGCCCAATTCGCCGACTATCAACAGCATGAGCAACATCGGGTGCCGCATGATTGAGTACACCATCCCGGTGTTTACGACCAGGAGGGCGGAAATCGCCGTTGCCGCCAGCCCAAGGGCCATCCAGTTGAACACGCCCCGGATAAACCCGCTTTGAACCTCAACGGATGTTCGCTCCCTGTCAAAAACAGTGCTTTCCTGCATCGCCGTCCCCTCTTATCAAAATATACGTTTCGAAGCCCCGCTTCGGAATTGTCTACAATAAGTCTATAGTCTGCCGTTTCGAATTGCAATATCTTTACCGTCAATATTTACCGCGACGGCTTGGCGAACCCGGCGACGGACCGGCTTAAAACCTTCGGCCTCAATGACGCGTGGCGACGATGATCTTTCGTACAAAATCGGGCAAAAAGTTGGATTTGGCGATCAGGCCGGGAAGGATGCATTCCCTTGCGACAACGTCGATTTCTGAATGCTCTAACTTGAGTAACCGCAGATAATCGGCGAGATAGGGATGCTCGAATGGTTGTGCCGCTCCTTTGCTCAGGTGATCGCACGCGGCATGTGCAACATAGAGCAGGGCAATATTGATCGACTGTTCCGAGGGGATTTTTTCGGGATGACAGAAGGCTGGATAGGCCTGGTATTCTATCGTCTGGCAGATTCTGTTCGGGATGTTCCATTGTTTTAGAAGCATGGCCCCCAGTTTGGGCGCGTCCAGCATCTCGATAAAAATCGACCATTTCGGGTTTTGTTTTCGAAGAAGCAGGGCCACCGTCTTTCCGATGTCGTGCAGAAGACCGATCGTACTGAGAAGCGCCGCCAGGTTTTTATCATATGACAGACACAATTCCGCACCGACATATGAGAGGAAAAGAGAGTGCAGATACACTTCCTTGAATTCGTCCGAATCCGGAATCAGCTTCATGAGTCCGCGGGAAACGGCGATCTGGTAGACTTCGTTAAAGCCCAGATAGGTGATTGCATAGGGAATGTCGGTGATTTCCTTGGGCAGACCGAACCTGGGGGAGTTTATCGTCTTGAGGATGTCAACGACGAGCGAGGGGTCCTGTTTGGCCAGCGCGGACACCTCTTTTGCCGACGCCCTGTCGCTGGCAAGCAGTTCTATCAGGTGTGTGATGTGCAGGGGAAGCCTGGGAATATTGCCGACTATATTTGTGATTACCTCGGATTGCTCATACTTTTCGAGTGGTCTGCGGAATTTTTCGACGTATTTGCTCAAGGCGGTTTCCCGGAGTTGTGCAGACTCGTATGCTTGCTTGAAAAACTCGAACCGTGCATAAACCGCGTCGTTTAGAATTCTTAGAATTACTGTCCGGGTTTCCGGGCCAAGCGCATCGAAGCCCGCCGGACTCAGGCAGAATACCGTGGATGGTTCCTCGGCGACAACGGAGGAGCTTCTGCCGTTTCGGCCTGAAAGACTTGTTTCTCCTACGAGGTCACCGGTTTTGAACTTGGTGGCTCGCTCATCCGAATTGCGGGATGCGACCCTCAGCGTTCCGCTTAGGACCCAATAGAAGTTTTTGTCAACCGCCCCTTTCCTGAAAAGGAGTTCCTTTTCGGCGAGCGTTTTGACCGTCCCGGTGTTGAATAGCCTGATCTGTGCCTCGTCGCTGAGGTCGGAAAATATTTCCGGCAAGGACCGATTTACTGCTTTCCCCTTCTTGAACATAGCATTACCTCTCGATGTATTGAGCCGTTTGCCCCCTGCTTTCGCCGGGGCGGCGGAGACCGGATTTTCCGTCCTACAGGATATCAATATTATAATTCGGGAAAATAGGGAGATGTCTTGATTACTTTGTTGATTTAAGTGAAATCTACCTGCTCCGATTAACGGCGGCCCCGCGGATGGACCGTTCTTGTGTCCCTCAGGCAGGCAAAACCCGCCCCGGAAATCTACCTGCAACCCATGGGGAGAATACTACTTTCTCCCACTTTATCCCTTATTTGAACGCTATTAGCTTAAGCTATAAATTACATCAGGCCTGTGAGAACGCCTGAATTTAACGATGGATCAATCGGAACTCTTATCTCGGGGCCAATATCCCGGGGTAACTGTCCTGATTAAATCCTTGCCGCATTATTTAGAGAGCCTGTTATCGGGGAGAATTCCAAAAGGAGGGGATTATTATGCTAAACGGTCTCTTCACTCATTACGCATCCGAAATTTTTATCGGGGCAGTCCTGGCTTTTGCCCTGACGCGCGCCATATCTTCAGGCGGAAAGTCGCGAAGGAAGGAAAAACCCGATCTTCCCGCTGTCTTTGGGCCTATCCGCGGTATGTATGTTTGCTATCAGTGCGACACGGTATTCAATACGGCGCAATGTCCGGGGTGCCGCGAGGAGGCCTTGATACCACTGATACACCTTACGGGGAGCATCGAGGAAGACGGGAGGGTGGTGGCCGTTGCAAAAAGGCTGAGCGCTCGGGTCAACTCGAAGCGGGCGCCATTGCAAAATGAGCAGGTGGTCCAGCCCTCGCCCGCATCTTTGCCCGAATCTTCAAATGGCGGCGGGGCCGAAGTCCCGGTCAGATTTTTAATCGCCCCGCAAAGACGCGGGGAGTTGTCCTGAGCCGATCTTCGTCCCATCTGCTTGCGTAGGGGCGGGGTTTATCCCCGCCCGCATCGGCCCTGCGGTATTCACACACTTTTGGACCATCTTCGCCAAGCTCCTGTCTGCCCGCTTAAGGCAACAATTCCCGGATTGATATTTCCAGCACTTCATTTTTCCAGTATAGATATTATATAGTGAACTTCAAAATTAAGGAGACATGGCAGATGCGGGCTTGTTTCAATGACGTGGAGATCCACTATGAAATTGAGGGGCCTGAGGGTGCGCCGTTTGTCACGCTTAGCCACTCGTTGGCCGCGTCGCTTGAATTGTGGGACCTTCAGGTTCCGGCGCTGCGGGACAAATTTCGAGTCCTGAGGTTCGATACTCGCGGCCATGGAAGTTCATCCGCGCCTCCCGGGCCCTATAGTGTCGAGGAGCTTACCAGGGATCTGGTCGGACTGCTCGATCACCTCGAGATCGAGCGGACCCATTTTGCGGGCATTTCCATGGGAGGAATGATCGGACAGCTCTTTGCCTCCAGGTATGCCGACCGGCTGGGTAAACTCGTTTTGTCCAACACCACCTGCCGGGTCGACCCCGAGGCC
Source organism: uncultured delta proteobacterium (assembly GCA_963813125.1). Taxonomy (GTDB): domain Bacteria; phylum Desulfobacterota; class Syntrophobacteria; order Syntrophobacterales; family Syntrophobacteraceae; genus SbD1. The sequence continues at coordinate 12,090 of CAWEZA010000013.1, read as the reverse complement.
GCCCCTCTATGGGAAGAGCGCATCCGGGCCGCGGAAACCATGGGCATGGAGGCCATGGCCCCTGATATACTGAAGCGTTGGCTAAGCGATCATTTTCGTCGCACCCAGCCGGAGTTGACCGGGAGGATACGCGATATGATCGCCGCTACTCCCGTCAGCGGATATGTCGGCTGTTGTCGAGCGATCGCCGCCTTCGATGTTTCCCATGAACTGCGGAGGGTTTACGCCCCGACTTTGATCATCGCGGGGCAGTTGGACGAGAGCACGCCGGTTGGCGCAGCCATGGCGATACAGGAACGGATCGAAAACTCTGAGCTTGCCGTCATGCCGGGTGCTCTTCACCTTAGCAATGTCGAGACCGGCCAACTCTTCAACGAGACGCTGGTCAGCTTTCTTGAAGGGGAAAAGTCCCAAAGTTGAAAATCCAACATTAATAAGCACATGACCGGGAGACCACTGATGCGGGAATACCTGGAGCCTACCTCCATAATAGACAGCGATCATCCCTTGGTGAAAGACTATGCGCTCAGGGCTGCGGACGGAGCCAAAAACCCCGTCGAAAAAGCCATAAAACTCTATCTGGCCGTCCGAGACGGTATTCGCTACGATCCCTATGCTCCTTTCTGGCTGCCGGAGCATTACCGTGCCAGTAGCGTCATAGGCAGGGGAAGAGGGTTTTGCGTTCCCAAGGCTTCTCTTCTGTGCGCCCTTGGCAGGGTCTTCGGAATACCTTCCAGGGTCGGCTTTGCCACCGTGCGCAATCACTTGTCTACCAGGCAGCTTCTGGAATATATGGGGACCGACCTGTTCGTCTACCATGGATACGTGGAATTTTTTCTAGAGGACAAATGGGTCAAGTGCACACCGGCTTTCAACCGTGAACTTTGCCAAAAACACAATGTTCCGCCTCTTGAGTTCGACGGCCGAAACGATTCAGTCTTTCAGGCCTTTAATGCCGAGAAAAAACGGTACATGGAATACGTGGAGTTTACCGGCGTATTTGCCGACATCCCCGTTTCGGCCATTGTCGATTCATGGAAAAAAACCTATGGCGAGGAATTCATCGAACAATCAAAAAGACTGCTGATGGAGCGGGAGAAGGCCAGTGTGCCTGATTTCGAAAGCGAGGAGGTTTTAAACGGCCAGCCTCGGGCGGCTTAAAGTCGATCATGGGAAAAATTATTATGCGCTCACTTTAAAAAAAAGTTTAATGTTCAAAGCCTGCCCTTCCGATACCTATACCAGAAGATAAACCGTTTTCTACCCCTCAAGAAGAGCCGGAAGAGTGGTCCCCCCCCCCGCTTCCGGCTCTACTTGTCCCTCTCCGGACCTTCAGTGCTTATATTCATAGAGTAAGACCCATATATGGAGGCGTTTATGAAAAGAAGCGTGCTGATTGCGTCTATTTTGATCGGAACCTTTTTGACGGCCGGTGTGATTTTTACCGGGACAAGTTTTGCGAGATCGCCCCGTTATTGCGATAATTATGCCAGGGGCTATGCCAACTACTATGCAAATGGGAGCGGTAACGTCGTGGGGGGCGCTATTGGAGGGGCCGCTTTAGGGGCTCTTTTTGGCGCGATCGCGGGCGCACCGGGTAGAGGCGCCGGAATTGGCGCGGGCGTGGGCGCCCTGAGCGGGGGAGTCGCCTCGGCCAACGATTGGAATTATCTCTACAGCCGTTCCTACGACAGGTGTATGAGAGGATACCGGTTGGATTAACGGCTGAAAACCGGAAGGCTGAAGGGCCGGGAAAGCTTCATCGCTATCCCCGACTCCTTCAGCGGCCCATTCTGTTCGGCGCACCGGCTCGGGATAGCCCCGTCAGTGGGGGGGAAACCTCATAGATGCCGGCTAAATGAGGATTTTACCCCATATTCTTCTTTCCTGTCATGTGATAGAAATTAACTTTTCGGCGCATCGTTATGCTCTTGAGGACGAAAGAACATGCCTGCTGAAAATCCACCTGTTTCCGGCATATGACAGAGGCGCGGCCGGGCAAAGAAGGGTAGACGGTTTGATAGACGTTAAAATAAGGGCCACCAACGTTGTACGCTGCAATACGCAGGTAACCAGGTTTCAACGGGAGGCTTTGCTCAAGCATTGCGGTGGCACAATCTGGTTAACGGGGCTGCCTTCCTCCGGGAAGAGTACGACAGCTTATGGTCTTGAGTTCGAGTTGCTCGAAAAGGGCTGCCTGGCCTATGTCTTGGATGGCGACAACGTTCGGCACGGCCTGAACAGGGACCTTGGCTTTTCGGCCGCGGAGAGGGTTGAAAACATTCGCCGGGTGGCAGAAACTGCAAAACTTTTCTGCGATGCCGGTATCATCGTTATTACGAGTTTAATTTCTCCTTACAGAGTTGAAAGAGATTTCGCCAGGCGGATTCACATGGCCGCCGGCCACAACTTCGCCGAAATATATATGGATACACCTTTGGAGGTGTGCGAAGAGCGCGACCCAAAAGGACTTTACGTCAAGGCCAGAAGGGGAGAACTCAAAGGATTTACCGGTATCGACGATCCCTTCGAGCCTCCTCTTGCTCCGGAGCTTGTGTGCAAGACAGTGGAATTCTCACCACGGGAGATCGTGTCTCGGCTCATCGAATTCATGGCCGAAAGGGACTTCTTTCTGCTTAGAGGGCTTATAAGGCCATACTGACCGCTACAGCGTGCCGTGTCGCGCATACAACCTTTTCGCTTCATCGTAGACAATGTTGTCCAACTGGGTCAGGCTGTTTAGCGCGGCAATAAGGCGAGGTGTAACCGGCTGGTTTTTCATTTTCTTTTTAAAATGAGGTTCTGCTTCCATCAGGGACTCAAGGCTGTTATCAACCCTTATCTTTGCCGGCATCTCTTTCCTGAGGTTGTGGAACAAGATTTCGACCGACCTTGAAAAATCCTCCTGGAGACCGACGAATGCAAACTCTTCGAGGCGTTGAACGATTGCCGGACGCATGACCTCCTCTATTATGCATTCCTGTGTGCCGGGTACCTTCTCTGCCGTCAATATTGAAGCCCATTGCCGCCACTTGCGCTCCCCCATAATTGCCCGGCACATGTGATTCCAAACAGCGGGGTCCCGCCGAGCCACAGGGTCTTCAAAAAAGTCCTCTATTGGAAGACGGTTTGCCCTTGGCTCCAAAATCATGTCATAGGAAGGGTGACTTGGCTCATGCGCGCGCCAGAAGGAATATGCGGAACACAGCCTGACCTTCGGTTCCCGCACGAAGGTAAACACGGATAGCGACCTTCTAGGAATATAGCGCAAAGAGTCATAATTGAAGTGGCCTGCAAAAACCGAGTATTTCGACAGCTCTGAAGGAGAACGCAGATACAGCGAATCATCATGTTCGCGATAAAGTTTTTCTGATCCGAAACAGTCGCGAAGATGATTCTGGACGGATGTCCCTCCAGTTTTTTGAATGTGCAGAAACACAAGCGTTGGATCTTCATAGCTTTCCGCCGGATTGGGCTCTGTGAACCTTTGTGGTCTGCGGAACTCTTCGGATCGAACAAAGCAATCGAGCACACAACTAAAATCTCTTCGGGTTGTGAGAAGCCTTATATATGCGTCAAAACCTTCCTGGTCCGGTTCTCTTCCCAATAGACTGCGGTAGGCGCTCCGCACGAACTCCGGGGCAAGAAGGGCGATGCTCTCACTGAGCAATTCGTCCCAATGAACCGGGTCGGCTTTCAAGAGCGTGCGGTCTTCTTTGCCGGCGGGAGCCTCTTGATTGGCGGAACTCACATCGATGGCATGACTTTCCCGCTAGGGGCGGGTTTATCCCCGGGAAATATCTAAATATTCCCGTGCAAACAGTGTTCCGAGAGGCGGCCCTGCCAATTGGTATAAATCATCATCCGGCAGTTCTTATGGATCGCAACTGGAGCCTTGTTTCGTAATGATCCGAGATTTCGGAGCGGGTCTTTTCCGAAGAAAACTTGGATTGTACCAACTGAAAAAACATAAAGCCCTCGACTCCAATACGCAAGCAACAAAGTCGATGCCCGCAGTTTATACGCTTTCAGGTTGGCGCCTCCCGCATTCAGGGAAAAAACTCACCACGAAGTTTGCGGATGGACAATAGAGGTGAGAAATGGGGTGGGGGCAGGCTTTAAGCGTCCTTAAAGCTGTCCCGCTCCACTAAAGCTATTCCTGTTTTGGCTCCGAAGGGTGAATTCGCTCGCTTAGCCGTTCCATCAGCACGAAAAACACAGGCACAAAGGGAATGGCCAGCAGGGTGGAAGCAATCATGCCTCCGAATACGACCGTGCCAAGGGCGCGCTGGCTGGCTGCGCCCGCCCCGAATGCCACTACAAGTGGAACAACCCCGAGGATGAATGCGAACGAAGTCATCAGGATAGGGCGGAACCGCCTCCGCGTGGCTTCGATTGCCGCCTCGGTGACGGACATGCCGCCAAGGTGGAGTTCGCGGGCGAACTCGACTATAAGGATGGCGTTCTTGCTCGCCAGCGCAATCATCAGAACCAGTCCGACCTGGGTGTAAAGGTCGGTTTCGTAGCCGCGGACCCAGAGCGCGACGAGAACCCCTACAAGGGCTATGGGCACGACCAGGATGATGGCTGCCGGCGAGGTCCAGCTTTCGTAGAGGGCTGCGAGCACCATGTAGACCAGGAAAAGGGAAAGAGCGTAGATGAAGTAGGCCTGGTTTCCAACCTGTTTTTCCTGGTAGCTCGTGGACGTCCAGTCGTAGTCGATGCCTCTTGGGAGTGCCCTTCCCGCTAGGCTTTCCATTGTATCCATGGCCTGGCCGGAACTGTATCCGGGCGACGCCGAGCCGAAAATCGCCGAGGAGGGATAGAGGTTGTAGCGGGTGACCACCTCCGAGCCCAGTGTGTGGTTGACTGTGAGCAGGGTGCTCAAAGGCACCATTCCGCCCGTGGTGTTTCTCACATAGAGGTTGCCTATATCTTCAGGGTTTTGCCGATAGTTGGCGCCCGCCTGTATATAGACCTGGTACACCTGATTGTACTTGTTGAACAGATTTACAAATGATGAGCCGAGATAGCTCTGGAGAGTATCAAAAACGTTTGCGAGCGGCACCTGGAGCGCTTCGGCCTTTGTCCTGTCGATGTTTAGGTACAGCTCCGGATTGCTCGTATTGAAGGTGGTCACCAGATGTTGAAGATCGGGGTGGGAATTTCCGGCCTGCATGAAGCTGTCCGTGGCTCGCTGGAGTTGCTGCATCCCGAGGTTTCCACGGTCTTCGATCTCCATCTGGAAGCCGCCTGTCTGGCCAAGTCCCCGGATGGGGGGCGGTATTACGATAAATGCCTGCGCATCCTGAAGGGATGCGAGTTGAGCGTTTATGTGCCCGAGTATCACGTCCTGGCTCAAGTCCGAGCCGCGTTTGTTCCAGTCCTCGTAGGTGACGAAGGTGGATGAAAAATTGGATTCGTTTGCGAAATCAAGAAAAGAGAACCCGCCGATTGTGACCCAGGCCGAAACGCCAGGAGTATTCTTGAGGATATTATTTATTTTTGTCCGCCACGGCTCTATTGCGGTCCAGAGAGGCCCCTTCGGGGAGGCGGCAGAGCAAAACGCCAAATCCCTGGTCTTCGGTTGGGAGAAAGCCGGTCGGACGGTTTGCGAATTGCCAGAATGTGGCTGAAACGATGAGGACAAAAACGAGAGCCATCAAAAGCGGACGCTTGACCATGCTGCGAACCAGCGCCAAGTATACGTCGGTCACCCATTGGAAAAACCTGTTGAAGCCGCGATAGAACCAGTTGACCCGTTTTTCGCTGCTGGGCTTTGAGCCAGAAAGCGCACTGAACGGGTTTTAGGGTTAATGCGTTTATGGCGCTGATTACCGCAGTGGCGGCTATCACCAGGGCGAACTGGCGAAAAATCTGCCCGGTTATGCCCGGGAAAAAGGCGGCCGGCAGGAAAACCGACACCAGGGCGAGCGTGATGCCTATGACCGGGCCGGTCAGTTCCCGCATCGCCAGGAGGGTGGCTTCCCTCGGCGCCATTCCTTGCTCTATGTGGTAAGACGACCCTTCGACGATGACGATGGCGTCGTCTACGACGATGCCTATTGCCAGGATCAGGGCGAAAAGCGTCATGAGGTTTACGCTGAAGCCAAGCGCGGCGATGGCTATAAATGCGCCGATGATGGTTACCGGGACCGTTGTCGCGGGTACCAGCATCGCGCGGAAGTTTTGAAGGAAAAGCATGACGACGATCAGGACCAGCACGCCGGCTATGATAAGGGTCTCATATACCTTGGAAATCGCCTCCCGGACAAACTCTGTCGTGTCATAGCGGATTTTGTATTGGAGCCCGGCGGGAAAGCTCTTGCTCATAGTGGCCATTTCTTTGTAAATGCGGTTGGCCACAGTGATGGCGTTTGCGTCCGGGAGGGCGAATACGGGGATGAGGGCGGTTTTTAGACCGTTGAAATAAGCGAAATTGACATAGCTCTGCTGACCCAGTTCGACCTTTGCCACGTCTTTTATGACGCACGATCTGCGGGGCCGGGCCGGTCCCGGTCTTGACGATTATGTTTATCGAACTGGCTGGCGTCGGAAAGGCGGCCAAGCGTACTGACCGTAAATTCCATCGGCTGCCCCTTGGGGATGGGGGGAGCGCCCAGCCGTCCCGTTGCGACCTGGATATTTTGTCCCTGGATTGCCGCGAGCACATCGGTGGTCGTAAGGCCGTAGGTCTGGAGCCTGTAGGGATCGAGCCACACCCGCATGCTGTAAGCCCCCGAGCCGAACACTCTGGTCTGGGCGACACCAGGGACCCGGGCCAGAGGGTTTAGCAGGTTTATGCTGGCGTAATTGGAAAGAAATACCGAGTCGTAACGGTTGTCGGGGGAATAGAGGCTAACGACCAGCAGAATGTTCGGGGAGACTTTTTTTACTGTTACTCCCTGCTGCGTGGCGCCGGCGGGCAATTGGGCGAGTGCGCCGTTTACCAGGTTCTGGACGAGGGCCACGGAAGTATTGAGGTCTGTTCCGACTTTGAAAGTGATCGTAAGCGTGTAGGAACCATCGCTGGAGCTTACCGAAGACATGTATATGGCGTTTTCGACACCGTTTACCGCCTGCTCGATTGGAACGCCGATGGTCTTTGCCACGACATCGGCGCTTGCGCCCGGATAACTCGTCGAGACCTGGATTGTCGGGGGAACGATATTCGGATACTGCGCTACCGGTAGTATGTAAAGAGCGACAAGGCCTATTACTATAGTGACCAGGGCGATGACGTTTGCGAAAATAGGTCTGTCGACAAAAAACTCTGAAATCATTTGGTTGTTCCCTTGCAGGTTTCTTTTGGCGAATTCGCAGCGATCTGAGGGGTTACCTTAGCGCCCGGGATCGCCTTGAGCACGCCTTTGGTAACGACCAGCTCACTTCCCGTAAGGCCGCTTTCGATCACGTAGGAATAACCTTTTACCGGGCCTACCTTTACTTCCCTGCGTTCAACCGTGTTGCCCTTCGGGTTTACGATCAGGACGTAGGACCCCTGTTGGTCGTACTGCACCGCTTCTTGCTGAACAAGAATCGCCGGGTGCTTTTTCCCCAGCGGAAGCCTGACCCTTACGAACTCCCCGGGCAGAATCGCGCCGCTGTGGTTTGGGAAAACACCTCTTAAGAGCAGGGTCCCCGTCGACGTGCTCACCGTGCTTGCGGCGAAATCCAGGTACCCCTCGTGGGGATATCCCTTTTCGGTGGCAAGGCCCATGAGAGACTGGAAACCTTCCTGCGCTTCGCTTTGCTTCGGGTGAGTTTAGCGAACAGGTCCGCAAGTCTTTGAGGTAAGGGGGAATAACCGTTTCGGCGATGTTGAAATAAACGTACAGGGGATTTATCTGGGTAAGAACCGCAAGGGTGGTGTTGCTACCCGATACGCCCACGAGGTTCCCCGGATCGACGAGCCTTCTGTCGATGCGCCCCGTAAAAGGGGCGAATACCCTGGTGTATCCCAGGTTGAGTTTTGCCAGGTCGCGCTGGGCCTTGGCGGAGACCAGGCCTGCCTGCGCCGTGTCGCGCTGATAGCGCCAGTTTTCAACATCGGTGTCCGCTGCGGCCTTTTGGGCATAAAGTTTTGAATAACGGGCAAACTCCGTCTTTGCATGTCTCAGCAGGGCTTCCTGGTTTTGCACGTTTCCTTCGGCCTGCTGGAGTTGCGCGTCATATGTGTCTTGCTGGATGAGAAAAAGAGGTTGCCCTTTTTTGACTATATCCCCGTCTTTGAAATATACGCTTTCGAGATAGCCTTCCACGCGCGCCGGAAGCTGCACGGTGTTGACTGCCTGCGTGTTGCCGCTTATCTCCTGGTAATCGACGATATCCATGCACACGGGGCGGCTTACCGTGACCTGCGGCGGGGGAAAAGAAAAGGACGCCTTCTTCTGGTTGCAGCCTGCCGGGATAATCAGCATGAGGCAGATTAACGCGGCGCCGGCTGTCTTTTTTGCGTTGAACGAAATCATGATTGCTCCAACAACTGCATGTTTTTGGCGGATTAGAGGCCTGCCCCTACCAGTCCGGGCAGCGAATGTCGGGCTGCTTGCAGGGCGGGGGCAAATATACGGCAGGGGAGAGCAGATCGCCCCAGTTCGTACGCTTTGCCATCATTTCCTTGATTTCCGGCGGCAGGATGTCTTTGCACTCCCTTATTTGCCACCCTCCGCCAAGGGATTTGTAGACCCCGACGAGATTTAGGGCGATATTGCCAAGGGCCGTCGCAAGACTGTCCTGGGCGGTCAGAAGCGCCTGTTGGGCGGTGAGAACCGTTGTGAAGTCTGTGCTCCCGCTTTTGTACTGTATGAAAGCCAAATCGAGGGATCGTCTGGCCGCGGCGGCCGCCAGGGCGAGGCCTCGGGCGTTTTCCTGGGAGCGCAGGTAACCGGTCAGATAATCTTCTACTTCCTGCTGCGCGGTCAGAACCGTGTTCCTGTAGGTCAGCAGGAGCGCCTGGAAACTCGCATCCTGCGAACGCACATTATTGGTGATTTGTCCGTAGTTTAAAATATTCCATTGCACCGATGGCCCGGCGGTAATCGAAGCCGCATTGCCGGCTAACAGTCTGGGAGAGCTTTGCCCCGCCGAAGTCGGTCGATGAGGAAACCGAAGCTGCCGGTAAGTGAAAACGCGGGGTAGAGCTCCGCCTTGGCGACGCCGATCTTCGCGCACTGGGCCGCGGCTTTGAGTTCGGCGCTGCGAACGTCGGGGCGGCGCCTGAGAAGGTCTGCGGGAATCCCTGTGGCGATGCTGGGAGGCGGGACCGGAATTTCCGTACGGGCCGCGCAGCATATCGGACAGATTGCTCGGAACCATGCCCAGGAGCACGCACAGAGCGTCTTTGTTTTGTTTGAGCTGCTGCTGAAGGACGGGTATGGTCGCCAGGGTATTGTAGAGCACGGTCTTCGCCTGCTCGACGTCTCTTTGCGAGGTCGACCCGGCGCGGAAGCGTGCTTCGGCGATCCTCAGACCTTCCCTTTGGATCGTGAGGTTTTCCCGCGCAATCTGAATCCGTTTTTCGAGAGTCCTTATCTGGATGTAGGAATCAGCGGCATTGGCCGTCAAAGACACCAGGGCGGCGTCGTAGTCGGCAAGGCTTGCGCGCCATGAAGCATCCGCGGATTCGATAGCTCTTCTGTATTTTCCCCAGAAGTCAAGCTCCCAGCCGACATTCAAACCGATCTGGTCCTGCCAGTAAGAGTTGGTGGAAATGCCTGGAACACCCGAAGAAGTGGAGTAGGAACTGAACCTGTTAAATGTTTGCGAACCGGCCGCCTGCTGCGTTTGAGGGTATAGCTCCCCGGTTGCTATCCCAAGCTCGGCGCGAGCCTCTAGGACGTTTACCGCCGCTATTTTCAAAGAGACATTGTCACGGTATGCCCTGGCGATTATTTGGTTGAGATCCGGGTCGTCGAAGCTTTTCCACCATGCGGAGTAATTGGCGGGCGTATCTTTTATCTGCTTGTTTCCCGCTTCGAGCCAGTTGGTTGAAACCGGGGCAGCGGGTTTTACGAAGTTCGGCCCCACTTTCAGGCAGCCCTGCATCGACAAAAAAGCGGCAGCCAGCGAAATCGGCAAAAGTATGCTGTTTCTCAACGTCATCGGTTTGTACGCATCCCGTCTGGAAATTGTTTCAGGGCGCAATCATACAGGGAATTAAGGCTCGGGCAAGTTAAAAAATGCAAAGATTTGCTGCATTGATTCGTACGAATCCCTATTGTTACGCTATTCAAAGTAGATTGTTTTTTTCCCCTTTATTCCGAATTCCAACACTAAATGGGATCGTTTGGAGGAGAGCGATATGAGCAGATACATGCAAATCGACGTGAGGCTTCTGCCGGCTTACGGAGAAGGCGGATTGAAAAATACTTTCCCCGAGCTCTACCGGCTGCTCGATGAAGGCGGCTACAACCTTGTCATCGAAAGGGAGCCTTCGCTCTACGAGATGGTGGAGGTAATGATCAGGATGAATAACGATCCGCATGTGCGCGGGGAATCGAAGAAAAAAATTGCTCAAAAACTGGACGGAATGAAAAAAGTGCGCGACCAGGCCCGCGAGTCGCTTTTGGCCGGGAGACTTGGCGAGCTCGATCGGCTGCTGTACAGCCTGGAAGACCTTTTCTCCGACCCCTGAAAACTTCGGCTACCGGGATTCGGGTTCGGCATTCCACCGAGGGGACTAAATTTCCCCCCTTTTCTAAAGGGGCAGGGGGGATTTTAATCTCTGGGGCAAGGTGGATTCAATTTCCCCCCTTTTCTAAAGGGGGGTAGGGGCAGCAGTGTCCGGTTAGGTTTTTGCTAGGCCTTGGACTACCCCCCGTTCTTTGAAATTTTGGGAGCCCTCGGTGGCTATCTTGATGCCCTGGAGTTCGTTGCGAATTTGGGTCCTGAGTTGTCTGACTCTTTTGATGCTGACCTTTTCCCCGAAATGGTTTTGGCAGTAAATTGCAAGGAGAAGATAAGTAATCAGCCCGGCAAGTATTTGCATGGTGAGGCCATATCGGCTCCTTGCAATAATGTGATAAACCTTTAGGTGGCGCTTCCACCACGCGAAGAACTTCTCGATCAGCCAGCGCTCCTTGTATATCGCAGCGATTTGCTCGGCGCTCAGGTCAAAGCGGTCGGTTGCGATCCAGTAGTTTTTGTGGTCCACCCGATAGCAGATGAGTCGCACCTGCTTTTTGGTCTGGTTGATGCCTTTGGTTCCGAGCAAAACCACGGCGTCGTAGAAAACAATGCTCCCCTCGGCGATGGAATTGGACGAAATTGCGGTTTTCTTATGATCGTAGCGTATTCGGCAGACAAAGTGCTTCCCTTCGGACTGCCAAAGATCGAAGTCTTTGTAGCTCTGGTACCCGCGGTCCATGACACCGGTCTGACCGGGCGACAACAACTTGGTAACGAAGGGACGCTCATCGACTTTTCCGTTCGTTAGGATGATTTCACTGGGAATTGATCTGTTCAAGTCGAAGGCAACGTGGACCTTGGCTTTTGTTTTCTGATCGGAGTAGTCGGCCCAATGCATCGAGAGAACCGTTTCAATATAGGAGCCGTCGATGGCGATCAATTCACCCCAATCCGCATGAGCTTTGGGTATGACTGTGGTGGCTTCGGCTTGGAGATGCCTGAAAACCCTGAACATTTGCTCAAGCCCTCGGGTATTGATTGCCTCAAAGAAGGAGCTTCTCTTTATCCCCTGGGGAGGGGCGATAGTCTGTCGAGCAAAATCATCCTCTTCGAGGAACTGAAGCAGGTCGCGTCCTGATTTATGCTCCTCAAGATGGAACGCAACGAGTGCTTTTAGTTGATGAGAGAATTCCATCTGCAATGGCCTATACCCCCTCGATCTCAAATCCGGAATCGAGGGAGCAAGTTTATCGATTGGTTTATAGAGGTCTTCGAACGATGGTGGCTCTTGACTGAGACAGAAGGAATGCGGCATCTTCGTAACTCCCTTAAATTATAGGATTTTACGAAGAGGCGCCGCCGCACGCTCTCATTGGATTGTCAAGAAAAAAATCGTTCAAATACCCCGATTTTGTAACTTTTTTTCACACTATGCCCATGCAAGTTCCTAACCGGACACTG
>CAWEZA010000012.1:0-114671 GCA_963813125.1 uncultured delta proteobacterium | reverse complement strand
CACCCTTTGGAACGATGAAGATGGAGCCGATATCGTGGAGAATCTTCTGCGTTCAGACGCCAATCTTTGCGTTTCTTTCATGACCTTCATGGAGGGCCGATACCGTCTATGGAAGAATGCGGGCAGGGCGGAATCCGACAAATTCGCCACACTCCTCGATCTTCTCCCCTTGATGAGAGTAAACATCACGGAGACAATTTTCGAAAAGTCCATAGAGATAAAGGCCTCGCACAGTCTCTCCGTCTGCGACAGTTGGATTGTCGCCACAGCCATCGCTGAAAAGGCCGTTCTTGTCCATAAAGACCCGGAGTTCGAGCAGGTCAAAGCAATCGTCGAACTCAAGGCGCTGCCCTATAAGACCGCCACGAGAAGAAGCAGAAGAAAATAGTCGCGAACGAGCGAGACCTGAACACCTGAGTATACTTTTGGCGCCAAAGGCGCCGGCTGCCAAGTCGCGGGCTGAAAGCCCGCGACTTGGCAGCCCATGGGGGTGCGGGGGGCACAGCTCCCCGCGCTTCTACGCTTCTGTCTTTTGCCTTGCTTCTATCTTTTACTCTCCGCGCTTGCCCGAGATCAGACAACAGCGCTAAGCAGGATCACGACAAACATGGTGAGGGGATAATAGCTGGCCCTGTTGAACAGCGCGGAAGCCTGCTCGCCGGTCCTTGCGCGGTAGAGCTTCCACCCGGGCAGGAGCAGAAAGAACAGGGCCGCGGGGATGGACCCGGCAAAATACAAACCGCTCAAGTGCGCGGGAGTGAGCCAGAAAAGCGCTAAACTCATGAATACGGCAACTGCCAGGCATCCCAGGATGATCCGGGCCGACCCGTCAGGCCCGAACCTTACCGGAACGGTCTCAGCGCCCATCCGCACGTCTTCGGCCAGGTCGCTCCAATCGTTTGGAATGTTTTGAGCGCCGATTTCCCAGAAGAAAAACCACAGAAAAAAACCGATCAAAAAAAGTGCGGGCGCTCTAGGCGCCACGGCGTAAATGGCGGCCAGGCCGCCTGCGCTCTTTACCGCCCCGCTCACCAGCGCCCTCGTCCAGCTTAGCCTCAACATCAGGCAGTAGATCGTTTCCGCAATGCATCCCAGTATAAAGATGACCGCGCAGGCGGGGTTTAGGAGCCAGGCCCCGAAAAGGGCGAGCGCCCCCCAGGCCGCCGTCCACACGATACCTTCCCTCAAACTGAGCATGCCCTGCGCAAGCGGATGGCGCGCATAGACGGCATCCGGGTCGCCCGCCGCACACTTCAGTTCGCCGCACTCGATGATCTTGCGCCGGTCGGTCCGGTAATCGACGACGTCGTTTAAGGCATATACCGCCGTATAGCCGGCGAAAGCCGTAATCAGGCCGATGAACACCACGTATGCCGACGGTATCGCACCGAGCCAGAAAAGGGCCGCAAGGGCCGGGGTAGCCATGTCGAGCAGGCCGTGCGGCGTTCGGGACAATGCCATGAAGAGTTTTATGCGGGACGGGGTTGAAACCGTCGGTGCGCCAATCTCCATAAATGCTCCTCTTTGCTGGAAAAGTTCTGTCTCGCCATTTGCCGGCCGGACTGCGCTCCCGCTTTCGATCATTGCCCCACAAGGACTGTCTTTATATTTACGAACTCCTTGAGGGCATAATGGGAAAGCTCTCTTCCGTACCCCGATTTTTTCACCCCCCCGAATGGAAGGCGCGGATCGGATTTTACAATACAGTTTATGGCCACAAACCCTGCTTCAATTTCCCTTGCGAGTTTTTGAGCCCTCTCGACGTCCCGGGTCCAGATCGCGGCGCCAAGGCCGAATTCGGTCCGGTTGGCCATCCGGATCATTTCATCCTCACTGCCGGCCACACTCAGAGCGGCTATCGGGCCGAAATCTCTTCCTTCGACACCCGCATGTCTTCTGTAAGGCCGGTCAAAACAGCCGGACGGAAAAAATAACCCTGGGCCGGCGGCTCCGGTCCCCTGAAGACAGAGGCCCCCTTTTTCAGCGCATCGTCGAGTTGATTTTCGAGGATCTCGAGGAATTCTTTCCTGGCGACCGGCCCCATATCGGTGGAACTGTCCAGCGGGTCGCCCAATTTTATGGACTTGAGCGCATCCATAAATTTTTCCCTGAACGCGTCGAAGACCCGCTCGGCCACGATGAACCGCTTGGCGGCAATGCAGCTTTGACCCGCGTTGGCCATTCTGGATCTGAGCGCCGCGCGGGCGGCCTTATCGAGATCGGCATCCTCGAAGACCATGAAGGGGTCCGAGCCGCCCAGTTCCAGGACTGATTTTATGAGCTTCCCTCCCGCAAGCGACCCGATTGCCGCGCCGGCGGCGCCGCTTCCGGTAAGAGAAACCCCATCGACGAGGTCTTGCTCTATCAGCCGTTCCGCGCCCCGGGGACCGATCAGGAGGGTCTGGAAGACATGCTCCGGAAAACCGGCTTCGCTAAAAATCTTCTCCAGCTCGATCGCCGTCAGCGGGACGTTGGACGCGTGCTTGAGCAGGCAGACATTGCCCGCCGCAAGGGCCGGGATGGCCCAGCGGACCACCTGCCAAAAGGGGAAATTCCAGGGCATTACGCCAAGGATGACCCCAAGAGGGTCAAAGACCACGTAGCTTTTGGCAGCCGAGGTCTCGATCGTTTCACTCGCCAGAAACTTTTCCGAGTTCCCATGATAATAGTCACAAAGAAGACCGCATTTTTCGATCTCTGATACGGCCTCCCGGACAGGCTTGCCCATTTCGACGGCGGCAAACCGCGCGTACTCTTCCTTTTTACACCTGAAAATCGAGGCAAGATTTGCGACAGGCTTCAGCCGGTCGGCAATGGAAAGCCTTTTCCATTTTTCAAACGCCGCCCTTCCTCTTGAAGCCGCCTCCCGGCAGGCGTCGTCCGTCATGGGCTCGAACTGCGCCGTCAATTCGCCGGTGAATGGATTTATCGATTTAATCATGGTATTCCTCCGCTCTATACTTATGATCAGCAGAGGATGAATTTACAAGGAAAAAAGGCTCTTATGCAACCCACTTATTCACTCGCTCCCTTGCGGAAGCCGCTTTTTTATTTCCCGCTTCATGAAATTGATCGACTTGGTGATCGGGATGCTCTTGGGGCACACGCGGGTGCATTCGAAAAAATTTTCGCAGGGCCATACGGAATCCGGCTTGTTCAACTTTTCGAGTCTGCCCGTAAAATCGCCATCCCTCGAATCATAGAGGTACCTGTAGGCCCAAACGAGGGCCGCCGGACCGACGTAGTCCGGATTTTCCCTCATGACCGGGCATGCGCTCGTGCAGCAACCGCACAGGATGCAGCGTATGGCTTCCTCTACCTTTGCGTGGTCTTCGGGACTCTGGAGACTTTCCTTTTCAGGCGGTGTCTCGGACCGGACAAGGTAAGGACTCATCGACTCAACCCTGTCCAAAAAATCGTCCATATCGACTATCAGGTCTTTTCGGACCTGGAAAAAAGGCAGCGGCTCCAGGGTGATTTCCTCGAGGCCCGCGTAGTCCTTCACAAGCTTCTGGCACGCAAGGGAGCACACACCGTTTATCCGCATGCCGTCCGAGCCGCAAACCCCGTGGGCGCAGGACATCCTGTAGCCAAGGGTCCCGTCCTGCTCCCATTTGATCTTGTTCAGACAATCGAGGATGCGATCCTCCGGCATTGCGTCGACCTCATAGGTCCTGTACCAGGCCTCTTTGTCCGCCTCGGGATCGAACCTGAATATCCGGAATCTGAGCATTGTCCTTTTCCCTCTCTCAGTACGTTCTCGCCTTGGGTTGAAACCGGGTGACCGTCACTGGTTTCCCGCCGATCGACACTCCCTGGTCCGTCCTTCGGATAAGCGTGTGCTGTAGCCAATGCTCATCGTCTCTTTGCGGGTGGTCCTGGCGCGAATGCGCCCCGCGGCTTTCGGTCCTGTTTAGCGCCGAAGCCGCTATCGCTTCGGCAAGGGGCAGCATGTTGAGCAGTTCCAGGCCGTCCATCAAATCGGTGTTGAAGCGATTTCCCGGATTGTCGATACAAATTGAGCGCGCCCTTGCTTCGAGTTCCCCGATGGTTTGAACGACTTTCTTTAAACCCGGCTCATCTCTAAAAACCGAGCAACCGTCCATCATGGCCTGCTGAAGCTCCCGCCGGATGCTGACCGCCCTTTCGCCCTTGCGGTTTTCCTTGAGCCGCCTTATGCGCTCGACCGCGTCCCGCTCCGGAGCCTCGGGCGGGCCGGTCCAGGGCAGCCGGTCGAGATTTTCGAGGATATGCGCACCGGCCCTCCTGCCGAAAACGACAAGGTCGAGCAGCGAATTGCAGCCGAGACGGTTGGCCCCGTGGAGCGAAATGCACGAACATTCGCCCGCGGCATAGAGCCCCGGCACCGGCCTGTTGTTTTCGTCCGTAACGTTTCCGTCGGTATTTACGGGGATGCCCCCCATCATATAATGGCATGTGGGGTGAACGGGGATGAGGTCTTTTGCCGGGTCGAGGCCCAGGTAAATCTTTACGAAGGAGGAAATGTCGGATAACCGTTCGGCCAGCTTTTTTCCCCGAGATGAGTAAGGTCCAGGTGGACGCAGTCCCGGCCGTTTATTCCCCGGCCTTCCCCGATTTCAGTGTAGATTGCCCGCGACACCATGTCCCTGGGCGCGAGATCCTTTATGGTGGGGGCATATCTTTCCATGAACCGCTCGCCTTCACCGTTTCGCAGCACCCCGCCCTCGCCTCTTGCCGCCTCGGTTATAAGGACCCCCAGTCCCCAAATCCCTGTCGGGTGGAACTGGACAAATTCCATGTCCTCCAGAGGCAGCCCCCGCCTGTAGACCAGCGCCGCGCCGTCGCCCGTGCTGGCGAAAGCGTTGGAGGTAACCTTGTACACCTTCCCGTACCCGCCGGTAGCCAGAAGGACCACCCGGCCGTGGAAGAAGTGAACCTCACCGGTCGCAAGCTCATAGGCCACAAGCCCCGCAACCTGACCGTCCCGGAACACGAGGTCCAGCACATGGAATTCCGGGTATATCTTTATGCCCTTCTTTACCGCATCGAAATAGAGCGTATCCATGATGACCCGGCCGGACCGGTCCGCGGCGTAACAGATGCGCTTTACGGGCGCCTGGCCGAAATTGCTGGTATGGCCGCCGAAGCAGCGCTGGGCGATTTTGCCCTCCGGGGTGCGGTTGAATGGAACCCCCATGTGTTCGAGTTCGTAGACGGCCCTGATGGCATCTTTGGCCAGAATTTCCGCGGCATTCTGGTCGCTCAGATAATCCCCGCCCTTGACCGTATCGTACATGTGCCATTCCCAGGAATCGGGCTCCTCGTTTTCCAGCGCGGCGGCAATTCCGCCCTGCGCCGCACCCGAATGCGACCGGGTGGGGTAGACCTTGCTCAAGAGGGCCACATCGGCTTTTCCCGCAATCTCTGTCGCCGCCCTGAGTCCGGCAAGCCCGGCCCCTACGATCAAAACATCGTGTTTAAAAACCATAAGAGCTCTCCTGTCTTAAAAGCCTTTTCTCACGCAGAGGCGCAGAGGGTTATCGTGTCCACCAGCTGGTAGCAGATATCGTTGACTTTTCGGGACCCAACTCCGGCCCCTGCGCGGGTCGCAGTGGGGTGGGTACGTCTCTGGTATTTCTCTCTGCGCCTCTGCGTGATAACTCTAGCCCCTGCCTTCCATGGGTTCGTAGGAACACCCCATCGCCCCGCAATAGTTGCCGACATATTCCGCTTCGGGTCTATAGAGAGCGGGCTTTTCCTGGGCCTCGGCGAATTTTTCCTCGATAATGTGCGCGCACCATCCCGAGATCCGCGATATGGCGAAAACCGGGGTCATTATGTCGATGGGAATTCCCATTGAGGCATATACCGAGCCGGAGTAGAAATCGACGTTGGTGCTGATGCCCGTTTTGCCGCGCGCGGTGAATTCCCTTATTCCTTCCCGTTCGATCCTTGTCAGGTACTCGTACCATTTGGGGTGACCGGTCTTTTCAGTCAGCCGGTGCAACATTTCCTTGAGTATTTTCCCCCTGGGATCGAAAGTCTTGTAAACCGCGTGTCCCATACCCATTATTACCTTGCCGCCGTCGATCATGCCCCTGACCCATGGGTCGATATCATCGGCCGATGAGAGCTCTTTTTCAAGCTGGAGAAGCATCTTCATGACCCGTTCGTTGGCCCCGCCGTGCAGACTGCCGGAAAGCGCCCCGACTCCCGCCGCGACTCCGGCGTAAATATGGGCGTTGGTCGATACGACCTCACGGCAGGCAAACGTCGATGCATTGAAGGTGTGATCGGCGTGCAGGATCAGGCAAAGGTCGAAGTCGCGGGCAATCTCCGCACTCACCTTTTCCCCGGTCAACTGGTAGAGGAAATTGGCGGCGTGAGACAGACCGTTATCGGGCGCAAGAACCTTTTGCCCGTTTCTTATCCTGTTCCAGGCGGCAACGGCTGCGGGAATTCGGGCTATGAGCCTCACGGCTTTCCTGATATTGGCCTCCCTCGAATCGTCGTTTAGATCCGGGTCCGCCATTGCAAGCATGGGGATGCCGGCCTGCAGAACATCCATGGGATCGGTCCGTCTTGGAAATTTTTCCATGCTCTCGAGGATAAACCCGGGCAGTTCACGCGCCTGCACGACCTGCCGCTCGAACCCCTCGAGTTCGCTTCCACTCGGAAGATGGCCGTTTAGCAGCAAAAAGGCCGTTTCCATGAAAGTCGACCGTTCGGCCAGTTCTTCTATCCTGTAGCCGCGGTAGATCAGAACCCCGTTTTCGCCGTCTATGTAGCTGATTTTGGTGTCTGCGACAGTAACGCCGCGGAGCCCGGTATTTTTCACCCGGACCGTTTCAACAGCCATTTTTCCCTCCCCATGGTTTGTCCCCACAATTATTTAACTGACCGCTCACCCTTTCCTGACCATGTTCAGGGCTCCGCCCTCGAGCAACATGGTGCGCATTCTTTCCGATACGCGCAAAGCGGCCCTTATTTCTTTTCCATCGACCTCGACAGGAAGCTCTGCAAGGCCTTTGGCGATATTGCGCCGGATATCCCGAAAAATGACAGTAACGCCCTTGTTTATTAAACTATAGTCATCGGGATTGGCGAATACCAGCGGGACAATCCCGTAGTTGCAAAGATTGGCCATGTGTATCCTGGCAAAGCTTTTCGCCAGCACCACCCTGACGCCAAGGAATCGCGGCGCAAGGGCCGCATGCTCGCGGCTCGATCCCTGGCCGTAGTTTTCTCCGCCGACGATCGTGACCGCTCCGGCTTCTTCGCATTTTCGAGCGAATTCCTCGTCGATCATGGAGAACACAAACCGGCTTATCGCCGGAATGTTGGACCTTAGAGGCAGGACTTTGCTGCCCGCGGGCATGATCGTATCAGTCGAAATGTTATCTCCGGCCACCAGCACCACCTTGGTTTCCAAAAACTCCGGCAGCGCATCGAAAGCCGGCAGAGGAGCGATGTTGGGGCCGCGAACGACTTCGG
The DNA here is from genome assembly GCA_963813125.1 of uncultured delta proteobacterium. Taxonomy (GTDB): domain Bacteria; phylum Desulfobacterota; class Syntrophobacteria; order Syntrophobacterales; family Syntrophobacteraceae; genus SbD1. Next base: position 107,195 of record CAWEZA010000012.1, on the reverse strand, counting down.
TTTTCCTTAGTTCCTCGCTGGGCTTTACAATCGAGTACTCGTCCAGCAGATACTCTTTCGGGTCTTCTACCCTGGGATATTCCATCTCCGCGCCAAGGTCTCTGGGGTCGGTTATTACGCCTTTAAGGGCCGCGGCAGCCCCCGTCTCGGGCGAGCAGAGGTAGACCAGGTCATCCTTTGTTCCCGAACGTCCGGGGAAATTGCGAGGCATTGTCCTAAGACTCACCTGGCCGGTGCCCGGCGCCTGCCCCATCCCTATGCAGCCCAAACACCCGGATTCGTGTATTCGCGCCCCGGCCCTCAATAGAGACAGGACCCCGCCTTCGGCGGCGACATTTTCGATCACTTGGCGGCTTCCGGGATTGACATTGAGCGAGGTCAAGGCGCAAGCATGCCTGCCTTCGAATATCCTCGCCACCACCATGAGATCCCTAAACGATGAGTTAACGCTGCTCCCCACTATTACCTGATCGACTTTCAAGCCCGCGACCTCGCGCACCGTAACCACGTTGCCCGGCGAACTGGGCTTGGCTATTAAGGGCTCGACCCTTGAGAGGTCGATTTCGTCGTATTCGTCATATTCAGCCCCGGGGTCGGCGCTTAAAGGCGCCCAGTCACTCCCGCGCCCCTGGGCTTCGAGATAGGCCCTCGTGTTTTCGTCGGAGGGAAATATCGTAGTGGTGGCGCCAAGCTCTGTACCCATGTTGCCGATCGTTTCACGGTCGGTCGCCGACAGGCTCGCCACCCCCGGCCCGTAATATTCGACAACTTTGCCCACACACCCCTTGACGTCGTAGCGCCGCAGCATCTTGAGGATGACGTCCTTGGCGCTTACCCAGTCGGGAAGTTTTCCTGTGAGCTTTACGCCCAGCACTTTCGGGCATGGAAAGTGATAGGGGTGACCGGCCATGGCCAGGGCCACATCGAGGCCGCCCGCGCCTATCCCCAGGACCGTAACGCCCGCTGCGCCGGGAGTGTGGCTGTCCGAGCCGATAAGCGTCTTTCCGGGAACCCCGAACCTTTCCATGTGAACCTGGTGCGACACCCCGTTGCCGGCGGGGCTGAAATGAAGCCCGTACCTGGCCGAAGCGCTCTGCAGGTAGATATGGTCGTCGGCATTCTTGTTATCGGTCTGTATGATATTGTGATCGACATATTGAACGGCGATTTCGGCCGCTATCCTCTCGATTCCCAGCGCTTCGAACTCGAGCATGGCCATGGTTCCAGTGGCGTCCTGGAGCAGGACCTGGTCGATCCGGATCGCTATTTCCTCCCCCGGGACCAGATTGCCTTCGACCAGGTGTGCTTCGAGTATCTTGTGAGTCAAATTCTTGGACACCGCTTCCTCCTGTGTCTGCGCCGGCAACGTTATTATCCGCATGGCCGCGCAGCGCCCTTCGAGTTCATGGATCGTTTCATGTTAAAGAGATAAAACTTAAGATTATGGCAGGATAATGTCAATTACCCGTAAAAAACCGAAGGGATCTCACGACTACAAAAAAGAAGAAAGGGACTGCAGTCAATTAAGTAAATACTGGCAGCCCCTCCCAAATTTCATATCGAAAGAGCGGACGTGGTGATCTACTTGACTTTTTCGCTGAGGGTCTTGCCAGCCTTGAACTTGACAACTTTAGAAGCAGGAATTTTGATCTTTTCGCCGGTGCGGGGATTGCGGCCTTCGCGCTGAGACCTCGAGCCAACGCTGAACGTGCCGAACCCAACCAATGTAATCTTGTCGCCGTCGGCCAGGGCGGTCGAAACGGCAGACACAAACCCGTCGACCGCCTTTTCCGCCTGAGCCTTGGTGATCCCGCCTTCGTTAGCGATTTTTCCAACAAGTTCCGCCTTCGTCATCTTCTTTCCTCCTCGACATGATCAGGTAATAAAAAGTGCCTCCTCCTTAACGCCTCTTAACAACTTATCCTGCACACCTCCTTTAGGCTGGATCAAATGGCATAAGTGCTGCACGCAGTCGGTTTGCCCGAAATCCCGGTGAAAAGCCGCGCGACTCGCGCCCACCCACGGTTTGACTAAGTTAGGTTCTTATATCCGGATTAATCGTTTTGTCCATCAAAATCGCCATGCGGGGCAAGAAAAAATGGCCTGTGCTCTTAGTTTTGCAGGATATGGCCGGATAACGGAAAGAGCAAGAGAAATGTTGAATGCTCCAAACATTGTCTTAAGCTGAATATTTTTCCATTCCGAGCAAATAGCGGTGCTGTTCTTTACGAAAAAAAACCCCCCCTTTTCTAAAGGAGGGCAAGGGGTCAGGGGGTTTCAAATTCCCTCCTTCTCTAAAGGGATTTCAAATTCCCCCCTTTTCTAAAGAGACTTTAAATTCCCCCCTTTTCTAAAGGGGGGTCAGGGCAGCAGTGTCCGGTTAGGTTTTTGCTAGGCCTTGGACTACCCCCCGTTCTTTGAAATTTTGGGAGCCCTCGGTGGCTATCTTGATGCCCTGGAGTTCGTTGCGAATTTGGGTCCTGAGTTGTCTGACTCTTTTGATGCTGACCTTTTCCCCGAAATGGTTTTGGCAGTAAATTGCAAGGAGAAGATAAGTAATCAGCCCGGCAAGTATTTGCATGGTGAGGCCATATCGGCTCCTTGCAATAATGTGATAAACCTTTAGGTGGCGCTTCCACCACGCGAAGAACTTCTCGATCAGCCAGCGCTCCTTGTATATCGCAGCGATTTGCTCGGCGCTCAGGTCAAAGCGGTCGGTTGCGATCCAGTAGTTTTTGTGGTCCACCCGATAGCAGATGAGTCGCACCTGCTTTTTGGTCTGGTTGATGCCTTTGGTTCCGAGCAAAACCACGGCGTCGTAGAAAACAATGCTCCCCTCGGCGATGGAATTGGACGAAATTGCGGTTTTCTTATGATCGTAGCGTATTCGGCAGACAAAGTGCTTCCCTTCGGACTGCCAAAGATCGAAGTCTTTGTAGCTCTGGTACCCGCGGTCCATGACACCGGTCTGACCGGGCGACAACAACTTGGTAACGAAGGGACGCTCATCGACTTTTCCGTTCGTTAGGATGATTTCACTGGGAATTGATCTGTTCAAGTCGAAGGCAACGTGGACCTTGGCTTTTGTTTTCTGATCGGAGTAGTCGGCCCAATGCATCGAGAGAACCGTTTCAATATAGGAGCCGTCGATGGCGATCAATTCACCCCAATCCGCATGAGCTTTGGGTATGACTGTGGTGGCTTCGGCTTGGAGATGCCTGAAAACCCTGAACATTTGCTCAAGCCCTCGGGTATTGATTGCCTCAAAGAAGGAGCTTCTCTTTATCCCCTGGGGAGGGGCGATAGTCTGTCGAGCAAAATCATCCTCTTCGAGGAACTGAAGCAGGTCGCGTCCTGATTTATGCTCCTCAAGATGGAACGTAACGAGTGCTTTTAGTTGATGAGAGAATTCCATCTGCAATGGCCTGTACCCCCTCGATCTCAAATCCGGAATCGAGGGAGCAAGTTTATCGATTGGTTTATAGAGGTCTTCGAACGATGGTGGCTCTTGACTGAGACAGAAGGAATGCGGCATCTCCGTAACTCCCTTAAATTATAGGATTTTACGAAGAGGCGCCGCCGCACGCTCTCATTGGATTGTCAAGAAAAAAATCGTTCAAATACCCCGATTTTGTAACTTTTTTTCACACTATGCCCATGCAAGTTCCTAACCGGACACTGCTGGGGTCAGGGGGGATTTTATTTGGCGCCCGCGGATCATTCCATGGCTCTCTGGACTTTATAGACGCCTCTTTCGCTTTTAAGCGCCGATATTACCCTCTGGAGATGCTTTGAGTCTTTCACCTCTATTCGCAGGTTGCAAACGCAGGAGGTGTCCGCCAGGTGATCGACCCTTAGAGTCATAACATTAACGTCCATGTGGCCCAAAACACCGTTTAGCGCGGCAAGCACATCCCGTTCACCGGAGTAGACCACCCGTATATCCACCGGGAAAAGCAGTTCTTTGCCCGAATTCCACTGCACGTCAATCTTTTTGCCATCGGCCCCGCCCCTTTGCATATTCTTGCACGAAACCCGGTGAACCGTTATCCCCCGCCCCCTGGTGATGTATCCCATGACGGGTTCCCCCGGAACGGGGTTACAGCAATGGGCCATCCGGATGAGGATGTCTTCCAGTCCATCGACCTTGATGCCGTCTTTTGACGGGACAGACTTCTTTTTTTCGATAACCTCTTCCCGGGGATGTTCCTCTTCGGGGGGAAGTGCGGTCAGTTTGCCGATTACCTGGTTGGGGGTGATCTTATGAAAGCCTATGCCCGCCAGCAGATCGTCTACGCTTTTTAGCGAATACGCTTTGGCCGCCTCGGCAAGCGCTGCTGAATTCAGATAATTGTTGAAATTTAAACCCTTCTTCCTGAATTCCCTTTCGCAGATTTCCCTGCCAAGGGAGATCGACCGCTCCCTCTCCTCGGTTTTGAACCAGTGCCTTATGCGGTTTATCGCCTTGGCGGACTTGACCTGTTTTAGCCAGTCCTTACTGGGCTTGTGGCTGGTGGAAGTGAGCACTTCGACCGTGTCGCCGTTCTGGAGTTCGTACCTGAGCGGAACCAGTTTGCCGTTGACCCTTGCGCCCACGCACCTGTTGCCGACCTCGGTGTGTACCTCATAGGCGAAGTCAACCGGCGTGGCTCCCTTGGGAAAAGCCTTCACATCCCCTATGGGTGTTAAAACATAGACCTCATCAGGGTAGAAGTCTACCTTGAGCGCCTCCAGTACCGCTTTGGAATCTCCCCGGCCGCCCGCAAGGTCCTGGCCCAGTTCCATTACCTGGCGAAACCACGAAAACCTCCGGGTCTCGGCCCGGTCGATCTCGGTGACCGGCTTTCCCTCCTTGTACATCCAGTGGGCGGCAATCCCCTCATTGGCGATCTGGTCCATCTCCCGGGTGCGGATTTGGACCTCCATCCGTTCCCCGTAGGGGCCGATGACCGTCGTATGCAGGGACTGGTACATGTTGTTTTTCGGTCTTGCTATATAGTCCTTATACCTGCCCTCGACGGGCTCCCACAGTGCGTGGATCAGCGCCAGGGCCTCGTAGCAGGATTTGACCGAATCCACGATGGCGCGAAACGCCGTCAGGTCGTAGATACGGGTCATGTCGAGTTTTTGCCGCTCCATCTTCAGATAGATGCTGTAGATATGCTTGGGACGCCCGTAGATTCGGCCCTTGATCCCGAACTCGCCCATGCGCGCCTTTAAAACCTGCTCCACCTCTCTGATGTAGCGAAGCCTGTCCTCCTGGGTCTTGGCAAGCCCCGCTTCAATTTCCGCATAGGCCGCGGGATAGAGGCACCTGAAGGAAAAGTTTTCAAGTTCCTGCTTTAACCAGTCGATACCGAGCCTGCCCGCAAGCGGCGCATAGATGTCCAGGGTTTCACGGGCAAGGCCGTCGGCCGACCGATCGCCCCCGCAAAGCGTTCCGCCGATGCCGTCGAGACGGTCGGCAAGCTTTACAAGAACAACCCGGACGTCACTCGAGATCGCCATGATCATCTTGCGGATGTATTCGGCCTGCCGCTCCTGCCGGTTGCCGTAGGCGATCTGCGTAAGCCTCGCCACACCCTGCACTATCCGGCAGACGTCGGGGCCAAACATCCCGGTGAGTTCTTCGGGCGAGGCATAACCTCTTTCCAGTGAATCGTGCAGAAGTCCCGCCGCAATGCTCTCTTCGTCGAGGCGCATCTTTGCAAGAATCGCCCCGATAGCCAGGGGGTGATTCAGGTAGGGCCCGGCGCCGGACATGTTTTTGTCCCTGTAGGCTTTCGAGACAAACACATAGGCTTTCTCCAGAAGCTGGATGTTTGCCTCCGGCATGTAAGCCAGGATGATGTCTATCAATTCATAGAAACGCACTTTTGACTTCTACCTTTTAAGTTTTTCTCCCGTCATCCGTTCGACCTCGGACAGAAGCCTGTCGAGCAGTTCACTCTCGCCCACCTTCTCCACCCGTTCGCCTTTTTTGAACAGGATGCCCACTCCCCTGCCCCCGGCTATGCCGACATCGGCCTCCTTGGCTTCGCCTGGACCGTTTACCACGCACCCCATAACGGCAACCTTTAGAGGCGTCTTCACATTTCTAAGCAAAGCCTCGGCCCGTTGCACCATCGGTATGAGGTCTATTTCCGTGCGTCCGCAGGTCGGGCAACTAACGAGTTCCACGCCCCTTTCGCGCAGCTTGAGAGACCTCAAGATCGACCAGGCCACATACATCTCTTCTTCGGGCGCGGCGGTAAGGGAAACCCTCAGTGTATCCCCTATGCCCTCGAGCAGCAAAAAACCGATCCCCAGGGCCGATTTCACCGCCCCGCTCACAACCGTCCCCGCCTCGGTCACCCCAAGGTGAAAAGGACAGTCGGTCTTTTCCGCCAGAAGCCGGTAGGAACTGATCGTCGTGATGACATCACTTGATTTTAGAGAAACCTTTATCAGGCCAAAATCGCTGTCTTCAAAAAACTTTATGTGCCGAAGAGCGCTCTCCACCATGGCTTCCGGGGTGGGATGGCCGTATTTTGCCAGAAGATCCTTTTCGATAGACCCGCTGTTTACCCCTATACGAACGGGAACCTCCCGCTCCCTGGCAACCTCTATTACCTTTTTTAGCTTGTCCGGGCCGCCGATATTGCCCGGGTTGATGCGAATGGCGTCGGCGCCCGCGCGAATCGATGCGATCGCCAACCGGTAGTCGAAGTGGATGTCGGCGATAAGAGGCATTCGAATCGCCTTTTTTATCTTGCCCATCGCCTCCACGGCCTGCTCGTCCGGAACCGCCACCCTTACTATTTCACACCCCGCCTCCTCCAGCCTTTCGATCTGGGCCACAGTCGAACGCCAGTCGCGCGTGTCCGTGTTGGTCATCGACTGGACTGAAACCGGCGCGCCCCCACCGACTGGAACGCTGCCGATGCGAATTTGCCTGCTAACCCGGCGATTTATCTCCAATATCAACCCCTTGTTAAATCACGCGGTTTCATTAACTATCTATTTTAAAAAATTTCACGCGAATTTCCAATCTTCTGGTATCTCTCCGCGCCTCCGCGCCTCCGGGTGAGAAAAAAGCTTTTAAAAGCCAAGTGTCACGCGGAGGCGCAGAGGCGCGGAGGGTAATTAAGAAAATTTCTCTGTTAACTCACCCGCATTTCCAATCTTCTAGTCCACACGCAGTCATGGCTATTTTGTGTCTACCTCTCCGCGCCTCTGCGCCTCTGCGTGAGAAAACGCTTTTACTCTCTGCGTGACCAGAGTTGACTGTTTAATATGGACCCGAAATGATGTAAATGGAAGTAACAATAACGGAAAAAGGATTGATCGAAATGCAAATTCTTTTCTGCACTTCAGAAGCGAGCCCTTTCGCGAAAACGGGCGGACTGGCCGATGTGGCAGGTTCTCTTCCTGAAGCGCTACGCGAGCTCGGCTGCGACGTCAGGGTATTCATGCCCCTTTACCGCTGCGTGCGTGAAATGCTGCCCGATCTCGAACCCCTGGGCCATGGAGCCACGATCAGTGTAGGGCCACACGACTACCACGTTAATTTTTGGCAAACCACTACCGCCTCGGGGATTCCGGTCTATTTCCTCGAAAAAGACGAGTTCTTCGACCGGCGCTATCTTTATGGCAGTCCCGTCCGCGGGGATTATGAAGACAACGCTGAAAGATTTATCACCTTCAGCCTCGCGGCCAGGCATGTTTGCGAGACCGCCGGGTGGTTCCCCTCAATTTTCCATCTCCACGACTGGCAAACCGGGCTGGTCGCCGCACACTTCCGGACCAACTGGCGCTACGACCCCAGGTTCGCCCGCTCGGGGACCGTTTTTACCATTCACAACATCGCCTACCAGGGGCTTTTCCCGGCCGGCTTTTTCCCGCTGCTAAACCTTCCGCCAAGCCTTTGGTCCTTCCAGGGGGTCGAATTCTGGGGGCAATGCAATCTTTTGAAAGCGGGCATCGTCTACAGCGATATTGTCACCACCGTCAGCCCCCGCTACGCCGCGGAAATTACGACATCCGATTTTGGCTTCGGGCTCGAAGGCGTCCTCAAGGAGCGCAAAGACAGCTTGAGGGGCATCCTAAACGGAATCGACACCAACATCTGGGACCCTGGCGCCGACGCCTTTCTCCCCGCCAATTACCGGGCCGACACCCTTTCCGGCAAAAAAACCTGCAAGCTGGCGCTATGCAGGCAGGCCGGTTTTTTGGAAAAAACATTCGATTTTCCCCTGCTGGGAATGATCGGCCGTCTTGCCGCTCAAAAAGGCTTCGACCTGCTCGAAAAAATTCTGCCCGACCTGATGAAACTCGACGTTAACCTGGTCATTCTGGGAACAGGAGACGCTTCGATAGAAGAAGGAATCAGGAGCCTTGAGAAGGTTTTTCCGAACCGGCTAAAGCTTACCAATCGCCACGATGAGCAAATGGCGCACCTGATCGAGGCCGGGGCCGACATTTTCCTCATGCCTTCCCGATACGAGCCGTGCGGGCTAAACCAGATGTACAGCCTGCGCTACGGGACGATCCCCGTCGTTCACGCCACCGGGGGACTGGATAATTCGGTAAAAGATGTTCTTATCCACCCGGATTCCGGAACGGGCCTTAAGTTTTACAAATACGAGCCGGGGCATTCCTGGATAAGATAAAATCGGCGCTGGAGCTTTTTGAGGATTCACTAAAATGGGAGCAGATTCAAAAGCGGGCCATGGCCCAGGATTTTTCCTGGACCACGTCCGCCAAACACTACCTTGCGCTCTACGATAAGATCGCCGGGCAAAGACACCCCTAAATTTCGATCATGCTTTCCTGGAGAAGTTCTATGTCCTCTATCTCCTCTTCCAGGTAGGCCTTGAGCTTCTTTTTGAGCCTGCTCTCGATCTGTCGGACCCGCTCCCGGCTTATCCCGAAACTGTCTCCGATTTCCTGCAGGGTCATGGGCTCCTCGGTCAGAAGCCTGTTGTCGAATATCACGGCCTCCTTGCCCTTTAACTGCTCCCTGAAAAGCATAAGCTTGTCATGAAGGATCGTTTTGGCTTCCTGGTCGGCTATCTGGTCGTCAACCGGCAGATCGTCCGAGGGAAGAAAAGACTTGTGAGTATCCTCCGAGTCTTCCTTAAGAGGGCTGTCCAGCGAGATCTCCCAGCTGTTTAGCCTCTGGTCCATCTCGATGATTTCGGACTCCTTCACATCGAGACGGCGGCTTAGAAGTTTGGGGGAAGCTTCGATGCCCTGGGCCTCCAGCCTTTCCTTTTCCTTGCGCAGGTTAAAAAATAGCTTCCTCTGGGCCTGGGTGGTCCCGATTTTGACCAGTTTCCAGTTGTCCATGATAAACTTGATTATGTAGGCCTTTATCCAGAAAGACGCATAGTAGGAAAACTTATACCCCCTGTATGGGTCGAATTTCTTGACCGCCTGCATAAGCCCCACGTTGCCCTCCTGGATCAGGTCCATGAGGTTTTGCATCCAGTACCGCTGGAAATCCATGGCGATTTTCACCACGAGCCGCAGATTCGCGGTGATAAGCTTATAGGCCGAATCGATATCGCCCTTCTCGCGATAGCGCACGGCCAGGTCCGTTTCGTCTTCCCTGCTTAGCAGCGGATAGCGCTTGATCTCGTCGAGGTAGAGGCGAAAGGGGTCAAAGGAGACGGGCTGATGTTTGTCCTGGATGTCAGCAGAGGACTTTTCTTCTTTTTTTCGAGCGCTTGCGGGCTTTTTCCGCTCGCCCGATGAAGGCTTCTTTCCATTCTCATTTTTTACCATCAATCAATCATCCCTCAAACGTTTTTAGCGTGAATCGCTCATCCCTTGGAGGCGGAAAAAAATCGGGCGGCTCCGTGGAGCCTTTTGCTCACAACTGTCTCATACTAAGACATCCCCGCAAAGGATGCAATTTTTTCTTTAGAACGCTTGATTTTCCCATGCCTTTTCATTATAAAACGGCAGTTAAAAAATGAGAAGGGACCATCGACCCGCAATCACATGAAACCCTCTGGTCTCCGAGCACATAGCAGCTATTGTACCCTACCCCCCCGGCAAGCCGATCGAAGAGCTGGAACGTGAATACGGCATAAGCGGCTCGATAAAGCTTGCCAGCAACGAAAACCCTCTCGGGCCATCGCCCAAAAGCGTCGAAGCCATTGTCGCCGCGATGTCCAAGCTCAACCGCTACCCCGACGGCAGCGGGTTTTATCTGCGAAAAAAGCTCGCCGAAAAACACGGCCTGCCCTTCGACTCCATTTTGCTTGGCAACGGCTCGAATGAAATCATCGAACTGGTCATAAGGGCCTTCATGAGCCCGGGCGACGAAGTGATAATGCCCGCGCCCTCTTTTCTTCTCTACAGGCTGGTCGTTCAGTGGATGGGCGGAAGGCCCGTGCCCGTACCCCTTAGGCAAGACCTTGGAATCGACCTGGAGAAGATGGCCGAAGCGCTCACCGCGAAAACGAAGGTTATTTTCCTCACCAACCCGAATAACCCTACGGGCAAGGTCCTCGGCAAGGCTGATTTCGAGGCCTTTTTGTCCCGCATCCCAACGGGTGTGGTGGTCGTTCTCGACGAAGCCTACATAGAATTCAACACCAATCCGGATACGCCCGAAGGCTTTGGCTACATAAGCGGCAACTGGCCGCCGGTAATCGTTTTGAGGACGTTTTCCAAGGCCTACGGGCTGGCCGGGCTCCGCATCGGCTTTGGCGCCATGGACCCCGAGGTCGCAAGCTTTTTAAACCGCGTGAGACAGCCCTTCAATACCGGGTCTCTCGCACAGGCGGCCGCCCTTGCCGCACTCGACGACGATGAGTTTCTTGCCAAAACCAGGCAAATCACGTGGAGCGGCCTGCATTTCCTCTATGAAGAAATAGAAAAAATGGGCCTCAACCACATACCCACAGAGGCCAATTTCTTCCTGATAGAAGTCCCGTGTAATTCAAAAGAACTCTACCAAGCCATGCTGCGCCGGGGTGTGATTATCCGGTCGATGGCCTCCTACGGCATGGAGCGTTTCATTCGGATAAGCGCAGGGCTCCCCGAAGAAAACACCCGCTTTATCACCACTTTGAAGGAAGCCCTGGCCGAATTGCAAAAAGCCGGTTCGACGGTTTCCAGCGGAGCCGGGATCAGGTGATAATCGCAATTGACGGCCCCGCCGGCGCGGGGAAAAGCACCGTTTGTAAAATCCTGGCAAAGCGGCTCGGCTATCTCTACCTCGATACCGGGGCAATGTACCGGGCGGTTGCATGGGCGTTCGAAACCGGTCCCGGTTTTTCGTCCGCCCTCGAGCCCCCTTCCGGCGATGAGCATCTCGGCCCCATGCTTTTGCGGATACCGCTCGAATTTTCCGTCCAAAAAGACCGGCTGGAGATTTATTACGACGCTAAACTCCTCTCGGACGAACTTCGCAGCCCGGAAATTACGGAGGCGGCATCGAGGATTTCAAAACTGCCGGCCGTGAGGGAATTTCTGGTTTCCTGGCAAAGAAAGCTCGCCGCTCTGGCCTCGGGCATCGTCGCAGAGGGCCGCGACACGGCCACCGTGGTTTTCCCGGGCGCCGAACTAAAAGTCTTTCTTACCGCCGATCTTCGCACGCGCGCAACTAGACGGCTGGCCCAATATGCCCAAAACGGCGCAAAGATGTCCCTCGAAGAAATAGAGGTACTCATACGGGAGCGCGACAAGGCCGATTCAAGCCGTGACCATTCTCCCATGCGCCGGGCAGATGGCGCCTTTTTGCTCGACACTTCGGGCCTTTCGATCGAACAAGTGGTCGACAGGCTGGCGGAAAAGACTCAGGACCTCATTTACGCCCATTCGTGAGACCCGTTTGGAACTTTAAGATTGCTTATTGACACTCAGTTTGATAAAGTTTGTTTTTTAGGCGTAATGCCAAAAATCAGGTAAGGGGGCAAGATAGCATCGATGACCGTAAAAGCCGAAAACGAAAAACAAAACCTTGAACCGGATTCTATTTATTCAATGGACGATTCCATGGACGACATGGACACCGACGAAGAAGTAGGCTCCATGCACGACCTCTATGAGCAAAGCTTCCGAAATATCCAGGAGGGCGAGGTTATCCGCGGCCACATCGTTCAGGTAAGCGATGACTTCGTCATGGTTGACATCGGGTACAAATCGGAAGGTCAAATCCCCATCTACGAATTCAAAGATGAAACGGGAACAATCCGGGCCGTCATTGGGGATGAAATTGACGTCTTGCTCGAGTTTCATGACGACGATGACGGCACGATCCACCTGTCCAAGGAAAAGGCCGCCAAGATCAAAGTATGGGACGACATAAGCCGCATCTACGGCGATGACGGCATTATCGAGGGAAAGGTCACAGCAAAGGTCAAGGGCGGTCTTGCCGTCGATATCGGGGTTCAGGCGTTTCTGCCCGGCTCCCAGGTTGACCTGAGGCCGGTGAGAAATCTCGAGTCTCTTATCGGGCACACCTTTGCCTTCAAGGTCCTCAAATACAACAAGAAAAGAAGAAACGTCGTTCTTTCCCGCAGGGCGCTCCTCGAAAAAGAACGCGAGCACATGAAGTCCACCACGCTCTCAACTCTCGAAGACAACAAGGTCGTTGAGGGCATCGTAAAAAACATCACCGACTACGGGGTGTTCGTGGACTTGGGTGGCATCGACGGTCTTTTGCACATAACCGACATGAGCTGGGGAAGAGTGGGACATCCCTCCGAGATGTTCCAGATCGGCGACAAGATAAATGTCAAGGTCCTCAGCTTCGACCGCGAAAGCGAAAGAGTCTCCCTGGGCTTAAAGCAGCTCATAAGCGATCCCTGGACGAAGGCCGACGGCAAATACCCGGTTGGAGCCAAGGTGCAGGGCAAGGTAGTCAGCCTTACCGATTACGGCGCGTTCATCGAAATCGAAGAAGGCGTGGAAGGCTTGATCCATGTCTCGGAGATGTCCTGGACAAAGAAGGTGCGGCATCCCTCCAAGTTTTTGTCGGTGGGCGACGAGGTTGAAGCGGTAGTTCTCAGCATCAACCCGGAGAGCAAGCGCATCTCGCTTGGCATGAAGCAGCTCGAATCCAACCCGTGGGACGTTATAGCGCAGAAATACCCCGTGGGGACCACAATTGCCGGCAAGATCAAAAACATCACCGATTTCGGCATCTTCATCGGAATCGACGAAGGCATCGACGGCTTGGTTCACATTTCGGACATATCCTGGACCAAACGGGTAAAACACCCCTCGGAGATTTTCCGAAAGAACCAGGAAGTCCAGGCAATCGTGCTCAATATCGATAAGGAAAACGAGCGATTCTCGCTTGGCATAAAACAGCTCGAATCCGATCCCTGGGAATCCATTCCTCAGCGTTACCCGATTGGCAGCGTCGTTTCGGGCCCGATCACTAACGTCACCGATTTCGGCCTTTTTGTCGAACTCGAAGAAGGTATCGAAGGCCTCGTTCATGTCTCCGAAATCAGCAAGGAGAAGGTGAAGTCTCCCGTTGGACAGTTTAAACCCGGGGACAACATAACGGCCAGGGTGATCAACATCTCTTCCAAAGACAGGAAGATCGGCCTTTCGGTCAAAAAGATGGAAGAGCAGGACGACCGGTCCAATTACGACGAGTACATGAACACCAGCAGGGCCGCTACTTCCAATCTTGGCGAATTGCTGAAAGAAGAACTCGAGGCAAAGGCGCAGAGTGCGGCAAACAACGCTGCAAACCCTGATAAGAACTGATCGCCTTATCCGGAAGGTGTGAGGGTAGAGGCGATGAAAGTGCGGGGCTGCCTGATTGGGTTGGTGAGCGGGGTCGTGCTCACCGCGGCGATAACTTGGCTGTTATCCGGCGCCGAACTGTTCAAAGGCAGCCGAGTGGGGGAAATAGACATCACGGGGACCATTCTGAGTTCCCAGGATACCCTGAAGCAACTCAAACAGTTCAGAAGAGATTCCTCGATCAAGGCAATTTTACTCAGGATCAACTCTCCCGGGGGGGCCGTCGGGCCCTCCCAGGAGATTTACAGCGAAGTCCTGCGCACAAAAAAGGTAAAACCGGTGGTGGCGTCGATGGGCAGTGTTGCGGCCTCCGGCGCCTTTTATATCGCATCGGCGGCAACGAGCATCTTCGCTGACCCCGGTACGATCACCGGAAGCATTGGCGTGATAATGCACCTGCCCAACATGCAGGGGCTCTTCGGCAAAATAGGCTACAAGACGGTCACGATCAAGAGCGGGCAATTCAAGGACGTCGGGGACCCCGACCGTGAAATGACCCCGGATGAAAAGGCGCTGCTCCAGTCAACGATAAACGCCACCTACAACCAGTTCGTCCGCGATGTGGCGCACGCGAGGAACTTGCCTGAAGCCGAGGTGCGCAAGGTGGCCGACGGCAGGATAATCCTTGGCGAAGACGCTCTCAAGCTCAAGCTGGTTGACCGGATCGGCAATTACGAAGACGCTCTTCAGCAAGCCGGACAGCTTGGCGGTATCAAGGGCGAGCCCGAAGTGGAAAAAGCCAAAAAGGATGAGTCTTCGCTTCTGGATTTTTTGATCGGCGACAAGGCGAGCGAGAAGTTGCGAAACGTCATGACGGAAAGTTCCGCCGGCCTGATGTATAAACTTCCGGGCTTTAGGCCCTTAAGTAGCCCGGGACGGGCCTTTTTACTTTTGCCCCTTCACTTTAGGCTCTGAAGGGCGAAACGTCGCCGGCGCCTTCCCTCAGGATTTCCGGCGTATCGTTAACAAGAGAAATGACGCTTGAAGCCACGCCGGGAACAACACCCCCGTCCACGATGAGATTTATGGCATAGCCGATTTTGTCTTGAATTTCCCGCGGTGTAGACAAAACCTCGTTTGTTTCCGGGTCGGTGGCGCTCGTGCTGATTATAGGGTGTCCGAGCTCCTGGACGATTGCCAGGCATATAGGGTGGTCGGGAACACGGATCCCGACGGTCTGCCTTTTGGTCAGCATTATGCGGGGCACCATGCGCGAGCCTTCCAACACGAACGTGTAGGGTCCCGGCAAAAGGCGCCTCATGTTTTTATACGCGTAATTGGTCACTTGGGCATATTCGCTTATATTCTTCAGGTCGCTGCAGATGAAACTGAAGGGCTGCTGTTTCGAGCGGCGCTTGAGAAGATAGATCTTTTCGATCGCGGCTTTGTTCAGCAGGTCGCACCCTATGCCGTAATAGGAGTCCGTGGGGTAGGCTATTATTCCCCCGGCTTGCAGTACTTCTACGATTTTTTTGATTTTTCGTGGTTCAGGGTGGTTTGGGTTTATCTCCTGGATCATTCGCTACCGTCTCCTGGCATGAATTGCAAACGTATAGATAATGGCAACCCAAAGCCGATGTCAAGTGAGGAAAACCGTTGTGACCCATTCCGTTGGGGAAATCGATTCCGCAAAAGCTCAATTGTATGAAAATTTGCGCAAAACCGGTAAAATAGAATTTCCAGGGGAGCTTCACCTCGCGGCGACGGCCGGGACGGTCACATCACAAATCCTCTCCTGTTTTGGCAGTGAATCCTTCATCGTTTCCGACGCGGGCCTCCTCGAAGGGCTGGTCACAGAGTTGGCCGAGCGTCAATCGGGACTGGACGGCGCACTTGTCCCTGGTCCAAGATCGGACTTGACACGGCGGCTCCCGAAGAGATAAAGGCCCTTTTAAAGATCGTTTAATCGCAGACATCGAGACTCGGAGAAAATTGATGGAAGCAAAAATTCCTTTTGATATACCCGAAGCGCTTACCTTCGACGACATTTCGCTTGTTCCCAACTATTCCGAGGTACTACCCGTAGAAACCAACGTCGAGACCATGCTGACCAGGGAGATCAAGATGCAGATCCCTTTGGTGAGCGCAGCCATGGACACGGTGACCGGAGCCGAAACGGCGATCAGCATCGCCCGCGAAGGCGGAATAGGAATAGTTCACCGCAATATGAGCGTAAAGGTTCAGGCGCATGAGGTCGTAAAGGTCAAAAAGTCCGAGAGCGGCATGATAGTCGACCCGGTCACAGTCGACCCGGACCAGCAGATCGGAGATGTTTTCGACCTGATGTCGAAGTATCGTATTTCGGGCGTACCGGTGGTAAGAGGTGACCAGCTGGTCGGGATCATTACCAACAGGGACTTGAGGTTTGAGACCGACAGGATGATAAAGGTCTCCGATCTTATGACCAGGGAAAACCTGGTCACCGCCCCCATGGGCATATCGCTCGAAGACTCCAAGAGGCTTCTGCAGAA
Source organism: uncultured delta proteobacterium (assembly GCA_963813125.1). GTDB lineage: Bacteria > Desulfobacterota > Syntrophobacteria > Syntrophobacterales > Syntrophobacteraceae > SbD1. Next base: position 90,966 of record CAWEZA010000012.1, on the reverse strand, counting down.
AAACCGCATCGAAAAACTGCTCGTGGTAGACGAGGCGGGCCGGCTCAAAGGCCTCATCACCATCAAGGACATAATGAAGATAAAGAAGTACCCCAACGCCTGCAAAGACCTTTTCGGCAGGCTCCGCGTCGGCGCCGCGGTGGGTATCGGAAAGGATATGATGCCAAGAGCCGCGGCTCTTAGCGCCGCCGGGGTGGATTTGATCGTTGTCGACAGCGCCCACGGCCATTCCCGCAACGTCATCGAGGCGGTAAGGGAGATAAAGACCAGTTTTCCCGACCTCCAGGTGGCAGCCGGAAACGTGGCAACGGCCGACGGCACCGAAGCCCTTATAAAAGCCGGGGCCGACGCGGTAAAGGTCGGGGTTGGACCGGGTTCGATATGCACGACGAGAATCGTGGCCGGTGTGGGCGTTCCGCAGATAACCGCCATAATGGAGTGCGCCCGCGTTGCGCGCGCCAACGGGGTACCCATCATTGCGGACGGCGGGGTCAAGTACAGCGGGGACATCGTCAAGGCTCTTGCCGCCGGCGGCGACTCGGTGATGATCGGAAGCCTGTTTGCCGGCACCGACGAAAGCCCCGGGGAGACCATTCTCTACCAGGGCCGCAGCTACAAAGTCTACCGCGGAATGGGCTCTTTGGGCGCGATGCGCGAAGGAAGCAGGGACCGCTATTTCCAGGACGACGTGTTCGAGCCCAAAAAACTCGTACCCGAAGGAATCGAGGGCAAGGTGCCTCACCGCGGGCAGATCACCGATATCCTGCACCAGCTTATCGGTGGCTTGCGCGCGGGGATGGGCTATCTCGGGTGCGCAACTCTTGGCGAGCTTCGAGTCAAATCCAGGATGGTTCGAATCACCAGCGCCGGACTGCGCGAGAGCCATGTCCATGACGTTATCATCACCAAGGAAGCGCCCAATTACCAGGTGGATATTAAATAAGGGCCGCTGGAAACGGATAAGACATGTTGGACATTTTGCACCAGGAACGGGTGCTGATTCTCGATTTCGGCTCGCAGACGACGCAGTTGATCGCCCGCAGGGTGAGGGAAAGCCACGTCTACTGTGAAATCCATCCCTTCAATATGACGCCCGAGCAGATCGAAAAGTTTCATCCAAAGGGCATAATCCTTTCGGGCGGGCCGTCCAGCGTGCATGACGAAAACGCTCCCATGGCCGACCCTAAAATCTTTACGCTCGGTATCCCGCTCTTTGGCATCTGCTACGGCATGCAGCTCATGGCCCACCAGATGGGGGGGGCCGTGGAAAAGGCGGACAGGCGCGAATACGGCCCGGCGGCGATTGACGTGGAAATCCCTGGCGATATTTTTAACGAAATTGAAAAAGAGGGCACCAGGGTCTGGATGAGTCACGGAGACCGCATCCTCGAGCTTCCACCCGGTTTTTCCACAATGGCCCGAAGCGGCAATTCCCCCGCTGCGGCCATGGGCGACCCCAAGCGCAATATGTATGGGGTGCAGTTTCACCCGGAAGTCGCGCACACGCCTTGCGGCAAAGACATACTGGAGAATTTCCTCTTCCGTGTCTGCCGGTGCCGTCCCACCTGGACGATGAAATCCTTTGTCGAATCGGAGATCGAATCGGTTCGCGCAAACGTTGGCGACGACAGGGTCATTTGCGCCTTGAGCGGAGGCGTTGACTCCTCGGTGGTTGCCGTCCTTCTCCACAAGGCCATAGGCGAGCGGCTACACTGCATTTTCGTAAACAACGGGCTTTTGCGAAAAGGCGAGGCGGAGACCGTGCAAAGGGTTTTCCGCGACCATTTCGAATTGAACCTGGTCTACGTCGATGCCTCCACCGAGTTCCTCGACGGGTTGCGTGGAGTTTCCGACCCCGAGCGAAAACGCAAGATAATCGGAAACCTTTTCATCGAGGTCTTCGAGCGCGAGGCGGCTAAAATCAGCGGCGCGCGCTGGCTCGCCCAGGGCACGCTCTACCCGGACGTGATCGAGTCCGTCTCGTTTAAGGGGCCTTCGGCCACCATAAAAACCCATCACAACGTCGGGGGCCTGCCCGAAAAAATGAAGCTCGCGTTAATAGAACCGCTCAGGGAGCTTTTCAAGGACGAAGTGCGGTTGGTTGGAAGAGAACTCGGGCTGCCCGAAAGGATCATCATGCGGCATCCTTTCCCCGGCCCCGGCCTGGCTATCCGAATGATCGGGGAGCTTAGCCCTGAAAATCTCGAAATCCTGCGAGAAGCCGATGCCGTCATACAGGAGGAGATCGAGGCCGCCGGCTGGTACGAGCATGTCTGGCAGGCCTTTGCCGTGCTGCTCCCGGTAAGGTCGGTAGGGGTCATGGGCGATGAGCGCACCTACGACCAGGTTATCGCCCTGCGGGCCGTTGAATCCGTCGACGCCATGACCGCCGACTGGGCAAGGCTTCCCTACGAGGTGCTGGCAAAAATCTCCAACCGGATAATAAATGAAGTAAAAGGCGTAAACCGCGTGGTCTACGACATTTCATCCAAGCCGCCGAGTACGATTGAATGGGAGTAGGCAAGTACACCGAAACCCACCGGTTCTACAGGTACCAACATCGAAAGCCGCAAGGCTGGGAAAGCTTCCGGGTCAAATACAGGGAAACCGACCTCTGGGTACGCGCCCGGATGAATCTTGAAAAAGAAGCAATGGAGACGGTCCTTGGCTGCCGTCTTCAACTCGATCGATACATCGCCTCAAACGTCGATTTTGTCCGCTCGCTCGTGCCCCTGCCGGACGACCCCCTCGCCCCGCCCCTCGTTAGGCGCATGCTCGAGGCGGCGATACTTGCCGGAGTCGGCCCGATGGCAAGTGTTGCCGGCGCCATAGCCGAAGCGGTCGGAGAATCCCTTGAGCGGTTTTCCGATTCAGTCATAGTCGAAAACGGCGGCGACTGCTATCTCAACATGCGGGAAGAAACCTCCGTGGGCATTTTCGCCGGCCCGCACTCCCCCTTCACAGGCAAAATTGCGCTAAAGCTACGCGCCAAGAGGTTTCCCCTGGGAGTTTGCACCTCCTCGGCAACCGTTGGCCCCTCTTTGAGCTTTGGCAAGGCCGATGCCGTGACCGTCATTTCGAAAAATACGGCCCTGGCCGATGCGGCCGCCACCCGCCTCGGCAACATGGTGAAAACCAGGGCCGATATCGACAAGGCTCTGGCCCTCGCCCCCTCCATCCCATCGGTCGAAGCGGTCCTGATCGCGATAGGAGACAAAATCGGGCTCTGGGGCGATGTGGAAGTCGCGCCGGCTTAAATCACGCGCTGCATCGGCAAACCCTTTCCCCCCTTTTCTCTCCCGGTCTAAACAAAAGGTCGGCAGGGGGGATTTAATTTCTCGGGGCAAGAAGAGATACAATTTCCCCCCCTTTCTAAAGGGAGCGCCCTTTCCTTCCCCCTTTAGAAAAGGGAGCGCCCTTTCCTTCCCCCTTTAGAAAAGGGGACGCCCTTTCCTTTCCCCCCTTTTCTAAAGGGGGGCAGGGGGGATTTTAGTATCGGAGGGTAGCCCGGATACCTGCTATACGGGAGCTGGAACCACCGCCGGTAAACCAGGCCAAAACAGTGAAGGCAAACCTCGTATATTTTGGACCCGTGGAGAAGGCGAGGCGCAGCCGCCACACCCGCTGCGGCGCAGCCGCCGCAGCCGCCGCGGAAAGTACTTGTTTTTTCAGCCTCTGTTGGTATATTGCCTTTTTTGGAACCATACCGGGGCCTTGCCCCGTGAGCATCGAGGACCGCATGCCGGACGGGATTAAGATAGTGGTGATGTCGGACACCCACCTTGGCGAACCAACCGACGAATTCAAGTCCATTTGTTCCCGGTTCTGCGACGGCGCGGATATGGTGATTCACTTGGGGGACTGGGAAAAAGTTGGAGTTTTGAACTACCTGGAGCGTTATCCACTTGAAGCCGTGTCCGGAAACATGGATGATTACGCGATCAAACAGAGGCTTCCGGCGAGAAAGGTGGTAAGAGCGGGCGCCTTCCGCTTGGGGCTAACACACGGGTGGGGTCCGCCCGACGGGATCCGCCGAAGGGTCGGCGAGCAGTTTGGCGGCGTGGATGCAGTCCTTTTCGGTCATACCCATAAACCGCTTATTGAGCGGGAAAACGGAATGCTCTGGTTTAACCCCGGGTCGGTTTTTCTCGGGCGTGGAAACTCCCGCAAGTCGATCGGCTTATTGAAGATAAGCGACAAAATCGAGGCCGAAATAATCGATGTCTAGCTGGAGAAAGAACCACTGAAGCCTTTAACCGCGCAACCGGTGAATTGTGCGGATGGGTGGGCAGGCCTTTCCTGTGTAGGGGCGGGGTTTATCCCCGCCCGATTTTGAACGCAACCTGGTATCAAAGCTAAAGGAGCGGGTAAGCGGTGCGCAATCTTTGGGCGCCATGGCGCGTTGAGTATATACTCGGCAAAAAGCCGCCAGGCTGCATTTTTTGCCCCGAGTATTCCGATCAGTCCGACGAAGAGCGTCTGATCCTCCACAGGGGCGGCCTGGTAACGGTGATGATGAACAAGTATCCCTATAACAACGGGCATCTGCTGGTTTCTCCCATTCGGCACCTGTCGAGCCTGGACGAACTGACAGAGGATGAAGAGCGCGACCTCATGTCCCAGGTCAAAAAATGCACGCGAATACTGCGAAAAGTCATGCATCCGGACGGGTTCAACATCGGCTTGAACATCGGGCGGGAAGCCGGAGCGGGCTACGAGGAGCACCTTCATTTTCATGTCGTGCCCAGGTGGCGCGCGGATACGAACTTCATGGCCGCTCTTGCCGATATTCGCAGCATTCCCGAACACATCCGGCAATCGTACTTCAAACTTCGACCCTTATTCATCAAGGAGAACGCTGATGAGGCTGTTTAAGCTGATCATATCCCTGATAATTCTTTGCCTGATCGGTATTTTCGTCTATCAAAACCTCAAGGTCCTCAATCAGCCCTTCAGTTTGAAGTATAATCTCTACCTGGTGAAGCCGGCCCCGACCGTAAAGCTCTACCTGCTCGTCCTGGTCTCGCTCCTGGTGGGATTTTTCCTCGGCCTGACAGTCCTTCTCAAGTTTCATTTCAAGACCCGCCGCCGCCTCAAACGCGAACGCATTGAAAAGCAGCAGGCGCAGACGGCGTTCATTCAGATGCAGGCCAACTCCAAGGGCCAGGCCAACTCAGAGCCGGCAAATTCATCTGTCTCCAATCCCCCGGGGGCCGGAAAAGAGGGCTAACGCGAAACAGAGTTTAATTTTATCCCGACTTATGCCGATTTATTGGCCGTGGATAACGAAATCTTAACGGACAAAGGCGGAGCTGCCATGAAGCGGGAAACGGGTGTGGTTCCCGCGGGCAGGTTCGCGGAGAACGGGAAAATGGTTTCAGCACCGGAAAAATCGGGTAAACCTTCCGCGGCCCCCCGCAATACTCCAGCGGGGGCGGTGACACCTGCGCCCGAACCCGGGGCGTCTGCGGCCGAAAGGGTCGCCGAGGTTATCGGGGACCTTCCGGCCATGCCCCATATCGCCGCGCAGGTACTGGAAAAACTCTCCGACGACGATTCGAACCCCAAGGAAATCAACCAGCTGCTCACAAAAGACCAGGCCCTTGCCGCCAGGGTCCTCAAGGTGGCCAACTCGCCTTTCTACGGCGCTTCGCGCTCCATAGCGACCTTGAACGACGCCGTCATGTTCATGGGCTTTGAATCCATCAGATCTCTAATTATGACGGCGGTGCTTAAGGGCATGTATTCCAAGGTGGGCCTTGCCGAAAAACTCCTGTGGGAACATTCGGTCGGCTGTGGCCTCGCGGCCAGAAAAATAGCCGAGGAACTCCGCTACAAGCGAAAGGAAGAAGCCTACCTCGCCGGGCTCATGCACGATGTCGGCAAAACAGCGCTCTTTTTGCACGCCCCCGAGGCAATGAGAGTAATTATGGAAAATGTCTACAACGATGGCTCCGACTTCTGCGACGCGGAACGGCGCATGTTCGCCTTCACCCATGCCGGTGTCGGCGGGGCCATAGCCAACAAATGGTGTTTTGCAACCAATATAGAAAAGGCCATAGCCGATCACCATCGACCGGAACTGGACCGGTCCACCAGCGCACTGACTCATATAGTGAGCGCGGCCAATTCCGTCTGCCACAAGCTCTCGGTGGGTCCGACAAAAAAGCCCGACCTCGACCTCAGCCGCGTAAAAAGCATGAAGTTGCTTGGCCTGAGCCCCGAACGGGTCGAAAAAATACTCGAAGCGGTAGGGGAAGCGCTCAAGGCGGACCCCGCCGGAATCTAGAATCACTAGAATCAGTCGACTGAGTATTTGTCCAGATATCCCCTGGGCGTAACCATCCAGCCTTTCCAGACATAGGTCCGGCTGTTTCCTACGATTACCACCGACTGCATGTCCACTTCGTCCACCGGCAAATCGCCCAGCGTGGCCAGTCGCTTCCACTGCCCCTCACGCATTGCCTTGCCAACGATCCCCACCGGGGTCTTCTCCGAGCGGCGGCAAAGAAGAATCTGCCTTGCCTTTTCGAGCAAATCCGGCCGGCTCTTGCTCCTCGGGTTATAGAGCGCCAGGACGAAATCGGCCTCGGCAGCCGCGCTCAACCGTTTTTCGATGACTTCCCAAGGCGTCAGATGATCGCTCAGGCTGACTGCGGCAAAGTCGTGCATGAGCGGCGCGCCAAGGATGGAAGCCGCCGCGTTGAAGGCGGCAATCCCCGGAATCACCCGCAGCAAAAAACCTCGAGAACCCTTCGCGTCACCCTTGTCGCAAAGTGTTTCATCGCCTTGCGATTGCTCACCGCATGGAGCCCCGCCCCACTCCAGGACATCGATTCCTCTTTGCCTGCAGATATCGAGAACCAGCCCGGCCATGCCGTAAATACCGGCGTCCCCGCTGGAGATCAAGGCGACGTTTCTGCCGGTAAGGGCATAGTCGATAGCCGCCTGGCAGCGCTCGACCTCTTTTCGCATTCCGCTAGAAAAAACGGTTTTGCCGACCAGCAGTTCTTCGACCAGGTTCAGGTAGGTCTTGTAGCCCAGCGCAATTTCAGCCGATTCGAGCGCTTGAAGCGCCTCGGCGGCCATGTAGGACCTGGCTCCGGGACCCAGGCCGATTATCGAGAGCCTGCCCTGGCAATCGCCAGCGTGCAGTTGCCGCTCTTCCTTTTGGGCGCAAGCAACTCCCGCGTCCCCGCACTCCAAAGAGCGCTCGCTTCGCATACGCTTTCAACTCCTGCATGCCTGGCAACCGTTTCCGATGGATTCGGAACCCGGATGCCCTCAATATCCTTACGGGTGCAAAAATAAATCGGCCTGTCGAATACCCTGGCCGCCTCCAAAAGCCCGTCCTCGTCGGCTTTGAGGTCCAGGCTTGCGAAATTCCTGACGGAAAGTGGCGAAAGCCCGCTTTCCATCAGTTTTTCTCTTATAAATCCAACTATTTCCTCTGCACTCGTCCCCCTGTTGCACCCGATTCCGACCACCAGGTTTTTCGGGCGGACTTCGAGGCATTCCAGGCCCGGGGGAGCAAGCGTTTCCGAAACCCATACGCCGGGAGTCCCGGAAAACTTTGCGCAATCTTGCGGAACCAAAACCACCTGAAAACCGCTATCCGGCGGCAGATGCCTCAGCAAAAGCCCCTCCGGGTCGAATATCCACAGGGGTTCTTCGTCCAGGATGGCCGCCTGGATTCTGCTCGCCATCGCGATGTTTTCGAGCGTAAGCCCCGCTTTTTTCGCCGCAAGGTCTATGGCGGGCTTTTCCTGGATGTCCGAGGCCGTCGTGATGACCGCAACGCCCCCCGTAAGGGCTGCGACCTTTCGGGCAAGTTCGTTGGCCCCGCCTATATGTCCCGAGAGAAGGCTTATGGCATAGGCGCCGTCTTGGTCTACGACCACGACCGCCGGGTCCGTGGTCTTGTGCTGAAGCAGGGGCGAAACCATCCGGACAGCTATACCGCAACTCATTACGCAGACGATAGCGTCGTGTTCGAACCAGGCGAACCTGAAGGCTTCCGAAAACCGCTCAAAACCTGTCATGCCGGGCAGTGCGTAGCGCTCGTGACAATAGCAGACGCTTCCCGCCATAAGCGAAGCGAGCCTCCCGGCCAATTCAGCCCCGCTGCGGGTCAGGGCGAAAATCGCCGTTTTTTCCCTACCCGTTTTTTTCGGCATCCCTGAACTGATGACTGAAGGATTCGTCATAGAGCTTCGACCTTTTGACCCCGGCGCCATCAGGCGCCGTTTCGCCAAACACCTCGCCCACAAGTATGAGCGCCTGGCGCCCGATTTGCTCCGATCGCACCTTTTCGGCAATATTTTCCAGAGTCGAGCGCAAAAATTTCTGTTCGGGCCAGCCAACCCGGTAAGCCACCAGGGCCGGCGTGTCCCCCGGGTAATGAGCGCGGAGCTGCCCGACGACTTCCTCTATGCGCTGAACGCTTAAGTATATGACCATGGACGCCCGGTGCGAGGCCAGAGCCTCGAGGTTTTCCTTCCCTGGAACAGGCGTCCTCGCGCCAAGCCGCGTCAAAATAACGGTCTGGGACACCTCGGGCATTGTCAGCACCTTGTTCATGGCCGCGGCGGCCGCAAATGCCGCGCTCACTCCCGGAATGACCTCGTAGGCGATATTGTCGCGATCGAGAAGCGCCATCTGTTCGTGGAGCGCGCCATAGAGGCCGGGGTCCCCGGTATGGAGCCTTATCACCTTCTCCCCCGCTTCATACCCTTCCTTAAGAAGCGCATGAGTCTGCGCGAGCGTAAGAGGTGCGGAGTCAAACGCCAGGACATCCTTCCTGCAATATTGGAGCAAAGTCGTAGGAACCAAAGAGCCGGCGTAGACGACGCGGTCGGCTCCTTCGAGCAGCCGCATCCCCTTCACCGTGATGAGTTCGGGATCGCCCGGACCTGCCCCTACGAATCGAACAGGCTCATTCATGTCACAATCCTCTGTCTAAAGGCGGAAAAAGAATCGCGGGGCAGTTTTGCACTCGGCGCCGGACTCCCCGCCTCCTCATAATAGTCACACTACTTTTCCCATCTCGAAGCCCGCCTGTCAACCCTGTTCCACGAAGAAACCCCAACGCCGGTATTTCGGCCTCTCAGACGTTTTTTCCTTTTCGAAACAATGGTTTTGAACTATATTTAGCACCTGTTAAGGGAGTGTCCAAAAGCTATCCTCACGCAAGGAATGATACGATGGAAAACTTTGACCCGATTGTGGTTGCATTCTGCTGCACCCAGTGAGCTTACGCTGCGGCGGACCTGGCAGGTTCGATGAGGTTGACGTATCCGAGCAGTATAAAGATTGTGAAAGTGCCTTGCACGGGCAGGGTGGCTGTAATCCATCTCATGAGGGCGCTGGAAAAAGGCGCTGACGGAGTTATGGTCGCCGGCTGCATGGAAGGCGACTGCAAATATCAATTGGGCAACATAAGGGCGAGAAAGCGCGTCGAATACGTAAAGCAACTCCTTTCGACCATCGGGATGGAACCCGACCGTGTCGCCATGTACAACATGTCCTCCGGCGAAGGGCCGCGCTTTGCCGAATTTGCCCGGGAAATGACCGAAAAGGTTCGTGTGCTGGGCCCCAACCCGCTAAGAGTAAAAGCGGCGGAAAAGGTGAAGGCCGCCTGATAAGCGGCTAAAACGCACCGCCTCTCCGAAAGCTTTGTAATCCACCCCCTCCGGCCTGCCGGCCCGAGGGGGTTTTTAGACCTCTCCGGCCACCCGCTTTATTTCCCTGAACCGAATTTTCTCAATTCATGCAGCTTTGCATATTTCAGAAAAGTCCCGATCCCTTTGGAAAACGATATTACAAATCCGTCGAAGCCGCAGGTGAACCCGAGCTTTATAAAGTAGTTTCTGAAAAACATCCACGCCCCACGCAAAACTGCGTCGGCAGGTCCTGCCCTTTTCCCCGCCGAAAACATCTGCGAGGCCTGTTCTGTCGAGTAGTCGTCGAGCTTTCTGAAAAGTTCCGAATAGGAATTGTAGCTGAAATGTTCGATGCAGCATTTGAGCCTTTTGGTTACGCCCTCCACGACGAGTCTTTCATGGGTGAGCCCTTCGAACCTGCCCCTGCTCTTTTTAAAGAGCCTCGTGACTTCGTCGGGCCACCAGTCGGTTGCGCTGATCCACTTGCCGTGAAACAGGTTTTTGCGCCGGAACGAATAACCCTCACAGTCGCCCCCGCCTGAGATCAACTCCCCGATTTTTACTCCAGTCTCCGGCGGGACGCGTTCGTCGGCATCCAGTGTCAGGACCCAGTCGTAAGAGCACTTCTCGAGAGCGCTGTTTTTCTGGGGACCGTAACCTTTCCAGGCTTCTACGAAGAAGCCTGCGCCGAACTGCCTCGCGATCTCCGCCGTCCGGTCAACGCTTCCGCAGTCGACAATCACGACTTCGGCTGCGAACGAAACACTCTCGAGGCAGCCCGGCAAATCGGTTTCTTCGTTTTTCGTGATTATCGCCACCGAAACAGGAATCTTGTTCATTGCGGATTTCCCGGGTAAAAGAATAAACTAAAGATCCTATTCCATTTTCAGCTGTGAGGCTATATTGTTTTAGTTCAAATTACAGATAAAGCGGAGATTGTCAAATGGACGGGATGCACTACGAGGGCTTCATTATCCGCCCTCCCAGCGAAGCGGACAGCCTGCTGCTCCAGGTTACTCTCGGATGCGCGCACAACAAGTGCACTTTTTGCGGCTCATACAAGGACAAGCGTTTTACCATAAAAGACGATGCGATAATCGATGCGGACATCGATTACGCTTCCAAAAACTTCAATTTTCTCCGAAGGGTTTTTTTGATCGACGGCAACGCCCTGATCATCCCCCAGGTAAGGCTCGTGCGCATCTTGTCGCAAATAAGGGAAAAAATGCCCTGGGTTCAACGGGTCGGAACCTATGGCGACTCCAGGTCGATCCTGGGAAAAACCGACGAGGAACTGGCGGCGCTTCGAGACCTCGGCTTGGGGATAGTATATTACGGGCTCGAGAGCGGGGACGCTCAGGTCCTCCAGGAAGTCTGCAAAAACCAGTCGCCCGAACGGATGATCGAGGCCGGGCGAAAAGTCCGCGCCGCCGGCATGAAGCTTTCGACGATGGTCATCCTGGGGCTTGCCGGACGCAAAAGGTCCCTCGAACACGCGCGCGCAACCGGTGAGGCGCTTTCGGCAATCGACCCGAACTATGCCGGAGTCCTTACGCTTATGATTCACCCGGGCACTCCGCTCGAAGATCAGGTAAGGGCCGGACAGTTCGAATTGCTCACCCCTCGCGAGATGCTCGAAGAGCTTAGGGAACTACTCGTCCACACCAACATGACCCGCGGCATCTTCATTGCCAACCACGCGTCCAATTACCTGCCGCTACGGGTCAAAATGCCCGCGGACAAGGCTAAGGCCATATCCATGCTCGACACCGCGCTAAGGGGCGAAACCTCCCTGAAACCGGAATGGATGAGGGGCCTTTGAGATAAATGAAATGAGCGATTAGCACTGATTAGTGCCCACCCGGAAACCCAGTGATTCCACTGGATGGTGGGCACTGACAATTACCCACACATGCACCCGGGGCGTCGGATACAATTCGAATTCCCCCCCCCTTTCTAAAGGGGGACCAAATCCCCCCCTTTTCTAAAGGGGGGCAGGGGGGATTTTAATGGCGCGCCATTTAACAGAAACCTCAAACCCTTTACCAGAGCGCTTCTCAAGGACATCCCGCCCCCCCGGGATCGGCTCCCGCCCGAATCGCAGAGAAGTATCAAATCGGAGGAGCGATCGTCACGAGCGCGCGCATGTCGGTCCTGGCCTTTAGGCCGTGGGGTTCGGAAATGTCGGAGATCAGAACGCTCCCGGGCTTTGCGGGCAAAGACGCGTCTTCTCCCACAAACTCCCCCTCGCCTTCCAGTATCACGATGCTCACCTGCCCCTCGATGTCGTGTGAATGAACCGGAAGCGTCTGCCCGGCTTTGAAGTTAAAATTTAGTATCTTGAAATAGGGCGAGTCGTGGACGAGAAAGTTCCTGAAGTTCAAGTCCGAAAACCCGTTTTCAAAAAGCTCGACGATCTTCATATCAACAACATCCTCCTTTGCCCCCGGTACTTTTCCCGCTCGCTCCATACTGGTCGATGGAACAGCAGCAGCCCGACGTTTTGCCCAGCGCGCTGTTTATAACGGCCGCGGCGCAGCCGACGCCGGCCCGAACGGAAACGGCGCCCTCGGGGCAATTGAGGGCGCATGCCCCGCACTCGATGCACAAATCCCTGTCAACAATCCGGGCCTTGCCGCCCGATATTTCGAAGACCCCCCTCGGACAGACCGCCGCGCACATGGCGCAACCCGAACAACCCCTTTGGTCCAGTTGCAGGGTCACTACGTTTTTTAGATAAACCAGTCCACCCATAAAAACCTCACCTGACGAAAACCGAAGTTACCCACAAAACCGCGCCAAGCGCCGCCGCGGCGATCTGCGCCGGCACGGCCCGCTTCATCTCCGCTTTCACCCCGGAAAGTGATGTATAAGTCGAGCAGCCGGTAAAATTCATGGCGAGGTAAGCCGAGACGGCCGGTATCAAAAGCAGCCAGGCGAAAATCTCCAGCGCGCCCGCCGGGTGAAGACTCCACATCGCATCGCGAAAAAACAAAAAAACCGGTGCACAAGCGATCCCTGCTAGGGCGCCCTTTAGCGAAAAGGCCCGTCCGGGGAGCCAGGGCAGGAGCAGGGGTGTTAAAACCGCGCCCGCACCTATTGCCGTCAGAAGGCCCAGGGCCGAAACGGAGCCAAGCTTTAAGGCATGAGCCACAAATCCGGCGCCGCGCCCGCCAAACCCGCTCAACAAGAATAAGAACGGGACTACCGGCAGGAAAGTCCTCATCGCCTGCATTATCTCGACCGGGACCAGCGACATCCTCTCGCCGGTTTTAAACGTTTTGATGCGCATGCCCTGCCCGGCTTTCATCCCCGCGTCCAAAAATTCGGGAAGGTCGGCGGCCCGAACCGGACCATAAACCACCTTGAACCCGGAGAGCTTTTGAACCTCCCGGGCGCACACACCAGGTGCGCCAAGCTGGGGGACGATGATTTTTCTATGCTTTACCACTCCGGCCAGCCCGCTCGATTCGATCCTGTCAGCCAGCTCCCCTGTCCCGAAGGTCCCCTTCCCCGCCGCGCACCATACGTTTATCCCATTGGTGTCAAGGACCAGTATCCAACCGCTTCTGCCGGGCCCCAAAGACTTGCGCAGGTGATCGAAGCTCATTTTGAAATTGGCCGAAATGAAGACCGGGGATTCCCCATCGGGAGACCCAAGCGCATAGAGGCCCGGATCGACCTTGTAGCGCATGCGCCCGATACCCCACCGGACTTTCCAGCCTCCAACCCGGTCCGCAAGTGTCAATTTCGACTCCACTCGAGGAGCCTTACCGGCGGGGGTTTCCACAAAACCTGAAACGAAGGGCTGATCGATGCGGGGAAGACCCTCCCAGGCCTTTGGCGTCCCGGGCGGTCAGCAGGAAACCTTTGCAGCTTCCAAATTGCGGTTTTCCCCTGCCCCTGTCGAGCGAGTGTTCTCTTCTGGCTTGTTCAAAAAATTATCTCCTTGCAACAAAATTTTCGGAAGTCCCGCCTTCCCAAAAGCGCCGGCGTGGCCGCAAAAACCGGTTAAACATCAATTTGAGTATAACTTATCCTTCAAAAGTGAAAGTAAAAAGATTTCCCTCGGGCGCCAACTTCCCTTTCGACCAGATGTTGTTTTGCCCCCGGGGGGCAAACAGGTTAAAATAGCAATTTCATCAGATTCGTCGACACCAATTCTCCCGATCCAGGGTGTGTTTGGACCGGGGAGTACGAGGATAAGTCATTGCCGAAAGTATTCTTTAACGACGACAAGCTCGCCATGGAGGCCGAACTGGGTGAGACTCTGCTCTCCTGCATCCGGCGCGGCGGGTTGAAAGCCGAGTCCACGTGCGGAGGGCGCGGGGTGTGCGGCAAGTGTTGCGTGAGCGCGCACGGAGAGTTGAGCCCTCCCGATGAGGTCGAACGCAACCTCCTTGATGGCAAGCCACCCGAGGTGCGCCTTGCGTGCAGGGCAAAAGTCGCAGGAGATGTCTCCGTATCCTTGAGCGATTCATGGACGCGCCTAAAGTCCACACCCGGTTACGGGTTTCGCGAAGTTTCCCTCGACAGTGCGGTAAAGCGCGCCGTTTTGCCGCCGCTGACCAGTGACGCCGTCCCGTACGTGGAAACCCTTCCCTTTGAGGTCGCAGACCCTCGCCTTCTAGACAAAATCGCCGGGTGGGACGGAAAACCCGGCCCTGCCTCCGCAGTCCTTTTTGGAAGCGAGGCGATCGACGTTCGCTTCGACGGGGCGCCGCTCCTTGCGGCCGCGGTGGACGTGGGCACAACGAGTCTTTCCCTTTGCCTCTTCGATCTGGAAACCGGCGAATCGATCGGTTGCACTTCTGCCCTTAACCCCCAGACCGCCTGGGGCGGCGACGTCATAACACGCATAGATTACTGCCGAAAGGAACGGGATGGCCTGTCGGTTTTGCGTTCAGCCCTTCTCGTTCAACTTGGGACGATTCTCGACGAAGCACTAGGCCCCGAGCTTGCCCGGGACCAGGTCTACCTGGTGAGCGTTGCCGGAAATTCCACGATGCTCCACATCCTGGCGGGCGTAAACCCGTTGGGGCTTGCCCTTGCGCCTTTTCGCCCCGTGTTTTTGAAGCCCCTGGTCCTTACCGCCGAGCGCTGCGGCCTCCCGATAGCACCCGGGGGCCGCCTTGTCCTTTTGCCCGGGGCCTCGGCCTATGTGGGCGCGGATATCATCGCCGGCCTTACGGCAATAGATTTAACAGTCCGCCCCCCCGTGCACGCTGTTCATCGACATCGGGACCAACGGGGAAATGGTGCTGATAGAAAGTCCGGACCGGTTGACCGGCGCCTCTTGCGCGATGGGTCCGGCGCTCGAAGGCATGAACATTTCCTGCGGCTGCCGGGCCGTCCCGGGCGCGATAGACACGGTAACAGTCGATGCGGACCTCGAGCCGCACTTTTCGACAATAGGAGATCTACCGCCCATCGGCCTGTGCGGAAGCGGCCTCGTCGACCTCGTAGCTGCCCTGCTTTCAACGGGTGCGGTGGCGCCGGGGGGGGCATTCAACCCGAAGGCGGGCGCAAAAGTTTCGGACCGGCTGCGCGGGGACCGCTATTATCTTACGGAAAACGTTTTTCTAAGCCAGAAGGACATTCGCCAGGTCCAGCTCGCCAAGGCCGCGGCGATAACCGCAATCCTCACGCTTCTTGCCGAGATGAGCCGCACCGTCCAGGACCTCGGGCAGATAATAGTGGCCGGCTCTTTTGGCTACCATTTGAATCCCGAAAGCCTGAAACGCATAGGACTTCTACCGGAGGATTATTCGGGACCGGTGAGCTTCGTTGGCAACTCCTCTCTTTCGGGCGCCTCCCTGGCCGTGCGCAACAAATCCATGCTAAGCGAAATGGAACTCCTGGCATCGTCTGTCCGGGTTCTGGAGCTTGCGGCTCTTCCCGGTTTTGCCGGGAAATTCATTTCCATGCTCGATTTTCCACACTCCCCGCCTTGATCCATGTCTGTTTGCCGGGTTGTAAATGGACGCAGAAACCCTTATAAGTATTCCGGCAAATTCATTTCCATTATGGGGGAAAGTCATGCTCGACCGTTTCTACCAGGCGCTGGAGACGATAGGCTACACTCACCCGCTCCACCCGACGCAGGTCAGTATGCCGATAGGGCTGGTGGTTGGGGCCCTGGTGCTGGCTCTCGCAGCCGTTGTTTTAAAAAAGTCTCACTTGGCCGTCTCGGCGCGTCATGTCGTGATAATGGCCCTCTTTTTTCTGATTACTACGGCCGCTGCCGGAGTGATGGACTGGATGCACTACTACTCCGGCGTGTGGCTTTTTCCCATCAAGGTCAAAGTCTGGATGGCCGGGTTTCTTTTCGTCCTCCTTATCCTGGCGTTAGTCCCCGGCGGGAGGCTAAAACCTACATCTCCCATACTTATAGGTATTTACGTCTTGTGCTTTCTTACTGTAACCGCACTGGGTTTTTTCGGGGCCAACCTCGTTTTCGACGGAAGAACCCCACCACTTCCACCACGGTTTCATGTCGGTGAGACCGTCTACGGTATGAACTGCTGCGGCTGCCACCCCTATGGGGGCAACGCCATAAAACCGAGAAAGGCAATCCTGGGCTCGGACAGCTTGAAAGACTTGAAAACCTTTGTCGGTTGGCTCCGAGACCCATCCGCCCCCATGCCTCCATTCCCCCCGGACAGAATTTCCGATGCCGATGCTCAGCAGCTGTACCAATACACAAACAATCTTCACGACTGACGGCCCCCCCCCCCGGAAGGCGCAATCCATCACGTCATTCCGGCAATCCTCCAGCCGTTAAGGTTCGTCACCAATTTCCCCCCTTTTGTAAAGGGGGGGCAGGGGGGATTTTAAGGCGCTCCCATTTAACAGAAACCTCAAACCCTTTGCCGGAGCGCTTCGCCCGGTCTTGAACGCAACCGGGTATCAGA
This sequence comes from uncultured delta proteobacterium, assembly GCA_963813125.1. Lineage (GTDB taxonomy): Bacteria > Desulfobacterota > Syntrophobacteria > Syntrophobacterales > Syntrophobacteraceae > SbD1. The sequence continues at coordinate 74,390 of CAWEZA010000012.1, read as the reverse complement.
TATGATCGCGCAGGGCCGTGATCACCTCCGGCAAAGTGCTGTTTACTACCCATTCCTCCACGCATGAGGGTAAAAGAGAGCCGGGGTCGGCAAGTATGTCGTATACTACCAGTTGAGTTCCCGGGGTAATACTGATGACCCGAAAATAACCCTCGTTGACCTTCGCGCTTCCACGGACCTGGCGCCACCTCAGATAATTTGGCGCCTCCAGTGTGTCTTCATTTGTCATTTCCGTCTTTACGCTGAAAAACATCATATGAAAGTCGATGTCCACTCGTTCCCATCTCTTGTTGGGCGGCAGACGGCGATCGGGTCGGACTACCCTGCATGATCGCAGGTAAGGCATGATCGGGGCCAACCTCCCGCAATTTTCGATCAGGTCCCATAACCTCTGGACACTGCCGTTAATAATGCCGAAAGCCGCCACATGCACCCCCGACTTCCCTTCCGGAACCGGGCGTGATTCCGTCAGCACCTGCCCCCGACAAAGAAGTTCGTATTTCCCTCCATCAATCCCTTCACGTCCGAGACTGGCGCGGGTAGCTGCCGGGAGGTCGGCCCAATGAGGCACGGTTTGCCGGCTCTGCTGTGAAAAAACTTCAGCCGATGGGGTAAAAGCCAGAAAAAGTGCTGCCACAACGCCACATGAAGCTTTTTTAACTCGCGTTCGCCACTCCAAAACCCTTCTCCATTTTATCCTCGGCTAACGTCCAGGACTGCTGGGACTGCTGGGACTGACCGGATTACCGGCTCGCGGTCGACTCACAATTAGTTAAGACCCACGGGTAAAGGGTGCAAGCCTGGCCATTTTCGGGCTCCCCTCCCCCGCCCACTGCGGTCAGGACCTGGAACCGACTCTGTACAGGCCGGGAAAGGCCTTGGACGACATAGTTCTTTGTTGAGGTTCCTTCTGCGAAAGCATTAGAGGGTGCGAACGGTTTGACCGCCCGGGACGGCGATCAGTTCATGTGGACAGGTTCTGCGCTGCCGGCGCCGCGGGGATCGACAACCGTTTGATTGCGGCCTTGACTCTTGGCGCGGTAGAGTGCGTCGTCGGCCCTGGAGATCAAGGTATCGCGCGGTTCGTCAATACCGGGCTGTGAAAAGGCTATGCCTATACTCAAGGTTGCCGATATGCTGACGGCATTAAAAGACATTCGCATCTGCGACATGCGCAGGCGCAGATCCTCGGCCAGGGAAACCGCAGTCTGCGGCGTACTGTCGGTTAGCAGCGCGATAAACTCTTCCCCGCCAAACCTGGCGACAATATCGGTATCTCTTTTAAATACAGTTTTAAATAGATTTCCCGTAAGCCTTAGAAATTCGTCTCCGGCCAGGTGGCCGTGCTGGTCGTTGATCTTTTTGAAATGGTCGATGTCTCCGATGATAACTATAGGAGGTGTTCGAACACGTAAGGCCTTCTTGCATTCACGATCGATGTTCTCATCAAAATATCGGCGGTTATAGAGGCCGGTGAGGCTGTCGATCCGGGCTAAAAGACTCGTAACCGTTCAGGGCCACTGCACACAAGGTTAGACGAGGGTCGGATGTGGAGAGCCCGCGAAGGCGGCCGTCATGACCTGAGCAAGGAAATGAAAAGGGTTTCGATTCTGGAGCCTGCAAGTCCTGGTGACGGTAAGGGAGCGTTCCGTGAACCGTTCCCCAGATGGCGATTGGCTGCCGAAACAGATTTTTCGCCACTGCACGGCAAAGCGCAATGCGCGCTCCGCAGCGTTGTTGGTAGGCTCAACGCCTTCATGGAAGATGAAGGTAAAGAGGTGATTCCAGTTCTTGAGCGTCCGGCAGGCGCGGGTGGCGACAGCAGTGTCGCTGCTGGATTGATAGTGTCGGCATAATCGCTTCATGCGGCCTCGGATAAGGGCGCTACTCTGCCTGAGTTCTTCACGGGTAAGGGCTTCGTCGAGGAAGGCATACCAACAGGTGAAGAGCTTTTCTATTTCGTTTAGCATGCATGTGGCGAACCGGCGGGCGTCGGGGCTGCCGCGGACTTCCTCCAGGGCTTTGAACTTCCTGATGAGGTGCGCCCAGCAAAGTTGTCTGAGGCCGTTCCTATGGTAGGAACTGTAAGCGGAATGGTCGTCGCTCGTTATGATTCCAGCGAAGGCTTCTCCCAGTACAGAGGAGAGAACGCATGAGCCACGGCTTGCGGCGACGCAAAAATAGACCGCAACGGATGAGAGAAAGACCCATAGGGTTCGGCGCTCTCCCTTTGATTTCCAGCCCGTTTCGTCGATATTGAGGTTTTGTGCGTTGGGCAATGTTTGCCGGATTTCATCCACTACGGGCTCAAGCTCACCGGTGACTCGAGCCAGAATATTACAGACCGAGCCCAAAGAGATATCGATACCAAACAAAGTGCTCATGATCTCGCAAACACCTCGCCGAGTGCCGAGATGGGATGAAACCAGATAGGCGATGATGGCGTGGACTCCGGGACCAAAGCTGCCTTGGGCTGCTTGCGCGGGCATTGAGGCACGGGTCCTGTGACCACAGGCGCACTCAGTTTCGTGACAGCGATATTCGGTTTTGATAGGTTTAAGCTCCGGGACTTCAAAGACTTGGTGTCGAAGTGGCGGGGAGGTTTCCTTGGCTCCGTCAGTTTCCAAGGGTAGGCAACATTTCTCGCATCTGGTAGCCCAGAGATCATGGACGTGATCCATCTCCTCGACAGGCAAAAGTTCCCGGCACTTCCCCGTATGACCGGTTTGACCGCCGTGTTTTTTCCCTTTAAGCGCGGCTTTTTTCCTGACGACTTCGGGACCGTCGGAAGATGGCGGCTTCGAGGAATTTGTCGAGTTTTGTTGCTGGGAGCCGAGTCCGTTCTTGAATGTCCTGTTTTCGAGATCAAGTTCCAGAAGCCTTTTAACGGTGGGCTCCTTTCCGGAATCGTAGAGGGCTTCGGCTTCGCGCTTATCCACCGCACAACCTCTGTTTGAAGTCGCAGCGGAGGGGATAGCCCCAAACGGCTTTGAGGGACCGGTTGGGCTGATGAGTGAGGTCGTCTTTACCGCGACCCGTGGTTTTGCCCATGTATATCCAGTTTGCGGCCCGATAGCAGGTCCCCTTGAAGCGCGCAGTATCGACAAAGGTTTCAAGGAAATAGAGAGGATGCCCATAGATTTGCTCCCAATCTCGGGAGATCCTTCCGGCCATCCTTGCCAGCAGATGGGAGGCAAGATTTTGGACGCGGACCCAGGGTGGCAAGAGAAATCGCGTGTTGTAGGCCAGCAGATGGAGATTATTGCGCCGCATTTGGCCATCCCATCCAATGAAGCGGTCCCGGCAGCCGATGTGCCGCGGGGCGGAGGACCACGCAAAACAGGCGATGGGGCGTTCCTGTGAAAAGGCTATGTATTTGAGGTGAGACCCAACGGGCTGGGCGTAGCCCAGGTAATGGAATTGGGCGATGAGGCCGTTATAGAGTTGTTCAAATTGAGTACGCCTTACCTGGCGGACTACGATGGGGTGGAGTTCTTTGAGGTTCGTTTCGATAGGAGTTTGGTCAACTTCAACCAATTGGGGAGCGTTGCGGGCGATGTGCCAGCCTCCCGTGCGCCGTCGTTTTGGAGGCAGCTCTATGAGGCCATGCCGCTCAAGATCTAAAAGAAGTCCCCTGCAAACCATGTCCTTGGGTTGGCCGTTGGGTTGTACCCAATTCCATGCCCGGCAGATCTTTCGGGAAAGAGAGGTCCTATGTTCATCGGGGTATCTCTCGATCAGCTCCCGGATGAATGCGATATCCCCCGCGCCAACGGCACGGCCTCTGTGAACAAGGATCGTTTCCATGTGTCCACAGATACCTGATTTGGCGAATGAACGCACGCAAAAAAATCATGACCGTGCAGGGGGGCTGAACGATTACCAAGACCACACCAATAAAACATGATACAGATCATCTTTGCGCCAAAAATCTTGATTTCCGGCACACCATGGCCGCTTGTCGCGACAAATCCGGCGCGTTTTGAGAGGCTTTGGCGGCAATAGACGAGCTATCCAGCTTATGGTTTGTAAAGGGGATAAAAAGGGGTGCCGTTCAGTGCGGGGCAGGGGTTGGGGCAGATCCTGACTATTGGTAAGTCTTGGCGACGAGCAGCCGTTGCTGCTTCAGCCATTCGAGCAGCGATGGCGGTAACGGATTCAAAACAATATAGGTATCCTGCCTCAATGTCTGTAAGGCAGTCTGTTCCATGGCCGAGGACTTGTCGCCCAAATTGATTAAGTTCGTTTCCATGCTTCTCTTTTAACGTAAAAAGGGTTTCAAGGCGAGCCGCTATTTTTCGCCGCCCGCCCGTCTCGGTGAGCGTGGTCATGCCAATGACCTTCCCCCCGTTAATTTCCATGTACCCCCGCAAATTGGCAAGAGTGCCTCCGAGGCCAATATGGTCATCCACCAGAAAATAATCAGCGCGTTTAATAATCGTGCCGGTGAATGTGGCCGATGTAACGAGCCCATGCCAGCCATTAGCCCTTGTATGGGCGACATAGTTTGATTGACCAATATCATAGGCGGCCATTTGTAAACCTAACGCGGCAGCCAAGGCCAAAATTATAATAACTTACCTTGGCATGGGCGATAGAATATCAGTCACTTTTCCGTTTCTCCCCGTTGCCTCATGAATTGATTGCACCATCAAAATTAGGCGGGAAATATTTCGAGAAGGCCTCGTTCCTGGATATACGGTTTGACGTTTCAATCTGTGAGTTGGCTATCGAAAGTCGACACACATTTCTCCCATGGCATTACGCGGTGAACCTTCAATGGCTGAGGGTTCTTCCATGATGAAGATCACCGGGAGGCAGCATAAAACCCGTGCTGAACCCACGGTGCTTATGTTAAAAATAGATCTCTTTTCTCCCGTGGGTGTTCTGGCAGTGTGGCGGCTTGCCCGTTCATTTATTATTTTGAGATTAAGATGATGCCAACCGTACTACGGGTTGGGCCTTACAGGTTCTTCTTCTATGCTGGTGACAGGGACGAACCTCCTCATGTTCATGTCGAACGGGATGAAAAAGTGGCCAAATTCTGGCTCGATCCTGTATGGTTACAAAACAGCGGCGGATTCAGCCGCTCTGAGATCAGCGAACTTTACCGGCTCGTGGTAAAATGGCGAGACGACCTGCAAGGGGCATGGGATGAATACTTCAGCGACTGAAATACGAGCTGCCGTGGCGCGGACCGTCTCCGTCACGGAGGATAGCCTGATTGTGGACCTCGACGATGGCCGGACAATCACGGTCCCTCTTGCCTGGTTTCCAAGACTGCTTAATGGTTCTGATGATGAGCGAAAGGACTTCCGTTTAATCGGGAGGGGCGAGGGTATTCACTGGCCTCAACTGGATGAGGACATTAGTGTGGAAGGCCTTATTGCTGGAAGGTCTTCTGGAGAAAGCCGGCGCTCGCTCAAGCGATGGTTGGAAGCTCGTCAACATGCCCACGGTTAGTAAATGTCCCTTCTTCAAAGTAATGGTCAGGACTCAGCAGACCGGAGCCAGTGACGCGGTGGGCATTGAAATGTCCCACAATGTAGGCTGTTCCAAACCTTTGGGGGCACATTTTCGCTGCAACATCGTGAATCCACCCTCATCCCATGATCCGGAATAGATTTCATCGGCTTCGAAGATTGAACACTGCCTTATAGAGGATTTGAAGAGCAGTGCGAGTCAACATAGATCAAGGCTCGTATTTCGGCATCGGTCAATCTGAATCGGTCCGGATCGTTCGGATCATGCTCCTGCTTAAATTTCCGATCAATTTCCAACATCACATTGTGAATATCCTCTCGAAGGGGAGCTACACAGTTTATGGCGCCGATGACTGACACGTCGCCCCACCTTCCTGTGCCCACGCCTGTCTGGCGATCAAAGTGGAAATGCATTTGAGTGGTTACAGTCCTTGCCTCAATAACGGTTTCGGAAACAGACGTCACGAGGCAAATTAGCTTTGCCCCATTGGGACTCTCTGCGTGAAAAATATCACCCTCAGCCAATTTGCCGAGTAATAACTTGCGATCGGTCATCCCCGGTTCCCCCATGGTAGACAGCAATCAAGGATTGGCGCCCTTTGAGCAGGGCCCAGGTTCGTACGCGAGCATTTCATATTCCCTGCCAAACGGCAACCAGAAGCATAAATAGAAAAGGCAACTTCCTGCCGCTATCAAGACAGGTCGCGGCTGGAAGCCTGCACCTCAACCCTACATCCCTTATATCTTAGAGGAGCAGAGATCAGACGAGGAATTCCCGGCAGAACCAATTTACCGGCGGCTGCTTGCAACCCGGGATTGTCAAAGCGTTGAAAATGCGCTATGTAGTGTTGGCGCTTCAGATGCTGCCGGCTCGGCCAGGAATGGTTCTGGCGATGCTGCTTTTTTTATTTGACAAGGCGGCGGGAGACCGATATCATTTGACGCTTAAGCTAATTTTCCCATCGGAGAGTTCCACGATGAAAACTGAAAGCGCCAAGTTCGAACCGCAAAAGCGCAAATGGATAGTGGTCGATGCTGAGAATCTTGCACTGGGCCGGCTCGCAAGTCAAGTCGCCGTCCGCATCCGGGGCAAGCACCTTACGACCTTTACCCCCCACGTAGACCTTGGCGACTTCGTCGTCGTGGTAAACGCCGACAAGATCAGGCTCACCGGGGGCAAATGGGACAAAAAGACCTACTATCGCTACAGTGGCTACATGGGCGGGATGAAGGAAACTTCTGCCCGCAAGCTCAACCAGCAGCACCCCGAGCGGATGATACGTCTCGCGGTCTGGGGGATGCTGCCCAAAAATCGCCTGGGGCGCAAGCTCATAAAAAAGCTCAAGGTTTACACCGGTCCCGACCATCCTCACGGGGCGCAAATGCCCGAGGTTTTCAAGCCCATCGAGAAATATAGTAGCTAGGAGCTTTTTAAATGCCCGAACAACGGTTTTATGCGACAGGAAAAAGAAAGACCTCCATTGCCAGGGTGTGGCTTCAGCCCGGAACGGGTCTGATCGTCATAAACAAAAAGCCTTCCGACGAGTACCTGGACAGAGAAACGAACAAGATGGTGATCGCTCAGCCTCTTACGCTTACCGGCACCCTCGGAAAACTCGACATCTCGGTCAATGTGCTCGGTGGCGGTATTTCCGGCCAGGCCGGAGCGATTCGGCACGGGATTTCCAAGGCGCTTCTCGAACTCAATCCCGAATACCGGGAAGTGTTGAAGCGGGCAGGTTTTCTCACCCGCGACTCGCGAGTGAAGGAACGCAAAAAGTACGGCCGCAAGAGTGCCCGCGCAAGGTTCCAGTATTCGAAGCGTTAATATCTGCGGAGCGTGATTCAGGGTCGGTGGAAGGTGAAGTATCCGCTGATCATGTATCACCTGCGTTAGGTCACCAACAGGGCGCTGCACCTGCGTGCACGCGCCCTTCATTTTTTGTCGAGGTACTCCGTCATGATGAGGGTTGCCATTGCCGGAGCTTCCGGCTACACAGGTTTCGAGCTGCTGCGCATCCTGAGCAATCATCCGTCCGTCAGGGTCTCGACGATTACCTCGAGACAGCAAAAGGGCGTGCGGCTCGACGATTTCTACCCCGCCCTGAGGCGCCACTGCGACCTGGTGTTCGAGGACACCGACCCGGACAAGCTCGCTTCGACGTCTGAGCTGGTCTTTACGGCCATGCCCCACCAGGCTTCGATGGAGATCATCCCCGCGCTGCTCGAACGCGGGGTAAAGGTCGTGGACTTGAGCGCCGACTACCGGCTCCGGGACCCCGAGGTCTACGGGGAATGGTATTCGGCACATAAGACCCCCGAGCTTTTGAGGGAGGCGGTCTACGGCCTGCCCGAACTCTACCGGGAAAAAATCCGCACCGCCCGCCTTATCGCAAATCCCGGCTGCTACCCCACAAGCGTCATCCTGGCCCTTGCGCCGCTTCTTTCGCGCGCGCTGATCGATCCCGGCACGATAATCGCCGATTCAAAATCGGGGGTCTCCGGGGCCGGCAGGGGGGCGTCTTTGGGCGTGCACTACTGCGAGGTAAACGAGGGCTTTAAGGCCTACAAGGTTGCCCAGCACCGCCATACGCCCGAAATCGAGCAGGAACTGTCCGTTCTTGCCGCGAAGCCCGTAACGATCAGCTTCACCCCTCATCTTGTCCCCATGACCAGGGGCATCCTCAGCACGGTTTACTCCAATTTGAAGCCAGGGGTTGAGAAGGCCGACGTGGACGAGGCTTTTCGATCTTTTTACAAAGACGAGCATTTCGTGAGACTGTGCGGAGACAATCTTCCCGTTTCCCTCCAGGTAAGGGGCAGCAACTACTGCGACCTGGGCTGGAAGGTGGACCCGCGCACCAACCGGTGCATCGTCATCTCGACTATCGACAACCTGACCCGTGGGGCATCCGGGCAAGCCGTGTGCAACATGAACATCGCGAGCGGCATGCCGGAAGACACCGGGCTAAAAGAGGCCCCATGGCAGCCGTAACAGATGACGACGGCCCTGTTTATAAGCTCAGAGCGAAACATTTTGCTTGTACTCGAATACGACGGCGGCGGCTACCACGGGTGGCAGCGCCAGGCGGGGTCGCTGTCTATCCAGGAAGTAATCGAATCGCGCCTCGGGGTGATGTTTGGGCAAAGGGTGGGTATAAACGCCTCGGGCAGAACCGATGCGGGAGTTCACGCCAAAGGGCAGGTGATAAACTTTCGCACGCGCACGAGCCTTACTTCCGATCAGATCCTCAAAGGACTAAACAGCCTTCTTCCGCACGACATCGCGGTAATCGACGCGCGGGAGGCCGACCGGTCCTTTCATGCGCGCTTTTCAGCCGTAAGCAAGGTGTACGAGTACCATTTGCTAAACCGCCAGGCCCCCTCGGCCCTTTTGCGCAACTACTTGTGGCATGTGCGCCACCCCCTTGCGATCGAGCCCATGAAGAACTGCCTCAAAAGGATTTGCGGCGAAAACGACTTCTCGGCCTTTATGGCCTCAGGCTCCGAGGTTTCGTCGACCTCGCGCAACATGCTAAGGGCCGAACTCGAACAAATCGAGCCCGGCAGGCTGAAGTTCACCTACGAGGCAAACGGCTTCCTGCGCCACATGGTGAGAAACCTGACGGGGACGATTGTAGAGGTTGGAAAAGGAAAAAAGACGCCCGAGGACTTCGAGCGCATTATCGCAAGCCGTGACCGCAGGCAGGCGGGCATAACCGCCCCCGGGCGCGGCCTCTATCTGATTTCGGTTAATTACGGGCAAAACGGCCGACTATCCACCGGAGGTACGAGATGAAGCTGTCTTCAAGGATCGGCAGGATCAAACCATCAGCCACTCTGGCGATAAACGCCAAGGCGAACGAACTCAAGCGAAACGGTGTCAGGATAATCAATTTCGGCGTTGGCGAGCCTGATTTCGATACCCCTAAAAATATTGGAAACGCAGGGATCGAATCCATCGGCAAGGGCAGGACCCGCTACACGGCGGTAGGCGGAATCAATGAATTAAAAGACGCCGTGTGCTCCACCATAAAGGCCGATTACGGCCTTTCCCACCGGCGGGAAAACGTCCTTGTTTCCTGCGGCGGAAAACACGCCATCTATAATCTTTTCATGACCCTGCTCGACCCGGGAGACGAGGTCATCGTGCCCGCCCCCTACTGGGTGAGCTATCCCGACATGGTCAACCTGGCCGACGCCACACCGGTCGTGGTCGACTGCCCGGAAAAAGACGGATTCATACTGCGGCCCGAAAACCTCAAGAAGGCCATAACGGACAGGACCCGGCTTCTCATCCTTAACAGCCCGTCCAATCCGACCGGGAAGTACTATGGCCCGGGCGAGCTAAAGGCTCTTGCCGAGGTGCTCCTGAGACATGAAAACGTCATGATCGCGAGCGACGACATTTACTACCGCATACTTTTCGGCGGGCGCAAATGGGTGAGCCTCGGGATGGTCGAGGAAAAGCTGCGCGACCGCATCTTTATAATAAACGGGGTGAGCAAGAGCTACTGCATGACCGGGTGGCGGATCGGCTACCTCGTGGGTGACAAGGCGGTCATAAAGGCGGCCACAGACTTCCAGAGCCAGGTGACGAGCAACGCGGCCTCCATCTCGCAGTGGGCGAGCGTCGAGGCGCTCACGGGCGATCAGAAACCGGCCATGGAAATGTCCAAAGTGTTCGAAACGCGGTGCAAGCGGGTGCTCGAACTTCTGTCCGGCCTGCCCGGCGTAACCTGCGCACCACCTGATGGGGCCTTCTACGTTTTCCCCAATTTCAGCGCCTGTTTCGGGAAAAAATTCGGAACACGCACGATAAAAGGCTCACTCGACCTTGCCGACTTTCTCATGGAAGAGGCCCACGTCGCCGTGGTTCCAGGCGAAGCCTTCGGCGAGGACAGTTGCATCCGCTTCTCCTATGCCCTTTCCGACGAGGAAATCGAGCAGGGGTTCGATGCGGTGAAAAAAGCGCTCGAAAAGCTGAGTTAGTGTCCATCCGGAAACCATTTACGTGAGGTGGTGGGCACGATGATGCCTGTGCCCACCCTACACCGGGCGCGCTGATTTTTCGATTGATTCGGGCGGGCGTGAGACCCGCCCTCCACCAAACAGGCGTACTTGCCGATGAGCACGAGTTATGAGGCGGACATCGGGGAGCGGGAAAGCTCCCCGTCCGGCACGGAACAAAACCGGCCGCCCAGCGCCTCTCGCCTCCCCTTCCCCGCTTTTGCATCGAGCGACCCGGTTCCAAAATATCTCCTTCTTATCCTGGTTTGCCTCCTTTTCTACATTCCGGGGCTTTTCACCATCCCGCCCCTCGATCGCGACGAGGCAAGGTATGCGCAGGCGACCAAACAGATGGTCGAAAGCCGCGATTTGGTGCGGATCAGTTTCCAGAATACGCCGCGAAACAAAAAACCGATCGGCATCTACTGGCTGCAGTCGGCAAGCGTTGAACTTTTGGGTGGAGCCGGCCGCAAAATCTGGCCCTACCGCATTCCATCACTTCTGGGCGCGATTTTTTCCGTTCTTTTCACCTTTGCGATCGGCAAGCGGTTTTTTGGGGAAAGGGCCGGTTTTCTCGGGGCGCTTCTTTGCTCCGGGATGGTCCTGCTCGTGGTCGAGGCGCACATAGCTACCACCGATGCGGTTCTTCTCGCCTCCATCATGGCTTCCCAGTACGCATTGAGCAGGTTCTACCCGCGGGAGGGAAAAGACAAACCGCCGGGAATCGGAGCTTTTCTTACCTTCTGGGTGGCGCAGGCGGCCGGGATTCTCGTAAAAGGGCCGGTCGCCCCGATGATCGCACTGCTGACTACAGGCTGCCTCTGTGCGGCCGACAGGGATGTGCGGTGGCTGAAGGGATTGAGGCCGTTTTGGGGCCTTTTGATTTGTGCCATTCTCGTAAGCCCCTGGCTGATTGCCATAGGACTTGCCACCAAGGGAGCTTTTTTCAAGCAGGCAGTGGTTGGGGATTTTCTTTCCAAAGTCGCCTCCGGGCAGGAATCCCACGGCTTTCCACCCGGCTTCTACCTGCTCCTTTTGCCCCTTACCCTCTGGCCCGCGTCCCCGCTTGCAGGGGCGGCCCTGTTTCGGGCATGGAAGTCCAGGTCGATGTCCGCGGTAAGATTTTGCCTCGCGTGGGCTGTGCCCGCATGGGTCGTTTTCGAACTGGTTCCAACCAAGCTCCCCCATTATGTCTTGCCGCTTTATCCGCCGCTGTGCCTTTTGGTCGCCCACACCATTTTGTCCGGAGATGAGGGCAAAGCCTCCGAACTGCAATCCCGGCTCGTTAGAGCCCTGTATGTTTCCTGCCAGCTCGTGATAGTGCTGCTTGGCCTGGGCTGTCTTGGACTACCCTGGTTTCTGGAACACAGGTTGGACCCCGTCGGCATGGTCGCGGCTGCCGCCTCCATCGCGGGAGCGTTCCTATCCTCATGGAGCTTTTTAAAGCGCAGATACCTGCGCGCCGCAGCTGCCGCGATCGTCGCAACCTTTCTCGTATTGGCGCCGGCTCTTCAGTGGGTATTGCCGGGGGTCTCATCCATCTGGCTCAGCAGGAGCGTCAGCGAGGCGACAGCAGAACTTCGCGGGAAAAACGTCAGGCTATGTTCTGTGGGCTACTACGAGCCCAGCCTTGTTTTTCTGCTGGGAACCAGGACCCTTCTTACCTCAGCGGGGGGCGCGGCCCGTTTTCTGCAATCCAGTCCCGGCGGACTCGCCCTGGTGGACGGCAGGCAGGCAGACGGCTTTCTGGAGCGGGCAGGCAAGCTCGGCTTGCACGTAAAGCAGGTTGGCGCCTTTTCCGGCATAAATTACTCGAAGGGCCGAAGAATGCTGCTGAGATTGTATGAAAACGCCGCTTTACCTCATGGAAGCTAACTGTGATGTGGACAGTTTGCATATCGCGGGATATGATCCTTCCGAGTGAGGTTTCTCTAGCTAACAAGGGGGTTGCATGATAATCGGGCTCGACGTTGGCGGCACCAACACCGATGCTGTGCTGATCGGAAATGGCTCTATTTTGCGCCGGGTAAAAGTGGCGACCGATACCAGCAATCTTTTCGATTCCGTGTGGGCCTGCCTGGAGATGGTGACCAGGGACTTGCCGCCCGGGGCGATTCGCCGCGCGGTTCTGAGCACGACTCTTACCACCAATGCCATTGCCGAGGGAAAGCTTGAAAAGATCGGCGTCGTCGTATCGTCGGGACCCGGCATAGACCCCGCCAATTTTCAAATCGGCAGCCATTACTATTGCGTATCGGGTTCGATCGACCATCGCGGCCGGGAGGTCCTGCCCCTGCGGGCGCGGGAAATCGAAGAAATTGCGGATATATTTCGAGCCGAAAACATCCACCGGGCCGCCGTGATATCCAAGTTTTCGGTGCGAAACCCCAAGCACGAACTCGAAATGGCGCAGATACTCAGCCGTTCGTGCGATGTCGTGGTACAGGGTCACCGCCTTTCGGCAACGCTTAATTTCCCCCGCCGTATCGCCACGGCATGGCTGAACGCCGCCGTGCACTCCGTTCACAAGTTATTTTTCGAAGCAGTGAGGGATTCACTCAAGAGCAAGGGGTTCGAAATCCCCATATATGTCCTCAAGGCCGACGGGGGGACGATGAGTTTCGAGGCCTCGCTCGATACGCCGGAGCAGACGATCTTTTCGGGCCCGGCGGCAAGCGTGCTTGGCGCCCTCCCCTTTGTCTCGCGTAAAGGGGATACGCTCGTCCTCGATATAGGCGGCACGACGACCGACATCGCGGTATTCGTCCACCGGTCCCCGCTTCTCGAACCGATCGGAGGCGAGATCGGAGGGCGCAAGACCCTGGTGCGCTCTCTTAAGACCCGGTCGATTGCCCTGGGAGGAGACTCCTGCGTGGAGGTGGTCGACGGGGATCTTCGGGTAGGCCCCCACCGCAAGGGACCTGCGATGGCCTACGGGGGAAGTCCCCGACTCCCACCGACGCTCTTTTTGTCCTCGGTAAGGCGACAAAAGGAGACGTCGAGGCGGCCCGGCGGGGTCTTGGCCCGATTGCCGAACAACTCGAGATTTCGCTCGAAGAAACCGCCCTGCTTATCCTGGACGTATCGTGCAAAAAGATCATTCGAGCCGCCCGCGAGATGATAGAACAGATCAACAGTAAGCCCGTTTACACGGTAAAAGAGCTTTTGTCCGGCTATGAGGTCGAGCCCGTGGAAATCATTGCGCTGGGAGGCCCGGCGCCTTTTTTCGCCTCCATGATCGAAAAGCTCACCGGGCTGCAAACCTGCACCGTTCCGCAGTGGCATGTGGCCAACGCCATAGGGGCGGCCATGGCCAAAAACACCTCCGAGGTCACCCTTTTCGCCGATACCGAAAGGGGCCTGGCGATCGCCCCCGAAGAGGAATTCAGCCGCCCGATCGGGAAGAACTTCGACAGGAAATCGGCGCTTTCTCTGGCCTGCGAGCTGCTCCGGGCAAAGTGCCTCAAAGCCGGCGCGTCGGAATCCGAGATCGAGCTGGACGTAGTCGAAGACAACCAGTTCAACATGGTAAGAGACTTTTACACCGTTGGGCGAAACATTCGCGTGCAGGTCCAGACAAGACCAGGCTTGATTGCCGAGTGCCGTGAGTTTGCGGATTCGATGTTCAACTGCTGTGTTCTCCCCGATTGCGTATAGAATCAATCCCCGGGAGGACCCAAAATTATACCCTTCGAGGTTGCCCGAGATGCTTTCAGCAAGCGAAAAAATCGGCCTTGTATTTTTCCCGGCTTTTGACTGGGCCATCGACCCAACGCATCCCGAGCGTGAAGAACGACTGCTCTATACGCAGGACCAGGTGTTCGAGGAAGGGCTTCTCGACATCGAGGGAATCATTGAGTATAAGCCGGCTATAGCCACGATGGAAGACATTCGGCGCGTCCACTTCTGCGTTCCCGATGAGCTGAGGGTGACCACCCAGTCTCACCTCATAAGCGCGGGGGGCGCGATCAGAATCGCCTCGGAGGTTCTGGAGAAAAACGTCACCCGCGGGTTCGCCCTGGTTCGCCCGCCTGGCCACCACGCGATGCGGGTCGTCCACGGGGCCCGGGGTTTTTGCAATATCAATATCGAAGCGGTAATGATCGAATACCTGCGGCAGGCCTATGGCGTTGACCGCGTGGCGATAATCGACACCGACTGCCATCATGGCGACGGCACCCAGGACATTTACTGGCACGACCCCGATACGCTGTTTATATCCGTGCACCAGGACGGACGCACTCTCTATCCCGGAACCGGGTTCACATCCGAATCCGGAGGCGTGAACGCGGCGGGAACGACGATAAATATCCCCCTGCCTCCCCGCACCTCCGAGGAGGGCTTTCTTTATGTGCTCGATAACGCGATCCTGCCGATCCTCGATGAATTCAAACCCCAGCTGATCGTAAACTCCGCCGGGCAGGACAATCACTACTCAGACCCGATAACCGACATGCATTTTTCAGCGCAAGGCTATGCGGAACTGACCAGCCGCCTCAAGCCCCACATAGCGGTTCTTGAAGGCGGCTACTCCATCGAAAGCGCCCTGCCCTACATGAACGTAGGGATCATTCTGGCGCTTGCGGGAATGGATTACAGCCGTATCACCGAACCCGACTACGAGCCCGAAAAACTCAGGCAGAAACCGGACGTATCGCAAAAGATCGAAAAAGTGGTCGAGGAAGCGATGAAGGTCTGGAGGGAGGGCCCGGAAGTGAGGGAAAAAAACCGCAGCCAAGACAAAATGTTCCAGCGCGAACGCCATATCTTCTACGACACCGACCGATTGATCGAAATTCAGCGGGAGATGATCCGGGCCTGCCCGGATTGCGGGGGGCTTCTGGTAATAGACTCCCAAACCGACAGGGGGTCGAGAATTCTCGCCGTGCACATACCCCGCAAGGCGTGCGCAAAGTGCAGGGAAGCCGGCTACAAGGTATACGACTCGACCGGGATGGAGGGATTTAAGCAGATTTTTCTCCAGGACCGCACCACTGACGAATATTTTACGAGGAAATGAAACCTTTCTTCATAAAGAACCTTACTCCGGAGCAACTCGAAGCATGGGTCACAGCACTGGGAGAAAAGCCTTTTCGCGCCCGCCAGCTCTACAGGCAACTGTATGCGAGAAACGTTTTCTCCTTTGACCAATGCACGGACTTAAGCCGCGCCTTTTGCGCCCGGCTCGAATCCGAGGCGTGTCTTAACCCCCTCGAAGTCTTGCGCGTCGACGAAGCGCGCGATGGGACCCGCAAGTACCTGTTTCGCCTCCACGACGGAAATTTCATCGAATCGGTGCTGATTCCCGATCCTCCCAGGTGCACCCTTTGCGTATCCAGCCAGGCCGGCTGCGCCCTCGGGTGTAAATTCTGCCTGACCGGAAGCACCGGGTTAAAACGCAACCTCGAAACGGCCGAGATAGTCGACCAGGTATGCCACGCCCTTCGGGACCCGCAGTTTGGGGAAAAGGTAAACAGCCTCGTATTCATGGGAATGGGAGAGCCTCTGGCAAATTACGACGAAGTCCTTCGCGCGCTAAGGATCATAACCGACCCGGACGGGATGATGTTTTCGCACCGGAGGGTAACGCTTTCCACAGCGGGGCTCGTACCCCAGATGAAGCGGCTTGGAAAGGAGACGGCGGTAAATCTGGCGATAAGCATCCATGCGCCAAATGACGCCCTAAGGGACGAACTGATGCCGGTAAACAGGAGATACCCGCTTGCCGAGCTGATGCGGGCGTGCCGCGAATATCCGCTCCAGGCAAGAAAGCGCATCACGTTCGAATACATCCTGCTAGACGGCGTAAACGACAGTCCCGCCCAGGCAAAGGAACTCGTGAGGCTGCTTTCGGGCGTGCGCGCCAAGATAAATCTCATCGCCTTCAACCCCCATCCGGGCTCTATTTACCGCACCCCGTCCGAGGAAAAAATCCTCGCCTTCCAGGATGTCTTGCGAAAAGCGAATCTAACTGCGATAATCCGCAAAAGCCGTGGAAGTGAAATAAGCGCGGCCTGCGGCCAGCTGGCGGCAAAGGCGCGCAAGTAAAACCGCCGGAAGCGTGGAGCGCTCCTTTGGGGGAAGCGACCCGGTTTTCCCAGGGCGGACATATTACCTCATGTTTTCAGGGAGACATTGACGTTGGGACCTGATTTTAGTAAACAGAACGGGTTAGTCCCGGTTATCGTTCAAAGTTTCGAGTCCGGCAGGGTGCTGATGCTCGCCTATATGAACGAAACCGCCTGGAATAGTACTGTTGAAACCGGCAAAGCGCATTACTGGAGCAGATCCAGGCAGAAGCTGTGGATGAAGGGCGAAGAGTCGGGAAATATCCAGATCGTTCGGGAGATCTCGATCGACTGCGATTTGGATACCGTCCTTCTAAAGGTTGACCAGGTGGGGGGAGCTGCTTGCCATACCGGCTTTGAAAGCTGCTTTTACCGGTTTTTGAATAACGGTCGGTTCGAAGAAAGGGGAACTCGAGTCTTCGATCCCCGGGAGGTCTATAAGAAGTGAAACAGTTGATGCTCGGAATCCCCAAGGGAAGTCTGCAAGAATCCACTCTCAGGCTTTTCCAGCAGTCCGGCTGGAAGATATCGCTTTCGGACAGAAACTATTTCCCGGAAATCAACGATCCGGACATCAGCTGCTCTATCTGCCGCGCCCAGGAGATGTCCCGCTACGTTGAGAAAGGCACTTTCGACGCGGGGCTTACCGGCCGCGACTGGATCATGGAAAACGACTCCAGGGTTCATGTGGTTGCGGACCTGATTTACTCCAAGGTCAGCCAGAGACCCGCCAGGTGGGTCTTAGCCGTGCCCATGGACTCCCCGGTAAAACGGCAGGAGGACCTTGCGGGCAAAAAGATAGCAACCGAACTGGTCAATTTCACCCGCAGGCACTTCGAGTCCAAAGGCATCCAGGTCGATGTGGAATTCTCCTGGGGGGCGACGGAGGCAAAAGTCATCTCGGGGCTTTGCGACGCGATCGTGGAAGTGACCGAGACGGGCTCGACGATGCGGGCAAACGGCCTGAGGATCGTCGACGAATTGATGCAGTCCAACACGCAGTTCATAGCGAATATCGATGCGTGGAACGACCCCTGGAAACGCGAGAAGATCGAGCACCTCTCGCTCCTGCTCCAGGGCGCGCTCCGGGCCGAAGGCCTGGTCGCCCTCAAGATGAACGTGCCCAAAGTCGAAAATCGAAGAAATCATAAAGATTCTCCCGAGTTTGAACGCCCCGACAATCGCCGGTCTCTACCAGTCCGACTGGCTTTCGGTTGAAACCGTCGTATCGAGAAACCAAGTGCGTGAACTCATACCTGTGTTGATAAGGAAAGGCGCCGAAGGGATCATTGAGTACACCCTTAACAAGGTGATCTGAAAATGAGACGGCTTTCGATTGTGTTCGTTGCCTTTATGATAGCGCAGGCTTCAGGCTGCGCCACGGGGTCTCCGCGCTCGGGGTATTCGGCGGACCAGCTCAAGAGCCTGGGCGAAAAAGCTCTCATGGCCCATGAGACGGCGACCTCGCTCAAATTCCTGACCCAAGCGGAGAGTGCGCGGCCTCATGACGCCGCCATTGAATACGATCTGGGGCTGGCATACAACCAGCGCGGCCTTCAGGACCAGGCTATCCAGCATATGCATATGGCTCTAACAATTAAACCCGACTACCCGGAAGCCTCGAACGCGCTTGGCTATATGTACGCCACGGCCGGCCGGTTCGACCTTGCCAAGGTGGCCTTCGAAAAGGCGATGAACGACCCCTTCTATCAGACCCCCCAGATTGCCGCACTAAACCTCGGGGAGCTTTACGAAAAGCGGGGGGACACCACGAACGCCATGTCCTATTACAGGCAGGCGGTCAAGCTCGACCCGAATTATGCCGAGGCCTGGTACCGGATGGGGACCATCCTGGAACAGTACGGCAAAAACGATGAAGCAAAGCGTGCATATGAAACGGCGGCCCACGAGGCGCCCGAGATGGCCGAGCCCAATCTGCGCCTGGGCATTATGAGCTATCGCGCAGGAGACCTTCGAAACGCCGCGGCCTATTTTGGGCTGGTCGAGCGGCTTGCCCCTTTTAACAGCGATACCGCCAACGAGGCCCGCAAATATCTCGAAATGATCAATAACCCAGCGCCGGGCGCGGCCCCGTCCCGTTACCACTCCCTGCACGAGCAAACCCAAAACACCGAACGCACGGAAAAGGGAGAGCCGCCGGCTTCCCCCGCCCTGTACGGCCTGGTCAAAGCCGACGATGGAGCCAGGAGTATCTTGTCTCCCCGAGGTAGAAACTTTGACCAACCGCCCGCCTCCTCGACCAGGCAATTTTCGGACACTCCCTCGGCCGCCCTGGTCAAAAGCGACGGCGCCACCCGAAAGGTCGTGGCGGTTGGCGGGAAAAACTCGAAACAACCGACCGTTGCCTCCACCCGCTACGGTCCGGACGCCCCCCCGTCGACAGCGGCCGGCAACCAAAGCAGGCCGCGCCTGCGCGAGCCGGGGTCTTCCCAATACATCGTCATGATCGGGACCTATGCCGACAAGGCCAGGGCCGAGGGCATGAAATCCAGACTTCGGGTAAAAGGCTACGACGCGGTCGTCGAAAAGGATCATGGACGCGCCTTTGTAGTTCAGCTTCAACCGGTCACCACCTTTTCCGAAGCCGCCGTGCTGATGGACCAACTTACAACCGCAACCAACACTTCGCCCTCGATTGTCGTGACGCCGGCACGATAGCCCGCGGCGGGAAACTCACGTGATTTGCAGAAGAATTGAACAACTGACTTCCTTTATCGCCATGGATGTTCTCGAACGCGCCCAGCAGATGGAGCGAGCCGGGGAATCCATAATTCACCTCGAAGTGGGCGAGCCTGATTTCAACACTCCCGAGGCCATCAAGCACTCGGCGATCGAGGCGCTTTCAAGAGGTGAGACCCATTACACCCACAGCCTTGGCGACCTGAGGCTTCGAGAGGCGATCTGCGCCCATTATGAGCACACTTACGGGGCGGGGGGCCTCGACCCCGACCAGGTCATAGTCACATCGGGCACATCTCCGGCTTTCCTCGCCGCTATGGGGGCCATTCTGAATTGCGGAGACGAGGTCATACTCTCCAATCCTCACTACCCCTGCCACCCCAACTTCGTGCGTTTCCTCGAAGCCGAGCCTGTTCTCATTCCCGTCTACGAGGAAGACGGTTTCCAGTACCGCCCCGAATCCATAAAGGCTGCGATCACGCCCCGAACCAGGGCCATTCTCGTAAATTCGCCGGCAAACCCCACGGGAAACCTCCTCGATGCGGACAGGATGGCTGAAATCGCCGATACCGGAAAGCTCATTTTAAGCGATGAGATCTATCACGGCCTGGTCTACGAGGGGCGCGCGCACTCGGCGCTGGAGTTTACGAAAAACTGCATCGTCTTCAACGGTTTTTCCAAGCTTTACGCCATGACCGGCTTGAGGCTCGGATACATGATAGTTCCCCAATACATGGTCCGCCCGATACAGAAAATGGTGCAGAATTTTTTCATCTGCGCCAATTCGGTCTCACAGGCCGCGGGCCGCACTGCCCTGACAGACCCGAGCGTTGTCGAAGACGTCGCGAAAATGATTGAAACATACAATCAGCGCAGAAAGTACATGGTTGCCCGGTTGCGGGAAATGGGGTTCGGGATAACCGTCGAGCCCACGGGGGCTTTTTACGTCTTCGCCAATGCGCGCCGCTTTACCAAGGATTCCTACTCCTTCGCCTTCGAGATTCTCGAAAACGCGAAGGTCGGTATCACCCCCGGAGTGGATTTCGGCTCTAATGCCGAAGGCTACGTCCGCTTCACTTATGCCAACTCGCTGGGTAACATCAAAGAAGGGCTCGATAGGATCGAACGCTATATCGAGAACAGGTAAAGGAAAACATGCAGCAGGAACCTGGCGCGGACCCGGGCCGTTCAAAACCGGACGAACTGGTCATATCGTCGGCCGAATTCATCACTTCGGCATCGCGCCCCGGACAGTATCCGCGCGAAGAGTTGCCGGAGATGGCCTTTGCAGGCCGCTCGAACGTGGGCAAGTCCTCTCTTATCAACTGCCTCGTGCAGCGGAAAAAACTCGTTCGCACGAGCCGCACGCCGGGCCGCACTCAGCTGATCAACTTTTTCAAAATAAACAACAGTTTCATGTTCGTTGACCTTCCCGGATACGGGTACGCCAAGGTGTCTCAGAGCCTGCGCGCCACCTGGGGCCCGATGGTCGAAGCCTATTTCGATTCGCGCAAAAACCTTCGCGGCGCCGTGCAGATAATGGATTTGCGCCACCCGCCCACCCCGGACGACGTAAGCCTTTGGAACTGGCTAAAGGACAGAAATCTTCCCGCCATACCCATCCTGACCAAGGCGGATAAACTAACCAGGACAAATTGGAAACCCCTCGCCGAGGCTGCCGGAAGAATTCTCGGCATATCGCCCGCCGATTTCATTTTCTTTTCGGCCGAGACCCGGCAGGGCAGAGACCAACTGCTCCTGAAAGTAAGAGAACTAATGGCGCCGCTCGACTAATGAGAGAAGACCGTTTGCGCAGCATCAGGGACTTTTTACAAGAACTTCGATCCCGCCCGCTTGCGTCTTGCTTCGATCAACACTGACCCTGTCCGGCCCCCCTGGGGGCCGGCTCGGTTCTCAGCCTGTACGCCGTGGACAACAATTGGATTCACATGAGCGGGGCAAGCCACCGCGCCGGGTTCGAGTCGGATATGGAATTTTTAGAGCATTGGGCCGGAGCTCGGAGCAAGGAACTGCATTGACCACGCTAAAGGCGTAGCCCACCGGTCAACCGAGGCGCCCCCAAACGGGAAAAAACCGCCGCTATTGTCCCTGCCCGCCCTTTTGCTCGGCGCCGATCTTTCGGATTTCTTCCCTTGCTTTTTCGTAGAACTCCGTTTCGCCCATTTCCCCGTGCACGAATTGCTGCCAGGTCGTGAAGTTCTTGAAAAAACAGGGGCTCAGGCCCGAGTCAACGCAGACCTTCCGGTAAATCCCGTTGGCCGTTTTGACTCTTTCACCCAGCGGGTCTTTTTTCGGCTGGTCCCGAAGCTGCTCTTCTTCGTCCTTTCGGAGGTATTTGCCGAAAGTTTGATCCATTTCGGCCAGTTCCTCCCGGGCCCTGTCGGATAGTTCCTCTTCGGTTATCTCGCCCTTCATATACATTTGCCAGCCAGGCATGTCTTCCCAGCTGCAAACATCTATACCCTCTTCCTGATGGCCATCACAATAGGCCTTGTTAGCCTTCTTTACACGCTCGGTCATACTCATCCTCGGTTCACCTCTTTTCGGAATACTGTGCGGGTGCACTTCTTTAGAACGTCATTATCCATTAATCTGTATTGTTTCTCAATAAAAACCTGAGATGGAGGAAGTCCGACGTCATTTTGGCAAGGTAAAAACGCAACAACCGGTCACATTGATTTAGAACTTTACAACCTGCGTACTCCAACAGGAAATTGTATGTTTCAACTTCATCGGCCGTACAATTGAAGTTTTTCAGGGCAAAAATCCAGTCCGAAAATGGAGTTGGGATACTTACTCCCAAGTTGCCGCACTCTTCCAGCTACCATCTTTGCTGGAAATACAAGGAGGGGAAAGCCATGTTCGGACAGATTCTCGCCCGGTCCCAGGAACTCATAGCCCTTTACGGGCTGAATGTAATTGCAGCCGTGCTGATCCTGTTGATAGGCCGCTTGGTTGCGCAGATCGTTCGCAAGCTCATTCATAATGTAATGGCAAGAACCAAGGTGGACCCGACCCTTATTTCTTTTGTTGCGAGCTTGTCCTACGTGGCCATGATGGCCTTCATAATACTCGCAGCCCTCGGGAAACTGGGTATCCAGACGACTTCTTTCATAGCCGTTCTCGGTGCGGCGGGATTGGCCGTGGGCCTGGCGCTTCAAGGCTCGCTTTCAAACTTTGCCGCCGGTGTATTGATGATCGTCTTCAAACCTTTCAAGATTGGCGACTTTGTCGAAGTCGGGGGAGCCAGCGGGAGCGTGCAAAAAATCGAGATTTTCACCACCACTCTGAAGAGTCTCGACAACAAAATTATCATCATTCCCAATTCCAAGGTTGGCGGAGGCAACATTGTCAATCATTCCTCGGAGCCGACTCGTTGCGTGGATATTCAGGTAGCATTCAATTACAGGGATGATATCGAAAAAATCGAGAGGCTCCTTCGCGAGATTCTCGACGGTGATGAACGAATCCTTAAAGATCCCGCCCCGACTATCGGCATAGCCAAATTTAGCGAAACCAGCGTAAAAATTGCTGTGCAACCGTGGGTTAAGACCGAGGACTATGATGCCGTAACGGGTTATATCCTGAGAAAAGTAAAAGAACTCTTTGACAGTAAAAGTCTGATGTTTCCGCTTGAGGATCAACCCGCCTTTCTCGTAAAGCAAGAACCCTGAGACTAACTCCTCCCAGGCTTAGGGCTTGTCCGTAAATAAGCCTTTTAGGGATTGCGCCCGATTTTGAGACTGATTTGGTCGCGAAGATTGAGCAAAACCGCAGGCGTAGCAGAGCTACGTCGAGGATTTTGCGATTGAGGAGCGGCCAAAGCAGGCCAAAAGCCGGATGCAAGCGCAAAGGATTTATTTACGGACAAGCCCTTATGAATGGGGCTACTTCAGTTGGCTCAAATGCCTGCGGGGGGGCTCTCCAAACAACCGCTTGTACTCCCTGTTGAATTGAGTCGGGCTTTCATACCCGACCGCCAGTGCCGCCGCCTCGGCGCCTTCATTTTCCGACAGCATAAGGCGCTGGGCTTCATTCAGGCGCAACCGCTTCTGAAACTGCAAAGGGCTGAGTGTCGTTACGTCCCTGAAGTGCCGGTGAAAGGTGGAAGTCGCCATATTCACCCTCCTGGCCAATTCATCGACATGCAAAGGTTCCTTGTAATTGTCCTTCAACCATGTGATGGACTTTGCAATCTGGTTGCTTTGCGTACCGTGTGTATTGACCATTCGCAAGCACTCGCCCTGCGGTCCGATGAGAAGCCGGTAATGAATTTCCCGGATAATCAACGGGGCCAGAATCGGTATCTGCTCCGGCTTTTCGTGAAGCTCGACCAGGCGCAGGAAGGCAGCCAGCACGTCAGGATCGACTTCCGCGATCGACATTCCCCTGTGGGAACCGTTACCGGGCTTTACGGAAGGTTGAATTTCCGCCGCCAGCCGGGTAATCAGGTATTTATCCAGGCTAAGCGACAGCCCCAAAAAGGGCTGCTCCGGAGAGGCAACGGTGATGAAGCTGACGCTCGGCAAGTCCACCACGGCCACCAGGCAATCATTTTCCCCGTAGCTGTACTCCTCGGACCCTATTATGGAGCGTTTGAATCCCTGCACGATTACCCCGACGAGCGGCTCGTGAAAGCAATTCTCCGGCTGATTAACCTCATCTCGCCGGACCGTGGTCAACCCTTCGACAGCGGTCGGGTAGCGTCCGCTCCCGTCCATCCATCTGAGTAATTTGTCTTTCAGCAGATTTTTGGTTCTCTCCAGGCTTGCACGGTCGTTTTCCGTCATGGCACAGGTAACCTGTTGTTTTGGTTAATATCCAGGCACGGCATAATTTTCGATTCCAGCCCTTTGATATCACAACTCACTCCAATTGGATAGCCCAATGAGAGAATCAGGCAAGAGTTAAATAGGATCGTATCTACTGAGCGCAACCTCGCGGCGCTATATTCGAGCCACTTACGGCTCCGCAAATTGCGAGGCGGGAAAAACGGTGATTCACACGATCTTCGCGGAATCGAGGATGCGGCCTCCAAGATCGAGATACAGGGGGCACGGGGAACGGGGAGCATCGCAGATGCACCGGATTCGATGGTCCAAAAGAGCAGGAGAATGGTTATGTCAGAGCGTGTATGGTTGATTACCGGGGTCAGCAGCGGTTTTGGCAAACATATCACCGAACAGCTGCTGCGGCGTGGCGACCGGGTTTTGGGTACGGTGCGTAACCCGGAATCGGTTGAGAACCTTGTGAAGCTATACCCGGAAAGTTCCGGATGGAGATTTCGGATGTTCGCGACACTGGGAAAATGCGCGAGACCGTAAACAGAACGGTGGTCGATTTCAGCCGCATCGACGTTTTGGTCAGTAACGCCGGCTACGGTCTGTTCGGGGCCGCGGAGGAACTGAGCGACGAGCAGATCGATGCGATGATCGCGACAAACCTCACCGCTTCGATTCAGCTCATAAGAGCGGTGCTGCCCCACATGCGAACTGCCGGCCGCGGTCGGATCATCCAACTGTCCAGCTACGGCGGCCAGGTCGCTTTCCCCGGAAACTCATTGTACCACGCCACGAAATGGGGGATTGAAGGTTTCGTCGAATCGGTTGCCCGGGAGGTCGCCCCGTTCGGTATCGGGATGACACTTGTGGAACCGGGTGGCGCGCGCACCGAATTTCGTTACTCCTCTGCCCGGGTCGCAGAACTTATGCCCGCCTACGACAACAACCCGGCACACAACTTTCTGTCAATGCTGGACCCGGCCAAAGGCCTCGCTCCGGGCGACCCGGCCCGGATGGCTGCCCGCATTATCCAAAGCGTCGACATGGAGCCGGCGCCGATGCGTATGGTACTCGGTTCAGCCGCACTGGAAAGTACCCAGGGGGTGTTGCACAAGCGCATCACCGATTTCGAAGCACAAAAGGAACTCGCCGCCTCAACTGATTTCCCGCCCGGCGAGTGAGCAGGCTGCTAATGGAACGACAGGCGTAAAAGGAGAATAGTGTATGAGCACAAAAGATCTTTCCGACAGCGTGATTTTCCCCATAGGGGAAAAACTTGAGAGCGATCATTTCAGGGGAACGGTATGGCTCAAGATGTTGACGCCTTCCGGTTCGGCCTGCCCCATCGGGAACGTGACTTTTGAGCCGGGATGCCGCAACTGCTGGCACAAACACGCGGGCGGCCAGATTCTCCTGGTGACGGGCGGCAGGGGCTATTACCAGGAATGGGGAAAACCGGCACAGGAGCTTCATGCGGGTGATGTTGTCACTATTTCAGCCGATGTGAAGCATTGGCACGGGGCCGCCAAAGATAGCCGGCTTGCGCACCTCGCCGTCAAGGTCAATCCCGAAAAAGGCCCGGCGACATGGCTTGAGCCAGTATCGGACGAAGATTACGATAAATTGAAATAATGAGGCAGTCCCATGGCAATCAGTGAAACAGCACATCGGAAACACGATTCGAGAAAGGACTGGCATTACAGAAAGAAATATTCGGCGACCTGATTGATACCATGTACCGGGAAGCACCATCGAATCAGCGTCATATTCAAGAATATTTATCTGCGGACTGTTTTGGCGATTATGTAACCAGAACAGGTTTGAACCTCAAAAAACGTGAGCTGTTGACTTTTTCCATGCCTCTGTAGATGGGCGGCTGCGAGGCTCAGTTAAAAGGGCACATACAAGGCAATTTGAACATCGGCAATGACAAGGAGAAATTACTGAGTGTCGTTACACAATTGATACCGTATGTCGGCTATTCTAGAGCGTTGAATGCAATACGATGTATAAACGAGGTCGTGTGAGCGCTCGACTGATACCCGGGAGCATCTGGAAAAATGGAGAACCAATATGAAAGCTGTCGCTATAAATGGAAGTCCGAGGCGGGGTGGAAATACGGAGATAATGCTCAGGAAAGTGCTCGAACCTATTGAAGCCGCCGGCTGGACCACCGAGTACCTGCGGGTTGGTGGAAAACCAGCCCGGGGCTGCATTGCCTGCTACAAGTGTTTCGAGAAGAAAAACAACCGGTGCGCGGTCGAAAAAGACGATATGAACGATTACCTGGAAAAGATTTACGCGGCCGATGCGGTTATCCTCGGCTCACCGACCTACGTAAGCGATGTCACCCCGGAACTGAAGGCGCTGATCGATCGTGCCTGCCTCGTTTCAGTGGCAAACGGCGGCGTCCTCAAAGGGAAAATCGGGGCCGCGGTCGTTGCCGTCCGGCGCGGCGGCGCGACCCACGTTTTCGATACGATCAATCACCTGTTTCTCATGTCTTCCATGATCGTACCCGGCTCCATATACTGGAACCTGGGCATAGGCCGCGAAAAAGAGCAGGTGCTCGGCGACGAGGAGGCCATGCGCAACATGAAACATCTCGGCCAAACCATTGCCTGGCTCGGAAAGGCCATAGCCTCCTCATCCGAAGCATTTCCCACTCCTCCCTATCACGTGGAGATGGATCGATCTCAAGAAGAGGTTTCTGCTTAGGCACAACCTGTCAATCCCCGCCTGGGCAACGTTTTGAGCCGAACGGCGCCTGCCGCGAATGCCAGGCGGGGTTCTGTCTAAACATGCCCCTCGCTTTCAGCATGACCGAACGAGCGAAGTAGAAGCATAATGACTCTTTCACCTGCCTCAGCAACTACGTGATCCAGACCACCCGGGATGAACCAGGCGCCTGTTTCCACGCCACAACCCTCGGGGGATACTTAAGTGTTCCGGGACCATGGAAGACGGGTCAGGCAACCACTTCCACACTCGGAATTAATTTTTGGCCTGTTGCTTCCAAGGCCGGATTTGGCAATTACAATGAAAAATGTTATTAATCATACTGAAAAATGTTGTTTCTGTTTCGTGATAAGGAGTCATTCATGGCAGACGGAACCGATGCCAATTCTTTCGGGCAGATTTTGGAGGCGGCGGACGGGTTGTCCCTCGAAGAGCAGGAGCAACTCATTGAGATTCTATCACGCCGTGCCGCCGACCGCAGGCGCAGCTTGCTTAGTAGAGAAATTCGAGACGCTCGCAAGGAATTCAAAGAGGGCTTGGCAAAACCGACCAACCCTGATGACATATTATCGGAAATTTTTTCATGAAACGCGTGCTGCTGCGCACCAGCTCCTTCATTCGCTCAGCGCGTCGGATTATCCGGAAAGACCCTGCCTTTGCTGAAGATATTAGAGATGCTTTGAATCTCCTGGCGGAAGATGCCTTTCATCCCGTTCTGAAAACGCACAAGCTGAAGGGTAAATTGGAGGGGTCCTGGGCGTGCAGCGTAGGCTATGACCTGAGAATCATATTTGAATTCGTGCAGTACGATGGGACCGAAGCTATCCTTCTTGAAGCCATCGGAACGCATCAAGAAGTTTATTAAGGGCAGAAACCGCCTGGGTTCCCTCCTCCAACAGGTGTCCGATCTGGAAAGATCATGTGATTTGCCTGAGGGATATTACGTGATCGAGATGAGGTGGGAACCCTCCAGGGCCGAGGTCGAAATACTTGACGAAAGTCGCTCTCACACTTCTATAACCTTCAACCCCTCGCTTCCGGCGGCTTCAATTTGACGTTGATCAGAAGACACGAACAGGTCAGGCTCAACAACGAGGGCACATCCAAGATGAAGAGCATCCATGGCACCCAGTACGTTGTTTTCAAGGCATCTTATCGTTCGAGTGATGACTGCCGGAGTCACGTAACAAATCTCGGCATCCTCGATTTCTTTAAACATGATTTCCCGCAACTTATGGTAATCGGCACTTTGTAACTTTCCTTCGCGAACGAGCCGGCTGAGCGTGGAAATCACCTCGGGAAGGCAAATGACACACAGCGCGAGTTGTTCAGCTCGGTCGCATATCTCGAAGACCTGCTCCGTGCCGGGTTCTTCGATGTACCTCTTGACGAATGCGGAGGTATCAAAGAAGACTCTCATGCGCTGGATTCCGCGCGGTCCTTCAGGATTTCTCGACTGAGGGACAGACCTGGGACGGTCAGACGCAGAGCTTCCCCCTTCCAGGACCGATCCCTTCCCGTAACCGGAACGATTTCGGCAATGGGCTTGCCGTTGCGGTAAACCCGCACCACTTCACCGTTTTCAACGGCATCGAAGTAGTGCTTGATATTCTTTCTCAGTTCAACGACGCTTGTTTCTTGCATGCCTTCCACCTCGAAATGGAGGAATAGTCAACTTGATTGATTGTACCCTTTTCTGTACGTTTTGCAAAATTTTTCCGTTTTCCGGAGTCACGCCGCATGATCCAACCGGCCTGCACCACTGAGACCAAATGCCTTGAAAATTGCCTGGTCAAGCTGCTGCCGGGACCGATGCGACTGCTATTCCGCCATCTTCAAAAACAGAGGTTTTTTCTGTCGAACTGAGAGCCCTCTATATGATTACCAGGCATTATTATGGCTTAAATGTCTGTATTGGAATTAAAATTACAGATTCCCGAGCACGGTGACAAACCGGGAATTTCGGATAACGGGGTCGTTTGTGATGGGTGGCAAATCCAGATAGCAGGCAGTGGCGGCTATGATCCGATCATGAAGTTCGGAAATGTCGTCGATTCCTGAGGCGGTCTTGAAAACCTCAAGACTCTAGGGCTCGAACTGGTAGTTCCGGCTTTCAAGAAGGTCTTCCGTGTGCAAGAGGCCAATGTCGATCCGGTGCTTTTCAAAAAGATACATCACTTCCATCAAGAAAACGGCAGGGATGATGCTGACCGCCTCACCCCGGTCAGCGGCGAGAAAGGCCTGGTGGGATTTTTCGTCGATCACCTTCTTACCCATCATGAACTTAACCAGGGCCTGGGTGTCGGTCACGAACCTATCCATCATGAAATTCTTCCTCTACATGCCGCCAAGTCCCTTCTTTGAACCGCGTGAGATCGGAAAGGTCAATGTCATGCCCCTTTAGCAGACTTCCTAACCTGAGGAACTTCTTGTCTTCCATCCGCTTCTGATGCCGCTTGAAATCGATAAAGTCAGCGATGCCTTGCAGGTCCTGCTCGGAAAACCCGTAGAGTTTCCTATAAATATCGTGCCTGATTATGGCTTCCTTGTTCATGGCCGCAAATCTCCGTTGCTTGTAATATTAAAGTGTACTCACTGTTCGTGTTTTTTGGAAGCCGGATACGCCTCGATATCTTTGCAGCGCCCGATCATCCGACCTGGTTGCCGAGCCTCGCACGACGCCGTCCGGTAAAATTCCGTCTCTGCCTGATGCTGGTCTTCTAATTCGGCAATCTCCTCGCAGGCCCTCACGTTTACGTTGGCGCCGATGCATGGGTTACGGATGCCGCTGCCGGGGTAGAGCGTGCGTTGGAATGGGTTGGAAAATAAAAGACTGGAGGCATACAATGGGAAGTAAAACAACTGTAGCTGAGACGGGATGGTTGGGAGAGCGGAACAGGTGGATTTATGTGACCGTTGCCTTTATGATATCAATGGTTCCCGGTTAGTTGAGACACTCAACTCAAGCCGCCCCGGAAGGCGGTTTATCGATTAAATCCAACTTTGGAGTTCTTGAATATGGACGTTACTCCACAACAACTTTATGAGGAGCGCGAGAAGCGAATTCTTGACGCAATTGCTCTTAAGGAACCGGACCGAGTGCCTGTAGTCCCTCTCTTTGCATTTTTCAATTGTTACTATTCAGGGATCACTCCGGGGGAAGCCTACAGAGACCCGGATAAAGCCATTAGCGCATGGCGTAAGACCATCCTCGACTTCGAACCGGATGCAACGTACAGTGTTAATTTCACCGTCTATGCAATGGATCAGGTCCTCTCGGCCCTTGATTTCAAAGCCATGAAATGGCCGGGACATGGTGTTCCGGATACAACCTCGTTCCAGTTTGTTGAAAATGAATACATGAAAGCTGAAGAATACGAACAATTCTTCAGCAATCCTGGTGAGTATCTTCTAAAAACCGTGTTGCCCCGACTGGCCGGAAATCTTCAGGGGCTTTCCAAACTGCCTCCGTTTGAGACTATTTGCCTCGGCTACGTTTGGCCATCCGTTTTGCCCGCCTTCGCGAACTCCGAGGTCGTAAGCGCACTGGAGACACTTCTGGACACTGCGAAAAAACAGCTGCATTGGGTTCAGAAGTTTACTTCATTTGCCCGGGAACTAAAGGGCCTGGGGTTTCCATCGATAAAGGAACAGACAGTGCTTGCCCCTTATGACATGATCGCGGACAATCTGCGAGGAACCAGAGGGGCCATGATGGACCTTTATCGGAGGCCGGACAAGCTCAAGCGTGCAGTCGAGCAGATCAGGCCCTTCATTACAGCTGCGGGTATTAATGGAGCCAGGGCAAAAGGAAATCCCAGAGTTTTCATCCCTTTGCACAAGGGCACTGACAACTTCATGTCTCCCAAACATTTCAACGAGTTCTACTGGCCAACGCTTCAAAGACTTATTATCGACCTCTGCGATGCAGGATGCACTCCGTATCTTCTTATCGAAGGTGTTTACGATTCTCGATTGGATACGATTAAAGATGTTCCCAAGGGGAAATGCATATATCATTTTGAAGGGACCAATATCTTTGAAGCTAAGAAGAAACTTGGCGATACCGTATGTATAATGGGAAATGTGTCCAATACCCTTCTTGTTACCGCAACACCAAAAGATGTTGAAGAATACTGCAAAAAACTGATAGACGTATGTGGTGATGGCGGCGGTTTCATTATGAGCAGCTCAGCGCTCATTGATGAAGCACGCGTGGAAAACGTACAGGCCATGATGGACGTCACAAGAGAGTATGGTAGATATCATTGACGGGATATACGGCCAGGTCTACGCTCAGGGTAGCATCAGGGCCCCCGCCCGCCCCGCCCGAATGGCTTGCAAACGGAGACTTGATCCCAGCTTCTGATCCATATGTTACGTGGTACCCAGCGAACCGCGCTGTTGACGAGGCTGTTCGGGAAGGCTCAGCAGGTACTCGCTATCTTGGAGAAGTGACCATGGGGGAAGATGAGCCTTGGTATGCTAAGCAGGTGGAGGCCATCCGCGCCCACGCGATCAGGGAGAAGGAACCAGACGGAGAAAGCAAATAACTGGAAATTAAGCGCATGTTGTCCGAATAGGGGGAAGCCAATAATTTCAAGGATTTCTTGTCGATGGAGACGAAAGTGATTTATCATTACACTACTCAAGATGGATTGTTGGGGATAATCGGGAATGAAGGTGAGGAA
The DNA here is from genome assembly GCA_963813125.1 of uncultured delta proteobacterium. Taxonomy (GTDB): domain Bacteria; phylum Desulfobacterota; class Syntrophobacteria; order Syntrophobacterales; family Syntrophobacteraceae; genus SbD1. Next base: position 42,897 of record CAWEZA010000012.1, on the reverse strand, counting down.
CCCGCAATTTGGGCGACTAACATATTCTACCTCAATGATTCACACGAATTTAATTTGGCTATTGATCTAGCGCATAAAGAAGTTGAGAAGAAGATGCCGGAGTACGAACATTATTTAAATGCGCAAAGTAATCCTATCGATAACAATGGATCAATTGTTCCGCTGAGTGACGTAAATAATGCAATTGCTGCGATACTTTCTGTTATCGACTCATTTTATTCTAGGACCATCAATGAATATGTATATGTGTGCTCATTTTCAGCCGATGATGGCAATTCATTAAACCTATGGCGTGGATATAATCGCGGAGGTGCATCATACTCTATAGGTTTTAATGTAGATATTTTATCGCAGCTTGCGACTCAAAAAAACTACACCATTAGTAAATGTATTTATGAACCCGATATACAAGAAGACAGCGTTAATGATGTGATAACTTCAGTATTTACTGCTATGACACAGTCAACTCCGCATCAGAGAGATCATCTTACGGTTTATTGTAGATACTTGATACAACGTTTGTTTAAGATTGCTCCAACCATTAAGGATATGTCATTTCGAGATGAAGAAGAATGGAGATTAATTTCGCCTCTGGAATATGATGATAAACCGAAATTCAGGAAAGGGCTATCGATGCTAGTACCTTATGTCCGCTTTCCTCTTCTCACAGAAAAGGGTGAACCAGCTATAGATAGCATTAGAATTGGACCATCACCTTATCCTGATCTCTCATGGAATTCTGTGAAGGCCCTGCTTGCGACTAAAGAGTGGGCAAAACGGGTAAAAGTCTTGAAGTTTGAAGGGTCATTTCGAGGCAACGTGTAAAGGGGCAATAAAGAGCCCCCTCGTGTGCTCCGCCCCCAGGCAATAAAATCAGGTGCACCGGCAACTCGTTGGCAGTTTCGTATTTTATTCTCGCTACGAGATTAGGTTGACACTACTGGGACAGAGCCGTATCCTGCGAAAAACATCGCCTTATGATCAACAATGGGAGAAGATACCAAATGCGACGATTCACACTGAGATCAAACGTGGCTGTCGCACTATTTTTTGTGATCTTATTAGGCTCCTCGACAAACTCGGTTGGAGCCGATATCTGGCCAAACATACACGGCAACTACCGAGATATTGTGATCGAGGGGGAAATACTGCCTGGAGATTTTGACACATTCATTCGCATAATTCAGGAGAATCAAGGGAAAGTTTCCGGAATCACTATTTTTTCACCTGGCGGTGACTTCTATGAGGCGATGAAAGTAGGTCGCGCGATGAGGGCGCTAGAGTTGGGTTCAACTGTTCCGGTGCGCGATCAATCAGGCAGACCTACTTGCTGGAATTCCTTTGATATTCAACCACATGACCCAAAGAACTGTACCTGTGGAAGCGCTGCCTTTTTCATTCATATCGGAAGCGTTTATCGGGCTGGAACATTCTTGGCTGTTCATCGACCATACTTCGACAAAAAACAATTTGGAAAGCTCTCTGAAGCTGATGCAAAAAAAGCCTTTGATAAGCTTCAGGAAAGCGCTCGCAATTATATGCAAGAAATGGGTGTTCCCCAGCACATTCAAGAGGAGGTGCTGGCGACTCCTTCTGACCGAGCGCTAATACTGGATGATAAGACAGTTAAAGCATATTTCTTAGCGGCATTACCTTACCGTCAAGAGTGGGTAAGGAGTAGATGTGCCTCGCTTTCCGATTCACAGAGAAGAACATTCGAAACATATTTAGATCAGCTTGGCAAGGAGTAGAAAACTTCCAAAAGATGACCAAATTGAATACGATATTCTCACGCCAAAATACCATCAGGAAATTGAATGTTCAGCTACTCTTGCCGATGATAGCAGGCTTCAAGCTTATGCGAGATATTTCGGTGTAAAGCCAACGGATTATGCTAATTATAACTTTACAAAGTGGAGCGAGGCTACCAAATACCTTGGTAAGAGATTCTATGAGTTACAAGGCGAAGAAACATTCAAAGACGAGCATATTGCAGAAATAACTACGCTGAAGCGTTCTAATACATCCAATTCTCCAGAGATCGAACTAATGGACTCTTATGAAAAGCCTAAGACCGTTTCTACGATAATGGTATTCAGCACTCCGAATCCGTCACCCGAATATACTAAGCGCCTGCTTAGTTCTTTAACAGAATCTTGGGGAAAACCTTCCGGAGGGAATGGTAAAAATGAATGGATATGGAATAAAAGAGAATTTTCCAGCCGATTAAAATTCCTTGAGAATCCTAAAGAGTCTATTTTGGGCCTCACTATCGACGCCAAGTAACTTTGCCATTTCATGCTAAAAGCACTCCTCCTGATCAAAGGGCAATGTGGCCGCTGTGCAAAAATTTCAAAAGAAAAAGGGTGAACGCCAAGCCCTCACGGACCAATCCACTAATCTGAGATTGCCTGCTACTCAATGCCTTCTCCTACGAATAGAAGAATAGAGATGGCAATCGGAAAAGCCGGGGGAAACTAGGAAACTTGCTGAGAGGTGGCAGAGAAAGGCTAGCTGTTCCAGGGGTGGACTATGAGGAGTTGGACAGCGAATGGTCCTCCAATGGAAGCGAGCATCGTCACCGCCTACAAGGTTGAACAGGATCCCCATAGGGCTCGAAGAACAGCCAGCGGCCTCCTCCGGCGTCTGACTAACCAAATGGGTTGATAATGCAGAATAAAGTGAGAGCGGCCGTCCCTAAGTGCCTGAAATTTCACGGGTGGCAACTCAAAAATAATCTCTTTTTTGAACCAACGAAGCATGTGTGCAAGACGGCCCAAGGCGATCGGCAACCGAACTTGCCAATTTTTGGAACTCGAACCATCCATCGCCTTGCAAAACATATGATTCAAAGAAGGAGACAGCCAAAAAATTGATCTCGCAACGTGCTCGTCTGCCATGCAGAAGGTTTTCTGATCCTTTTTCTTTCAATGCCTGCTCCTCCCCCTTTCCTGACTCCATTTTGCGTGTCCTGGAGACGCCCATTGTCATGCGGCATCGACGTTAACGTATTCGCTTACCGATGAAGGCGTAGGAACAGGTTCACCGGCCTCTTTCAGTCCCTCTATATGCAGCTCAATCGCTTCCCTTATCAACACCAGGACTTCCTCCCGACTCTGTCCGACGGCAATACATCCCGGTAGATCCGGAACGTGAGCGCCGTAGCTTGTCACACCCTTCTCAATGACCACCATATATTTCATATTCTTTCTCCAGTTACTCTGAACTTCGCCCTGGCGCTCCAGGACAGGCTGAGAATATCCATCCCCGAGGAAGATTTCCCTACGCTTGCCACTCTAAAGGGCTGCGTCACCTATCTCGTGTCAAAGGATGCACAACTCACAACATCAAAGACACAATAACGACGCCGGCGTCATCGGGCATGCGCCTCGATGAAAACCCCAACGCCTTGCAGAGCTTGAGCATAGTGAAGTTTTCGCTCAGCACGTCCCCGTAGAGCTCTTTGACCCCACGCCGGCGGGCCGCCTCAATGATTTTGCGCATCATCATCGGACCAAGTCCCATTCCGGTCATGTGCCGGTGCAGCAAAATGGCGAATTCGGCACGGTCGTTGTCCGCGTCGGCGGAAAAGCGGACTACGCCCAAAAGCTGCGCATCCCGCGACCCGCTTTTTCCGATAAGCACCAACGCCATCTCACGATCGTAATCGATCTGAGTAAGACATGCCGCAAGGCTGTGCGGAAGGGTATTCATCGGATGGAGAAAGCGCATAAATATGTCTTTGGGCGGAAGACTCTCAAAGAGCCTTACATATGCAGGCTCATCTTCGGGCCGTATCGGCCGCAGCAGAAGCGTTTGGCCGTCAGGCAGCCTGATTGTCTCCTCCAGTTCTTTCGGGTAAGGTGCAATGATCAACCGCGACCTGTCGGCATCGACGACTTTGGCTATCCGCACGAAACCCTCGACGACCGAGAGGCCGTGACTGTCGACAAGCAGAGGATTGATCCTGAGTTCGACGACCTGCGGAATATCGCAGATCAGCTGAGAGACCTTCACCAGCACATGCGCAATCCCGTCGAGGTGCGCGGCTGGCGCTCCGGTTGGGCCTTCGAGGCGGCCATGGATGCGCGTGCGCGCCATGACTTCCCGGGCCAGGTGCATATTTAGCGGAGGCAGAGCGAAGGCCAGATCCTCGATGGCTTCAACCGCTTCTCCCCCGTGCCCGAAGAAAATGACCGGACCGAATTGCGCATCGTTGAAGACACCTACGATCAGCCGGGCTGCAGTTTGGCTTTGAGCCGGTTTTAAGTCGGTTATGCCATACGCATCGAAAACGGACTTCATCTCCGGTTCACTCAGCCGGTCGCGACCTTCGCCAACCGCCCTGTCGACGATCCGCCGAGCCTTCAACGAGTCGGGGAGGAAGTCGCCCTGGATACTGGGCGGCGTTTGCATCAACAAGTCCTGGTTTCGGCGGTACCGCACCATCTGCATGAAACCCGAGACGGCCTCAAGCGGAGTATCATAGGCTCCGATGGAGTTTTCCTTAAACAAACGGAGCGCCTCAGCGCAGCTCCCGTCCCCGGTCCAACTCGTCAGGAGGCGATTGAATTTGGATTTCAAGTTGTTCTTCTTAAGCGTTTCGAGCAATTCACGGGCAACCTCCGCGCATGGTTTCAGCGCATTCGAGCAGTGAAGCAAAAGAACCGCATCGATACCTTTATCTTCGAAGAGAATTTGAAGAACTTCGGTATAGCGTTGCGCGGAGGCGTAGTTCGACAAATTGACGGGATTGGAATGGGGCAGTGCGGGCAATAAGTCATTTAGCCGTTTTATGGAACCGGGGCAAAGTTGTGACAGGAAGCCTCCCTGGTCGATCAGGGCGTCGACCGCAAGCCCCCCCATCCCCCTGCCGTTGCTCAAAACGGCGGCGCGCTTTCCCGGCAGCGCTTTTGCCCCGGTGAGAGATTGAGCCGCACTGAACAATTCCCGCATATCGCGGGCTCGAATCATCCCGGCACGGCGGAAAGCCGCATGGTAGACACTATCCGCACCGTCTGTTTCGCCCCCGTGCAGAATCGATGAGAAGGCCGAGTCCGGGTGCCGGCCGCCTTTTAGCACCACAACCGGCTTCATGCGCGACGCAAGCCTTGCAGCCGACATGAATTTTCTGACATGAGTGACTGTCTCCATATAGAGGAGGATGGCCCGAGTACTGAGGTCATTTGCCAGATAATCGAGCATATCGCCAAAATCGACATCGATCATTTCTCCCAGATCGATCAGATGAGAAAAGCCGATGGATCTGCAGGTCGCCCAGCCCAGAACGGTTTCGAGCACGGTCCCGGATTGGGAGACCAGGGCGAGATTTCCTTTTAGCGGCCGCCCGCACGCAATGCTTGCGTTTAGAGAACCGGACGGATTGATTATTCCAATGCTTCCCGGTCCAACGATGCGCAACTTATAGCTTTTCGCCGCCTCCATTATTGCAGATCGCAACCTCGCCCCCCGCTCGCCTGGAGGCCCCGCCTCGTCAGGGTTTATGAGGACGATGGTCTTTGCTCCGACCCGGCCGAGCCCGTCGATCAGCGCGGGCATCGTGTCTTTAGCTGCGACCAGAATTGCCAGATCGGGAGGTTCGGGAAGGCTTTGGATATCGGGATAACACATGAAGCCCTCAAACGAGCCGCCTTTCGCGTCGACTGCAAACAGCTTTGGCCCGCAGCCCGCGCCAAAGAGGTTTCGCGCGACCGCGGCGCCAACAGGCGCCGACTCCCGGGATGCGGCAATCAAGGCAACCGATTCGGGTTCCAATAAAAAGGGAAGGTTTCTTATCGGCATCGATGCTCCTGAAAGAATCGGTAAATCCATTTCGGATCGATTCGGACCAAACGGTATTGGCTACCACTGGCTGCGCCCGGCGACAGACGCTCGAAAACCAATTCCTCAGTCCGCCTCAAGGGTGGATAGGACTCCTTCGGGCAATCCCGGTTCGCGGGCTTTGAGAAACCGCCTCATGATCTTGCCCAACCTCATCCCGGCAAAAACCGGCACGGGAATTTTCGTATTCCGCAAGGTTGGGCCGCAAACACCACGAACCCGGATGTTTCTTGAGTGTTTCCGCGGCCAAGGTGTCACTCCCTTTGCGAGATCGATTGCCATTGGTGCAGCCGTATCACTTTGTACAATCTAAGTCGGGAGCCTGAAAGCGCAGTGTGAAACCTGGAAACTTGTGTATTATATCACTTACACCGCAGAATAATTCTTAGACCAGGAATTCCCGGCAGAACCAATTTACCGTGGTTGATAGCAATTGACAATATCAGGACGATCACATAAAAGGCTAGGCGGTGCAATATTTAGGATAAATCTGAAATCGACGTGATGTGGGCACTGCACATGTTAACGAAGTTTTCGATGAATGAATAAAGATCACAAGGGCGCGATTTTGAGGGAGCAGGTTCGTCTGGCGATGCAACAGCTCCCGACGATGCTGGTTACCAACCTGATCTGCGCTTCCGTGCTTGCCCTGGCCGCATGGAAAATTGCCGCTCCCGGGAAAATTCTGCTGTGGATTTCAATGGTTCTGGCGATCCATCTCAGCAGGAGCGTCCTTTACTTCGAATTTCGCAAGGCGCGCGATGCGTCATTCAACGGGGAGCGCTGGCAGGATCTCTATCTCGCTTCGAACCTGATTTCCGGTGTGGTCTGGGGGGCATCGGCTTTTCTTATTTTTCCCTCCATCGGTTATCCCGGCCGGATTTTCATCTTTCTTCTCGTAATAGTCGGCGTTGCGGCGGCATCCACCGTATCCCATTCCACCCTCAGACTCGGTCCCGTGGCGTGGTCGGGACCAGCGGTAATGGCCTACGCGGTCCGATGCCGCATGGATGGGGGAAGACTTGGATACACCATCGGCATGCTGGGCGTCCTATTCCTGTTTACCGTCATTATCTACGGACTCAAACACAACAGGTTCATAACATCAGGCATCGTTTTAAGGTTTGAGAACCTGGAACTGCTTGAAGAAGTGAGAACGGTAAATGATACGATCTCCCTGGAAATTGCAGAGCGCAAGCTTGCGCAGAAAGCGCTTGAAGAAAGTGAGGAAAAGTTCCGGCTGGCATTTCAAACCAGCCCCGATGCGATCTATCTCAGTCGAGTTTCCGATGGAATGTGCATCGATATAAATGACGGCTTCACAAAGCTGACCGGCTACACGCGTGACGACGTCATTGGAAAGACCTCTCAGGAACTAAATATCCGGCATGACCCGAAAGGCAGGGTACGCTTTCGGGCGCACCTTGAGAGCAACGGATTCGTGGAAAACATGGAAACCGAGTTCCGCACAAAGGACGGTCGGATTTTAACGGGGCTGGTGTCGGCCCGTATTCTGCGTGTAAACCAGGAAGACCTGGTCCTCAGCATCATCCGCGACATCACAGCCCGGAAGAAAGCAGAGGAGGAAAAGAAAAGGCTCGAGGCGGAGTTGTCCCTCGCTCAAAAGATGGAGTCTGTGGGACGGCTGGCCGGCGGGGTGGCGCACGATTTCAACAACATGCTCAGCGTGATCATCGGACGGGCCGAAATGACGCTTCATTGCTCCATTCTCAATGACCGAGTTCGGCAAAATCTCAATGAAATCATTCATGCCGGTCATCGTTCGGCAGCACTTACCCGGCAGCTGCTGGCCTTTGCCAGCAAGCAGCCCACCACTCCGCAGATAGTGGATTTAAACGACACTGTATCGGGAATGCTCATGATGCTGCATCGGCTGATAGGCGAGGATATCGACCTGTCCTGGAAGCCGGAAATCGATCTTCGGAAAGTCAGAATCGACCCCTCCCAGATCGACCAGATATTGATCAACCTCGTGGTAAACGCACGTGACTCTATTTCGGGCGCAGGCAGCATAACCGTGAGAACCGATAACTTCGTCGTCGATGATGCCGCAAGGGCCGGAAAGCCTGAATTGATGCCTGGAAGGTATGTCCTGCTGGCGGTAAACGACACCGGGGCGGGTATGACCAGGGAAGTCCGCGGAAAAATTTTCGAGCCTTTTTTCACCACCAAGGAATTGGGCAAGGGTACCGGCCTGGGACTTTCCACCGTCTACGGCATTGTCAAACAGAACAACGGTTTTATCGATGTGGTCAGCGAACCGGGGAAAGGGGCAACGTTCAAGATATACCTGCCAGGGTTCGAGCATGGAACAGCACCTGCCCCTGAGAAGAAGGCCTCAGGCAATCGCCCGACAGGCGCCGAAACGATTCTGCTGGTAGAAGACAATGAAATTATCCTGGACCTCAGTAAATGCATGCTCGAGATGCTGGGTTACACGGTGATCGCGACACACGCTCCAACACGTGCGATAACTATTGCCCAAACGCATCCGGGAGATATCGGTCTTCTAATTACCGACGTAACAATGCCCGAGATGAACGGCCGCGAACTGGCGGAAACGCTTGGTCAAATGCGGCCCGGTGTAAAATCTCTCTTTATGTCGGGCTACGCCGCCGACGTGCTTGGCAGCCGCGGCATTCTTGAAGAAGGGGTAAATTTCATTCAGAAGCCTTTCGGCAGCGATGAATTTGCACTAAAGGTCAGGCAGGTGCTCGATCGCCTGGACGGCGATTCAGGGATTGCGCCGGGTAAAGTCAGCAGGCAAGAAATAATCGATTAAAGTTCCCCGTCTCCCGCGCCGAATTTTAAGTTAAATACTAACAGGGAGGCCGTCATGAACTGCTGGGAATTCAAGAAGTGTGGAAGACAAAAAGGCGGCGCCAAAGCCGTCGAATTTGGGGTTTGCCCCGCCTATCCGGATCACGGAACGCACTGCGCTCACATTGCGGGGACTCTCTGCGGCGGCAAAGTGCAGGGGAGCTTTGCGACGAAGCTGGTCAACTGCATGCAGTGTGACTTCTATAAAACCCCTAATTATGACAAAAGCCACAGACCTGGAAAATAGGAAACGCTCGCGCCCCTTGCCTGCCCAACTCTCAGGCCGGGGGTTTTCTCCGAAAGAGGGAGTAACGAGTCGCCGTGCTCAAAATTTGTCATGATCAGTAAACGGCGATTAGTTTTCCGCGCCTTTTTTCGTCTCCTTTTTCAAAACGATTTTGACTAAAACGATTTCCCGTCTTGTGGCCGCCTTGCGGTAAAGCGGTTCCTGGCGAAGCGATTCCGTCTTACACGAATCTACGCAGACCCCGCAGTAAATGCATGCGAAAGGGTCCCATTGCCAGGTGGAGTTCTTTTTGTCCACCACGATGCACTGAGACGGGCATTTTGCGGCGCAAATACCGCACAGCGTGCAGCCCGAACCCTCATTTTTCAACTCTCCCCGCACACTTACAAATGGTTCCCTCGTGATGTGGGGATAGCGTCTTGTGGCGCGTTTTGAGAAGAAGTTTCGCAGTATCGTCGGTGTCATCGGAAACATTGCCGTATCCCCCGAAAAAGTGCATCGCTCGGCACCCGGTCATTTTTTTATCTTTCCGTGCAGCTTATGCAGGGATCTATTGAAAGCACAATCACCGGCACGTCGGAAAGATACATACCGGGAAGCATCGCCACCAGCACGGGCACATTTGCAAAAGTGGGAGTCCTGATCCGTACTCTTTCGAGGTACTTTTTGCCGTCGGCCCTGACATAGTAGAAGACTTCCCCTCTGGGCTGTTCCACCCTGGCTAGCCCCTCGCCTTCCGGCCGCCCTTTGACGGCGACGGCAATCTCGCCCCCGGGAATCTTCCCCATCGCCTGCCTTATGAGATCGATGCTCTGGAAGACCTCCCGGTAGCGGACCTTGAATCGCGAATAACAATCCCCGTCCTTTTCCACCCGGGGTTCGAAAGCCAGGTCTGTGTATGCTTCGTAGCCAAGCAACCGCATATCCTGCGCAACACCACTGCCGCGCAGGGTTGGCCCGACGCATCCGAGTTCCAGTGCCTGGGCGGCCGACACGATCCCTTTCCCCTTCGTTCTTTTCATCACGGTGTAGTCGTCCAGCAGCGGCTTTTCAAGCCGCTTCATTTCATCTTCTACCCGGGCCAGGGTATTTAAAATCGTTTGCTGCTGTTCAGGACTCAAGTCCCTTCTAAGACCCCCAATCACGTTGACCGACACGATGACCCGGTTGCCGGCGGTTGCCTCCTGCAAATCCATGACCTTCTCCCTGATTTTCCAGAGCTGCATGAACAGGCTCTCGAATCCGAAGCTGTCCGCAAAGAGCCCGAGCCACAGGAGATGGCTGTGGAGCCGGTTTAATTCCGCCCAGATGACTCGAAGGTACCTGGCCCTTGGAGGCGTCTCGATGCCCATCATACCTTCGATACACTCGCAGTAGCACATGGCGTGCATCATGGAGCATATGCCGCAGACCCGTTCGACGATTTGCACCATCTGGTGAAAATCGCGTATCTCGGCCAATTTTTCCAGGCCCCTGTGCACATATCCGAGAGCGGGAACAGCCTCTTTTATCACTTCATCTTCAACCGTAAGCTTGAGGTGAATAGGCTCAGGCAGGACCGGATGCTGAGGCCCAAACGGTATAGTTGCGACTGGCATGACGCCCCCTTTGGAAGTATCCCGACGGTTCCTTTAAAAAACTCATTCCCCGACCTTTTCATTCTCCTTCACCGAATACTTGCATAAGGGAGCGGTCTTTATCTCTTCATCGAGGTACAGGGTCCCGTTGTAATCGAGGGCCAGCCCCGGAAAGCGCAGCCCGAAAAGATCCTGGATCTCGTTTTCGACCAGAAATGCCGCAAAATAGACCGCGGTTATGCTGTGCACAGGGCTATCCTTCGTAGTTGTGAGGCGCAGAGTGGAAAGCTCCAGATTCTTATCGAAGTGATACAGGATCTCGAACGAATTTATGTCTATCGCCGTGCAGGTCATCGTGACGAAGCGATACCCTTCGGCTTTCATCCGCGCACACGCTCCAACCACCAGTTCCGGGGTAATCTTTTCAGCTATCATTTGTTTTGGCCCTTCTTAAATATCCTGCCGACCCTGCGCCATTTGTTCGAGCTTCTTTTTGAATTTTTCGAGTCCCAGCACCACGCCGTCGATGATTGCTTCAGGTTTTGCCGCACATCCCGGCACGTAGACATCGACAGGAATCACCTTGTCCACTCCTCCCACGACATTGTAGGCTTTGCGGAAAACCCCTCCCGACAGCGCGCACGAGCCTATGGCGATCACCACCTTCGGGTGGGGCATCTGATCGTAGAGATTTCGCAATACCTTCTTGTTCCGGTGATTGGCAGTACCGGTTACGAGCAGGATATCCGCATGCATGGGGTTTCCGACATTGATTATGCCGAAGCGTTCAATGTCATAAACGGGTGTAAGACAGGCAAGCACCTCGATATCGCAGCCGTTGCAACTGCTGCAATCGTAGTGGAGCAACCATGGGGACTTGATTCGAGACCTCTGCGTGATTCGCTCAAACATATTTTCTCATCTCACATGGAGCCAGATCAGGTTCACCACAGAAAGGGTCAGGCCCATTGCCCATGCATAGCCCAGCATCCAGCGCCAATTCATACGGGCCGTGACATTGTCTGTCACGACTTCCAGCGCATAGGTCACTACCACGATGAGTATCATGCCGATCCAGCTGGTTGCCCAGAAAAGCGAGCAGAGCCGGAGCAGCAAAATCACGTCAAACCAGTGGCCTATTTCGACAAATGCCAGAAAAGGCCCTGAATAGTCGGTCAGAAGCCCTTTTACGATCTCCTGGTGTCCGTGATGCGAGGTCGAAAGATCGAAGGGAGATTTTCTCAGCTTGATTGTCAGAACCAGGCACAGCGCCGCGTAAAGAAAAGGAAGCTTTAGCAGAAGCGGCGCATCCCAGGCAAGGGTGTCGGCTATCTTGAAGCTTCCGGTCTGCAGGTATATCCCGACAGCCACCAGCACCAACAGAGGTTCATAGGAAAGGATCTGGAGCAACTCACGGTGCGCACCCACCTGGGAATAGGGGGAAGTGGAGGAAAGAGCGCCCACCACCAGGAAAACAGCCCCGACGGCCTGGGTGAAAAGAACCAGCAGAAGGTCGGTTCCAAGGGCAAAGAGCACCACGGCTATTATCGAAGCGCTGAGATAGGCATAGGCGCAAAAAACCTGCCAGACGTTTACGGCCACCGGCTCTTTGCTAAGCAGCTTTATCACGTCATAGAACGGCTGCACCACAGGCGGTCCCACGCGGGACTGCAGACGGGCGGTCGCAATCCGGTCCAGCCCGCTTATCAGGCCCCCGAGCAGAGGGGCCGCAACCATTGTTGCCGCAACGAGGGTGATAGTATCGATCATAGCGCGGCTCCCAGGATCAGTATCAGAAGAACGAGCGCCGCGAGGTTTACCCAGGTGGTAAGCCTCTTTTCGCCAAATATCGACGAGAGATAGTAGTTGCCGGCTTCCGCTTTCACCGGTTGATTCATGGGCCCCATGAACATACCGGGCGTATCGGTCTGAAGGCCGCTTAAGTATGGCTTTATGACGCGCACCCGTGAAGCTCGACGCACGGCGATAATCGAGATTGCAAACCCGATGGCCGCCACCGCCGCAAGCGGCAGGACTGGAAAGGCGCCCCAACCGTTTTCCAGTCCTCCTCCGTGCACACCATAGGGCGGCGAGTAGCCGGGGCTAAGGATACTGGTAAAAAATTCCCTGTAGAGCCAGGGCGCCGCGGCGGCCATTAGGCCTCCCCCGACAACCAGAGAACCCAGGGCGCCCCAGGTGAGCAACGACAGGCGCTCAGGGACAAACCGGCCGGCAAAGGGATCGCTCATCAGCGTCCCCGCCCACCGCGCCCAGTACATGACGGTCAGGGCGCCGCCCGTCGCGATCATGACTATCACAGGGAGGTTTTTCGCCGCCGATTCGATGGCCATCCATTTGCCGAGCAAGAGGCCAAACGGAGGCATGATCATCATGATCACACCTAAAACGGTTATAAGAGCGGTTAAGGGCATTTTGGCGTACAACCCGCGCATGTCTTCTATGTCACGGCTCGCGATACGCTGCTCGATCGTGCCGACGCAAAGAAAAAGAAGCGCCTTTACAACCGAGTGGAACATGATGAGAAAAATTGCCGCGGTAAAGGCTTCCGGCGTATTTAGCCCCGCGCAGGCGAGTATCAGGCCAAGGTTGCTTATCGTAGAATATGCCAGCACCTTTTTGCCGTTGCTTTGCCCGACCGCCAGGGCCGCGGCGGCGAGGAAGCTGAATGCGCCAAAAACCGCGATACACTCGCTCAAAAAGGCGCCTCGCATGCCGGGCGCCAACCGCAATACGAGGTACACCCCGATCTTTACCATGGTGCTCGAATGCAGCAGGGCGGAGACGGGGGTCGGAGCGATCATTGCGCCAAGCAGCCAGCTTTGGAACGGAAATTGGGCGGACTTTATAAAGGCCGCAAGACAAAGGAGCGCCACCGAAACCAGGTATATGCCGCTCTTAGAACTCAGTTCAATCAGGCGCCCCATGTCCAGCGCATGCAGTCTGGTGAATACCGAAATCATTGCCAGGAGGAAGAAAAAGCCGCCCAGGCTGTTCATCCACAGGGCGCGAAGACCGCTATTTACCGCGGTCGGTGTTCCGTCGTGCCTGATGAGCAAAAAGCAGCAAAGAGTGGTCACTTCGAAGAAGAAATAGAAAAACCCCATATCGTTTGACAGCACCACACCGTTCATGGCGCCTAAAAACAACAGCAGCAAGCAGAAAAATCGGCGCCGCGTTGATTTTTCCAATTTGAGGTGTTCTTCATGGGCTTTCATGTACGGGATCGACTGAAAACAAACGATCGAGCCAACGATAGATGCAACCAGGACAAGTATCAACGAAAGGTTATCGACATAGAGCGTTGCGACCCGAAGGTGTTGGCCGGATAACGTTTGGACGTCCAGATACCCCAGAAACACGATTTGAAGCACCGCAAGGATTTTTATCAGGAAGTGGTTGTGTTTAAAACCTATATAGAGGAATACGAACAACAAGAGGAAGTCGGCGGCTTCGATAACGGAGTGGATATCCACCCCGAGCAGCGACTGAGGAGATACGGTGAACGGCGTTCGCGGTATCAAAAGAAGGGATGCGACAATCAATACGGCGCCGGTAACCGTCACGACAAGTGTCTGAAGCCGGGCCGCCCTTATCGGGTAGACGCATAAGGCCGCAAGGAACGGGAACACGATGAGAATCGAGAGCAACACCGGTGTACCGATGAGATTGGAAACGGCGTGTTCCATGATTTCCCTCCCTGGCCTCTATCGGCGGAGTGAAGATCACACGATCGAACCCGGCTCTTCGGCCCTGGATATATTTCAAAGAATGAACACATTCGTTATAAACCGATCGAGCAAATTCCGTTCCAATGGCGGACGATAAGGCAGCTTACACTAAAAGGGCAGGCTGATTGGCGCACAATAGCGACGTTGTGACCGTTGCGAGGTGACAGCAAGCTGTAACCCAAATGGTTCACTACCCGAGTTACCGCCCCCGCGTCCCCAATTTTAATTATGAGAGGCTGACGGGAAAAAATGCTGACTAGTCGCCGAGAAATCTGATCAAGGGGTGTCTTTCCTTCACGGCATTAGCCAATCTTCGGTCGGCCGTCCATAAATCCGCATCCAGTTCCTGAGCCAGAGCCAGATAGTGTGCGTCGTATGTGGATTTGAGACCGCACTTGCGGGCAATCAGAAGAGCCCCTCGATGGAGAAACGATTCTGAGACGATATCAATACTGAGTTCAAGGGCCAGCCCCAGGAATTGGTCTGCCTCCTCGACGCCGAGTGAGGAACTGACCGAGAGCCGATGCAGCGCATTGGTTATCTCAAAGTAAATGAGCCCTGGAGCCATCGCGCTGACCTCGTCACGGCCCCATTGCTCCCAGAGGTTTTCCGCTCTCCCGCTTCCAGGACCACCAAGGAGTAACCGCAAAACGAAGCTTGCATCAACGCAAACTATCGGAGATCTGGCCATCCCTTTCCTCCCTCGCCTGGTCGATAATCAGTTCCATATCCGGAAATTTCATTCCCTCTCTCATCAACCTGTCGTGAAGAATCTTCTTAAAAGTCCGGATCCTGCGAAGGAGAACTTCCTGCCCTTCATATTTGCGCCCACTTTTCATACGCCTGAACTCATCGATCGGTACGATGGCAACCCGAGGTATGCCGGAGCGCTCCACAATGACCGTTTCCCCCTGCTCGGCTGCTTTCCTTATCAACGAGCCAAGATGAATTTTCGCTTCGGTGGCGCTGACCCTCTTTTCCATTCTGCCTCCTTGATTGGTTTGGGGAGCATTGGTAATTGATTGATTAATTAATCAATCACCAATGCACTGTCAATAGGTGCTGATAATAGGTGGCAGGGACAAAGTGAACAATCCGCCAAACTAAGTAAGTCGATTTACATGAACGTCTCTGATGGCAGTGTTGCCAGGAGCGGTCAGCCTCCCGTTCATGGATAGCACGCGTTGAAACTGTTCGGGGTAAGGCTGCCGATTCCGCACCAGTATGCTTTCCAGTTGAGATCGGTAATAGCGTCGCCTTTTCGGTCGTCTACGTCATAGTAATCGACGAAAGATCGGTGAAGGGACGGGTTCTTTGAGAGATGATCGTAGATATCGGCCAAATTCGAGGCATTGCAAAACGCTTCGCCGTAGGCGGTGTCGAAATCGTATTCTTCCTTCCATGCCGTCCCGTCGTAGTAATAAGTGGCAAAGTCCGTGACGGAGAAGGACCCGGCGTTATAGGTCAACACCTGGAACGCCGGGTTGTTGCCAAATTCCGGGCTTATTGCCGGCGTTATGTGGACATAGGCCAGCGGGTGATGTTGCTGGTCGAAAATGAGTGTGAAATGATCCATGTGGGTATGGCCGGCGAATATGGCTTTGACCTCGGGAGAATAGGTCCGGATCAGTTCTTGAAACTTGTCCGTAAAAGTTTTCGAATCCCTGTCCTTGTGCCGGTTGTCCCAGTAGCTTACCGTGTGCCCTTTGCGCAATGAGCTCCAGACATCTATCCCCGGTGGAATGTGGAAAATAATCCATACCTTCCGCTTGTTTTTCTTTGCGGCTTGCAATTGTTCGTCGAGCCATTTGAGCTGCTCCCATCCGTAATCGTTGTGGCTACTTTTTCTTGAAAAGAAGTTGTCGTTTATCGACAAGATGCGATTGGCTCTCGATTGCGTTGGTTGAAAAGCGTAATTGCCGCCCGTCTTAAAGGTGCTCGCGAAGGAACTCAGCTCGGACGGCTCGCCCTTCAAAAAATGGGTGAAGTAGAGACTCATCGTGTTGTGGAGAAAACTTCCGTTTGGCTCTATCTGGTAGTCCCCGTAGGCATCATTGTTACCGAGGGTGAACAAGACGTGCACGCGCGGAAAAGTGCGGTGAATTTCCCAGCCGATAAAGCTGAGGGTTTCCTTCGCGAAAGCCTTGTAGGCCTGCTCGTTGCTACCAAAAACCGCAGTGCGGTAATCGCCGAATCTGTGAGCCAGCAGGTCGCCGGAAAGCAGGATAAAATCTGGGGAGGGGCAGGAGTGTTTCATTTGCGCCAGTGTGGATGCCAAAAGATTGTAGTTGGTCTCCTCGCCGACAGGGCTTATGTGCTTGTCGCTGGAGGAAGAATAGATCTTTTGCCAGTGCAGGTAGCCGGAGTGTTCGATTTTGTTCGCGACCGCCTTATCTGTGGTAAGGAGGGGATCGAAATGGATATCGGCTATGGAAAGGACGGTTCCTCTATTGCCCGCGCCGGAACTGGGGCCTCCGGCCCCGGCTGAGGCCGGTCCGCAAAAGATCAGAAGAAAAAATAGACACAGGGCGAGACCGCGCTGTCTTTTCATTGCTTTTCCTCACATTCTTTTTCACTGCGTCACGTTTTCAAAAGGCCCCTGATTTGGATACCTCCCACTTGTATTCGACATCTCGTCGCAAGAATATCGGGCTGGGTGATTTTGTCAATTATTGATCTTTGATTTGAATTTTGATCGGGAAAGCTCATGGCGCTCTCAAAAACCTCACGCCGGCAACCGCATGCCGGACATTTCGCCTGCATGTCAAAAGAGGCCCTGGCGAAACGAGGCAGGTTGGATCGCAAACGGGTTTATGACTGTCAGCCCGCCGAGTTCAAAATTGTCTTGAAGATCTTCCGAGAGAAGGTATTGACAGGAAGACGTTAGCGCTGCGGCAACGATCATCGAATCCCACCAGGAAAACCCGTAGCGATCCTGAATGAACCAGGCTTTCTCGAGAATGTGAGTATCGGTCAAAACGGGTTTCCAGGCAAGAAGCAAGCGCACATCACTGCGGGCCGTTTCGATATCGAGGCCCGGTTTCAGCTTGGCAGTAACCGTAACATAAAATTCCTGCAGCACCTGGAAACTTAATCGCCCCGTTCTGGACCTCCAGAGGTGTGTCATCCACTCTGAGGCTTTGGCCTGTTTGACAGGTTCGGAACTATCCCTGCAATAGACCAGCACATTAGTGTCAACAAAAACTCTATCGCTCATGAAGTTCACCGCGGGAAGGATATGCCTGGTCCGGCTCTTTCAATTGCTTCGGAGACCGGGACAGGTAAACCTGCATCGCCGTCTCGTAAGCCTGCTCCTCCATCATCTTCTCCCGCAGCATTTCACCGACAAGACGAGAAACGCTCGTTTCGCGTTCAGCAGCACGAAGACGAGCCCACCGCGCGACTTCTTCCTCAAGGGTAATGGTGATGTTTTTCATAATACTATTCTAGTGCTACACGAATTTCGTGTCAATAATCAGTCTCCACGTTGTCTGAGACCTCTGCCATCTCACTCAATAAAGACCACCATGATGACTGGGATTCATAAGTGGCCGGCCGCTGGATTTGAACCGGAAGACGATCAGGCCGGACAAGCATGGCACTTGCTTTCGAGCCTTGCCGGTTCACAAGGAAGCATAAAGGCGCATCAAAGCCCCTGAAGACCCCGCAGGAATGCCAGCACGTTTAATCCCAGCACACTGTGGTTATAGCCTCCCTCGAGCAGGCCGAAACAGCCTATGCCAAGTTTTCTGCACGCAGCATGAACCATCCGGCCCATTTCCTGATAATCTTCGGTATAAAGCAGTCCGCCCCAATCCTCTATGTGATTGTCGAAGCCGGCGGATACTCCAATTATGTCCACCTCAAGAGAGTCGAGCCTTGCGGCCACTTCCCTCAGGTAAAGCACCCGGTCGATTTCATCGGGGTTATGAATGGAAACATAACCTTTATCGCCCAGGATGTTGACCGTCCCGTCCCCGTAGTGCATGTCGAAATCAAGGACGTGCGCCGTCTCGATGAAGCCGTTTGACCGCAGGTATTCCAGCGCTATGGCCATGTTATTGAAATAGCAAAAACCCCAGTGATGATCGGCCGAGGCATGATGCCCGGGGGGACGAACAAGCCCGAACGCGGCTTCGTTCAAACCGGCCGCCGCGGCGTTAACGGCGACCCCGGCGGCCAGTGCGGCAATATCATAGAGCCCTTCTTTTTTCACACTCTCAACAAGGGATCCGGCATGGACCGCAAGGATGTCGTCCGGACCGGCTGAAAAGCCCTGTTCAATCTCAATTTCTCCCCGGATTGCATCGAGCACTGCTTCCATTCTTCCCGGAGACGCCGCCGGGTCGTGCGTATAGACACTTTTGAAATCATCGTGGGTAAACACCTTCATATTCACAGCCTCCGATGCACAGAGAAGCGCCTCAATACTATCCGACTGGATTTCCAATGGGTCTTCCGGCAAATACCTGCATGGATGTCTTTGAAAAGATAACAATGGACATGGCAGACGATTAGTCTTTCAGTCTTCCTTGAGAAGATTCTTCCTCCAGAACTTCGTCTATGTTCAGCGGGTTGAGCGGCTTGCAAATGATTTCGTGGACGCGGAGCCTTTTTAGATGTTGTGAAGAGGCCGCCTGAATGACAAGGGCCGTATCCGACCCCCTTGCCGTTCCGGCTATGGCGATCACCCTTTCGCCACTCCCAACCAGGCCCGCATCGGTTGCCATGAGTACGATCTCAAAGCACACCTTGACTCCCTGGCTGAAGCAGCGCAACAGGTTCGCCATCAGAATGGGGGCGCTGGATTCGTACAAACTGCTGGTGTGGAACAGCATGGTCCCGAAATGCACTTCATGGCCCGAGTCTCTGAGAGATTTTGCCGTTTCAGGAGGGAAGGGATTAACTTTCCTTCGAAAATCGAACTGATGGGGGATTACGATCAGCTTTACGTTCGAGCCTTCGAAAAAGTCCATGGCCTTTTGGGCTGTGGCTCCGGTTGTCGAAGCTATCACCAGTTTTTTTATACCAGCGCCATTTAATCTTTCCCTCACAAGCCCGAAGGTCGTTTCCGTGTTTTCCGGGGTCCTCTCTTCGAAGTAGACGATCTTTCTCTCCATGTCTTCACCTCCAAAGGCGATCAGTGGAAGAGCCTTTTTTGAGAGATCCCGACGGCTTCCCGGCAGTTTGGGCAAACCGTATGTCCAAACCTCGGGATTGCGCCGGCTTTTTAAGAATATGCGGCATCGTGGTCAGGGTGGAGTGAAAGGAAACGCATGAATTGACCTTCTCTATAAGCAAGCGCCCTGAACCTGTCGCTCAGGCGGATAGTGTAAAGACGCGCACCTTCGGGGCCCGTTTTGGATTGGACAAGTTCCCAATGCAGGCCTTTGTCTCTATATACTTGAGACCATTGCAGTTTCTTGATCTTGCGAAGAACGGCAAGCACACGTGCGGCTTCCTCTTTTGAAAGACTCAAAAGGTCGTCCTGGAAAACAGGGTTATTGAGGTCGAGCAAGACGTCAAGAGATTCGCCCACTCAGACTCTCCAAATCAGTTTCCTCGGGTGGATTCTCAGTGGTCCATGAAATTGCTTTATCGATTTTTGTTTTTTGGGGCTCGGCGTGCATCCAAAGCTCATTAGCCGGGATGACCTTAGCGAGCTTGAGAAGCCACACCCCTTCCTCGATATTTTCTATGAGGACAGTTTGCCCGGCGTATTTCTTGCCCAGAGAAATCTGACCGCTTGCTCCTACGATCTTAACTGCTTGACCATGCTCCACCGCATTCCTCCAACTTACGACTTTATTGCATTATAGCATGAATGCATGAATCGATCAAATGTCCTTCAACTCCAGTCAAACTAAGCATCACGAGGGCGCGGTAATGAATGAGTCCACCACGGTGTCTCCTTAGCCGGTTCCCGATTTCGTTCGTATCCAGTATGCCGGCGGAACGGGGGCGAACATGGAAGAAGGCGCAATGTTCCTTGAATGGGTGACATCGCGACTACCTCCAGGATATCCTGGACGCCTTTCCACCGGGATCACACAGGGCCGCACGGCGAATCTAGAAAGATCGCTCAAGTTTGTCAGAAATCCATTGATTCAGACTTTTACCTTCTCGCATGGCACTGACATACACTTTTCGGTGCAAGGTCGGGGGCAGGCGGAGCATCAACCGCCCGGAAAACGGTTTATCAGGCTCTTCCCCCCTTTGTTCGCAAAACTCAAGGTAATCATCGATAGAGTCTCGAAAAGCCCGTTCTATTTCTTCAACGCTCTCTCCCTGAAAAGTGATGACATCCTTTAGGTCAAGCACTTCTCCATGAAAAATTCCCGCCGCATCGTCATATTCGACATGGCCAGTATACCCTTTATATCTCATCATGGCCTTACTCCTTCGGATTAACACCTGTTTCCGTCAAAAACCGTCTCATTGCCTTGAGAGCTCCTTTGTCGGTTTCTTTCTCAGGATGCGGACGATGAAAAACAGCGCGAATTCCCTCAAGATGTACTCGGACTCTCGAGCCCCTACCCTCGCTGAGCTCAGCCTCCAAAGCCATGAGAAGACTCTCGATATCGATCCAATTGACATCGGAGCGGACCGGCTCCTCGAAAATGGCATGCAATGTTCTCAGGTGCTAGCTGTTCAGCTTCATAGTGTCATTATATGACATCATGCCGCTCAAAAGAAGTCGAATCCATGGGATAAAGTGAAAGAGGGAAGTAAAATTCGGCCGGAAACCCTGGTCCGATATTGCTCCAGAGACCTCAGGCAGCCATTTCCACCTTCAGTCAAACAAAGCATCACGCGTGCGCGGTAATGAGTGAGTCCACCATGCGAAGCAGACCGGCGCCGGCAGAACAGTGTCTCCTTTTTAGCCGGCTCCCGATTTCGTTTGTATCCAGTATGCCGGCAGAACCGCAGGCAAACATGAAGAAGGCGCAATGTTCCTTGAATGGCTGTTTTGCACTTGTAATGCTGCGAATAATTCCTATTTAATGGGTAATCCCTTATTTCTTGAAACGTTTGCTTTTCGGCTGACTCTACATTATTTTAATCATGTTCGATCACAATCGGACACAGCGCCTTTGCGAAAGCCAATCGGCCGTAAATTAAGAAAACAATGCAACAAGGGCGACCACCGTAAATGAAACCACCTGGCACAGATGAGATCAAGGCAATCCTGCAGGCGCGGCGAGATGAGCTGCTGACCCACTATGGAGTCACGGAAATCGGCATCTTCGGCTCATGCGTTCGGGGGGATGCGTCCGTCCAAAGTGATATTGACATACTGGTTTCATTTGATCGGCCTGTGGGATTTTTCAAATTCCTGGAACTTGAAGATCTCTTGAGCGAATGGTTGGGTGCAAGAGTCGACCTGGTAACAAGGGCGGCGCTAAAGCCGCATATAGGCCGCCATATTTTGAGCGAGGTGGCGATGTTGTGATACGCGACTATCGCAACTACCTCCAGGACGTCCTGGACGCCATCGACGAGTCGACCGAATTCACAAATGTTATTTACTTCGAAATATTCGTTCGGGACCGAAGGACGGTCAATGCCGTGGTGCGTTGTCTGGAAGTCATGGGGAAGGCAGCCACCCGCATCCCGGACCATCTGCGCTCAAGAGCGGTCGGCGTTCCGTGGAAGTACATGGCTGGAATGCGCAACAAGCTGATCCATGAGTATTTTGGTGTGGACCTGAGTATCGTTTGGACGGTCATCAAGATCGAGTTACCGCCTCTGCGCCCCGAAATCGAACGTCTGCTGACTGAGATTGATGCAGAGTGATAATATCCTGGCAAAAGATTTGCTCTTATGCCCGGCACCCGAGGGATACCCCATGATGGAAACCACCGGGGATGCCACAGGCAGGTGTTTCCACACTATCCCTGTGGGATACTACGTGATCCTGGACCATGTGGGGAGGGTGGGCAGGAATTTCCACAAGATAACTTTTCCTGAACCATAACCATCGCGAACCGGATATTTGGACTGCCGCCTCGAAAATTCGTCCGGAGCAAAGCAATCAATGAACAGGACTGGCATTACTGAGATTTTCGGTTTATGGTAAATAGTAAGGCGAAACTTTGAGTTGGAAAGGACCAAGGCGATGCAGTCACTGGATGATTTGGTTAGGAGGTTGCCGCCTGAGCGCAGGACGGAGGTGATGGACTTCGTCGAGTTTTTGCTGACCAAGGCAGGCAGTAGGACTCGCCTGAAGATGTCTTGCGATTGGGCAGGCGGGCTTGAGGACATGCAAAAGGAGTACACCTCGGTGGAGCTTCAGCATAAGGCGAACCGGTGGCGGACCGAAGATGAGATGCCTCATTGACACCAATATATTTCTTGAAGTCCTGCTGAACCAGGAAAATGCCTCGCAAGCCAGGGCATTGCTTCAGAAGTCGGACATCCACGAGTTTTCATTCCGACTTTTCGTTACATTCAATTGTCCTGATTCTTTTACGCCGTAAGGCTTCCGAGTTGGCGATGCTTTTTCTGGCCGACACTGCACAGTCTGGTAGCGTAGGCATCCTCAGAATCATGCCAGGTGATTTGACCCGAACCATTAGCAATACGTAGTCTAAAGACGATAACAATAACAGAACACTGAACGAAGTCATAATATCGAAATGCGATAGTTGAGCGTGCCGGAGGTATAGGCGATGCAGTTCCAGCGATAAACGGCGCCTTCTCCGGCTCCGGAATGTCAGACTGACGGGCGTCACGGTCGCGCCGGTATATTGCGCCAGCGTGCCGGTCCCGCCGACGTTGCAAACGATCCACGTAAGACCGCCATCGAATGATCGCTCCAGCTGCACGGTCGCGTTGAACGTCACGCCCGCGCCGGTGTAAATCGCGCCCGCGTCGGTTCCGCTCGCGGGGATGCCGGCGGCGGCGAGCGCGAATTGGAAGAATTGCGGGTCGCCGTTCGGGGATGACGTCGGCGTCACGTTCACGGAGGAAAGCTGGACCGAGCCGCCCTCTTGAACAAACCCAAGCGCTCCTGCCGGAGATGATAGCGGGACCCGCCATCGGCGTCGCCGGGACCGGCGTTTCCACAACCGTCAATCCACCACTCGGGATGCCTGGCCCAGTGACGGTCGCGCCTTTCAGCCACGTCACATCCGCAGGCCTGATCTTGCCATTCGCGAGCAGTCGTTCCGGGATAGGTCAGCGTCGGCAGGGCGACATTGAAATTCGTGCTCGATAGCCCGCTGATGGTCGAGCCGGGAGATCCACCCCTTGGGGCTGTAGATCGCCGCGCCATTGGCGAGCCCGGTCGCGGAGGCGACGCTCGCCGCGACAGGACCCGCCGTCACGGTCAGCGCCGTGTTGATCGAGGCGTAGAGCAGCGCATTCGCCGGCCCCATGATCGGGAACGCCAGACCGGGGCCGACTGCGGCGAAAGAGCCAATTATGCCGGAATTCGCGCGGTCAAGCGCCGGGAGAAGCCCAGCGCCGAGACACCTTGTTGCGCGTTAATCCCCATCTACCCGTCCTTACTTGGTGACAGAAGCCCGGCCGGCGATTGTTGTCCCGAGAATTTGTCGCTGCTGATATCCGCCGGATTCCTGCCGATGGATGTGTAATCCGTTCATCGCCAAGTAGCAATACGTACTCGTAGCCGAAGCCAGGAGACGTGCAGACACGCGCTTTGGGATCTACAAGATCGTGCGGCGCCACGTCGGTCACCTCGATGATGCCCGCGCGGGCGCCGAGTGATCCCCACCCGTTTCGTCACACTGCGGCGATGCACCTCCTCGAGGCCGGCGTCGAGGTGAACGTCATCCGGAGCTGGCTTGGACACGCCGATCTCACGACGACGAACCGTTACGCCGAGATCGACCCCAGCGAAGATCGAGGCGCTGCGGAACACGGAGCCGCCTGGTTCTTCGGTGGGACCCCGTGCTTGTCCCGTCTGGCAGTCCGACGAAACCCTGCTCGAGTGGCTCTCATCGCTCTGATGGTTATGTGGCCGATGGTGGCGGAATTCCGCGTCATTGGTGGACATCGTCGTCATCGGCCACATAACACAACCGGCCACAGAACCGGAAAATGTTCCGCGGAACATTTTCGCAGAGCGCGTAGGTGGGCACGCCCCCGAAATCGCCGCAGCTCTGGTCGATGCAGGAGATGAGGGTCGGCATCGTCTTGTCGCTGGTCGCTAGCACGACACGGAAGCGGCTCCAGGCCAGCCAGGCACAGAACAGCCACGTCTTCCTCTCTCCGCCCACGAGCGGCCCGTCGCACCAGTCGAACTGGAACCACATGCCCGGCTCGGGCACCCACGGGCGATAAAGGCGGCGGCGCCCGGCCCGATAGGCCTTCTTCGCGACCGCCACCGCTCGGCGGGTCGCTCGTTCCGAGCCCGTCGTAGCCGAGGGCACGAGCTTGTCGTGGCACGACGTCCGCGCGCACCTTGCCTTGGACGGTCGACCCACTCCTCGAGCTTTTCCAGGTATGGGTCGATCAGCTGGTCGCGCCGTGGCCGGGGCGCAGCTGAGGCGTCCCTCGTCTCTCGCCTCGACGTAGCGGGCGACGGGTCGGTGAACAGCCGGAGCTCGGCGGCGTCGCGGTAGCTGCCGGTCAGATCGAAGGCTTCGAGTATTTCCATGATCTCCTCGTCAGACTTCACGTGCCCCTCCTCGGGAGCCGGGTGCTTGAGCACACTCAGCACACCGAGGAGGGGCACCCCGGTGGTGGGTGCCACCGGGGAAACGGTCAATAACGAGGCAGAACCTGTGGCCGCCAGCGCGCGGTTCTCGTGACCACCAGCGCGCGGTTATTTGGCCGTCTCCGTGCAGGATCTCATGGCCGCCGACACCCCGGCACTTCATTCGCAGCCCCCTCGGCCCGCTGAGCTGCGCCGGCTCGCGGGTCCGGGTTCGGATGTGGCCCGACTGACTGGGCAACTTGGGCCAGAGCGCTCGGGGGACAAGGCGTATCAAAGCGAAGACTGCTCAAAGCACCGGGGCCACCCAGATCACCGAGGCCCCGACCTCCAGGCCTTCCATAAGGCCCCGGCCCCGGCCGAGCTCGCCTGAGGTCCTCTTTCAGGCCTCCCGTTCTCTTGTTGAACTCGGGCACCCGGTGACAGTGGCACTGTCGGCACCGGCCTTGCTCTGCGTGGCGCCACTACGGGCGTGGCGCTCGTCGCGAGCGGAACGAAACTCTTCGAGTGCTTGCGGTACCTCCTCACCGCTGTACATCTCTTCAACCAGGGGAGCGACACGCCACAATGCACCGGCAATGGCAGACAGCGCCCGCTCGCCTCGTCGACGAGCGTCTTGACCGCGAACCGCGCGCGGTGACTTGGTGGCGATGTCGGAGGCGAGACGGGCGCCCACTTCCCACAGCTCGGCGGGTTCGACAACCTCCGAGACGATGCCGTAGCCCTCGGCCTCGGCTGCCGAGAGTCGCCGCCCCGTCCAGATGAGCTCCTTGGCGCGCGCCCGTCCTACGAGCTGGGTGAGGCGCTCGGTTCCGCCCCCGCCGGGGAAGCAGTTGAGCCCAATCTCAGGCATGCCAATCACCGCGTCGTGCGAGGCGAGCCGGATGTCGCTTGCCATCGCCAACTCGAGGCCACCTCCGAGGCAGTAGCCGTTGACGAGGCAGATGACGGGTTTCGGCCCGAACTCGATCTCGTCATAGGTATGGTGCTCGACCGCGGAGCGCTCCCGCCCACCGCCCGGGCGGAGGCTGTCGGCGAACTCGTCGATGTCGGCGCCGGCAGAAAAAGCGTTGGCGAGCGATGAGCCGAGCAGGACAACCTTCACGTCCGGATCGCAGAACGCACGCCGCATCGTGGTGAGCACCTCCGCGCGCAGTGCCCAGGTCGAAGATGTTGAGCGGCGGGCTGGCAATGCGGATCCGGGCAATCCCTCTATCGGTCTCGTAAGTCACCCCGGCCGGTGTGCCGCCCGTCGACGACTCAGTCGCGACTTCAGCCATCTTGTCGTCCTCCTTGCTCGGCGAGACGACCGCTCATGAAGGCGATCAGATGACGTCCGACAGCAACGACGTCACCGTTCTGGTCACGGAGCTCGATCGCCGCTTCCGCGCGGCCGCGATCTTCCACGACGCGGTCGATTTCGTAGCGGACCTCCAGAACGGTCCCGATCGGCACTGGCTTGATGAAGCGAATGCGGTCATATCCGGCCGACACCGTCGGCTCGCCGTGGCGCTCGTGGATGAGGGCGCTCGCCGTTGACATCAGCCGCGACGAGGTAAGCACCGTGTGCGATGCGGCCGTGGCGGCTGGCGACTGGCGAAGTAGCGTCGATGTGGTCCTCGTTCGAGTCGCCAGTGACCGCAGCAAAGAGATAGACGTCGGCCTCCGTCACCTCATGACGGAAGCTCACCGGTCTCCCACGCGTAGCGGGAGCGACGTCGAGCCGGGGGACAGGTGTGCTCACACCAGCTCCAATTCGATGACGCCCTTGAGCAGCATGGTGCCACTGTCGGCAAGGACGGTTATCGCCACCTCGAGGAGGCGGGGAGCCTCGGCGCTCTGAGCGGCCTTTGGCAGTGTCGCGCTCGTGAGGAGCGAGTCGACGCAGGCCTTTGCCGCGACCGTGTCGCCGGGGTGGGCGCTGCCACACACCTCGACGGATCGGAAGGCGTGGACCCGCGTCCGCAGCTCAGCCCCGAGCACGAGTCGCGACGCGGCGGTACTCGCCAGACCGAGCAGGAACACGGCGTGGATCGTCCGGCCCCCGGCGTCGCGGGTCTCGGCCGATCCGGCGTCTAGGTGCACAGGGTGCAGGTCGCCGGTCAGCCCAGAGAACAGGATCAGGTCCGTCTCCGAGAGCGTGCGCCGGAACGTCGCCTCGCGCCCGACCAACGACTCGAGCTCAGCCATCTGATGCCTCATGGTCGCCGGCCGGCACCGTCCGCGAAGCGTCCTCGGCCACGCCGTCGCGCAACAGCTCCTCGATCGTGTCCGAGGAGAGGCCGACCTCGGTGAGGACCTCGACAGTGTGCTCGCCGAGCAGCGGGGCGTCGCGTGCGGCGCGGACGGCCCCGTCGGCGCCCGGCTCGAGCAGCCGTGTGGCCACCGCGAGAACCGCCCGGCCGCCCGCTCGGAAGGGTCGCGTACATGCCGCGGGCACGAAGGTGTTCGTCGGCAACGACATCCGGGACGGTCGCCACAGCCTCGGCTGGTATGTCCGCCCCGGCGAGCGCGCTGAGCGCCTCTTTGGTCGAGGTGCCCTTTGCCCACTCGGAGATGGCGTCGTAGATCTCGGCCCTGCGCACGATCCGGCCTGGATTACTGCGCAGGCTCTCGTCGTCGGCGAGGTCGCCTCGCCCGATCACGCTGGCGAGCCGCGGCCAGAAGCGATCGGCGCTCACGATGAGGACGATCCAGCCGTCGACAGTGGCGAACTGGCCCCAGGGCACGAGGACGTCGTCGCAGTAGCCGCGCCGTGTCGGAACCTCAGCTCCGTCGGAGCTAATGAAACGCTCGAGCGACCAGTCCTGGGTCTCGACGGTGCAGTCGAGCAACGAGACGTCGAGGTAGCTTCCGCTCCCGGTACGCGCCCGGGCGACGAGGGCGGCACAGATAAGCCCGAATGCGCGGCGACGCGGCGAGCATGTCGGCGACGGGGATCGGGCTGCTCGTTGGCGGCCCGTCCGCTGATCCCGACATCTCGTAGAGCCCGGCCCTCGCCTCGGCGAGCGCGCCGTAGCCGGGGCGGGACGATTCCGGACCGCTTTGCCCAAAGCCCGAAATCGAGCACATCACGAGGCCGTGGTTGATCGCGTGCACCTCCTCCCATCCGAAACCGAGACGGGAGATGGCACCTGGACGCAGGTTCTCGATGAAGACGTCGGCGCCCTCAAGCAGGCGGCGGAATACGTCCTTGGCACGACCGTCAGCGAGGTCCAGGACCACGGAGCGCTTGCCCCAGTTCTGCTGCACGAAATAGGCAGACAGGCCCGACGGGTAAAAGCCAGCGTTCGATCGCGTGTCGTCGCCTCCGCCGGTGCGCTCGATCTTCACCACATCGGCGCCGAGCGATGCGAGCAGTAGGGCAGCGTGGGGAGCGGCGGCGACACGCCCTAGCTCGACGACGCGCAGGCCAGCGAGGGCACCGCCGACCGGCATTGGGGCAAGGCTCAACGGACCGCAGCTTTGTCGAGCCCGTCGGCACCGAGGCGAAGAAGGAACATCACGATGGCGTTCGCCGCCCGCTCGAAATTCTCGGCCGAGAGCCACTCGTTCGGGGCGTGCTCCTGCTGGCCGTGCAGCCCGAAGCCGAGGAAGAACACCGGGCAAGAGAGGATCTCGCCGATGACCGCCGCGATGGGGATCGAGCCGCCTTCTCGGATATAGACTGGGGCCTTGCCGTATCCCCACTCATAGGCGGCCGCAGCGACGTCGACGACGGGGGAGCTGCTTGGCACGAGGACCGGGCCCGAGCCGCGCTCGAGACGCACCGATACCTCCGCCGCGCCGTCGCCAGTGGAGTGCAGGTGGTCGGCGACCAGCTGGGCGATCTCGTCCGGCTGCTGGTCGGCGACGAGGCGGCAGGAGATTCTGGCAGTGGCAACGGCAGGAATGATCGTCTTCGTGCCCGGGCCGGTGTAGCCAGACCACATGCCACACACATCGAGGGTCGGCCGCGCCCACACGCGCTCGGCGAGGCGAAGGCCGGCCTCTCCGGCTTGGCTGCGAGCCCCGACCGAGGAGAGCCAGTCGTCTTCGGGAGGTTGTGACGCCTCGAGCTCCCGCCGCTCCTTCTCCGAGAGAGGTCGGACCTTGTCGTAGAAGCCCTTCACCGTGACCAGGCCCGTAGCATCGTGCAGTGAGCCAAGCAAGCGGGCGAGCACGAGCGCGGCGTTAGCAACCCCTCCCCCATACTTGCCCGAGTGTACGTCTTGGTCGAGCGTGCGCACCTCTAGCTCGAGCGCGACATTGCCACGAGTACCGAGCACGATGGAGGGACGGTCGATCCCGAGCATCGAGGTATCGCTCACTGCCACAAGGTCGACATTGAACTCTTGGCGGTGCTCCTCGAGCCAGCGCGGAAGCGATGGCGAGCCGATCTCCTCCTCACCGTCGACGAGGAGCGTCACGGCCACCGGCAGGTCGCCCGCCACCTCTCGAAGGGCGTTGATGGCAGCGAGGTGCATGAAGATCGGACCCTTGTCGTCCGCCGAGCCACGTCCGATCAGGCGGTCACCCCGGCGCGAGGCGGCAAAGGGAGGGACCTCCCACTCGGCTGGCTCTCCTTCGGGCTGCACGTCGTAGTGGACGTAGACGAGGAGATGAAAGGCGTCGTCTGTCGCGCCCGGCCAGGTGGCGAGGACGAGTGGGTACCCGTCGGTCTCGCGCAGCTCGGCACCTGCCGCGCCGGCGGCCTCGGCCGCGGCACGCACCGCTTGGGCCGCGGCGCGGATGTCGTCGAGCCGACCGGGGTCGCCGGAAACGGAGGGTATCGCGACGAGCCGGCTCACGGCATCGAGGTCTTCGTCAAGCCTCTTCGACAGCAATGCAGCGTGCCTCGCCGGCGAGCTCGAGGACGGACGCGTCGCCGGCCTGGCCGGAGCACATCGTCTCAGTCCTTCGCCGAGGCAGCGGCTACGAGGACCGGATGGACAAAGACACCCTCCTCGCAGATCGGGACGCCGTCCAGGCTGTAGGTCGCGGAGAGCATCATCGCGTCCCAGTGGAAGGCGCTGTCGTTCGTCCCCGGCCAACCGGACCGGTTGTTCCCGCCGGCGATGTTGAAGGTGCCGAGGATCCGCTCGTCCTCCATGAGATTGCCGATCCGGCTCGCCTTGGCGTTGAACCCGCCGCCGTTGTGGGCGACGGACCAGATCTTCTTGTCGCAGGAGTCGAGCCAGGATTTGAATTCCTCGGCGGCTGTGCCGCCGGTGAGGCTGACGATCTTCCCCTCCTGGAACTCGATCACGACGGGCTCGTCGACGATCCCACCGGTGACCCCGGGCTCCATCGAGCAGTCGATAACGAACGTGCCGCTCACCGACGGTTCGTCGGGGCAGCCGAACCAGGCGCCGCCGGGAAGGTAGTCGTGCCCGCCCAACTCGCGCACGCGGGCACGTCGAGATCGAGAGGCTCCGACCGGGGACCATCGTCATCGTCGCGTCGGCACCGGCTGGTGTCGTCACACGAAGCACGCCGCCGGGCGCCATGATCTTGGTGAAGGCTTCGCCGAAGCGGGCGAGCTGGCCGTAATCCGCCTCCTGCACGACCGGGCGGAGGTACATCTCAGTCGGAAAGTCGGCCATGTAAAGCAAGCGCCCGTCTTTGGTCACATCGCGGAGCGCCGGGTGGTAGAGGATCCTGCTCTGGCACACCGGTATCACGACATCGGAGGCGGCGATTGCCGCGGCTATCCGATCGGGTACCTCGGTGATCGTCGGCACGTAACCAAAGCCCACGACGACAGTCTCGGCACCCGCGGCGCGAGAGTAGTGGGCGATCAGGTCCGCCAACTCGGGATCGCCGGAGTTGTCGGTGATGACGAGGACCTTCTCCCCGGCTCGGATCCCTGCGCAATCGCGCACCGCGATCTCTGCGACGTGGGCGACGTCCTCACTGTGATGTAGCGCTCCAGCGTAAGATCGAGGGTGGTTCTGACCCCGTTCTTCAGTCGGTCCCATTTCCGGTTCTCCTTGTTCGCTAGTCACTTAGGTGGACTGTCTTTCGCCCCTGCGGTCGACCGTAAGACGGCTGCCTCAAGAGCTCTTCATGCAGCTCAGGAGCCGGCTCCCGTTGAGTCCGGTTCCGGTGTCCCCGGTTCCGCCGTCTCGAGTCCCACTCCATGTTTGGTCGGGACCTCCTTTCCGGAGGCCTGTCGGGCGCTTGTCAGTTTGAAGCCCCCATCTGTTGCCACCTCGACGCCGTACACGGCGCTCGCCTGATTCGCGCTGACATAGCCGTCGAGCACATCGGCGACAACGCGCTGGGGATCGCGGGTAAGCGGGTCACCGTAGCCGCCGCCGCCGGCGGTCATGTTGATGAAGCGCTCGCCGCGCTGCATTGCGACGCGGTACATGCCGACTCTACGCTCCCGCTCGGTACCAGGCCACAGCCTCATCTGGCTCGGCTCGGGCTCACCGCCGCCGGCGAGCGACCACGGCCTCGTCTTGGACTTCTTCTTCATCGAGAGGATCTCCCCGGGTGCTCGCAGCTCAACCTCGCGCAACACGCCGAGACCGCCTCGGTAATGCCCCGCTCCACCGGAGTCGGGGATCAGCTCCAAGCGGTGGTGCAACAACGGGGCGCGCTGCTCGAGCACCTCGATAGGCGTGTTTCGTACCACGCTCTGGGACAGGTGCTGCTGGGCGTTGGCACCATCCTGGTCGGCACCGGCTCCCCACCCGACTCCCTCGTTGTTGCTGATCACGTAGTCGCGGGAGTGACGCGGGTCGTAGCCGATCGCCATGAAGCCGGGCTCGTCGCCTCCGGAGGAGGCGGCGATGGTGGTGATGCCCTTGGCTAGGGCCTTGTGCAGCAGCTCGAAGGCGACGATGTGGCTCCAAAGGGTGAACGTTGCCGCTGGGTAAACGGCGTGAAAGATAGAGCCTTCCTCGGTGCGAACGGTGAGGGGCCGGTAATGCCCGGCGTTGGCTGGCTCGAGCGGGGTAGTAAGCCCCTTCAGCACAGCCTTACCGAGGCTCTCGGTGGCACCCCGGGGCAGGTTTACCGGTCCCCGCACGCCCGGCGAGGAGCCGGAAAAGTCGACGTCCATCGCGTCGCCGGCGATCGTGATGCGCACGGTGATCGGGATCAGGTCGTCAGTGATCCCGTCGTCGTCGATGAAGTCCGATGCTGACCACGACCCGTCGGGGAGCTCCGCAAGGCGCGCCCGCGCTAGGCGCTCTCCCTGGTCGAGGTAGATCCGCTGTGCTTCCTGCACGGTCTCGAAGCCGTACTTGTCCCAGATCTCGCGCAGGCGCCGCTCCCCCGTGCGCAGCGCCGCCAGCTGGGCGTAGAAGTCGCCGATGACGATCGCGGGAGGCGGGAGTTGTAGCGGATCAGCTCGACGAGCTCTTGGTCGACGACGCCGCCCTTGACGATCTTGGTGCCGGGGAAGATCAGCCCCTCCTGGTGCATGTCGGTCGAGTCGAGCACGTATCCCGCCGCTTTGGCGCCAAGGTCCAGCCAGTGAGCGCGCACCGCAACGTAGGAGCCGAGGTCGTCGCCGTGGAAGACGGGGACGAAGAGCATCGCGTCGTAGGCGTGCGCACCGCTCCGGTACGGGTAGTTGAGAAGCACGACGTCGCCGGGCTCGAGGCGGCCAGTACCGACGTACTCGACCCCTTTCACGATGGCGTAATCGTTAGCGCCGAGGAACGAGGTTATGCCGGGAGCCTCGGCGATCAGCTCAAGATCGGCGTCATACATCGAGATGCCGAAGTCGAGCACCTCGTAGATGACCGGGTTGAACGCCGAGCGGACGAGGGCGCGCCGCATCTGCTCGGCAGCGGAGGTGAGGTGGCTCCTGATCACCTCGATGGAAGCGGCGTCGAGCGCCCTGGCGCCGTTCATCGGACGGTCGCGATCCGCATCAACAGGTTCTCGTCGACGGTGAGCCGCTGGTCGCTCTGCACGACCGTGGTCGCAGTGCCATCGGTCACGATCGCCGGACCTCGCACGATCCATCCGGACTTCAGCGACGAGCGGCGGTAGACCCGGGTAGCCTGCATGGAACCGGTGGCGAAGTCGTAGACCTTGCGCTCGGCGACGGCGATCGATGCCGGGGCCTCAGTCGGGCTACCAACGGCAGGCCGCGGCGTGAGCACTGGCTTGGCTACGGTCATCACGCCCCGTACCCGGCAGGCGATTACCTCCATGTCCTCGGGAATGCCGTGTCCGTGGCGACGCTCGTGCAGTTCGGCGAACGCGTACACAGGGCATCGAGCGAGTCGTCGGGACCGAGCCCGACGGCAAGGCCGAACTCTTGCCCCTGGTAGCGCACCTCCACTTCGTCGTGCAGCTCGATCGGCGAGGTCTGCCGGTCGCCCCGTTGATCGAGCGCAGCGTAGGTCTCGGTGTCGAGCTCGGCGAGCAACTCCCGTACGACCTCCAGGTTTTTGGCTGACTCGAGCGGCACAAGCAAGCTTCGTGACACGTCGTACTCCAGATCAGTGGTGAGCATTCCCCAGGCTGAAAAGAGTGCGGGCGAAGCGGGCACGATGGTCTCGAGCATCTCCATGTCCTGGGCGACGATCGGTCCGAGTAGCGGCCCGGCGCCGCCGAAGGCGAGCAACGCGAACTCACGGGGGTCGAGCCGCGTCGGTCGTGACCTCGCGAAGCGAGCCGACGGTGCGGGCGACCGCGACGCGGATGATCCCTGCCGCAGCCTCGACGAGGTCGAGCCCGAGCTCGACACCGACGGCGGCGACTGCAGCCTCGGCGCGGCCGCCGTCGAGCGGCATTCGCCCTTCGAGGAACTCCTCGCTGCCAATCAGGCCGAGGACGACGGCGGCGTCGGTCACCGTGGCGTCGCTGCCCCCGCCGCCATAGCAGGCAGGCCCGGGCACGGCGCCGGCGCTCTGCGGCCCGACGTGTAGGATGCCAAGCTCGCTGCGGGCGATCGACCCGCCGCCGGCGCCGATGGTCCTGATGTCGAAGACCCGCATCAAAAGAGGCAGATGGTCGATATGTGCCTCGTAGGCCTGGTGCGGGTCGCCGTCCTCGACGACGCAGATGTCCGAGCTCGTCCCACCGACGTCAAAGGAGAGCAGCTTGTCATGGCCAGCCTCGGCAGCGAGCCAGGCGGCGCCGGCGATGCCGCCGGCAGGCCCGGAGAGCACCGTCGACAGCGGCGACTCCCTGGCGAGTTCGAGCGTCATGGCGCCGCCGCTCGAACGCATGACGTGAAAGGTGCCCGCGAAACCGTCAGCACGAAGCGCACCCTCGAGCTCACCAAAGTAGTCATCGAGCACTGGTCGCACGAAGGCGTCAAGCACCGTCGTCGTTGTCCGCTCGTACTCGCGGTGCTGGCGGGCGGCGTCGATCGAGAGCGAGAGGGGCACGTCGGAGAGGGCGGCGCGATCAGCTCCCGAAGCCGCGCTCCTTGTGGGCAGGATTCACATCAGTGCAAAAAGCAGACAGCAGCGCGTTCCGGCCCTGCTCGACCGAGCCGCGCGGCGGCAACGAGGCCGGACTCGTCGAGCGGCTCGATCACCTCCCCCTCGGCGTTGACCCGCTCGCGGACGCCGAGCCGGAAGCGTCGGGGGACCAGCGGAGGTGGCCCGACGTAGGCGAAGTTGTACATCTGGCTTGCAGGTACGTGGGCGCGGGCGACCTCGAGCACGTCCTCGAAGCCAGCCGTAGTGATCGAACCCGACGTCAGCGCCGCGCCGTTGGAGGATCGCATTCAGTCCGAGCGTCGTGCCGTGCACGATCGTAGCGATCGAGGAGAAGGGGTAGCCGAGGCCGCGGATCGCCTCGAGTACGCCCAGGCTCGGCCGGCTCGGCGTCGTGGGCGCCTTCCATGTACGTACATTCTCTGTGCTGCTGACGAAGCTGATTGCGTCGACGAAGGTCCCGCCGACGTCGACGGCCACCCTCAAGTTGCCCGTAACACCGCCGTTCGCCTCGGGCACATCCGTCGGCTCCAAGACGGGTGGTCTCCCAGGGCTGGTCGTCTCAGGCACGGGCGGGAACCGGGCCGCGGTCTTTCGCGCACGATCGAGCCGTTGGCGATGACGAGGCTGATTGTGCGCAGCGCCGTGATATCGCGGGTGGGGTCTGTCTCGGTGGCGACAAGGTCCACGAGGAAGCCGGGCTTCACCTGGCCCAGATCGTGCTCGGAGAGCACGAGACGCGCCGCGTTGAGCGTGCCGGCACGAAGCGCCTCCGCGGCGGATATGACCCACGTCGACGAGGAACTCGAGCTCGCGCACGGCGACCACCGTGTCGTCGACCGGCTCGCCGGGCGGGGTAGTCCGTGCCGCCTACGAGCGTCACGCCGGCGTCGACGGCGCGCTTGATGCTGTCGAGGTGTGACGGCCCGACGACCATCGCTCGCTCGATCTGGTCAGGCGTGAAGCGGTGGTCGGCCATCCAGTGCGGAAGGCGCGTGCAGCACAGCGTCGGGGTGAGGAACGCACCACGGCGCGCCATCGACTTGGCCGTCGTCTCGTCGAGCTCGTAGGCATGCTCGAAGGAGCGCACGCCGAGCTCGAGGGCCTGGCCGATCGCGAGCGAGTTCGAGGCATGCGCCACGACGTAGCGCGCCTTCTCCTGCGCAGCGCGCACGACGCCCGCCAGCTCCTCGGCGGTGAGTTGCATTCCGAGAGCACCTCGCCGGCGTGGGCGAGGCCGCCGGTGATGAAGACCTTCAGGTGGTCTGCGCCGCCGCGAGTTCGGCTCGCCCGGCGGCGAGGAAGTCGTCGGCGCCGTTGACGTAGGTGCAGCCGGATCCCCAACCGTGGCCGCCGGTCGTCGAGAGCGCGCTGGCCCAGCGGCGAAGATCGCGGCACTTGCAGCCATCCGTCGCGCGCCGCCTGACGCAGCAGCAGGTCGGCTCGGTTCAACTCGTGCACGCAGCGGATCGAGGTGATCCCGGCGAGCAATGCGTCACGGGCCCCGACGCGGCCCGCAACGCGGTGATGCCTGCATTCTCGGCCTCGTCGGTCGCCTGGAAGGGGTAGACGACCGAGAGGTGAGTGTGGCAGGAGATGATTCCCGGGAGGAGGAAGCGACCCCCGAGGTCGTAGCGCTCCGTGGCGTCTGCGCTAGCCCAACCCGAAGTCCCGTCCTCGCAGGCGACGATGCGGTCGCCCTCGATGCGCACGGCCGCTCCCGGGCGAACCGAGCCCGACTCGACATCGACGAGCTGGCAATTGGTCAGCCACATTGCTGGCGCTCCTTCCTCTTCTAGGGCCTTCGAGAGTCACTGCCTCACGACGCCGACGGCGCCGCCGGGCGCCTCACCGGGTACGGAGTCGAGAAGCTCGCGGGGAAGCGGTGCTCGGGCCGCTGCAGGACGTCCTCGACGGCGCCCCGCTCGACGACCCCACCGGCCTGCATCACCATCACCTGGTCGCATACGAAACGCACCACGGCGAGGTCGTGCGAGATGAACAGCACGGCCTGCCTGCCACTGGCGATCACGTCGCGTATCAGGTTGAGTACCTGAGCCTGGATGGACAGATCGAGCGAGGAGACCGGCTCGTCGAGGACCAGCACCGACGGCTCGACGGCGAGGGCACGGGCGATCGCGACGCGCTCGGCGTTGGCCACCGGAGAGCTCGCGGGCATAGGCGGAAGCGAGCTGGGGCGAGAGGCCGACCTGC
Source organism: uncultured delta proteobacterium (assembly GCA_963813125.1). Classification (GTDB taxonomy): domain Bacteria; phylum Desulfobacterota; class Syntrophobacteria; order Syntrophobacterales; family Syntrophobacteraceae; genus SbD1. The sequence continues at coordinate 6,352 of CAWEZA010000012.1, read as the reverse complement.
TCGAGCAGTCCTGCGGCGCGCCGTCGCTGCTCGTCTCGCGACTGGCACAGCTTGTGGACGATCATCCCCTCGGCGACCAGGGAGCCGACCTTCATACGCGGGTTGAGCGAGGAATACGGATCCTGGAAGACGAGCTGGACGTGCCTGGCGAGCGAACGGCGATCGCGGCGTGCGGGGTGCGAGCTCCAGGAGATTCCGGCCACCTCGATGCTCCCGGCGCTCAGCCACGCGAGCCCAGCAATGCAGCGGGCGAGCGTCGTCTTCCCCGAGCCGGACTCACCGACGACGCCGAGCACCTCGCCGCGGCGCAACGAGAGCGAGACGCCGACGAGGGCGTCGAGCCCTCCGCCGCGTCGGCGTGAGAAGGTCTTCGAGACCGAGGAGACCTGCAATACCTGGTCGGCGGCGGTTCTCATCCGCGCTCCACCGAGACGGCGAGATCGCCTGCGAGCAGCGATTCGGAGTAGTGGCAAGCGGCGGCGCGCCCGTCGGCGACGACCCGCAGCGCCGGTTCCTCACCGCGGCAGCGCGCCGTCACGTAGCGGCAGCGCGGGTGGAACGTGCAGCAGCCGGTGAGGTCCCCGGCGCGCGGCGGCGAGCCGGGGATCGTGGGCAGCCGCTCCGGCAGCGGACCGCGGAGCGGCGGGCGCGACGCCAGCAGCCCTTCGGCGTAGGGGTGCGCCGGGTGCTCGAGGAGCGACCCCGTCGAGCCGGTCTCGGCCACCTTTCCGGCATAGAGAACAACAACGCGCTCGGCAATCTCCGCGATGACGCCGATGTCGTGGCTGATCAGCACGAGGGCCATCCCCTGCTCGTCACATAGCTCGCGCAACAAGGTGAGCACACGAAGCTGCGTGCGCAGGTCGCATGCCGTCGTCGGCTCGTCGGCGATGAGCAGCGACGGCGAGCCCATCAGCGCCATCGCGATCACGACGCGCTGACGCATTCCGCCGGAGAACTCTTGCGGGTAGGAGTCGAGGTGGGAGCGTGCATCGGCGATGCCGACGCGGTCGAGCAGGGCGACGGCGCGCTCGCGTGCCTTGTTACGCGACACGCCGCGCGTCGTCAGCACCTCGTCGAGCTGGCGTCCGATCGGCAGTACCGGGTTGAGCGAGGAGAGTGGATCTTGCAGTACGAGCCCGATCACCGAGCCCCGCACGGCCCGCATCGTGCGCAGGCTCGGTCGGTAGGCCGTGCCGAGGACGCGCACGTCACCCTCGACGACCGCCCCGCGGGCGAGCCCGAGCGCGGCGAGGGCGAGCGAACTCTTGCCCGAGCCGGATTCGCCGACGATGCCGACCCGCTCGCGGCCTGCGACGGCGAGGTCGACCCCATCGACCGCCCAGTGGATGTGTCGTGCTCCGGCGCGATAGCCGACGCGCAACCCTTCGAGCGAGAGAACCTCCGCAGTGCCCGGCGCGCCCCCCTTGCCGGGCACGGCATGCGTGCTCATAGCCTCGGCGCGTCGGCTGCCGGCGACGCCCGTCGTCGCCGCGGCGGCGTTCGCGCCGGGCGCGTCGGTCGGCTGATGCTGTCGGAGCGTCACGTCGTCGCCTGTCATCTATCGCTTGAGGATCGCCCGCGTCCGCGGGTCGAGCTCGCCACGTAGCAGATCACCGACGAGGCTGAAGCTGATAGCGGTGATGGTGAGAGCGAGCCCCGGAAAGACGGCGATCCACCAGCCGCTCGTGATGACCTGGCTGCCGTCGTAGATCATCGCCCCCCATTCCGGCGAGGGTGGCCGCGCCCCGGCGCCAACAAAGGACAGCCCCGACAGCGTGAGGGCGACGAACGAGACGTCGAGGGTCACCTGGACGAACATGAGGTCGAGAGCGTTGGGCAGGATGTGGCGAAAGACCAGGCGCATCCTCGACACGCCGAGCACACGTGCGTTCTCGACGAAACTCCGGCCCGCCGTCTCGCCGACCAGGGTGCGCACGAGCCGGGCGTAGCCGGGCCACCAGCTGATGGCGATGGCGGCGATCGCGCCCGAGAGGCCTCCACCGAAGGCCGCCGAAAGGCCCATTGCCAGGATGAGTGGCGGGAACGACAGCCCGATGTCGTGGACGCGCATCAACAGCTCGTCGACGGCGCCGCCCGCAGGTCGCGGCGAGGGTGCCGACGAGAGTGCCAACCGTCGCGGCGATGAGGAGGACGAGGGCGACCGCCGACAGGGTCGTTCGGGCGCCGTAGAGTACACGCGGCCAGCACGTCGCGTCCGGCGTCGTCCATCCCGAACCAGTGGCTGGCGCTCGGAGGCAGGAAGTGGTCAGCGAAGTTCACCGCGTCGGGGTTGTACGGCGCGATGTAGGGACCGATCAAGGCGATCACGACGACGAAGAGGGCGACAAGGAGGGCGACCGCCTCGAAGGGATGGGCGCGGAGGCGCTCGGCGATTCGCGCCGCCCGTCCTTGGCGGCGCACCTCACACGGCGCGATACCGCCGATCGTCCCGTCGACGAGTGACGGTCCGGCCGCGATGGTCACTGCCGTATCCCGAGGCGCTGGGCGCGCACCTGCGGATCGAGCAGCATCTGCACCACATCGGTCAAGAAGTTGCCGACGACGAAGGCGGCGCCGACGACTAACACGACCGCGACGACGGCCCAGAGGTCGCTCTGGAACAGGGCGTTGACGGCGTAGTTGCCGATGCCAGGATAGGTGAACACCGACTCGACGAGGACCGTGCTGCCGAGTATCCAGCCGATCTGCATCCCCATGATCGTGAGGCTGGGCAAGAGCGCGGTTCGCAGTGCGTGGCGAACGAGTACGCGGCGCTCGCGCAGCCCTTTGGCGTAGGCGAGCACGATGTAGTCCTCGCCGAGAGCGCCGATCATCGAGCTCCGGACGGTACGCATGATTACGCCGGAGAACCCGAGAGCGAGGCAGAACGCCGGCGGCACGAGGTGCTCGATGCCGTTCCAGCACGTGGCGAAGTGCCCGACGAGCAGGGTGTCGAGCAGCGGGAAGCCGGTGATCGATGTCGTCGGCGTGATGCTGCTAGAGAACTCGCCCGAGAGCGGAAGGATGCCGAGCCGGAAACAGACGAGGTACTGCAGCACGACCGCGAGGAAGAACGGCGGGATACCCGAGCCGGTCATCGAGAAGAGCCTCGTCACGCCGTCGACGAAGCCACCTGAGCGGGCCGCGGCGACGACGCCGAGCGGGATGCCGATCACGATGTCGATCAACATCGCCGCGAAGACGAGTTCGAGCGAGGGAGGGAGCACCTGCTGGAGGTCAAGCGCGATCGGGCGGTGGGAGAAAACTGAGATGCCGAAGTTACCGTGCAGGAGGCGCCACAAGTACTCGCCGTATTGCACCACGAGGGGCCGGTTGAGCCCGAGATGGACGGCCGCTGCCTGCACCTCGGCGGGAGTGGCGGCGGAACCGACGTAGACGCGGGCCGGGTCGCCGGGGATCACCTGGGCGAGCAGGAAAGCGACGATGGTCAGGACGAACAGCGAGAGGAGTACCGTCCCGTTCGCTTCAAGATGAACCTGCCCATCGCCACCTCCGATGCCAAACGGGTGCCCGGTGTTACCGGGCACCCGGCGACGGTCAGCCGACCGAGATGTAGTACGTCGCTTCGGTCTGCGTGTGCATGACGTAGTACTGATAGCCGTGCACGTTCGAACCGAGGACGGTCACGTAGTCGGGGTTGGACACGTTGATGGTCACGTACTGGTCCGCCAGCATCTCCTGTGCCTCCTTGTAGAGCGTGCACTGCCGGGCGACGTTGGTCGTCCGCTGGGCGGCGAGCACGAGCTTGTCAAAGGCGGGGTTGGCGTACTGGGAGGCGTTGTCGCCGCGCCCGTTGGTGAAGCCCGAGTAGAAGGTCTCGTAGAGGATCTCGTTTGGGTTGGGGTCGACCGGGAAGGCATACAGCGCGATCAGGTTCGGCGTCGTCTGAACCGACTTGAGCATCGTCACCGTCTGGGGGAACGTGGAGGGCACGGCCTTCAGCGTGACGCCGATCTTCGCCAGATCCGACTGCAGCAACAGGTAGGAGTCGGCCTGCTCGAAGGTCTCGGGCTCGTAGTTCATGGTGAGGGTGGTGTCCGCGTAACCGGCCTTCTTGAGCAGCGCCGCCGCCTCGGCGAGGTTGAAGGTCGGCGGCACGATGTTGGCGTGACAGGCCATCGAGTCGGGGATCGGCCCGGAAGCCTCGACACCGTAGCCGTCGAGGATGTTCTTGATATGTGACTGGTAGTCGTAGGCGTGCGCCAACGCCTCACGTACGACGAGGTTCTTCGTCGGCCCGTACTGGGTGTTCATGAAGACGTAGAACTCCTCGATGGTCTTCGAGGAGTTCACGACGAAGTTCGGGTTCTTGGCGAAGGTCGGCAGGCGACGAGCGGGCGATGTTCATCGCGATGTTTGCCTGACCCGACAAGAGCGCCTCCTGCTGCGTGCTCGCCGAGCCGATGAAGTTGTAGACGACCTTCGCGACGTGGTGGCCGCTCCAGCCCTGCCAGTAGCCCGGGTAGTAGACGAACACCGCCTGGGTGCCCGTCGTGTACGACCGGAGCATGTACGGGCCGGTGCCGGCGTCGTGTGTGGCGAGCCAGGTCTGGCCCATGTCGCTGCCGAGGTGGACTTTCTCGTACGGCTTGGACTCAGGATGTAGGCCCGCGAAAGAGGGCGTCGAGGAACGGGGAGTAGCGGGCCGAGAGGATCAGCTCGACCTTTGAGCTGTGAGATGACCTTGGCGGTCTTGAAGGGCCCGAGCTCGCCGGCCACGCCTTCGGCCAGCTTGGCGTCGCGGTTGAAGGTGAAGGCGACGTCGGTGGCGGTCATGGGCGAGCCGTCGTGGAAGGTGACGCCGGAACGCAGCGTGAAAGTGTAGTCGAGCCCGTTGGGCGATTTGTCTCACCCCGTGGCGAGCTGCGGCTCGAGGGTCGTGTTGGCTTGGGGGGATACTGGACGAGGGTGTTGTAGTCGTTGAGCGCCATCTGGTCGACCGTCGAGTTGAGTGACTGGATCGGGTCGAAGGTTTGCGGTGGCTCGTTGGTGGCGATGGTGAGCGTCCCGCTCGGAACGCCGGCGGCGGCTTGGCTCACCCTCCGGCCGCTGCCGAAAGTGCTCGGCACCATGACTCCGATGCCCAGTGCCACCACCAGCAGCGAGGTCGCGAGCCCACCTAGTGCGACGGCTGCCAAAGGTCTTTGACGATATCAACATGAGGCCCCTCCTCAGTTAGCACTGACAGGATCGCCGGGCACCGTCGGTCCCCGGACCATGCTGAACATCGACGAGAAGCACGGCGCAGCCTCCTGACAACCTGCCTAGGGGGCGCGAGTGCTTTCGCCACACAACTGTTACGTAATCGATTGCATGTAAGAGTATAAAATGGCCGCGGCACTGAGTCAAGCGCGGCTGAGCAACAGTGAGAAACAGAGAATTAGCGTGTGTGGCGAAGTGCATCCGCCGTGGGGAGGCGGTGTCAGCCGGTCGCAAAAAGCGGCGTGGGGCTGGCACAGGAATAGCGGATGATCAGCCGGGCGCTTCCTGCCACCCCCGGCTGCGCATGCCCGTCGCCATTGCCTGTGAGACGGGCGAGCAGGATCTCGACGGCGGCGCGGGCGATTGCCACGGGTTCGTTGTCGACGACAGTGAGCGGGGGACTCCAGTAGGAGAACCACGGCGGTCCTCGTAGACGATGACCGAGAGCTGCTTGGGAATCTCGACGCCGCTGGTCGGCGATCAAGGGGAGGGCGCCGTAGGCAGCTTCGTGGTTGGCGATGAACAGCGCCGTTGGCGGGTCGTCGCGCCCGAGCAGCCGCGCCACCGCGGCCGCTCCCGTTTCGGGCCGGTAGTCGCCCTCGTAGATAAGCAGAACGGTCCGGCTTTGTGCCCGTATTTCGGAGCGCCGCGAGTAACCGATCCGGCGCTCGTTGCCGGCACGGGAGTATCGCGGCCGCCGACGACGAGAGCGATGCGGCGGTGACCGAGATTAAGCAGGTAGGAGGTGGCCTGATAGCCGCGCCGCGGCGGTCGTCGGCAAAGACGGAGTCGCTTGGCTGGGGGTCGAGGCGACGCACGACGTGTACAACGGGGACGTTCGTCGCGCCGAGGCGAGGTGAGAGGGGGAGCAGGCCGGACGAGCCAAGCATTAGCACGCCGTCCACCTGGCGGTCGAGGAGCATCTCGAGGAGTCGGTCCTCCTGCTCGATGTCCCCGCCGGTGATCGTGAGGAGCATGTCGTAGCCGTGCTCTTGCAACCGACGCTGGATCACCTCGATCATTGCCTGGAACGAGGCGTTGACGAGAATGGTGAGGATCACCCCGACGATCTGGGAGTGCCGGGTGCGCAGGGCCTGCGCCGTGCGGTTCGGTCGGTAGCCAAGCC
>CAWEZA010000011.1:0-48859 GCA_963813125.1 uncultured delta proteobacterium | reverse complement strand
GTTGATCCTGTTTTTGGCGATGTAGATTTTTTTTAGCTCCTGGAAATCAAGGCCGAAAACGGCGCAGATCCGGAAAAGGACAGCCCACAGGTCCAATATGGCGCTGCGCGCCACCTCCGGTTTAAACCCGCCGCCTTTTGCCCACCATTTCCACTTGAGGCTTGACTGGAGTTTATCGATCGAAAGAAACGCATCGATGGCGCACGCCTCGAAAGAGTCCCCGTTGGCACTCACGCTAAAAGGCGGGAGTGGTTCGGGGTCTACGCCGACGATCTGGGAAAGACTCACCAGGAAATGAAGTATATCGACAATTTCGACCTTGCCGTTTTGAGTCGAAAGACCATGGTCCCGAACTTCCCGAATCAGTTCGGCAAGTTCCGCGGAAAGAGCCTTGCGGTAGTTTTCGATCCAGACGACCCTTTTATCGGGGTCGTTCATAGTGTTTTCGAAATCCATGCCGGCATTTGCCAGCGTGTGGACGTTCAACTCCCATTGAAGAGAAAATATTTCGCGCATCCGTTCCTGTTCACTCCCCGTTTTATCAGCACTTGAGCCCCAGGCCGTGAAAATATTTTCTCACCTCTTTTGCGAGAAATCGTATTCGCGGATGGGCCTGGCTCGAGTCCCTCAGCATTATGAAATGTTTCCAACCGCTCCACCTGCCACTCACAAACAGCTCGCTTTTAAGAAGGTTCGGCAGAATGTCCCGTGCAATCTCGGGCCTCAAACCCCGGGCAAGGTCTTCGCGGTACCAGCTAAAAAGGAGTTCCGCGCGCTCGATCCATTGGGCCGCGAGAGGGTCGCCCGGCGTCACCTCGCCTTTTGCCTCATCGTATGAATCGAACAATTCCTCGGGCAGGATGAGTTCCATGCCCCGGTTTCCATAGTTTACGTACCGCGTGCTTTCCTGCGTGAAAGAAAACACCCGGTGCCGCACCACCTCATGCGTTATGCCGCGGTCGCAGACAAACTTACGACAAAGACCGGAAGATCGCAGGAGGGATCTTTTGTAAGCATCCCGAGCTGTTCCTCTTCGCCAACCAGCGAGGCCCGGAAAGACCCGGACCACTGGAGCCCCGCCTCACCCCGAGCCGGAAAAAGGGCCGGGAAAAATCGTCGCAAGGCTTTGAAGCAAAAAGTCGTGCACGTGCGTCGCGCTGTTTTAAATGGTCCAGGGTATCAAGCCATGCGCGGAAATTTCCGGCGATGAAAAACCCGCCCCCTCGGAATCGAGCGGATAGATGCGGTGAAAACCGAGCCTGTCGCGCAGCGCTTCGAGCATCATTTCATAACGAGATCTCGGCCGATCCCTCCGCGGGCCGGCGCAGCCGGGTCCCTTTCGACCTGAGCACCATGTTGCTGTGTTCAAGCACCGACAGATGGCCGCGCGACTTTAGCATGAGCACAAATTTTGCCGCCGAATCCCCGGTTATCTTGTCCTCGGATTTATAGGCGGTCCTTCCGCACAACTCGACAAGACGCAAGGCGCGGTTTTCATCGGATGGCGCCATACCGAAAGAAGTGAACCGAGCTTTTGACGAACCGGACAGACATTGCACCCTCCTTTTAAAGTGAGGCCGCTAGCACGAAAACCTACGGAATAAAACCGGAAAGCCCGGGGTGAAGCTTGCCGGCGTGCCCCGCCGGTTCATCCATGTGTTCGATTATCGCCCTGCCGAACCGGGAACACGCCGACTTCCTTCGCCCCCTTCATTTGCCGGGCGAGATCGTAAGTTGCGATTCCCTCCTCGATCGTGTGCTTGAGGGCTTTATGGATGAGTCCTGGCAGCCTCCACCCAGCCCAGGTGGTCGAGCATCATCGCACCGGAGAGAATCGAGCGAGCCGGGGTTCACCTTATCAAGGCCGGCATATCTTGGGCGCGGTTCCGTGAGTGGCCTCGAAGACCGCGGCCCGATCCCCGACGTTTGCGCCCGGCGCCATGCCTAAGCCTCCGACCTGCGCGGCGAGAGCATCGGAGATGTAGTCGCCGTTCAAATTGGGAGTTGCGAGCACACTGTATTCTTCGGGTCTTAGCAGCACCTGCTGAAACATCGAGTCGGCGATCCGCTCCTTTATCACCACTTTGCCTTCCGGCGCATTCTCCCCCGTGCAGGGACTGCGCACTCGTCTTCGGTGAGGGTGCGGTCCGCGAATTCCTCCCGAGCCAGCTCATAGGCCCCATTTGCGGAAAGCCCCTTCGGTGTATTTCATGATGTTTCCCTTGTGGACCAGGGTGACGGAAGGAAGGCGCCGTTGCAGCGCATAGGCTATGGCACGGCGCACAAGCCTTTTGGTCCCGCCCGGGCTCATCGGCTTTATTCCGATTCCCGATTTGGCGGGCAGAGTGATATTGAAATTGTCGAAAAGAAGTTTCGTAACCCTGTCCGCTTCCTCGGAGCCCGATTCCCATTCGATCCCCGCGTACACATCCTCGGTATTTTCCCTGAACACGACCATGTCCACTCTTTCGGGATGACGAACCGGCGAGGGAATGCCCGGAAAATATCTTACCGGACGGATGCACGCATAGAGGTCCAGGACTCGTCTTAGCGTGACATTGAGGCTCCTCATGCCCGTGCCGACCGGGGTGGTGAGCGGGCCCTTTATGGCGACCACGCACTTTCTTATCAGATCGATGGTCTTTGCCGGCAATGGTGCCCCGGTTTCCTTCAAGGCCCTCTCACCCGCAAGAAGCTCGAACCAGTGGATCTTCTTTTTCCCGCCAGTAGGCTTTAAGGACCGCCGCATCCAACACCGGCTTTGTCGCGGCCCAGATGTCGGGCCCCGTTCCGTCCCCTTCGATAAAGCCGATATTGGGGTTAGATGGAACGCTCATCGCCCCCTGTGCGTCGAGAGTGATCCATTCGCCACTCCATCCCGTTTCTCCCATGCACCCTTCCCTTTCACTTCGCAAAGGCCAGAAGCACCCATTCTCCCGCCGCTCTCCGGCCGGCGGGCGCAAGGCCCATTTTTTCATATTCCGCGCAGACCTCATCGGCCTGTTCCGAAAGGATTCCGCTAAGCGCCAGCCGCCCCCCGTCCCGAACTTTGGAGGCGATCGCCTCCGCCATCCTGATAAGAGGGCCCGACTCTATATTGGAAATAACGGCGTCGAATTGCCCTTCGCACCTCGTCAGGCGTTGCGCAAAAGAGGCGAATTTTGCCTTCAAGCCCGTTTAGCAAAACGTTTTCTTTCGCCGTTTCGACAGCCTCCGGATCGTTATCGACCGCCGTAATTTCCCGGAACCCAAGAAGGGCCGCGCCGATCGCAAGTATTCCGGAGCCCGTCCCGACGTCGAGCAGCGACGCCTTCGGGCGCACGCCGGGTAAATCACAGCTTTCGAGCCACTCGAGGCAGAGCCGTGTAGTCTCATGGTGCCCGGTCCCGAAGGCGCGCCCCGGATCGATTCGAATGATGAGCCGCTCCGGGTCTCGCGGCTCAGGTTCCCAGGTCGGCGAGACAAGAAATCGTTTGCCTACCGGAAGCGGCTTGAAATTCTCCTTCCACTTCCTCGACCAGTCTTCGTCGGGCATCTCGGAGACGGAAATTTCCCTCGGCTCCTCCCCGGGCTCCCGCGCCACCCCGTCAACTATTTGCGCGCAAGCGCTCCCTGTCCGCGGCAAACCGCTCCGCATCCAGGTAGAGCGCGAAGGCCGTCCGAAATGTATTCCACGCTCACCCCGAAGGCCTCGGCAAGCTCCGAGGCCAGGACATCAGCCGAGTCCGCCCCGCAGGTTATATCTATGCGCGTCCAGTTTCCGTTCATAATAAACACCCGGCTGCTAGGTCGGCAACACCGCCACGCACTTTACCTCCACCATTACGCCCTTCGGGAGGCCCTTTACCTCGACAACGGCCCTCGCCGGCTTGTGAGCCGTGAAAAACTCCTCATACACCTTGTTAAAAGCTGCAAACTCATTAATATCGGTCACAAAAACATCCACGGCAACAACTTTCTCAAGACCCGTCGCCGGAGGCTATCAAGAATCTGCTTCAGGTTTTCGAGCGACTGGCGGGCCTGATCGACGAAATCTCCACTTACTATTTCGCCGCCGCGGGGATCGATCGGAATCTGGCCGCTCACGAAAACGAACCCATTTGCCCGGATTGCCTGTGAATAAGGGCCGATGGCCGCGGGGGCCTTATCTGTCTGTACAGGTTCCACACTCATCTCATTCGTTCTCCTTCTTAGCCCGTGAAATTCTTGTCGTGGGTAACTTAAAGTAAGGACACCGATTGTTCAAATCCATTTTTCACCTTATTATGGAAAAGGCCAGTTTTTTGTTCAACGTTGGTCCCGCCGTCGCGGGCCCATGAAAATTTGCTGATCAAATAGACAATGGGGGGTTTGATGAAACTTATCGGCATCAGAAAGAAGTTCCTGGGATTGATTGTTTGCGCCTTGATCGCCGCAGGCGGGGCTGCGGCAGGCGTCGTACTCGATCATGGTGTCTTTGCGGAAGATTCTCAGGCGCAGGCCGAGCTCATTCAACCCGGTGCTCGATTACAACCTCATTCGCCAGGCGTGGAAGTTAATCGATGAAAAATATGTGGACCGCTCGGCCGTCCGGTCCACCAAGCTCACTTACGGAGCTATCACGGGAATGGTTAACGCCCTGGGGACACCGGGCACAGCGCCGTTCCTCGATCCCGACATGGTCCGCATCGAGTCCCATTACCTCCAGGGCAATTTCAGCGGCATCGGAGCGCAAATCCAGATAAAGGACGGCCACGTTGTTATCCTTGCCCCGCTGGACGGTTCCCCGGCGATGCGCGCAGGTCTTAAAACCGGCGACATCATTATGAAAGTCGACGGCAAGGAATCACGGGGCTTCCTCTGGAGCAGGTCGTTACGCGTATCGCGGGAAAGGCCGGCACCTCGGTCGAATTGACCATCGTGAACCCCAAAACGGGGGAATCGAGGGAAGTGACGATAGTAAGGGCCAAGATTACCGTTAGAAATGTGACCTGGGCGCGTGTGCCCGGAACGACGATCGCCGATTTGCGAATCGCCGGTTTTAGCGAGGGTGTCACAAAGGATGTTCGAAAAGCCTTGAGGCAGATCGAAAATGGCGGGGCGACCAGGCTGATCCTGGACATGCGCGACAATCCCGGGGGCGTGTTGGGTGAGGCGGTCGAAACGGCCAGCCAGTTCCTGAGCAGCGGTACCGTCGTGCTCCAAAAGGACAGCAAAGGCACCGTCAAGCCCGTTGCTGTCCAGCCCGGGGGTATTGCGACAAGCATTACCATGGTCGTGCTGATAAACCAGGGGACCGCCAGCGGGGCGGAAATAGTCGCAGGGGCACTAAAAGACGCAAACCGGGCAGCTCTTGTTGGAGAAAAAACCTTCGGAACCGGTACCGTGCTTCAGGAATTCCGCCTCCCGGATGGTTCGGCCATGCTCCTTGCCATCGCCGAGTGGCTCACTCCAGCCGGGCACGTCATATGGCACAAAGGGATCGAGCCGGACGTGAAAGTGAACTTGTCGACAGCGATCACACCCCTCTACCCGGAAAAAGAAAAAGGCATGTCCCCCGCTCAACTGAAGGTGAGGGGGGATACCCAGCTGCTAAAGGCAATCGAGCTGCTGCAGCATAAATAATAAAGAGCGGGAGCGGCTGCGCGGCAAGGTAAAAAGCGCGGGGCAAGGCAAAAGCGCGGGGCAAGGCAAAAGCGCGGGGAGCCGTGCCCCCCGCACCCCCACGAGAGAGTACCTTATTGCGGGCTTACAGCCCGCAATAAGGTACTCAAGCGCCTTTTAAGTCCAAACTTTCCCTTGGGGCAGAGGGGATTGGCCCAAAGCGATAATAAAAGGTCTGATTTTTTTGGCCCTTCCGTGAGCTTCCACCGGGCAGTCTAAATAGCTGGACTCGAATTTTTCAGATTCAGGCATCAAGATGCGTATCCTTTGAATCCGCCTGCCAAAGGCACTGTCTAGAAACCTGGACTTAACATTTCCTGTTTGTCTAAATAGCTGGAAAGCGCCCGGGAGTTTAGAGCAAAAAAAGGTGTCGGCCTGGAATTTAAAGCTATGTGTCGAGCAGGGAGTTTACGAGCAGGCTGAGTTCGAGCCAAGCCCTTTCGAGGATGATCGAGCTGGACTTGCCGTCCATGGCGGCGTCGCCCCCCACGGGCAGCGACCGGCAAACCCCAGGTTCCAAATTGGTGAACATATCTTCGATTCTTGCTTCCAACTCGGCCTTGGTCATCTTTTGAGCCCTCTTTGCCCGGGAGCAAGGCAGCGACAGCATACATCCTTTATTAGAACCACTGTACTGACAGCATTTAATGGCCAAATTATTTAACAGAAGGCTAAATTTGTGTCAAACGAATATATGAGGGTTTAAAATTGAGGGATTGTGAGTGGTGGGAGTTATTCGGGGAATAATAGTGATAACTGATGACCCGGTCTTGCTTGTCTAAGGGCTGCGCTTTTTGCCAAGAAATATCATCATCGCTGCGTTAAATCCCATCTTCGAAATGAAACCCGGCATATAGGGATCGTAGTCAATGCGGGATACCACCTCAAATCCGCAGTCGCGCAGAAGGTTGCTAAATGTTCTGCGTGTGTAGGAATGGTTGGAGAAAGTGAGATATGCGGGCCATGGGGTTTTGAAGCAACTCGATACGAGGTGCAAAACTCTTTGAGCACTTCTTACCGGAGACGTCCTGTTGGGGACGGAAACGAGCAAAACGCCCCCGGGCTTAAGGATGCGGTGAAATTGGACGATTGCCTCCACAGGGTTTTTGAGATATTCGACAACGCTGGAACAAACAATGCCGTCAAAGCTCGATCCGGGAAAATCGAGGTGCTCGACGGTGTCGACCAGGTCGAAGACCGGCTCCCTTGCCATGGCGCCATCGCTACGCGGGGTTAAGCGGTTGGCTTCATCGATCATTTTCCTGGAGGCATCCACGCCCGTTACACTGAGGCCCCTTGAGGAGAGTTCACGGGCGAGGACTCCTGTTCCGCAGCCCGCGTCGAGCCACGCCTGGTCGCAGTGTAGACCCGGATCGAGAAGCGACAGGAAAGCTTGGGCCCGGCCGCGAAAGCACCGCTTTGTATATTTCAATTCCCAGTTCGCCGCCAGACTATCGTGGAAACCAATGGGATCGGTAGGTTTAGTGGTAATCATAGAGGCCGCAATCTTTGCATGCGTTATAAATTCAGGTTCATCGCGAGGTCATAACAGTTAGCACAAATAAAGCGTGACGAAGTTCGTAGTGGGATAAAGGATATTTGAAAGTGAATACTCTGGAAAGATGAGCGGCTGTTGAGGGTCTGAAATAGAACAGGCGGCAAAGGATTCACTGTTCGATGGGTTGGATGAGGCCTTTGATCGCAAATTCAGGGCTTGTCCGTAAATAAGCCTTTAGTTTTCCATGCATAAATAAAGTGTGCTTGCCCAGATTCACTTACACGCAGCAGGTTCTCGTCTGCTATAATATATGAAAAGCCGTGTTTTCTCATGGTTTTGAGGATAACATCGGGATCTCCATAGTTAGGGTGGACCTCCATGGAGATTGCATTAACCCGGTGAAGCCAGTCGGTAGAAGAAAAAAGTGAAAACTCGCTCCCCTCAATATCAATTTTAACCAAATCCGCAGAGTTAATATTGTTACGGTTAAACAAGTCATCAATTGTTAGTACTGGAATATTTAGATCAAGCTGTTTGTTATTTCCAATAAATGCAGTTTCTATAGAGTAGTTTGAGAAATTATTACTGTCGAAATTATGTCTTATAATTTGGTGGTACTGTTTTTCACATTCCACGCTCAGGATGAAGTCCGACCTGGTTGTCATCAGTGTCGAGAACGCTCCACGGTTGGCGCCCAGATCTATGACAACCCTGGCGTTTTTATAAACAAACGTTGGATGCCATTTGAAGTAACAATCTCGTATGTATATCTCTCGAACTATACCAAAGCCGAATGAATCGTCATGCATGTGTTGATCACAGAAGTGGCAGTCAAAAATAAAAGGTGAGCCACGATAATGAAAAAGTTTTGCCGATGCTCCCATCGCTTTATCCAGCCGGCGAAAATCTCTATAGGTCACGATTTCGGATATACATAAAAACGCGTTAATTAAATATTGCAGATACAGAGTTTTGCCTAAAACTGAAAATGCTCTTAATGAAAGCAGATTGTTCTTTAGCTTCAAAAGCTTATTCATTAGTAGTTTCCTCTGTTTTAAGTGTTAATACCAAGTTGCGTTCAAGATCGGGCGGGGGAAAACCCCCAATGCTGTTGCTTTAAGAAAAATCACTCAGGATCGGGGAACCCGTTCCCCATACTTTTACTCTTCCTTCGTGCTCTTCGTGCACTTCGTGGTTGACTACCGACCCGCAGCCCTGAACGGACCGCAGGATTAAGATTCAACCACGAAGTGCACGAAGAGCACGAAGGAAAAAATGGGACTACGTGGTGGACGCTTCCCCTAAAGCAACAGCATTGGGGTAAACCCCGCCCATACGCAGGAGAAATCCTCATGCCCTCCACTCGCCCGCGGCGCAGCCGCCCCGAGGTTGCTTTTTGTTGCGCATTTCGAGAAATCTTACGTCTATGAGCATTGGAAACCAGAGGGCCTGAAAGAAATGATAGATAAAGGCCGGCTTTCCGTCGAGAAATCCGCAGCAAAGAAAGTAGCGGTAGAAAAAGAACATGAAAGGCCGCACAAGGGGGGGCAACCGGTTCCAGATGTGGCGGCGAAGCCAGCTTTTGCGTTCGTTTTGCGCCCCCAGGAGGCGAGCGCGGATTTCGTCTTCTCTTATGCCCTTCAACAGTTCGAACGCCTCCATTTGGGCATACCGGTTGTGTTTGGCTATCCATTCCGAGAAATCTTTCCTGTCCTCGTGGATGAAGTCGTGTTCGAGGCGCCCGGTTTTTCCTTCCACGATAAGACGCTCGTTGACCGTTCTTTCACCGCAGCGGGCTTTACCCCGCCGGAAAAACCTCAAGATCCAGGTCGGATAGTAGCCCCGCCTTATCCACCTGCCCATGAAGAGGAAGCGCCCTTTCAAGTAAAAACCGTTTTCTTCGGGATTGCGCTCGATAACTGAGGCGATCTCATCTTTTAATGCAGCCGGAAGCCACTCGTCGGCATCGAGAAAAAGCACCCACCCGGTCCGAATTCCCAGCCCCTCGACGGCGAAATTTCTCTGTTTTGCGTAATTTTCGAAGTGGTGTCTAACGATCCTGCAGGGATAGTTTCGCGCAATTTCCAGTGTGCGGTCTGTGCTGAAGGAATCGAGGACAAATACTTCAGAAGCCCAGCCGATAACCGAATCAAGGGCCTGGGAGATGTTGGCCTCCTCGTTATAAGTGAGGATTACAACGCAGACATCCGTTCGATTGTCCATCTCCATCTCCATTTCTTGCCGGGGAGGCGCTCCGGGTTTTCTCCAGGCAGTCAAGACGGCTTTGGTATGCGGGAGGGACTCGCCGTGCTCGTTTGCGCCTCCCCGGCAGCGGAGCCGGCAAGAAAGGCCAGGATGTCGTTTGCGCATCTATCCCAGCTAAACGCCCCCGCATAGCGGTAAGCGAGCGCCGAGCACTCCTTTCGCCTCGCACGATTCAGTATCAGTTTCCTCAACGCCGCGGTTACCTGCCCGGAAGACTCCGGGTCAAAATATACCCCCGCATCCCTTAGCATTTCGGGCATCGGCCCCCGGTTGGAACAGGCTATGGGAAGCCCGGACGCCATGGCCTCCAGCAGGATGTTGGGCATGTTTTCGCAGCTCGACGCATATACGAAAAGCTCCGAGCGGCGGTAGACCGTGGCAAGACTTGAGTGCGGGATTTCACCAAGGCAGCGGATGAACATCCCGCCAGGATCCGCTTTGCCGAGCAGCCGTTGCAGCCGTTTCATCGAGGGCCGGTAAGCGGGACCGACTATATCGAGTGTTGCCGGGATCCCTTCCCGCCTGAGGCGTACTACCGCCTCGGCAACGCAGTCGTGGTGTTTGAACACCGTTATGGTCGAAACATAGAGTATGCGGAAGGGATCGGCATTGGAGCAGTTCTCTATCTTTCTTTGGGGACGCGGGGGGGCAAAAAAATCCCGGCCTATTCCGTGAGGTATTACGGCGTATGGCCTGTTTGATCCTGTTGCCGCCCTTATCGTTTGAGCCGCATGCGCGCTTAGGTAAATCAGGCTGTTTGCCTCCCTGAAGGCAGAGGCCTGGGATCTGCGAATCATCATGAGCTTTAAGAGCTTAAGGGACATTCCATAGCGCCTGGCCTCCGACCAGTCGAAGGGGAGCAGGTTTTGCGACATCGCGACAAAAGGCCTAAATGAGCCGGTGTAGGAGCCTCCGGGGCAAAACAGGAGGTCGCAGCCCTTTTGGCGCGCAAGTTTTTCGAGCAAAAATCTCTGCCAAAGCCGCCTCAGGGGTAAAGACCGGTCAAGAAGCGGTTGATGGACCTTTTCGAGCCAGGGCCGGTCATGGATTCTTTCCAGGGTTTTTGCGCCTGCCCAGAAAATTACCCTTGAGACGCCATGACGGTGCGGCTCGGCAGCCCGAAGGACTTCCGCGATATGGGTGAGTCCGCCACCTTCGCGGATGTTCGATGCATCGATGCCTATGCGCATAATCGTTAGTCCACGCTGTTTAAGGCGGCCTTATTCCTTTTTCCGGGGATAAGGCCGATCAGAGCACCGTACATGTCTTCCCAGTCGGCTTTGCACACCCGCAGGCAGTCGGCGGCGGACACGCTGCACAAGCTTATCGCGCACAACCAGGCGGCCGCTGCGCCAAACGCGCTTGCGCACAGGGCGCCCAACGCCGCCCCTCGAATTCCGAAACGAGGTATCAGCAGCAGGCTCGAGGTGGTCAGAACGGCAAACATACCGGTTGAAACCCAAATATTTACCGATGCATGTCCGGCCCCGTTAAGAAGGTTGCTGAAAATGAGGAAAAGCGACAATGCCGCGGCCGAAGGCGCAAGCAGCGCAAGGGCCGCCTGCGCCCCCAGGTACCGGCTGCCGTAGAGCAGCCGGATTATGTCCCTGCCGCCAAGAGCTACGGCCAGGGCAACGGTTGTTCCAAAAACCAGCCACACTCTCACGGCGGCTTCCACCTGCCGGGCCCTCTTTTCCCCGCTTACCGCACTCCATTGCGACATAAGGAAGGGGCAGATGTAGTTTGGTATCAACATGATCAGGCCGCAGATCGCGGCGGCGCGGGAATAGAGCCCCACCTCATCGAAACCGCGGTAAAACCTGAGCACGATCAGGCTGAATTCGGCAGAGAGCAGATAGATCGTATGTGAGAGTGAGAGCTTCAGGCCGTACTTGAGGGTCAGGCCGAACAGGCGCCGGTCGAAGGGGCAAAAGACTCCACGGGACCCACGGAAAAAATAGAGCAGGACGATAACCGCCAGGCCCGAGTTGAGCATCGTGAGTATCAGGGCCGTTGAAACAGTGAGATACCCCAGGCAGGAAAGGATCGCCGCGAAGGAAAGCAAGGTCCCCGCCTGCAGCAGTTCGACACTGATTACCTTGGATATCTCCAACTCCGCTACGAGGAGCTGCCTGAAAAACGTCATGCAGATTCCAAGCCCGGCTCCGGCGGCAAACAGGGCGGCCGCAAACCAGGGCGCCCGGCCGAAGTACCCGGGGTTTGACCAGACAAGCGCCAGGACAAGACTTGCGCAAAGAGGTCCCAAAACCATAAAGGCCTTGAAGGAGTTTGCGAAGACGAGGGCTTTTGAGATTTTCAGATGATTGAGGAGATAAATGTTGGCCGTTCCAATCCCCATCATGAGGATGGTCGACACGATGGTGGCCGCCCCGACCCAGAGCCTGTAGCGTCCAAACCCCGCGGGTCCGAGTTCGCGGGCGAGGATAATCGAGGCGGCCTGGACCACAAAGACACAGGCGAGATTTGCCGCGGAACCGAGGGCTGCTTTTCTGATGAATCGCATGGATGGTTTTTTTCCGTTCGAGGTCGGAAACGCAAACCGGTCTCAGAAGCTCTCCGAGGCCAGCCGCAGATAGCGATCGGCCATGAGGCGGGCGGTATAGCCCGCCGCCCATCTCTTTTTTGCGCGCACCGAGAGCTCCCGCCTCATTTGGTCCGCGGTGATCAACCGGTCGATTGCCGCGGCATGGTCATGCGGATCGAACCCTTCCACCAGGATGCCGTCCCCGTCGTTTTCGATCAGCTCCGCCGCCCCCGGAATGCTGCCGGCAACGGCCGGCACGCCATAGGATTTGGCCTCGAGGAGCACCATCGGACATCCCGTCACATCGGGTCCGCAAAGTTGCGAGGGAAAACTGAGGACATCGATCCCGGGGTAGATGGCGCGCGGGGCCGTCTGGTCACGGACCCACCGGACCAGGCCGGCCCTTTGCGCCGCTTCGACCATGGGCCCCCTCGGACCCTCTCCGAATACGAGAAATTTTGCCCTGGAGCCATTGAGAATTCTTGCAACTTCGAGAAAGGTATCGATGCCCTTGTGGGGGAACAGGTAGCCGACAAACCCGACGTTCAACGCACCGCCGCTTCGCGCCGGGACAGCCGTGGAAGGCTCCGGGACCCCGTTGGGGACGACAGCTATCGGAAAAGCGCGCCCGGCCATGCGCCGCATCGTTTTCCCGCAGTGTCTGGAAACGGCTACAACCGGCGAGAACCGTTTGGATAAAAGGCGAAGTTCGACAATGTCTCTCGGGACGGCTACCCCCCTCGGTGGGACCATGCCGTGAATTGTAACGATGCAGCGAGCGGTCTTTGGCGTCCCCGCGTAGAGCCAGCTTCGCAACCCGCAGTGCAGGTGGGCTATTGAGCCGGGAGGCAGCGAACGCAGCGCCGCCCTTGCGGCAAGGAATTTGCGGGCCGCGGAGACAATCCCCGGTGCTCCGCCCGAATCGAGTTCGCAGATTTTTTGATCGAAGCCCTCCATGACGGTTCCCGCGAGATTTTCGATAACTCGCCCCACGCCTCCGTGCATGGAGTTGGTGACGTGCAGCCATGTGCGCTTTGCCATCAGGTGTCCCCCCCGATTTGAGCGTCGTCCTGTCGGTAGACCATCCCGGCAACCAGGTAGAGCCAGAGCAACTTGTGTCCTGTGGCCGAAAAGGAGCAAAGAATGACGTTTAGCGCCAGAAAGGGCAGAAAAATCACCATCGAGCCTTTTCCCCTGCGTTTCCAGAGGTTGTAAAAGCAAAAGGATACGCCAACAAGCATGAGGAGCATTCCCGGAATGCCGTATTCGAGCCCAAGGCTTAGCAGCGTGTTGTGAGGGGGGCCGTAGAGGTTGTCAAAGCCCGCCTCTCCGGGTCCGAATACGGGGTTGTGCAGGATTGGCTCAACAGCCAGCCGGTTAATGCTTCTCACCAGTTCGAAGCCCCGCTCCCGCACCACGGAGAATGCCCGGTTGTGAGTATGGGTTGCAATGAACAGCGCAACCGCACTACCGATCAGGATTGGAGGCAGAAGGTTTTTCCATTTGCCGCCGCGCACAGCCGGGCCGGCCTGCGACAGGATGAACAGGGTCAGGCAAAAAGAGGCCGTGTAAAGCCCCGCCCTCGATTGAGGCGCCCAAAGGGCCAGAGAAAATAGAGCTGAGAGGACCAGGTAAAGAGCCTTGTTCGGCATCCCTTTTTTTACGCCCATGGATGCCAAGCATACTGTAAACCCAACCACCAGTATGGACGAGAGGTAATTGGGATCATGTAGAATGCCGCGATAGCGAAGTCCGTCAGCGGTTATGAGGTAGTCGTGCCATTTGACGGGGCGCAGGTGAAAAGATGCCGCAACGGATGAAACTACGGTCGGCAAAAGCCCGAGCCAGACAAAGGTCGACATTGAGTCTTTCTTTTCGACTATTGCCAGCAGGAACAGGCAGGCGGCGCCATAACCGAACATCGTGATCACTTCTTCAAGGCCGCTCAGTTCGGCGCGGATGTATATGCACAGGAGGCACCACATCCCAAAAGCCCACAGATAGGCCAAGGCGATGAGGTGCTCCCCTCGGATGCGCTCCGAAATGCGCTTGTGGTGGACGAGAAGTGTTGTCGCCGAAAAAATCAGGGCAACCCGCATCGGTGTGAAAAAATGTCCGTTTGCGACATCCAGGGACGTGGCCAGCGAAAGGGAAAAGATAAGAAGGGGGGGCCTGTACAGACCAGAGGCCAGCGAGAGTATAAGGACGACGAGCCTCTCACCTCCATTCCCGTACATGAATGCGCAACTCGCCGTTACGAGCAGGAGTGCTGCGAGGACATAATCGAGCCGGGCAGCAGCCGATGTCCGGCGCGAGGGGCTCATCTTCTCAACTTTGGTGGTATGCCCGGCCGCCAGGCAACCAGGGCCGACTCGAAGTTCGCTCATTGAAGAGGTCTGACCTCCCCGGTTTTTTCCATTACAAGGTAGAAGCTTCCGGACTCGGCCGCACTGACATGTATACTTCCGTAGCCCGGTATCCTTATCTCCACGTTTTTTCGCGTCAAAAGAGGCGAGTGGGCGTAGACGAGCCACTGCCTTGCGGGCCGCTCCCCCAGTACCAGGGCGAGCGCAAAAACCGGCAGTTCCGTGGAGATCGTCCACGGCCCGGGCGGGTCAAGATCGGTACCCAGCAAAAACCATCTGGGGGCCTTGCGGCAATCCTTCGGAATGTTAGCCTGAAAGGGGTTCTGCCCGCCGGTATTTTCGACAAGGCGTCCGAAACGCCAAAACTTTCGCAGGACCGGGTCCCTGTAGACCATCTCCACGGAATCCGCGACGGCAAGGAAATAGGCGCCGGAGTTTTTCACCGTGTCTTCCCAGGAGCGGTAGTCCCGCACCAGGCGGGGCCGCAGGAGCCACATTCCAAATTTGACCATGCCCGCGTACCTGGCCGGTGTAAAGGTTTGTCCCTTCGAGGCGTAGAAAAGCCGTTTGTCGAGAGACGGCGGCGATTCGTGTCCATCCCAGACCGAGAGTTCGAACCAGAACCCGGGGTTTAGGCGGCGGGCTTCCTTTAGCATGAAGACATAGCTCATGGCCTCTATCTGCGGGCTGAGTACGGTGTAGTCGGTAAGGGGTGAGCGTGTGTCCATGACATAGTACTGGGCGGAGGCTCCATCCCAGGCGACAGGCCAGGGTTCGAAGCGCTCCGGGATACAGAGAGATTCCCTTATCCAGTCCTGCGACCTTCCGAAATTGAAGGAGCCGAAAGCATTGAACCCTATGAATTGAGCCTTTTTCTTCCAGTCCTTGGAGATCAATTCCCGGCGCATCCCGTTTTCCATGGACCTGTAGCGTTCGATCCAGGCGTCACCGATGACTCCGCGTTTGAATTCGTCACTCCCCGCGCCGCCGTAGCGCGCGACAAACCGGTTTGACTCCCCGGCTTCCCACCACCAAAGCCTGGGCTGCTCGTTGTTGGAGACAAACAGCACGAGCGGAGGGTCCGGATACCACTGCTGGAGCTTTTCCACGAGGGGGGTCGACGTCCACT
The DNA here is from genome assembly GCA_963813125.1 of uncultured delta proteobacterium. Classification (GTDB taxonomy): domain Bacteria; phylum Desulfobacterota; class Syntrophobacteria; order Syntrophobacterales; family Syntrophobacteraceae; genus SbD1. The sequence goes on along the minus strand of CAWEZA010000011.1, from coordinate 33,413 downwards.
GCTCGCCAACCCGGCGCCATAACCGAGCGGGCCCGAAAGGCGAGACCTCCGGGATAGCCCTGCCGAGTGTCGCTCGAACATTCGGATTGATGTTGGAGGGTAGACCCCGGTATTGAGGCAGCTCACCCAAAAGACTCTCCCACTGGGTACCGAGGAAAGAGATGGGCAGGTGGAGCTTTGCGGCTTGTCTTATCGCGGTCTCGTAGTATTTGGATTCGAAGGCCCATCCGGGCGGTGGAAGATAAAACCACGGCAGCAGGTGATAGCCGCGCTTTATCATCGCCATCTGGAAGTCGGGAGTAAAACCGCCGGGCTTTTGCCCCGAGCTCCAGCTCGCCGCAAGCGGAAGCGGCCTGCCGGCTTTACCCCGGCCGGGCAGCAGGGCTTGCCTCGTTATGTCTTGAGCGGTCCCGCCCGCGGGTTGGGCGAGGCCCGCCGCGCCTGAAGCAAGGCAAAGGAGAAACAAGGCCGAGCCGAAGAGCGGTCCGACTCTTTTTTTTTGCGGAAAACCTCACCGCTCGCCCCCCTCTATTGCGTTTTTTTGGACCAAGTCGCGTTCAAAATCGCGCGGGGATAAACCTCGCCCCCAAGCAGGAGAAAGGTTCATGCCATCGCATTGGTATTATTTTACATGAAACTTTTTGTGTGAAACTTCGTTCGGGAAAAACCATATGGACCCCGGCTAAAAACTTGCCCGGGTGACGAACCGACTGAAGTTGCATTTTCGTTCAAACCGCGTCCCGGGATGTGGCGGCGGCGCTTGAAAGCAGCCTGGTATCAGACCCGCGCGGCTCCGCAGACCCGGTTACCGGACCCGAAGCGCCGAGAGCCTCCGTTGAGGCGTCTATCGGCTAAATCGCAAAGACTTTCGGCAGCCACAGCCCCGCTCCCGCTTGCGATCTTCCCCCGGGGTTTTAAGGAAAGCGCAAAACCTTAAGAGCAAATAGCATGCAAAGTTTCCATGGGCCTGGTCCTGTCAGCAGATATCCCCACATGGGGCATTATGATTTGCCGATCGGTTTTCCACGCTGTTCCCGCATCTAAAACCACGTGCTCACCGCGGGGATGAATAGTGCATAAGTATCTATAGATACAGGAAAAATACATTGTGCACAATATTTGCAATCATATTTGTCCGGCTCGCCCGAACAACAGCAGGAAGCGGTAGTCGTTGGCTGCCGATATGAGAGTCCGGGCAGTAAAGGAGCTTTTCCCTTCCCGCCAATCCTTGGGTGCAGGCGGCCGGGCTTGGGTATTTGCCTCGGCGTCCGGCTAAATCACAAACAAATAAAGGGGGCTATCATGAAAAGACGGTTAACGGTTATACTTGCTCTCCTGGGGCTTGCTGTCGGTCCGGCATGCACCAGCGCTCACGCGGACAGCGGCACTGTGACCGCATGCGTAGACCAGAATAATTATGTGCACATGTATATTGGAAGTCAGACATGCTTAGCGGGTCAGACCGCGGTGACGTGGGAATCTGCGGCAGGCCTGGGAGTCAGCGAACATGCGGGGCCAGCGGGGCCAGCGGGACCTCAGGGTCCAGCCGGTCCGCAGGGACCGACCGGGTCTGCCGGGTCTGTCGGTCCCGCGGGTCCCGCCGGGCCACAGGGGCCTCAAGGCGCGACAGGCGCGACCGGTGCGACCGGTGCGACCGGTGCGACCGGGCCCCAAGGACTGGTCGGTGCGCCTCCACCTCAGTTCATTCAGGCGCTGCACCTCAATTCAGGCGTACCTTTTACTTCCGGCGACCAAGTGGAAGTACAGGTGCTGTGCTGCGACGAGCCCGTGTCTCTATTGGTAACCGGGTACTATCTCCAGTACTCGTCGTCGGGCGAGCCGTATCAGACCGCTGTCAGCTCAACGCAAAGTTACACGAGCAAGAGCACGGGAACCACTTCGCTTTTTACCGTTCCAACGGGCTCTGAATTCATCCTCACGGACATGGTTGCCGTATTTTCGCCGAGCGCCACCGGCGGTTCGATCTGCGGCAGTTTTTATGGAAACATCCTTCAAAACTCCACGGTAAAAACCAATTTTGCCTTTCCCGATGTGCAGAGCGGCTCGTAACCACATCGTTTACGGCAATGTCTGTGACCCGCCGGTGCGGGCGAGGCGGCCCCTGAGGGCCGCCTCAAAAATCGAGTATATAGGTAATTGCGACCATGAAAGGGGAGGCTGTCGGTGCGATCGGGGACCGGGGGCCTCCGCCGCGTTTTGAGCTACCGGGGCGGATCGCGAGGGTGGTCGAGACCACCGGTAAACGGAACTTTTCACCCGCACGGTTATTGTCTTGGGCTTGTCCAAAATTACATGCTTGGCCCCATTGAGTTTCGATTGAGGATGGGTAAATATATCCGCGAGTTAGCGGTTGTGTGGGGAGGAGAGGTTGGGACTTCCAAGTTCTATCGCATCGCGGCAGCCGTCAGGAAATAAGCGGTTTTGCGGTCCGCAGTCCGCCGAGCGTTTTTCCTGTACCCGGTCAGGCGCCAGGAGAGTACGGAGGCCGCAAAAGGGGGCTTTCCCGCCACGATCAGCAAGCCATTAAGAGGCAGTGTCCAACAAGGCCGTTTGCCACGGGAGGTCTTAAATCAAGGATATCCCGGGGGAAAATCCGGGCCTTAGTCATCGATCGTTCAAAGAGTTTTCACAATTTCCGGATGAGTGGCGGGCAAAAAGGTTCCTGGAAAGGTATTGCGGCTTTCCCTGGAAGGCTTTTCGCGGTTCATCATCGCAGGCGAAAAAAAACCTCCGGCGCAAAAAGTTGGGTTCGAGTGAAGTATCCTGGGCTGAAATAGCTTATGAGGAGCGCAAGATGGATGGTCATCCTGCTTATAAAGTGCTCGTTGTAGACGATGATAAGCAGCTTGTGGAAACGATAGCCGAATACCTCGTGGAACAAAACCTGGAAGTTTGCAAGGAATACGGCGCCAAGAGGGCGCTTGCGAGAATCGGCGAATACCAGCCCGACATAGTCATATCGGATATCAGCATGCCGGATATCGACGGCTGGGAGCTGTTTAAAAGAACAGCGGCGATGCGAACCAAAATGGTATTTATTTTCATGACCGGATACGGAAAGATCCCGGATTCTGCGGATTCAATCAGGAAGGGAGTTTTTGATTACCTGGAAAAGCCTTTTTCATCGCATAAACTAAAGAGTGTGGTCAATTCGGCGATAGATTTTCTCGATACCCTTGCCGAGAACAGATACCTCAAAGGAAGGCTCGACCAGTTGCAGTCGCAATACTCCCAAGTCGAGCTGTTGCTGAAAAAGGCAGACATGCTAACCGATTTCATGTCGAGCCTAAAAGATGAGAACTCTTTGGAGGAGGTCTTGAAGAAACTCCTGCGGGCTTCGCTTGAGACCACCGAAAGCAGCAAAGGTTCCATCTTTCAGTACCGGTCGAGGGAAGCGAGCCTTGAGTTGGTGATGATCGACTGGCTTGAAAACAGCAATGCGTTGAGCGCATGCGGCTTTGCGCCCGTAGATAAACCAAACGGCCACGGGGAGGGAGCGTTTTCTCCCCGGTCCCGCAAAAGACCCGGGGTGGAGCGGGGAGGCGGTGAACAGCCGCGTAAGCTTTCGCTGACAATCCCCGTGGAAGATGCGCACACGGCTTGGGGAGTTTTGTATCTGCACGGTAAAATAGATGGAGGCCAATACAGTTCCGAAGATTTCATAAACGTTTCTTCCCTCACGAGGAAGGCGGTGGAGAGCCTCACCCGGATCGAGTACGTGGGGCAGGACTCGATTTTTCGCACCGACTCCGAGAAACTGCAAAAAGAGCACAGGCGGCTGCAAATTCATAAGACGTCACTAAAAAGATCGTCACCGGTAGCATCGGTACTGATAGACAGCAATTTATCCATATTGCATGTATGCGATAAATACAGCGAGATCTTTGGCCATGCCGAAAAAACGATGCCTGTGTCATTTAAGGAGCATCAGTTTTGGCGAAGCCTTGGCAAGGATGCTCATGAAAAAGTGATGAATTCTTTGTCGGCATGTGAGGTGCTAAGCATTGACGATGCTATTTCATTTGATACTGTTAATGGGAGACGTTTTTTCAAAATAACATTTATTCCTATATGCCCATATCAATCATCTGGCACTTCCAATCTGCATATGATATTGATTGAGGATATAACCGATCAGGACAAAATAACAAAAAGATTGGCCCTGTTGGAAAATCTGGCCATAATGGGCAAATTTGTCGCAAATATAGCACATGATTTAAATAATCCGCTCGATGGCATCAACAGGCTAATTCAAATACTCGAAACAAATATCGGAAGTGCAGCGCGCGTGGAGCACGATATATTTGACATGATATATTCCGCGATAAGGAGAATGGGCAATACTGTTCGATCATTTTTAGAATGTACAAGGGATGCGATGCTAAAGACAACCTCAAGCCCCCTGATAAATCTGGTAGATGACGCCCTGTATATAATGGCCCCGACCCTGAAGGAGAAGAATATAGCGGTAATCAAAAAATATAATACGAAAAATGGACACGTGGAGATTCCAACGAGTTTCTATCACGTATTCATAAATATCATCAAAAATGGTTACGATGCCATGGACCATGGCGGAGGGGTGGAGGTTCGGCTGAGTGATGCTCCCGACAATAAATCGGTATTGGCCATTTTTTCCGATAACGGCCCCGGGATCCCGGCAGCGATCATGGGGGATGTCACCAAGCCCTTTTTTACGACCAAAGAGGACGGCACGGGGCTGGGGCTGTCGCTTTGCAAGAAGATTTCAAAAGGCTTCGGAGGAGATATTGTACTCAAAAACCGTAAGGGTGGAGGATGCGAAGTTTCCGTGATCATCCCGCTGGCCCGCGCCAGGACTACCTCCGAAACCCCGGCGATAAGGGCCGGGGGCGGAGGGGAAGCGATTGCGCATATTTCCTGAAAAGGGCCGGGGTGAGGCTTAGGGCTTGTCCGTAAATAAATCCTTTGCGCTTGCATCCGGCTTTTGGCCTGCTTTGGCCGCTCCTCAATCGCAAAATCCTCGACGTAGCTCTGCTACGTCTGCGGTTTTGCTCAATCTTCGCGACCAAATCAGTCTCAAAATCCGGCGCAATCCCTAAAAGGCTTATTTACGGACAAGCCCTTAATTGCGGTTTGCCCGGGCTTTTATTTCGGAAGCCCCGGTGAGGCCTGCTTGCCCAAAGGCCTATCCGGTTAATCTTGGCCAGATGCTCGCGCTTTTCCCATTGCACGCACATGGGGAGCACCGGGTGAGGATTTTTGAGCCGTGCCATGCCGTAGCCGATCAGTAAAGAGTTCAGATACTCACTGCTTCCTTGCGCCTTCACGAGGGCCGGAATCCGGGTTCCCGAATCCAGCCCGACCGGAGTGACCTCGACACGTTTTCCAAGGACGAGCCAGCACGTCAAATAGAGGGCATCGTTTCCGAAAGGCTGACCGCTCCCGGGACATTGGATTCCGTAGAGAACCACCTTAACCCTGCCCGCCTTTCGCGCGACGGTTATCCCGCAGCCGCTTTCCACCGCCACGGCCTTGCCGGACCATCCATGAGCGCGCGGCGCAAAAAACAGTCCTTGCAAAAGGGCCATGGCGGCGGCAAGCAGCGGTGTCTTTGCGACATTGCGGGAGGCCACGGGTATTGATCCTTATTTACCGGCGACCACCGGGGCGGCTACCACCTTTTTGGGAGCCGCGGGCGGCGCGGGGGCATTGCCCGGGGTTTGCTCGAGAGCGGCCAGCCGTTCTGTGAAGATCTTTATTCCGGCTTTTTGCTCGAGGTCCTGGACGATCTGCTTGAACGAGTCGCGCGCCTTCCCGCGAAACAGTTTGTCCCCGATATCGTTGTGGACCGTGTCGTAGGGCTTGAAGCCGGGGGCAAAGACCTGGTCGGCCTTAAAAATCGCATAGCCGGCCCTGGTCGTGACTATGTCGCTTATCTCGCCCTGTGCGAGGAGGAAGAGGACTTTACCCAGGGCGCTTGGCTGTTTGCTCTCCGAAATAGTGCCTATCACGCCGCCTCGCTCTCCCGTTGGAAGGTCGATAGAGTATTGTTTTGCCAGTTTGGCAAAATCCGCGCCCTCACGGAGCTTTTTTATGACCGTTTCCGCATCGGCGCGGGTCCTCAAAAGGATGTAACTCGCTTTGACCCTCGGGGGAGTTCTGAACTCCTGGCGGTTATCCTGGTAGTATGCCCTTATCTCCTGTTCGGGGACCTGCACCTTCGAGCGGATTTTGTCCTCGACCCAGCGGGCGACGATCAGCGTGTCTTCGTAGTCCTTGACCTTTGCGGCGATTGCCGGGTCCTTTTTGTAAGCCTTGACCTCCGCGGTTTGCAGCATCAGCCGGCGTCTTATGAGATCTTCGAGAACGCCGGCCGTCTCGGCCTTTGTGAGCTTATCTTTTCTGCTGGCCGCCTTGTACCTGGCTATGGCAAGCTCGAGTTCCAACCGGGTGATCGATATATTTTTTCCGGCAACGGCAACTATGTCGCCTGCGCCCGACGCCGCCTCAGCCTGGCCGGTTGGAGAAGCCGCCCGGGCGCGAGATTTTCCCGTGGGAGCCCAAAGCGCCACCGAAGCGGCCAGAAGCGACATGAACACCGTTTTTCCGATTTGCGAACGAAACATAAAGCGCTCCTTTCAATTCAAGCTGGAAAGATATTGCCTGGCCTTGTCCCTAATGAAAGCATCGCTGCTTTGGGCCGCCTGCTCGAGGGCGCTTCGGTCGGAGGCGCCGTAGTATCTGCCAATCATAAATATTGCCATTCTTCTGGTTTCCGGGTTGTTGTCGCCCAGGAAATCGTAGAGGTACTTGTAGTTATCCGCGGTCGTGAACTGCATGTAGGAAAAGAAGGCGTCTTTTCGCAGCTCGGGGTCTTCGGAGGACAAAAACGGCTTGATGATATCTGCGACTTTCTTGCCCCCGGACTGTGCGACGAGCTTAATGGTTTCCTCCTGCACCTTCACGTCCCCCGAATAGACAAGGGGGGCAAGGGCCAGGGCGAGTTTTTGCCGGTTGACGTTGCCCCGGAGGCCGGGGGCGATTTGTTTTAGGAGGTCGAGCTGTTTTGCGGGGCTAAGCCCGCCTCCGGCAAGCGCCTGCCCCAAGATGTCCGGAGCCGAGGGCATCATGGCAAGAGCCGATATAGCGTCCTTGCTCAGCGTGCCGTTTTCGATCGCACCAACGATCCATTGCCTGATCCGCGGGTCTTTGGACTCCGAGAGGGCGGCTACGCTGTAGGCCTGGTTTTTTCCCGTGGTCGTTTGTGACTGCTGCTTTAGAACGGAGAAAGCCTCGGGCGTTCCGGCCTTGGCCAGGGCGGCAAATGAGGCGCCGCGCACATCCGGGTCAGTGGTCTGGGAGAGGAGTTTTTCTATTACCGGTACGCTCTCCGGGGTCGCAATCATGCTGAGCGCCCTTGAGGCCCATCCCAGCATGCCGGCACTTTCCCCGCCGCCCTGGAGGAAAGCCGAGACTACCGGCAGGGCTTTGTTTTTGGCCAGCATGGAGTCTATTAGCAAAGCTTCTCCCCGGGAAGGGAAGTCTTTGTCCAGGGCTTTTTGGGCCAGCAGCCCGCAGGCCTGCTCAAAGTCGATTCCACTCCGGGCCAGCACGCCAAGGGTGTTCAGGGCTTCCGAAAGAACGGCAGTGTCCTTGTTCGTATTGATCAGGGCGACCAGGGCCTTCATTTTCGCGGGAGTCGGGTTCAACCGGATCTGGCGCACTTCGGCTATGTCCCCGGATCTTTCCTGTTCCTGTCCGCCATCCTCCTTGTGCCCAAGGCTGGGGATCGGCATCGAAAGGCTCTTCCTGGTCATTGCGGTCCTAAGGGCCTTCGTCCCGGTTTTGACCGCGCTTTTCGACCTGTGGAAGACGATCACCGAGACAATGGTCGCGCTTGCTAAAACCAACGCCAGAAATGTAAGAAGTACGAGTTGGAGCTTTTTGTCGTTCATGATTTTTCCCTTCGCGTTGCCGGAGGAGGTAGAGCGGTTTAATACCTTCAGCCGGCATGTCCGAAACGCAGGATCGATTAGTTTGCACCTTCTTCCGTGCCTGGGCCGGCCCAGGAGTCGATTCCCATGGACTGGCCGACCCGGGGCTGAGGCCCGCAGCCGGGTTTAGAGGCCCGCTCAACCAGGGCCGCAAAAAATAATTTGAGCTCGTTTTTAAAACCGGAGGGTTGTGTTTCCGTGCCGCCCTCGCGCGAGGAGGGCGGCATTTTTCAAATGTAGCTAGTTTCCGTCCGGAAAGCGCCCTTTTCCGCCCTGGCGTCGTCAATCTTCGGCTTTGCTTGTGCGGCGTACCCGGGTACGCCTCCGCGCAAAGCCTCGATTTCCTAGCCAGGACGAAAAATGTCTGCTTTCCGAATTGGAAACTGTCAGTGTCCACATCGGGGTTTCCGGATGGACACTGGCTAAGGTTCTTTTCTCTTTTGCCAAAGCCCCGCACGGCACGGGTCTAAAAGCGCCCCCAAGGGGGGCTCAACTGCGCTTAATTGGCGCCATATACTTCTGTTCCGGTCATCCCAATGTACTTCAGGAACACATTGTCCGAGCCGAAGTAGTAGTCATTGGGGTTGGTGCTCTCCGGGATCCCGATCGAGATGTCGATCATGTCGCCGCCGGTAAGGGTGTAACCGGGGGCGAAGTTGCCGATGGGAAACGGGGAGGATGAGGTCTGGGGCATCGCCACAACGATCGATTCGTCGAAGAGAGCCTTGGAGACGAACGGCAGGTCGCAGATCGGGAAAAGGCAGCTGGTGTCCTCGGGCTGGGTCCGTGCATAGAGAGGCTGAATGCAGCTAAACCCAAGCGAAGCATTGGGGCCGGGGATCGCCACCGCGGTAATGGTAGGCAGCGTCGCCTGCCAGAAGAGCAGGTAGGGGCCGACATCGAAGAAGCCCGTTTCGCCGGGGCTGGTGAAGATTCCGTCCGCACAGCCCAGGGTCTCGGTCAGCACGCAGTCTTCTATGTTGATGTCGATGTCCGAGGCGGGTTTTTTCTGGAGCACGATCCGCCAGCGGTAGATGGCCCCGTCTCTTTCCGGGGTCAGGACCGACATGTACGGAAAGTGCGACGTGTCGCCGACCGCGTTGCAACTGAACATGAAGCAGGGGTCGCTTTGCAGCGTGAAATTTGTCCCCGAGCTGGTGAAAAACTCCGCCGGCTGGCAGGGCACCGCGCTGTAATAGGAGCCGTTGTAAGACGTGCAGGCATACTGGCCGCCCACACCGCCGCCGCCAGCCGCGGGAAGTTTGCCAAAACCCATAAGGCCGGCAACGCCCGGCTCGAACGCGTCGGGATAGCACATGCCCTGGATGTTTATATTGGGGTTGTACAGGACGCCGGAGGTGTAGGTCGTAAAATCGCTGTTCGTCTCCAGGTTGCCCTCATGGCTGACGATCTGCGCAAGGACGTTATCTACGAAAATGTTGGCCGAATCGAGCCCCACAGCGTCGAATTCAGGGTCGTAGCAGCTCGCGTGTGCGGTTGAGATAAGCGCAGTCGCGGGTAAGGCGATCATTGCCGCCCCAAAGAACAATGTCATGAGTTTCTTTAGCATACCGTTCTCCTTCGATTTGCAATGTATCAAATCCAACTCTTTTCCAAACCCCCAAGTGGTAAAACTTTACAGCAGATACCTACGACGCCCCATCACCTCCTTTCCTTTGCGGGATATTAGACATCCGGTCTTTCCAAGGCGCGTTTTCGCTTGAGGACCACCATGGCGCCAAGCCCGGACAAAAGCAGGACCATACTGCCCGGGACCGGTGCGGGTGATAGCGATGCGGCAAGAGTGACCGGGTTTGCGGCTGTGCCGGCGCCGAAGCTGCCGTCGAGATTTCCCAAAAACCCCGTTGCGGAGTAGTTGGTGTAGGACGTCACGAGGCCCGAGGGGGAGTTTTGGCCCCCAAGGCTCGTAACCCCCGAGAGGGCCACCACGAGCTGGTAGGAGTCACCGGCGACCAGGTTGACCGCAAAGGTTTGGGTCGAAGTGACAAGGCTTGAAAGGCTAAATGTCGTTGAGTTCAAAAGCGTGGTGGTCCCGGAGGCCAAATTGGTCTGGAAGAGCTGGACCTCACCGGTGAACTGGATCGGCGATACGAAGCCCGCCCCGGACGTTATGTTAAAGTACTGCGGTTCGCTTGCCGTGGCGCTCAGAAGGTACTGACCGCTCGAGCCGGCGGTGAAGCTCCTGTCTATGTAGGAGGTGACGTTCTGCCCGGCCCCGAGTACGCCCGTCTGGTTGTCCAGGGCGAGGTTGTTGTTGTCGGCGTATGCGTATACCGTCGCGGTGCCCGAGTCCTGGGCCGAATTCTGGTTGGCGGCGCCCCATGCGGCCGAGGACATGTTGAGGCCCGTGTAGGATTGGGTTGCGGTTGCCACCGAGCTGTTTTCGGAATCGCTGTCCGAGCTTGACTGGGTCTGCCCGTTGGAGATGGGCAGCAAGCCCGGGAAGTAGATTCCGCCGGTGTCGGCGGCAATGTAGATGAAATTGTCGCCCGCCCAGGTGATGCTTGCGTCCGCCTTCGAGAAGGCCAGGAGCAGGAGCCCGAAAATTAGTAAAAGACAGATTTTGATCCTCATGCACTTCCTCCTCTTATAAGGGTTTTAAGCGGAATCATCTGCTGTTCGACCGGGATACAACACGCTCCCGGAACGTTTTTAAATGCTTTTCCCGAGTCCTTTTCGTGCTCTATTTGACATTGGACGCCGCTCGCAAGCGCCGTGGGAGCCCTGGTCCCGAACAAGGCGGGAACGCGCCCTGTCAGCGTGGAGCAATATTTCCTTCGAGGAACTGCAACAAACAGGGGCTCGGGGGGGGCTTTCCCGACGGGAGAAGCGGCCCCGGGGGCCTAACCGAAACAGCGCAGGAGCGCTAATAATGCCGGGTGGCGGATTGCCGCCTCTGGTGGGCCATAGAGGCAAGCGGCGTGCCAAATTATTCAATGGGGCGATTACATTCGATAAATGGGTTGGTGTCTTGAAGGAAGACCACCCTTCTTGTTGTCGGGCCGCCTGGAAATTTTTTCAAAGTCCTCGATGAGGGGGGGCGATGACTCGGTGCGGCTAAAGAGGGCCAGGGCAGTTTTTCGGGGGCTGTGGCGGGGAAGGCTCCGGTCCTGTTATCTATGGCACTGATTTTTCGATACTAAATGCTCTAATGAAAGTGGGTCTAATTTGTTTGACAAGGTGCGGGATCACAGTCTAAAATGATAGACAAGGAATTTTTCTTAATTTATCGGTATGTTGCAAGCATTGTTTTCCGATGCGCCCTGCGCCGAGTCTAAATGTTGAGATTCAGGTAATCAACTGTTTTTCCAAACAACGGAAAAATCTGTCCGATAGTTGCGACCGGCAAGAAGATGACATAGGCGATAATTCTTGTCTGATGCAGGTTTATCTGGCACTGAAATTGCCTCATCCCCCCCTCTTAAGAGTAGAGTTCCAAAGAAAGTCTTGCCCGATATTGCAGGTGTTTTAAAAAAATGAAGGGGGATGCACGTATGAAGGCGCGGTTAGCTTTGCTTGCGAGTTTTCTGGGATGCTGGGTCCTCTTGACGGCCCCCGCATGCGCCTCAATGGCCTGGTGGCGCCTCAGTTTACCGTGGTCAACGGTTCCTCCGTTTTTCGATCCCGCTCCGCCACACCACTTCAGCTTCTGGTCGTCGAGCGGGCCGGGCAGCCCCGGAGTCTATTTCGACCCGGGGAGCACCGGTTCGGTGGCCAGCCTCCAGGGCGGGTGCACCGGGGCGAGCATGTCGGGGATGTCGGTGACCTTCGATTACCTGTACGGCGGGAAGTCTTACTCGCAGACCGTGCCATGGACAGCGACAACCGGGTCGGCTGGAGGGGCCTTTGCGACTGGCGGCGCCATTTTGGGCGGCGCCCAGATCCTATCCCTGGTCGAAAGCGGCAACACGAACTCGGGCGAGTGGATCCTGCAAAGCGCGGGGGGGGTAAGCGTTGAAAATGTCGTGGTCGACGGGCTTTCGGGCAACGCGGTCTTTGATGCGGGCGGTACAAAGACCACTCCCGGCGCCGGGGCGGGAAAGAGCGCCACTTGCGCCGGCTTTATTTTGCCGGGCACACAAGTCAGTTTCACCTACAGCGATCTGGTAATGCTCGAAGGCTCCGGGGGGCCGGCCGGCGACCTGTACCGTGAGCTCGAAATTTCCTTTTCGGGTAGTCCGGTTTCCTCGTTTTCGTTTATTGCCGGAACCGCGACCGTATCACCGCTTCCGGCGCCGCCAAGCCTTGTGCTGATAAGCTCGGGGCTTTTGTTTCTCCTTGCCGTTTCAAGGCGAACGTGGACTCGGAGTGGCTAATGAATTCAGGCCGATTATTGGTTGTCGAGGACGACAAGGTCGTTGCGGTTTCTTTGAGGATGTTTCTTGAAAACCTGAATTTTCAAATTGACGTGGCGGCCAGTGGGACGGAAGCGTGGGAATTGATTCAGTCGCGAAGCTACAAAATAATCCTTTCGGATATCAATCTCCCGGGGCTGCACGGCAAGGAAATCCTCAAGCTGATAAAACAGCACGGGATCGATGTCGAGCTGATACTGTTCACCGGATACGGGTCCGTGAGCGATGCGGTGGAGTGTATAAAACGCGGGGCATACGATTATTTTACCAAGCCCATCGACAATGAGAGGTTGTCGCTTTCGATCCGGCATGCCCTGGAGCGCAAGGCGCTGCGCGATGAGAACAAGGGGCTCAGGCATGAGCTGGACAAATCGAATTCCCACCATGTCTTTTTCCGGTCCAAGTCCATGGAGTTGCTGGTCCAAAAAGCGGGGATCGCCGCCGAAACCGAAGCAACCGTTCTCATAACGGGGGACTCGGGGACGGGCAAGACGCTTTTGGCCAAGGTCATTCACGGTTGTTCGAAGAAGGCCAGCCAGCCGTTTGTGGAGGTGTCCTGCGGGGCCTTGTCCGAGGGGCTCCTCAAGTCCGAGTTGTTCGGGCACAGAAAGGGCTCTTTTACCGGGGCGGACAGGGACAAGAAGGGCAGATTTGAAGCGGCAAGGGATGGGACCGTTTTTTTAGACGACATCAATTCGGCGTCAATCGGTCTGCAGGCCAAGCTGCTCAAGGTAATAGAGGAAAAGACCTTCGAGCGGGTAGGAGATACCAAGCCGATGTATACGGCTGCGCGTGTAATAGCTGCAACCAATAGAGATCTGCGCGAGCTCAGCGGGAAAGGGTTGTTTCGGGAGGATCTTTTTCACCGGCTGAATGTGGTAAGCCTCGCAATTCCAAAGCTAAACGAGCGAAAAGAGGATGTTCCGATCCTTGTGCAGCAGTTTTTGCAGAAATTTTCCCGAAAGCACAAAAGAAACATCAAAAAGTTTGATGAATGGGTACTGCCTGCCCTTTGCAACTACAACTGGCCGGGAAACGTGCGTGAGTTGGAAAACGTGATGGAGCGGGCTGTCATATTTTGCAGGGGCGCTGAGATACGGTTATCGGATCTTCCCGAGGAAATATCCGGTCTTGGAAAAGGCCTTGACCTGCAGACACCGAAAATGAACTTATCGGAGGCGCTGCAAAAATTCGAACTCCATATTATCAGCCAGACCCTCGAGGTTAACAAGGGAAATCGGGATAAGACGGCAAAGGACCTGGGAGTAAGCAGGGCTACGCTTTTTAACAAGATGAAAAGACACTCTTTTTCCTCAAGGAGGCAAAAGGGCGGCCCTAAAGGCCCAAGTGATGGGCGGGGCTAAGTCGAGTTCAGCTTCATGGATAGAGGTTCGATAAACCCCACCCCCACCCCGAGCGAACCGTCCCGCGGATTTGCGCGGGTGCGAACAATTATTGCCAATCCCCCCATGGGAAGGCTCTCACCCGAATCCACCCCCTTGTTTTCAAATGGCAGGCTCACATCGAGATCCATGCGGAGAATGTCTCCGGGGCTCAGTCGTTCGGGACCCCGGTATTCGAAATAGGCACCCAGATGACTTATATTCTTTAACCCCGCCATATCCCCCCACTGCTCGCTCCACCGGCCCGGAGTCTTGGAGAGGGCCTTGGCAATCCTTATGCGCAGGTCGACGGTGATTCTTTTTGCCCTGCGTCTTTCTGTTCTTCCTCTCCTGTCCAGCATGCCCCGTTCCCCAGAGTCTGTGGCGCGACAATCGTCGAGTCCTGACCAAAGACCTCAGGCCCGAAGATCGAAGGGCCGTTCACGCATAGCACTTCGGAAGACCATCTAAATAGGAAGAATCTTTATCAAAGAGATAAGGATTGCTTCGCCTGAAAAAACCGCTTGCGACGGACGCCCTGTTAACCCTGTGTGGAACGGCCCGGCGTCGTTTCGTATGGACCTCTCATGCGAGGGTTCTGTTTTTGAGAACCAAGAGGTTTTGGCCTATGCATATAACGATAAAGCAAGTTCCGGGCCAAGGGTAATGGCCTGGAGAGGCTGAGCCGGTTTCGATCCGTCCGGGAGGTGCAAACCGGTGCGGGAGGCAAAATGAACGCTGGAATTCATTGTGCTTTCCATGTCTTGCGCTAGTGGCACGGTTATTGATTGTGCCTTCCCTCAAATGGTTTGCCAAGTGGACTTGGAAACCATCGGGCATCTTTTCGAAACCCCAGCTCAGCCGTTTTTTAATTAAAAACCGACAAACTGTGAGTATCCCATTGGAAAACCGGATAAACATCAGGCTCCTGCCGTATTACCTGCGCACGATCGCCTACCTTCGCCCCGGGCAAATCGTCTCCCGCGCGGTGCGCGAGGCCAGGCGCAGGCTTGGTGGAAATCCCGTAAGGCTTTCGCCCGAAACTGGAGGCGCGCTCGATTGGGGCATACCGCTAAAAGTAGGAGTGGTCTTCCCCGGCTGCGTCCAATTCGATCCGCGCGATATTGAGAAAAGACGCTTCAGGTTTTTAAACGACTCGATCGGGCCGGGAAGCCCGGTCGATTGGCGTTGTGAAAAAAAGAGCCGGCTTTTCCGGTACCACCTGCACTGCTTTAGATATCTGCAGGCCCGGGGTGAAATGAGTCCGGCTTCGGTACTGTCCCTCCTGGGCGACTGGATAGCGCAAAACCCCGAGGGAACGGTCGATGCGTGGGACCCCTTCCCGATCTCTTTGCGCCTGGTGAACTGGATCAAATTTTTGGGCCGAGCCGGGCTGTCCAGGTCCGATCTGGAGCCCGCGGCGAGGTCTGCACACCGGCAGGCGCTCTGGCTCGAGCGCTCTCTGGAATTCGACCTAATGGGAAACCATCTTTTGAAAAACGCCAAAGCGCTGGTTTTTTGCGGCATCTTTTTTGGGGGGCGCGACGGGCGGCGGTGGCTCTCAAAAGGAATCGGGTTACTGGGCCGCGAGCTGGGGGAGCAGATCCTGCCGGATGGCGGTCATTTCGAGCGAAGCCCCTTCTATCATGCGATGATCGTCGAAGACTGCCTGGACCTTCTAAACGTTTGCTCGCAGCTCGAAGACCGTTTTGCTGTAGACCTATGCGAGCGTCTTCGAAAGATTTTGCCCTCGATGATGGGGTTTCTCGCCGGGATGACTCACCCCGACCTTGAGATTGCCCTTTTTAACGATTCGGTCCTGGGCGTTGAAGCCTCGCCCCGTGAGCTTTTCGACTACTACGAAAGACTTACCGGCCGCCTTGCGCCCCGGCCGCAGGCCCCGGCGTGGTCTTTCCCGGATTCGGGCTACTTCGTTATGGCCCCGGGTGTTGGCGAGAGGATGCTTATCGACTGCGGGCCGGTTGGCCCCGAGCATCAGCCCGGCCATTCTCACTGCGACACGCTAAGCTTTGAGCTCTCCCTTGGGGGGGTAAGGGTAATCGTTGACTCGGGCTGCTTTGAGTACGAGGACGGCGAGATGCGCCGCTACAACCGTGGAAATCTCGGCCACAACACGATTACGGTCGACGGCGAAAACCAGTCGGAGGTCTGGTCCGCCCACAGGTGTGCTCAAAGGGCCCGTCCGGTTTATGCGCGGCTCTTTTCCCATCCGGGTGGGCCACTGATTTTCGAGGGGGCCCACGACGGCTACCGGCGGCTTAGCGGAAGGCCCGTTCATCACCGGTGCATCGTGTACGCGGCGGGATGCTTTCTTGTCGACGACAGGGTCGAGGGAGGGGGGGCGCATGCAATTGTGTCCCATCTTCATATAAATCCCAACCTGGGGGTGATCCTAAACGGGCGAAAAGCGCTGATATCGAGCGGGCAAACTCTTGTGGCCACAGTCTCGATGATTGGTCCGGGAGAGCTTCGAAAGGTATCCGGGTGGTATTCGCCCGAGTTTGGACTGAAAAGAAGCTGCGCGGTCCTGGAGGCGAGGCTTGCGGCGGTTCTGCCCTACAGGGGGGGGTGGCTTATAGAGGTTTTATGCGATCGGGAGGGCTTTCGAGCCGGCACGGACGAGCAGTGGCCAGGCCTTTTATCTTCTTTCCGCCCCGAGGTCTAGAGCATGCATATACTCTTTTTGACGCATAATTTTCCGCCGGAGTCAAACGCCCCCGCTGTCCGAACGATCGAAAACGCCAAAAGGTGGGTCAAGCGGGGGCACAGGGTAACAGTCATCACCTGCGTTCCCAACCACCCCGACGGCATCGTCTATCCGGGATATGCGAACCGGTTGTTTCAGTGGGACCGGTGCGAAGATATCGGGGTGCTGCGGGTCAAGACATTGCTAAGCGCAAATGCCGGGGTTTTGAGGCGCACGATGAGCCATGTGTCCTTCCTGCTCTCCGCTGTCCTTTTCTGCTGTCTCGTAAAGGGTGTCGACCTGGTCGTTTCGACCTCTCCCCAGTTTTTCTGCGGAATGTCGGGGTATTTTGTGTCGCGTCTTAAAAGGTGTGCGTGGGTCCTCGAGGTGAGGGACTTATGGCCGGCATCGATCGAGGCCCTGGGTGTTGTAAGGCGAAAAAGCCTCCTTGGCCTGCTCGCAAAACTCGAGGCCTTCCTCTACCGCAGGGCCGACCACACTATTGCGCTTACCCGGTCGTTTAAACGCCACATAGTCGAGCGGGGGGCAGTAGAGGCAAAGGTTTCCGTGGTCACTAACGGTGCGGATCTCGAGCGCTTCAAGGTTTTGTCCCGTGAGGACTGCCCCCGGAGCGTTTTAGGGCTTAACGGAAAATTTGTCATCTCTTACATAGGCACCATCGGCATGGCCCATGGCCTGGACACGGTCCTTAAGGCGGCCGAACTGCTTAAGTCCAAAGAGCAGATAAGGTTTCTCATTATGGGAAACGGGGCCGAGCGCAAGGGGCTGCTGGAAAAAAAAGGGGCCCGGCAGCTCGAAAACGTCATCATCCTTCCCGCGCGGCCAACGAAGGAGGTGCCCGGCTTTATCGCCGCCTCCGATGCGTGCATGGTGCTTTTGAGGAAAAAGCGGATATTTACGACGGTGATACCCTCCAAGATTTTCGAAGCGATGGCCATGGCGCGCCCCGTAGTCCTGGGAGTTGATGGCGAGGCCCGGGAGATAGTCGAAAGGGCGCGCTGCGGCATATTCATCGACCCGGAAGACCACGGCCGGCTTGCCGAGGCGGTGCTGCGCCTCTACGGGGACCCGGGGCTTTGCGCAAGGCTTGGGCAAAACGCGAGAAACTATGTCGAGGAGCATTTTGACAGGGAAAAGCTCGCGGGAGGCTATCTTGGTATTCTCGAAGAAGTGAGGAAAAGCAAAAACGGTTTTCCGCCTCAGACTGTGACGTGGCAGGAAAAGGCGGATTTTTATGGATAAAGCGGCCGCAATTTACGCTAAACCGCTTACTTTACCCTTTTTGGCCGCCGGTTCCATGCTGATTGGAGTCTACTGCGCGCTGTTTGTGGCACTCTATCACGATTCTTACGCGGCGATGCTTTCGTGGTGGAAGGGTGGAGATTATTCGTACTGCGTTGTCATTCCATTTATCGCGGGGTATGCGGCGTGGGAGAAGAGGCGGGAGCTTGCCGAGGTCCGCTCGAAGCCTTCGTGGTGGGGCCTTGTGCCTTTGGGCGGAGCAGTCCTGCTCTATTTTGCCGGAGAGCTCGGGGGGGAATTCTACAGTCTTTATATATCTTCGTGGCTGCTCCTGGCAGGTGTTTTCTGGGTCCACTTCGGCGGCCGCAAGGTAAGGACAGCCGGGTTTTCCTTTGGCCTTCTTCCCGCCATGTTCCCGTTTCCGGGTTTCATATACGCGAACGTGTCTCTTGCGCTTCAGTTGCTCTCATCCCGGCTGGGCGTTGTCCTGATCCGGGCCGCCTCCATCCCTGTCCACCGCGAGGGAAACGTCATCGACCTGGGGTATAGAAAGCTCGAGGTCGTGCAGGCTTGCAGCGGACTTCGGTACCTGCTGCCTCTTATGGTCCTAGGGGTCATCCTGGCGCATTTCCTTAAGGGGTCCTTTGTAAGGAAGGCCGTGCTGTTTCTTACCACCATCCCTTTGGCGGTCGGGGTAAATGCGTTTCGGATCGCGGTCATGGCAATCGCTGGGCCCAAACTTTGCGAAGGGTTTGCTCACGCCTTCTCGGGCTGGTCGGTTTTTATGGCTTCGATGGCCGTGATATTGGTGGAGATGAAGCTGCTGGAAAAAAAAGGCATGGTTTCCGTTAAACGGCCGGCGGCATCAGGGGGGGCGGGGACAAAGGGTGTACGGGAAGCGGTTTTGGGGTCCAAGGGATGGCTCAGCCAACCGAGGGGGGGCTTGTCGGGGCGGGGAGCAAAGGCCTGCGCCGCTCATTTCCAAAACACCCTGGGCCCTATGTTGCGGTCTTTCTGGTAGCCGCAACTCTTGCTGTTTCGATGGGGATAGACACCAGGGAGCTTGTCCCCATGAGGCAGCCGCTCGGGCTGTTTCCATGGAAAATCGGCCAGTGGCTGGGAGCCCCTGTTCCAATGGCTCCCGAGTTGCTTGGAGGGCTGCACTCAAGTGATTGCACGATACGCTCTTACGCGCGGACCGGCGGGCAGCCGATCGAGCTTTTCATTGCCTACTACGCCAGTCAGAGAAAGGGAAAATCGTGCCACAGCCCGGCTTCCTGCATTCCCGGCAGCGGCTGGGTGTTTGAGCAGTCCGGAACCGCGAGCCTTAAAACCCCGGGCTATGGCAGGGGCACAACGTGTGTCAGCCGCGCCTTCGTAGAGAAAATGGGTGAGAGGCGGCTCGTCTACTACTGGTTTCCTCAACGCGGCCGGATTTTAACCAACCTTTTTCAACTAAAACTCTACGCTTTCTGGGACACCCTCAGGGAGAAAAGAAGCGACGGGGCAATGGTGCGGCTGACCACTCCCGTTTGCGCTTCCGAAAGGGTCGAGCGTGCGGACAAACGGTTGGAAGAATTCACTCGGTTGATTCTTCCCCTTCTCGACCGGTTTGTGCCTGGAGGCAAAATTGACCTAAGCGGTGAGCGGCAATGATATACATCCTGACCCTTAGCTTTTCGGTGCTTCTTACAACGGTCATGGTGCCCGCCACGATGAAGGCGGGGCGCGTTCTTGGAATTGTCGACGCCCCGTGTTCCCGCAGGGTGCACTCGGGGACAATTCCAAGGACAGGGGGTATGGCCATCGCCTTTGGCGCCATGGTCCCCTTGATCATGATCGGCAAGGTGGAGCCGCGTATCCCCGGGATTTGTCTTGGCGCGGTTTGCATCCTCGCGGTGGGTTTACTGGACGATCTTTTCGATCTGGGCTACCGCTTGAAGTTTATCGGGCAAACGGCAGCGGCGGTCGTGTTTTTGTACGTCAGCGGACTGCGGCTTGCGATAATCGGGGATTTGTGGACAGGGGGGGCGCCGGGCCTTTCCGCCGCGTCATTTCTTATCAGCGCTTTTTTCATGGTGGCTACGATAAACGCCGTGAACCTGGCCGACGGCCTCGACGGGTTGGCGGCGGGAGTCTGCCTGCTCATATTTACGAGCCTCACTTTTCCGGCATACGCTCAAAGCGACCCGGGGTTGCTGTCGGTTTCGGTGTGCATGATCGGGGCGACCATAGGCTTTCTGCGCTTCAACACTTACCCGGCGGTGGTATTCATGGGCGATACGGGAAGTCAGCTGCTGGGTTACATGGTCGGGGTGGCAATGATGCTTTTCGCCCGTCCCAGAGCTGGAAACGGTTCCATACTGGTCCTCTATTTCATCGGCATTCCGGTACTCGATACGGCAATGGTGATGTTGCAAAGGCTTATCGAACATCAGCCGCTCTTTTTGCCGGACAGGAATCACATTCACCACAAGCTGCTAAAACTCGGGCTAAACCACAGTCATGCGGTGGTGACCATATATGCCACACAGCTGGCCATGATCCTTCTTGGCTGGACGATGCGCAGGTCCTCCTCGCTTCATCTTCTGTTGGTATACGCGGTTGTCATGGCTATTTTTTTGGCCCTGCTTCTTTTTTGCCCGTGCGGGCGCATTGCGGGAAAGAAGGGTTTAAGTGCCCCGGAAGGAAAAGTTATAGGCGGCCGCTCAAACAGCAGGCGGATAAGGATACTGATATCGCGGATCTGCTGGGGGTGCATGGCGGCGGTGCTTTTGTTTTTCTATTTCTACTCGCCATTATTGGGCAGGCCTTTAGATAAGAATATGGGGCTTTATTCGCTGGGGCTCGCGGCAATAATTTCCGCAATTAAAATATTCAAGAAAAATGTGCCTGGTTTTGTTGTAAGAGTTTCTGCATATTTTCTTGCGGTATACTACATTGTGCTTTTCGATATCGATGCAGGAAATATAGTGTTATGGAATAATTATGATAAGTATGCGGCAGTAATATATATTATGCTTGGCCTGTCATATGTGTGTTATTTATTTACAACATATGATGATATTCAGGTTGTTGCCATGGATTATCTACTGCTGGCAGTGGTTGTCATGACATTTTTCCTGCCGGCATCGATGCTGGCCATATATCACGTAAATACGATAACCATAAAAATTCTGATCACGTTCCTGGTGTTTGAATTGCTTCGATTCAAACTCGACAATAGAAGCAACTATTTGACAGCAGGGGTGATTTCCGCGCTTTGTCTCAATTCACTTATGGCATTTTGGCCATGGATAATATAGCCGCGTACACGTAAGTCAGGAGGATGTAATGAAACAAATATCTTGCGCCTTTATACCGACCCTGATTTTTTCTCTTATTGGAATACTTTTAAAGGGTAATGCTTATTGCGCCGACTACAGGATCGCTCCCGCCGATATTCTTCAGATATCCATTTATGGAGAGGACGCGCTGGCAAGAGATGGGCTCGTTGTTCGACCCGACGGCAGGATCTCCTTTCCTCTTATAGGCGACCTGGAGGTGGCCGGACTCAGCACCTCGGAGGTAAAGGGGAAGGTCGAAAAAAGGCTCGTCCGGTTGATCCCCAATGCCAGCGCCACGGTGGTTATAACCAAGCTGGGGAGTCTGCAATATTACATAGTGGGCCAGGTCGAAAAACCGGGGATGTACGATGTCTCAAAACCCCTTACCGTCTTGCAGCTCATGGCCCTTGCCGGCGGCCCGACGGTTTTTGCCGGGGAAAGAAACATCAGTATCCTGAGAAATTACGGCGGGGCTTCGGTAAAGCTGCATTTTAATTACCATGACGTCAAATACGGCAAACACTTGGAGGATAATATCGTTCTAAGAAGAGGCGATTGTGTCCTGGTTCCTTGAGAAGGGGGACACGGGCGTGAAAGGCTATCCAGACCCGGGAGGGCTTTGAATGGGAGATAAGATCGAGGCGGCAAAAATCCTGGACATAGCTAAAAGACGAAAGGCCCTGCTTATTGCGCCTTTAGCCATGATGATCGCGGTATCGGCGGCGGCGGCTTTTCTTCTGCCCGGCGTATACCGGTCGACGGGGATCATCATGATCAAGTATCCGCAGATTCCCGCCAACCTGGTGCCATCCACGGTTACCAGCTATGCCGGCCAGCGTCTTCAGGCGATCACCGAGGAAGTCCTGGCCCGATCGAGAATCCTCTCGCTTGTTCTAAAATACGACCTGATTGCCGAGAGGCGCAAGAGGTTTTCCACCGAAGAACTCGTCGACGAAATTCGTGACCGGATCATCCTTGAGCCGCTGGACGCCAAGATCGAGGAAAAGGACGACGGAAACCCTTCGCGCCTTACGATCGCCTTCAAGGTTTCCTATGAGGATGAGAGCCCGAA
Organism: uncultured delta proteobacterium; assembly: GCA_963813125.1. GTDB lineage: Bacteria > Desulfobacterota > Syntrophobacteria > Syntrophobacterales > Syntrophobacteraceae > SbD1. The sequence continues at coordinate 11,290 of CAWEZA010000011.1, read as the reverse complement.
AAAGGCGCAATTGGTGGCCAATGACATAGCGTCCTATTTTGTGCAAAAGAGCCTCGAGACAAGGGAAAAGCATGCGCGAAACACCACGCGGTTTCTCGAAGATCAAATGGGTGCGGCAAAAAAAAGGCTCGCTTTGCTAGAGAGCAAACTTGCCGCTTACCGCCAGGCGCACCTCGAGGAGTTGCCCGATTTTAACGCACTGGACCTGGAAAAAATCGAAAAGCTAAACTCCTCGATAAGCGATCTCGCCATGGAGACCCGCTCGCTTGTCGAACAGCAGGCAACGCTAAAGGACCAACTGGCGACGATCAATCCTCACGGTTTTTCAAACGAGAAGGTGATGAGCCCGCAGGAACAGCTGGAGCAGGCCAAACTGCAACTGGCGGAGCTGCTGTCGAAGTATTCGGCCCGGTACCCCATGGTTTTGGCCAAGAAGAAGGAAATCGCCCTATTGGAGAAGACAACCGGGCAGGACGCCGGATTGACGCAGGCCCGGGCGCGTCTTCAGGGGCTTGAGACAAAGCTTGCGGGGCTAAGGTCGCGTTATACGGACAAATACCCCGAGGTGCGAAAGACCCTGGAGGAGATCGAGGGTGTAAAAAAAGAGATCTCGGCCTTTGCCCCCGGAGGGGCGGGGTACGGTGACACGAGGATCAGCGAGGCCACCAATCCGAACTACGTCACCCTCAAAACTAGGCTCGATGGAATCGAGGCGTCTCTGCAATCGATTCGGGCACAAAAACAGAGCCTCGAAAAAAAGGTCGACGCGGTTTATGCCAGTCTGCACAAAATGCCCGAGGTAACCAAGGAATACAACGAAATCCAAACGGACTACCAGGACGCCAAACTTCACTATACCCAGCTGCAGCAAAAATCGATGGCGGCCAGAGTCGGCCAGGGCATGGAGGAAGAACAGCTCGGGGAGACCTTCGAACTCATGGACCCCCCATTTTTGCCGGAAAAGCCGGTCAGGCCCAACCGGCTGGCAATTGTAGTCATTGGCGTGATTTTTGGCGCCGGCTTATCGATTGGAGCCACCTCTTTGCGCGAATACACCGACGACTGTGTGCGCGATGTCAAGACCCTGGTCGAGCTCACCGGGATTTCGCCTTTTTCGGTAATTCCACGCATAGTCACAGAGGACGACAAGTCGCGCATAAAGAAAAGGCGGATGTTCCTTGCGTCGGGGAGTGCGTGCGGTTTGCTGCTCGCCCTTTTCTTTGTGAACTACTGCGTGATGGACCTTTTTGTAATGTACGTCAGAGTTATTCGTCTTTTGGCCAGATACATACCGGTATGATACCAAATTGCGTTGGAGGTCGGGCGGGGATAAACCCCGCCCCTACGCTGGAGAAAGCCTCATGCCACCTTATTGGTATCATCTTTAACGCAACTTGGTGTGACAGCGGGCGAGCCGTTTTCGCCCTGGTTGGAGGGATGTGAAATGAGCCAGATCAAAAAAGCCCTCGAAAAGGCAAAAGTGCTGAGACTAAACCAGCAGGTCGCGGGGGGCGGGGCGCCGCCGCCTGAGCCCTGCCGGTTAAAGGGTGTTGTGAGCTATTCGGGCACCCGGACCATGGAGGTTTCTCATAAGGAGTTGCTCAAAAATAGAATCGTCGCAGTGCAAGACGAAAACCCCGCGGCAGATCAGTTCAAGTTTCTCCGCACCCTGGTCTTCAAGCATACCCGGCAAAGGGGCTGGAATACCATCCAGGTGACGGGCTTTGGCCCCGGGGAAGGCAAGAGCACGGTGGCGGCCAACCTTGCGGTCAGCATTGCCAAAGACGCCCGCCAGACGGCCCTGCTTGTCGATCTCGATTTGCGGCGCCCGTCGGTCGAGCGGTTGTTCGGCCTGGCTCCCGGGACCGCGGGTATCAAGTCCCGCATCGAAGATGAGGTGCCGGTAGAAAAGCTGCTTTTGAACCCTGGCATCGAAAAGCTGACTATTCTTCCCGCGGGCGGCAGCCTGCACAGGGCGGCGGAAGTTCTAGGCTCTCCCGGGGTGGAGGCTTTGCTCAAGGAACTGAAGCTGCGCTACAAAGACCGGTACATCATTGTGGACACGCCGGGCATAAACGTATGTCCGGATCCTGTGATCATCTCCGAGTATTGCGACGCGATAATCCTTGTGGCCAGGGCCGGAGTCACCTCCAAGGCCAACGTTTCGGCGGCGATGGAGCGTGTTCCCAGGCAGAAGGTGCTGTGCGTTGTCTTGAGCGATGTTCGCCCCGACCAGCTCCCCTCTTACGGCTATTATGCCGCGGAGAGCTCTAAAGCTTACCGGAACCGATGAGCGGGCCGGCCTGAAGGAACCCATGTATACGAAATTCTTCGGCCTTAAAAAGAGGCCCTTTGTTCTTTCCCCGGACCCGGATTTTCTCTTTTTAAGCCGGGGGCACGATCTCGCCCTGACTCACCTCGAGTACGGACTGAACGCACAACGTCGGTTTCATCGCGCTGACAGGAGAGGTCGGCGCCGGGAAAACGACGCTGCTCAAATATTTATTCGACAGGGTGCCCGACTCGCTCGACACGGCGATGCTGCTCAGTACTCATCTGGACCCGGCGGCTCTTTTGGAAACGCTGGTCAAAGAATTCGACGCGCGGGTCGAATCCAACCGGAAAAGCGATCTTGTGGACGCGCTTTTCGGCCATTTTCTGGACACCTACTCGAAGGGCGGCAGATGCGTGATTGTTGTAGACGAGGCGCAAAATCTGCCTCTCGATTCATTCGAAGAACTTCGCATGCTGTCAAACCTTGAGGCGGGAAGCGAGTTTTTGGCGCAAATCGTCCTTGTGGGGCAGCCCCAGCTAAAGGCCCGCCTCATGGATCCGGCCCTTTCACAGCTCACCCAGAGAATATCGGTTCACTACCACTTAAGCCCTCTTTCCGGCGACGAGGTGGGGGCATACATCGAGCACAGGCTTCGGGTCGGGGGCTGCGAGGGGACGGAGCCAATCTTTACCCCGGAGGCCGCGGGCGCGGTTTCATCCTTTTCCGGGGGAATACCCCGGTTGATAAGCTCAATTTGCGACGCGGCGCTCAGCTATGCATTTGCCGACGATGCGCGGTTGATTTCCGGCGACATTATAGAACGGGTCGTCTCGGATAATGAGCTGTTGAGTATTCCCTCGAAACGGGACGATCTTGCCTTGGAGCATCGGTTTTCCGGTTGCGCGCCGATTTGTCCGGGCTCCACAGCACTCAGGCGGCCGATTTGACCGCGCGGCTGACTTCTCTTGAAACTCGTGTGAGGGGTCTTGAGTCGGCCGAACAGGACAGGACCGCCACGGTTTTGCGCCAACTGCTGGCCGAAGAAAAGGAGCGCGGCAATCAAAACTCGATCAAGGCCGCGTTTTTCGAAATGAAGTGCAAACGGTTGGCATCGCAGGTGGAGGAATTGAAAAAAGTCGTGGGGGCGTCCGTCCCCATGCAGCCCCAGGAACCTCGAAAACTCTGGAGACTGATCCGTGGCGAAAAGAGCTAGACGTGCCGTATTGGCCGCGTTGCTTGTTTCAAGCGCGCTTTTTTGTGTTGTGGGCTGCAGCAGCAGACAGGAAAAAGTTGCCGCTTTTGTTGCCCGCGGGGACCAACTGCTGAAAATGGGGGACCCGACGCGCGCCTCGCTCGAATACAAGAACGCGCTGCAGATCGATCCTCGAAGCCAAAAAGCCGTTCTTGGCCTGGGGAAGGCTTACCTGTCGTTAAAAGAGTACCGGCAAGCCTACTCGCTTTATGCGGTTAGCGTTGCGGCCTATCCCGGCATGGACGAAGTCAGATTGCAGCTTGCCTGGCTGCTGACCCTGGCAAGGCAGGCAAAGCCGGCGCTCGAACAAACAGCGATCCTAAAGCACAAGGAAAAGTTCAGGCGGGAAGCGACAATTATCGAGGCAGTGGCTCTCCTGTCGCTCAAGCGTTGCCGTGAAGCCACAACTACCCTTGGACATATAGAGGGGGGCGAAAGGGATAAAGATGTTCAAATGGTGCTCGCGCGGGCGTACGCAGAGCTAAAGGATTGGCAGTCCTCGCTAAAGGCGGCGAAAAGATGGCGCGCCCTGGCGCCGGGTGTGGTCGACCCGTATCTGTGCATGGCAAAGGCCGAGTCGGAAATGGGTGATGGCGCCGGTGCGGCAGCCGAATTGCACAAGATGGTCAAGGCGAACCCGTCGGATCCCCGGCGCGCGGTGCTCGAGGCTCAAGCGCTCGAAGCCCTGGGGTTGAGCAAGCAGGCGCAGGCCGCTTTCGAGAGGCTGCCCGACGGGAAGGCAACCCTCATGGCCAAGGCCGATTATTGGGCGCGGCGTAAAAACGGGGCAAAAGAGCGGGCGGCCACCGAAAAGCTGGCGGCTCTACTCCCCGGGGACGTTGATACGGCCATAAGACTGGCCCAGCTCGATCAAGAGCAAAATGACCTGTCGGGGGCTATGGCTGTTGTGGACAAAGCTCTTCAAACCGATTTGAAAAAAACGGGCAGGGAAAACGGGCAGGGAGAAAACGGGCAGGGAGAAATTGATTCTTGCCAAAGCGACACTGATGGCCGTGAAGGCAAAATGGGCCGATGCCGCGATGTTGTGCCAAAAGCTGCTGGCTGAGGACGAGTCCAACATGGATGCACACTTCCTGCTGGGCAAGATTCTGCTTTACCGAAATCGGCCCGCGGAAGCCGAGATCCACTTGAGTCAGGCCGCGGCATCCCGCCCAGATGACGTGGAAGTCCAGATGTTGCTTGCCCGCAGCCAGTTTTTGAGCAAAAAGGAAGCGTTGGGCGAAATCACGCTAAGTAACGCTTTGCAAAGGAACCCGGGGAGCGTCCCGCTGCGGTTGGAACTGGTCCGCCACTGCATGGAAGAAAAGAAAAACGACCTGGTTTCGACTCTTATCGATACCGGGCTCAAAATCCACCCTGACGATATCTTACTGCTCAAAACCGAGGGAGCTTTCCAGGCTTCGCTGAAAAACTACCCGGAGGCCGAAGGGAGCCTGCGCCGCATTATCAGCCTGCAGCCGGATTCGCCGGCAGGCTACCTGGAGCTTGGGCGGCTGATGATCGCTCAGTCCAGATACAGGGAAGCCATCGGATGGTTCATGCAGGCGCTGGGCAAAAAGGGTGGGCGGCAGGCCGCTTTGGCGTCGCTTGTCGAGGCCTATATTGCGGGAAAGGAGACCCGGTTGGCCCTCTCGCTTCTCGAGGCTCAAAGAGCGTCACACCCTGAGTCCGCCCAGGTTCAGTATTATATCGGGTTTACCCTGGAGGCGGCGCAGGATTTCAAGGGGGCCGAGGCTGCCTTTTCCAGAGCTTCCGAGTTGTCCCCGCGATGGCTTGCCCCTTATAAGGAACTGGCAATTCTTCTGCTGCGCGACGGCAATGTAAATGGGGCCATCTCGGAGTTCGAAAAGGCTTACAAGAAAAATCCGGCCGATCCCGTACTTATTCAGCTGGCCATGCTCTACGAGAATGCGGGCCGCTACGGCGAGGCGATCAAAACCTTGAGCGAGCTGGTGGACAAGTCGGCGGGGGGGGCTGAACTCATGAACGATCTTGCCTATCTCTACGTTGAGCACTCCAATGACGATAACGGCCCGGTGAAAGCGCAAGACCTCATCTCGAAGGCGCTGGCCATGGAACCGGACAATCCGTTCTTTCTCGACACAGCGGCATGGGCTGACTACAAAAAGGGGGACCTTGACGGAGCATGGTACAACATCCAAAGGGCCCTGGCCGATAACGCCGAAGTAGGCCTTCACTGCCTGCACGCCGCTATCATCCTGCATGCGGAGGGCAAAGACAAAGAGGCCCTCGAATACCTGGAAAAAGCGCTGCGCTGCAAGGAGGGCCCGGAGTTCCACAAAAAGGTTCTGGAAATAAAAGAAAAGTGGGCTTCACGCCAAAAAAATCAGGCCTTGGGGTCTGGCGGGAAAAGTTAGGGGGAGCCCCAAAAAAACGGCCCCCCCCGGGGGTTTGGAAAGAGATTCTTTCCGGCTCAATTATCTTTAAATTACTGAGATATCTCAACCAAAAAATGAGGTCCATCCGGCGGGCGGGCGCCTCCGGGTGCGAAGATGGTAGAGCCGGAGCTTAAAGCGCTCATGAATCCCGGAACCCGAAGCCCCGTATTTTCGAATCCGTATAATGTTCATGTTTTCGATCCTGGCATGCAGCTTGTTTTTGCATCTATTCTTCTGTATTTATAGACTGTTTCCAAATGGTTTTCTCGGAGTCGTCCCCGGAGGGGAAAATGGTGGACTCATCCGGATTGGTTTATTCAATGGTGAACATGATCGGTGCCGCCAGGCCTTGGCCGGTATTGCCACATTCCAGCAAATATGTGCTCGTTACGGGCGCCTCATCCGGTATTGGCGAAGCAATTGCGCTTGCCCTCGATTCGCTTGAATTTCATGTTTTTGCCGGGGTCAGGCGCGAAGCGGATGCGGCCGCACTGCGTTCCCGGGCAAGCTCCAGGCTTAAACCTCTCATCCTCGATGTTACCGATTCCGGTATGATCCACCGGGCTGCCGAAGCCATCCGCATTGAAACCGGAAGCGCGGGCCTGTATGGTTTGGTGAACAATGCCGGGATTGTTGTGGCGGGGCCTCTTCAGTTCCTGCCGGTCGACAGGGTTCGCCGGCAATTCGAGGTCAACGTTTTGGGACAGTTGGGTGTTACACAGGCGATGCTGCCGCTTATTCGTGCCGGGAGCGGACGCATCATAAACATGGGTTCCATATCGGGACATCTGGCGACGCCATTTCTTGGGCCCTATGCCGCTTCGAAGCACGCGCTCGAAGCTCTGAGCGAGAGCCTCAGGGTTGAACTGCGCCCGTGGAATATACCCGTCTGCATAGTCGATCCCGGAAATGTAGCCACCCCCATCTGGGAAAAATCCAAATCCGCCGCGGAAGCGACAGTGTCTCAAGCCCCCCCTGAACAGCAAGTCTTGCAGGCCGAATTGTATGGCGCCGCCCTTAATGCTTTGAGAGCCTATGTGTCACGGGTGAGAGGCATGCATGTCGATCACGTGGTGAGGGCGGTTAATCATGCGCTCATGTCCGAAAGACCAAAGGCCCGGTATTTCGTCAAGCCGAGCATTCGGTTCTCACTGGTGCTAAATCTCCTCCCGGCGACTCTGCGCGACCGGATCATAATGAAAGAACTGGGAACAGGTTGAAGCAGGGTGCATTCGGGAAGACCTTGAAGGAGAAAACAATGACTAATCCCGGGGCGATCCTGATTACCGGCGCAGGCCGCGGAATCGGCGCCGCTCTGGCTCGGGCGTATGCCCGTCCGGGAATCAGTCTATTTCTGGGGGACCTGGTGCCGGATGGTTTGAGCCTGGTGGGTGACCTGTGCACCGAGGCCGGCGCCAGGGTTTATACGCGCGTAATCGATGTGCGGGCACGGGCGGGCATGGAACAATGGATATCGGACTCTGACGATCACCGTGAACTGGACCTGGTTATTGCCAACGCAGGCATCTCGCATGGCAACATGAAGAAAGAAGAAACAGACGAACAGTTTCATGAGGTTTTCGATGTAAACGTTCATGGGGTACTTAATACCATTTTGCCCGCACTGTCGCTAATGCGATCAAGGCGACGAGGGCAGGTCGCTTTGATGAGTTCGCTCGCCGGTTTAAGAGGCATGCCGCATTCGCCTTCATATTGCGCCAGCAAGGCGGCGGTTCGCACTCTGGGGCAGGGACTAAGTGCCCGAGTGAAGGAGGACGGCATAGTGGTTTCGGTTATCATTCCAGCTTTCGTAAAGACCCCGATGACCGATTCCAATCTCTACGGCATGCCTTGGCGCCTGGACTCCGATCAAGCCGCGGATATCATCAAACGCAATCTGTCGAAAGGAAAAGCCGAGTTCATCTTCCCCAAGCCTTACACTTTTATCGGCTGGTTGATGCACGCCGTGCCGGGCCCTGTGGTGGAGAAGTTCGTAAGGTTTGCAGACTCGATAGGATCCCGCGGGTGGCGCAGATAGTGCGAAGGACAGAAGCGCGGGGCGGGAAAGGACAGAAGCGCGGGGGAGCTGTGCCCCCCGCACCCCCACGGGTTCCGGATCGCCGGCTTTCAGCCGGCGATCCGGAGCGCTGTCGGCGCCGATTATAGCCTTCACGATTTATTCTTGGATATGCGCTTCTTGGCTGCGAGCGGTTAACAGAATGAAATATGGGGATCGACTTTTTGAAAGTTATGCAGGATGGTCCCCCCCCACCCCGCCCGGTCTATCTTCTGTTGGATAAAGTGGCGCTCTATAGCTGATGGAAATCCGTGCGTTCGGGGATTGTTTTTTGTGTTTCAGCGTATCGGTTGAATGGTTCTCTCGGCCACGGCGGCGGGCGGCTCAAGGCACGAGTATGGTATCTCCTCTTTGAAGCAGGATGTTTTGCCGTAAGGCCTCCCCCTTTTTCACCTGGTGATAATTGAACTCCATTTTTGTGGTCCGGTCGCCTTCGGTCCGGACGATTTCTATGTGTCTTTCATCGGCGCAAGTGGTGACGCCCCCTGCCAACGCCAGGGCCTGGAGGACCGATATATTGTTGGATACATTGAACATGCCGGGCTTGGCCACTTTGCCAACGACATAGTATTGCATGCTTCCAAGCTCACGCACGCTAACGGTCGCTACGGCCATGGGGATGAACTTCCTTGCTCTTTTCCGCACCTCGGTGCTCACCTGGGCGGTCGTGAGTCCGCCCGCCGGGATATCACCGACCAGGGGGAAAGATACTTTGCCATCAGGGCGAACCACCAATTTCTGTCTGTCCAGCCCCTCCTGCCCGTAGACGGCGATCTCCAGTACGTCGCCGGGAGCTATAATATAGTTGGCTCGAGGAGACCTTACCCCGGCCAGGTGAGCATCGGCTCCGCCCTGCGCGGCGGAGGCGCGGCCACACAAAAACAGGCAACTCGTCAAAACAAGGCAGGACAGCGCTCTTGTGAAATATCCGGCTTGCTTCATGGCAGTATCCTTTCATGATTTCTTTTGACCTGTTTGTTTGCGGTGCTCCAGGGTCGTATATCCATCGGTTCAGCAAGGCCTGTGAATGCAGGGTGCGCAGATAGCGAGGAAGTACTGCAAACACTCTGCCATGGCTTTGCGGCGGCTGCGCCGCAGGCGAACGCCTCCCCCCGTACCCCCACGGGGTCCCCACGGGGTCAGGATCACTGGGGTGGCTGTGGATTCCGGCTATGAGTCCCGGAAGAGACCTGCCGTATTAAGGAGCGGAGCTGTCAGGCCACTGCCTGAGAAGAGTAATGAGACTACCAATAGCAATTTACGTGATTTATCGACTGTAACTCCTGTGGAAAACCAGCGAATTCGCATATCGCGTTTTTGCTATACCGGCATATGTTATGAGCTGGACTGCCCGAACCACATGCCGGCCGCAACAAGCCTGATCGTCACGTGTCCGATTTTTCCACGGCTTGCCTGAGTTCTTGCAGCAACCGCACGAGGTCGTTCATCTGGTAGTTCGCGTTGATTCCGCTAGGGCTTGGCAAAACCCAGGCGTGCGTAACGCCCCCTATCGTCTCCGGACCGGGGCCGGGCAATGCCTCGGGGTGCGAAAAAGCCCTCCGGTAAGCGCCAAGGCCGAGAAGCGCGCAAAACCGGGGCCTGAAAACGTGAACTTTTCCCACAAGCGCGCGCCCGCCTTCCACCAGTTGCTCCGTGCTCAGTTCGTCTGCCCGGGCTGTAGCCTGTGCCACCAGGTTCACGATTCCGTAGCCGTAATGCAGAATTTCCTCTTCCTCGAAGGGCGAAAACAGCCTCGGCGTGAAACCGGCCTGGTAGAGCGCGGGCCAGAAGCGGTTCCCCCGCCTGGCGAAATGGTGTTCCACAGCAGCCGAATAGAGCCCCGGATTTATCCCGCAAAACAGCACCTTAAGCCCGGGGGCAATAATGTCGGGGACGGTTTTCCCCCTGGCCTTCAGGAGCTGTTGCTTTGTTGGCTTAAACGGATGCTGCATCAGCAGTGTCCGGTTAGGTTTTTGCTAGGCCTTGGACTACCCCCCGTTCTTTGAAATTTTGGGAGCCCTCGGTGGCTATCTTGATGCCCTGGAGTTCGTTGCGAATTTGGGTCCTGAGTTGTCTGACTCTTTTGATGCTGACCTTTTCCCCGAAATGGTTTTGGCAGTAAATTGCAAGGAGAAGATAAGTAATCAGCCCGGCAAGTATTTGCATGGTGAGGCCATATCGGCTCCTTGCAATAATGTGATAAACCTTTAGGTGGCGCTTCCACCACCCGAAGAACTTCTCGATCAGCCAGCGCTCCTTGTATATCGCAGCGATTTGCTCGGCGCTTAGGTCAAAGCGGTCGGTTCGATCCAGTAGTTTTTGTGGTCCACCCGATAGCAGATGAGTCGCACCTGCTTTTTGGTCTGGTTGATGCCTTTGGTTCCGAGCAAAACCACGGCGTCGTAGAAAACAATGCTCCCCTCGGCGATGGAATTGGACGAAATTGCGGTTTTCTTATGATCGTGGCGTATTCGGCAGACAAAGTGCTTCCCTTCGGACTGCCAAAGATCGAAGTCTTTGTAGCTCTGGTACCCGCGGTCCATGACACCGGTCTGACCGGGCGACAACAACTTGGTAACGAAGGGACGCTCATCGACTTTTCCGTTCGTTAGGATGATTTCACTGGGAATTGATCTGTTCAAGTCGAAGGCAACGTGGACCTTGGCTTTTGTTTTCTGATCGGAGTAGTCGGCCCAATGCATCGAGAGAACCGTTTCAATATAGGAGCCGTCGATGGCGATCAATTCACCCCAATCCGCATGAGCTTTGGGTATGACTGTGGTGGCTTCGGCTTGGAGATGCCTGAAAACCCTGAACATTTGCTCAAGCCCTCGGGTATTGATTGCCTCAAAGAAGGAGCTTCTCTTTATCCCCTGGGGAGGGGCGATAGTCTGTCGAGCAAAATCATCCTCTTCGAGGAACTGAAGCAGGTCGCGTCCTGATTTATGCTCCTCAAGATGGAAGGCAACGAGTGCTTTTAGTTGATTAGAGAATTCCATCTGCAATGGCCTGTACCCCCTCGATCTCAAATCCGGAATCGAGGGAGCAAGCTTATCGATTGGTTTATAGAGGTCTTCGAACGATGGTGGCTCTTGACTGAGACAGAAGGAATGCGGCATCTCCGTAACTCCCTTAAATTATAGGATTTTACGAAGAGGCGCCGCCGCACGCTCTCATTGGATTGTCAAGAAAAAAATCGTTCAAATACCCCGATTTTGTAACTTTTTTTCACACTATGCCCATGCAAGTTCCTAACCGGACACTGC